>CALEHY010000010.1 GCA_937876375.1 uncultured Clostridia bacterium | reverse complement strand
CGCTCCATGGAGAGAGTGGGACATCAAATCTCGTGAAGAGGAAATCGAGTATGCAGAGGCACACAACATTCCTCTAAAGATAAACAGAGAGACAAACTACTCAAAGGACAAGAATGTATGGCACCTTAGCCACGAAGGTCTAGACCTAGAGGACCCAGCTAATGAGCCACTATACAACAAGGACGGATTCCTAGAGCTTGGTGTATCACCAGAAATGGCACCAGACGAGCCAACATATATCACCATCCATTTTGAAAAAGGTGTTCCAACAGCTATCGATGGTGAGGAGATGAAAGGTCTTGCTATCGTAGAGAAGCTAAATGAAATTGGTGGAAAGAATGGTATCGGTCTACTCGATATCGTAGAGAACAGACTTGTTGGTATGAAATCTCGTGGTGTATACGAGACTCCTGGTGGAGCTATTCTATACAAGGCACACGAGCTACTAGAAATGATCACTCTAGATAAGGAGACCTCACACTACAAGAAGCTTGTAGCACAGAAATATGGTGAGCTAGTATACAATGGTCTATGGTTCACTCCACTACGTGAGGCACTTGCTGCATTCGTTGACTCAACACAGGAGACTGTTACTGGTGACGTAAAGCTAAAGCTATACAAGGGTAATATCATCAACGCTGGTATCACCTCTCCATACACACTATATGATGAGAACATTGCATCATTCGGTGAAGATGGTGGAGCATACAATCAGGCTGACGCTGCTGGCTTCATCAACCTATTCGGCTTAAGCATCAAAGTAAAGGCTCTATTAGATAAGGATAGAAAATAATTAATATTATTTATAATACTAAATACTAATCGTAGGGGCGAACTATGTTCGCCCATTGCGTTTATTAAAGGAAGATATTATGGCACAGCTATGGAAGGGCAGGTTCAAGAAAGAGCTTGCCAAGGAAACAAACGACTTCAACTCCTCTATCAAATTTGACTGCAGAATGTTTGAGGAGGATATAAAAGGCTCAATCGCTCACGCTACAATGCTAGGCGCTACTGGAATAATCGACAAAAGCGAGAGCGACAAAATTGTAGACGGACTGCAGGGTATACTGGATGACATTAAGAGTGGTTCACTCGATATTGATATGTCTGCAGAGGATATACACACATTTGTTGAAGGTGAGCTAACAGCTAGACTGGGACAGACTGGCAAGCGTCTACACACTGCTAGATCAAGAAATGACCAGGTTGCACTAGATATCCGTATGGTGCTAAAGAAAGAAATCGACACAATCTCTGATATGCTAAAAGGGCTAATCGCTGTACTATGTGACAAGGCAGAGCAAAACAAGGAGACAATCATGCCAGGCTACACTCATCTACAGAGAGCACAGCCTATCACATTTGCTCATCACCTAATGGCATACAGTGCTATGCTACTAAGAGATTTGGACAGACTTGCTGACGTCAAGGAGCGTATGAATGTGTTGCCACTTGGCTCAGGTGCACTTGCTGGCACGACATATCCACTAGACAGAAATATGGTAGCAGAGCTACTAGGCTTTGACAGTGTCAGCCAGAACTCACTTGATGGAGTATCTGACAGAGATTTTTGTATCGAGCTAGCATCTGCTCTATCGCTAATTATGGTGCATTTGTCACGCTTTAGCGAAGAAATCATTATGTGGTGCAGCTGGGAATTCAAGTTCGTTGAGCTAGACGATGCATTCTCTACTGGCTCATCAATTATGCCACAAAAAAAGAACCCTGACATTGCAGAGCTCGTACGTGGCAAGAGCGGCAGAGTGTTCGGTGACCTAACTACCCTACTCACTATTATGAAGGGTATCGCACTTGCATACAACAAGGATATGCAAGAGGACAAGGAGGCTATTTTTGACGCTGTTGACACAGTCAAAATGTGCCTAAATGCATTCACTCCTATGATTGACACAATGACAGTGCTAAAGGACAATATGCGTCAAGCAGCAGCAAAGGGATTCATCAACGCCACTGACTGTGCAGACTATCTAGTTGGCAAGGGATTGCCATTCCGCGATGCATACAAGGCTACTGGCGAGCTAGTTGCATTGTGCATTGACAAGGGATTGACACTAGAGACACTACCTATCGAGGAATACAGAGCTGTATGCGATATGTTCGACGATGAGGTGTACACAGCAATCAATCTTGAAAAATGTGTTGCTGACCGACTAGTCGAGGGTGGCCCAAGCGTTCAAAGTGTTGAAAAGCAAATCGAAATCGCTAGAAATGCAATAAAATAATCAATCAACTTAAAAATCCCCCACACAAAAGTGTGGGGGATTTTTTATTCCTTTGTTAGCTTGCGAATATCTCGCTTATCGCCCATAACGAACACATGCTCATCCTTGTTGAACACATAATCCGGGTCATTGATTGGATAGACATTCAATCCTACCCTTCTAGCAATCACGGAAACATTATGGATACGACGAACATTTAGACCAGCAAGGCTCTTGCCACACCATTTTGTAGGTGCCTCAATTTCATAGATACCAGCATCATCTGACAGCTTGATATAATCATGAATATTCTCGTTAGAATAAGCAACAGCCTCGTTATATCCAGCATCACGCTCTGGATAGACAATCTTGTCAGCACCATTCTTAAGCAGGAATTTTTCATGGAGCTCTGATGATGCCTTTGCGATAACATATCTAGCGCCAAGCTCTTTTAGATAATCGACGATAATAAGACTATTTTGGAAGCTACTAACACCCACAAAAACATAATCATAATCATCAACACCAAGAGATGCAAGATTACTCTTGATAGTGAAATCACCAATCTCTGTTGCTGTAACAGAATCAGAAACCTCATTGATAATCTTCTCATCTTGGTCAACAAGCATTACCTCATTGCCCATCTGACATAGATTTTTTGCAAGGTGCATACCAAATTTTCCAGCACCAATAATAAGAAATGTTTTCATATAAATCTCCTAAATTACCCAATCATAATGTTACATTTTGGCTTTTGGATAGTAGTTTTTTGTTTTGTTCTAACAAATGACAATGCAAATATCAACGATGTCAATCGTCCAACATACATTAACGCAATAATAACAAGCTGTGACACGATATTAAGCTGTGATGTGATACCAGCTGTCATACCAACAGTACCAACTGCTGAGGTGCACTCGAAAATAACATCTATAAGTTTAAAATCACTCTGTACGAATGTAATAATCATTGTCGCAACAAGGATATCGATAACATTAATCAATGCGACAGACACAGACTTTTTCACTACTGATGAAGAAATCCTATGACCAAAGATATCTATATCCTCTCTGTCCCTCATATATGAGAACAGACATAGCACAAGCACAGTGATGGTAACTGTCTTTACACCACCGGCTGTTGAACCACTAGAGCCACCGATAAACATAAGGATGATAGTCAGCATCTTCGACGCTGGTGACATATCAGCAATCTCGATACTGTTGAAGCCAGCTGTTCTTGGAGTAACAGCACAGAAGAATGCATTAAGCACCTTTTTGCCAAGGCTCATATCAGCAAATGTTTGATTATACTCTAGTGCAAAGAACAACGCTGTACCACCTAATAATAGCACAGAGGTTGTAATCAACACAAGCTTAGTATATGGTGAAAATGCCTTTGGCTTAAACTTTGTTTGGCGCATATTCTCCCAAATGATGAAGCCCAGACCACCAAAAATAACAAGTAGTGAAATAGTGATAATAACAACTGGGTCACCATTGACTGTAGTTAATGACGATGATGGCGAGAACATACCCATAAGATCAAATCCAGCGTTGCAATATGCAGAAATACTGGTGAAAACAGCCATATAAATGCCCATCTTTGTATCGGTCATTGGAACAAATCTCGTCATCAAAATCAGTGCACCCACGCCCTCACAGCAGGCTGTAAAAATGAGAACAGATTTAACTAGTCCCTTAACGTCGCCAAGATTGATTGAGCCAACGCTCTCCTTAAGTAGCATCTTCTGTTTTAGGGACATACGACGCTTCGTTATAGTAAAAAACAGCGACAAAACCGTGATAAATCCCAGTCCACCAATTTGGATAAGAGTGATGAGAACAATCTGACCAAATGTAGTCCAGCTAGTGAATGTGTCAAACGGTACTAGACCAGTGATACAAGTAGCAGAGGTAGCAGTAAACAGTGCATCGAAGAATGACACACTACCACTCCTAGAGCTAATCGGTAGCATCAAAAGTCCTGTGCCAATAAGTATTAATATCGCAAAGCCAATTGCGACTATTTTTGGATAAGAAAGTGAGAAATTTTTTGAGTTTTCCTTTTTCATTAAACAAATCCTAATCTAATATTTACTCTTGATTTTCATCGGTGTCAGTCTTTGATTTTTTGCGTCTAATCGCAGCAGCAAGCTTCTTTACACCAACAATAGAAAGTCCAAGAAATGCTGTAATGCCAGCAAGTCCAAGTGGCAATATGTAGTAATCTCTGTGAGATGCAAGCTGCTCAATATTAATACCTATTTCCATAAGTTTTTTCTCAGCAGATTTTTCAGTAGTAGCGACATAAGAGGTCTCGTTTTGGATAATCTTATAGTCGTTCTTACCTTGATGCTCGGTAACCTCCTTGCTAACAGAGGTAACGACAAAATCAATCTGTTTATAAAGTTCATCATTAGCACATACAACAACTGTCGCTGTGCCCTCACCTATTGCTGTAATCTCGCCCTTTTTTGATATCTCGATGATATTCTCTTCATCACAAAAATATCCAACAACAGCTGGTGCACCAGCTGGCTTGATAGTATAGTTTAGCTGTACGCTATCACCAATTTCAAGCGTTGTTGTAGCTGCATGGATAGACAATGATTTTGCAACAAGTGCTGTGGTAGAAGGTTTCTTTTTCTTTGTGGTCGACTCTGTGGTAGTCTGTTTTGTAGTGGACTTGGTGGTCGAACCCTTAGTTGTAGTATGTTTCTTGGTTGTAGTTGTATGTTTTTTTGTTGTAGTTGTGTGCTTTTTTGTGGTTGTAGTATATTTTTTAGTTGTTGTGGTGTGCTTTTTCGTAGTTGTGGTAGTATGTTTTTTTGTAGTAGTATGCTTTTTGGTGGTATTAGATGAGCCACCAGATACCTTTGAAAAATCCGGACTACCATATCCCATAATAGAACTAGTGCTCTCATAAGGCTTTGATCCATTCTTGGTATACACCTTGTTTTTAACCTTGCCGGAGCAGTTACCCTCAACAGTGTAAACAGTTGAACCAGAGGTATATCTAACGATACCGACATGCTGTGATGAGCCACTACCACTCCAGTCAAAAAACACCAAATCACCTGTCTTTGGGGTATATCCAGACGAACGAGTGTGGTATCTGCCCTTGTTCTGATACCAGCTAATCATAGAATTACAGTTACCACCACTAGGCACGATATTGCCATACATGGAAACGCCATAATTCTTGCCAGCCTTATTAAAGCACCAAAGCACAAAGGTTGTACACCATGAACCCTGATACCCATACCAGTCACCATATTTTGAATAAGTGCTTGTACCAGTATAGCCTACTTCACCCTCTGCAACGGACACGACCTCATCAGCAAGCTGTGACGCTGATGCTGCAATCGCTACCATATTCACTGGAGCAAGAGCCATAATACAAGCAATAAAAACAGCTATAATCTTTGATAATCTTTTCATACACACCTAAATGATTACAAAACGGTTTTAAAAATTACAATAATGTTACAAATTACATTATACACAAAAACGACAAAATTGCAAGTTTTTATTTATTTAAGTATTACAAATAAAAGTATTATATATTATAAACATTATACAAAAAAATTGTGACCGATTGACATATTAGACTTGTGTATATTATAATTATAATAAGAATTATTATGGGGTGATACTATGAAAAATAAAAGATGGAGAAAGCTTATATCAATTGTTATGGCAGTGTTGCTTATGGCGACCTCTGTTCCTTTTGCTGCTATTGCAGAGGAAACAACTGAACCAGAGACCATTGACATACAAACGCTATCAAACGAGGTGTACACAAAGCTCCTTTTACATGGCAATACAAGATTTACCGATACTGTAAAAATGGGCAACAAAACAGTACTCCCATACTACTACAAAAATCTATTATATTCATCACCTAACCTATCGACCAGTAACACAGAACAACCTATTACTATCGACATATCTATTTCATGTCCAAAGGTTGTTGTAGGTCTATACGATGGATACAATCTACCTACATTCCCTGTAACTGCAAATCTATATCTAACCAGTGAACACAGACTAACTGGACTTATTCTATCAGACGAGAGCTTGCTATACGAAACCTCATCCCCTACAGATTACCAAGGTTGTACTAATATATGGAGAGGTGTAAATGCGAACTTAACTTGGGTTACACCAGAGGATCAGGAAAGCATCTTCCACTTTATGAGTAAGAAAGAGGATTTGGGCATCGACCTTTTCTGGACAAGAGGCAACTACAACGGATATCAGGTATCCTGCTCCAACACATTGACACCAAAAGGTGAATATTTGAAATCACTGTTTAGAGAGACAAACAATGGTTATATAACCTCTACATTCAACGATACAAGCTTCCAGCTAGTGCTAACAACAGCTTACGATAATCACGAAAGATGGATTAGCCCTAGCCGTTGCCCACTTGGTCAAGGAGCTTCGCAATATATCATTGATTCATCATCAATTAACTCAATCATCACCAAGGCTAGAGCTGAATTCCCACAGATAAGAAAATTTGGTGACCAATACGACCAAGAAAAGCTCATCAATTACTACAATGCACTAAAGGCTGTGCTAGAGCTCAATATCAATAATGAAATTGATGGTATCGATGATGACAATGCTAGAACACTAGTAAAGGCTCTAGGTGCAAAAATTCAAAGTGTATCAGCAGAATATACTCAGGCTAGAAATGAACTAGGTCAAATGTACAAGGACCCAGAAACTGTTGAGCAAAACGTTAAGGACAATATCGCCAACGCATCAATAAGCAAGCCTAGTGGAAATATTTACCTAGGTAGCACAGCTGTTAGCGATATCACCTTCCAAGGTCAAAATATGAACTTTGGTAAAAACCTTGCATACTGCTCAAAGAAATCATTGATTGCTTCACACCTAGTAGTAAACAATGTTGACAGCTGGATTGAAACGCCAGCTACAGTCGTTATGATATACGACGGATATAATGAGACCTCATTCCCTATCAAGCTAGGCTACGGCAAATCAAGTGGTGCTACTGACTGGAGTGGCTCAAATCTAAATTCACTATATCTAGGTAATGAGGTTACACAGGTATGGGGCTCATCAAGTACAATGTACTACGCTGGTAACAGCTACTGGGTATGCTCCAACCACCAGAGTGCTATCTCACCTGGAAGCTGGTTCAAAAATGCAAATGACATTAACTGTGCTGTAGTTAATGGTAATACTTCTTCAGCTGGAGTAGTATTAAGTAATCGATATGGTGGTTGCTTCAACAAAATCGTGCTAGACAACTCAAAGTATAGCAATTCACTAAAAATCGAACCACTAGAGAGAACACAGCCTATCAGTGTATACCTACGATATGCTAACGAAACATACGACAACTATCCACACCGTGCGTCTAACAACGCAAGACAGTATGTAATCAATATCAGATCCCTTAATGAAAAAATCCAAGCAGCAAAAAAAGATTATGCAAATTTGACAGCTAATAATGATCTTGATAAATATGAAACTGCAAGCAAAAACAGATATTTAAGAGCTATCGACAATCTCATTTCATTCAGCATCAATGAGCATTTCTCTGACTGTAGTGATGAAAATGCATACGAAATAGTTTCAAACTGTCAAAACGAGATCGATGAGTTCTGTGCTGAATACGACGCTGCACTAAAGGGACTAGTTAAGTCATTCAAAATCACCTTTACTAACTACGATGGTGAAATTGTATCAGAACAATATGTCGCAGAGGGTGAAAAGGCGGTTGTACCAGAAAACACAGCACCAAGAAAGGTATCTGCTTCAAGCAAGAACCATTTCTCATTTACTTGGCCTACAGTCAATGTTGCCACAAGTGACCTAAATTACAAGGAACGCAGAAGTGCTGTACCTTGCACTCTTGATGAGGGCACAGTAACAAAGGCTGCCACTTGCACACAAAGTGGTGAAATGACATATCACTGTTCTGTATGTAATGGTGATATGTACGAGATTATTAACAAGCTAGACCACGATTTCAGTGTATACACAGCACTGTACAAAACTGGCACAACTTTCTCAAACACACTAAAGCATAGCCTAAGCTGTTCTGTTGGTGGTGAGGAGCTGTATAGCGAAACCTGTAGCTTTGAAAAGATTAACGAAGGCGACGCTACTATCATCTATGAGTGTTCTGTATGCAAGGGATTAGCTGTATATACAAAGGCGAAGTTCGATATCACATTCGTTGATAAAAATGGTGACACAATCTCATCAAAGACATATTACGAAGGTCAGACCATTGATATTCCAGACCTACCAAATGCTAATGTAGACGCTGATGGTCACCACAGCTACAGCTGGAACACCGAGCCATCAACAATCCCAAGCGCTGATATCACATACACAGTTATCGACAGCGTTAAGGCTCATACCTATGGTAGCTACACATACAATGATGACGCTACAAGGGATGATATCTACGGTACGGAGACTGCAGTATGTTCTGTTGCTGGCTGTACATTCAGCGATACTAGACCTTGTAAAGATGAGCATTTGCCAACAGCATTCGATATCACTGGAAAGATTACTCTAGCCGATGATACAAAGGGTACGGCAAGTAATATCCCAGCTGTTAATATAACAGTATCTGTTAACAACACAGAGATTAAGGCCATCACTGACAAGGACGGCAAGTACACGCTAAAGGGTCTTGCAGAGGGTGAATACACTATTACAATCAGTGGCGACTCCACTATCGACAGGCAAGCGACTTTGATAGTAAATCTTGATGATGCAGATATCGACCAAATCACTGTTGATGATATTGGTATCATCGCATTCGACTACAACAAGGACGGCAAGATAAACACTGTCGATGCTACACTACACACAAAGAATGAGCTGTATCGTGACAACACAAAACAGTTCAAAGCTATATTCAACAAAAAAATCGTGTATAACACAGTAATAGTATAATAGAGGAACAGTATGAACAAGGAAGTTTTCAAAAGGCGAATTATACAGCTAAAAATGTACGCCATATCTGATGGTATTAAAAAAGCATATATGCTACGAGATGCTGGAATATTCCACAAGATTGGTGAGCACTGTTTCTACCATAGCAAGCTACTACCAGCAGAGCCATTTTTAGTTTCTATTGGCAACAATGTAGTAATATCAGCCGAGGTTAGACTGGTAACACATTCTATAGCAAATATCGTGTTCAACTACGAGGACAACACCAATGAATATATCTGTCGCCATGGCAAGATAGAGATTGGCAACAATGTATATATCGGTGCTGGCGCTGTAATAAATATGGACGTTACTATCGGCAACAATGTTATCATCGCTGCTGGTGCAGTAGTAACACATGACGTGCCAGACAACACAGTTGTTGCTGGCATACCAGCAAAGCCAATCGGCACATACGAGGAGTCGAAGCGCAAGCACCTAGAATATAGCAAAAAATATAACGAAAAGGGTCTTTATTCCCCTAACCTAGTCAAAACACTGACTGATGCTATACCAGTAGAATTTAATGACTAACAAAAAGAGCTACTACAAATTACTGTAGTAGCTCTTTTATTATGCGTTAATTATTCAGCGTCTGCTGTAGGGTACTCAAGGTCCTCTTTTGTCCAGTCCTTGATAACCTCAAGAAATTTCTTTGCCTCTTCCTTTGCCTGTGGAAGATTGTGGTCCAAACAGTTGCCACACTCCTCAGGTGCAGCACCTGGAATTCTGCCCCAAAATTCTGCAACAAACTGGAATGCATCCTTGATAAGCTGGATAGAATAGTTATCGCTCAAGTTACGAGTTAGAAAATAAAATCCTGTTCTACAGCCCATAGGACCAAAATAGATAATATTATCGCCAAACTCTGTATTTCTAACATAGGTAGCAAAAATATGCTCGATAGTATGGATAGCAGAGTTAGTCATAACCTGCTCCCTGTTTGGCTCCTTCATACGGATATCGTATGTTGTAATATCATCATCAATACGAGAGATATAGATACCTCTCTTTAAAATGTTATGATCAATCTGAAAGCTTGGTATTGTCTTCATAATACTACACCTCTACTCCTTTTAAAAATGAAATGTTTTGTGTAATCTCTGCACCATTGGTGCGTCCCATACAAATCTGCTCAAAGCCATACAGTAGCTCGACACATTCATCCTTAGCTATATCAAACAGGTCAAGATAGCTGTCGTACCTTTTTTCATCAGGCTTGTATGGTGAGAACCACAATTTCTTATTTATATTACCATACTTTTTTGCTTTTTCCAAGTCCTTTGGGTTTATATTTGAAGAAAATTGATATCCCTTTGACACTGGAGAAACAAGAATATCCAAAAAGGATGCGATATTCATAATAGCATTACCCTTGTTACGAAGGATTTTTTCCATAGTAATGGTGTCCTTGATAGCCTCTATTGCTTCCTTTTCGGTAATATGATGCTCTGTCACCCTAGGTACAACAAACGCCATCAGATGACCTATTTCATCAAGTGCATCATATGTTGTATCAAGTGTCTTTGCATAGTCAAAATCAGCTGGGTCATTCAGTCCAAGTTTTTGATTAAGAATATATGTATCCATATTATGCTCGATACGATTATGTGCTGTGCTATGATGAAGATGCTTGTTTTTCTCCACCATTCTCTCCTGAAGGGAATAGACGAATGGATGACATTTTCTATCGAGAGCATAGTGCATAATATATCCGTAAATAAATGATTTTGCGACGTCCTTATTTGCAGAGAATGCAAGATAGTCAGCAAATGCATCAAACAACTCTGCTGGCTTGCAATTATGTATTGCAGAACCTACCTTTCGTCTAGCCTTGCCAGGCATAACAAGTGGCAAAAACCTATGAAAAAAGAAAACGTCTGGACCCTGCGTACCAATAGCAACAGCTGATGGCACTAGCTCAAAATCAAGCTTATCAGGTAACAACTCCATCATTTCCTCACTAAACAAATAATGTGTAGCAAATGCTGGCATTACACCACTCCCCTCATGTCATCTGGAAAGTCTGACGATATATGCATATGCTCGCCAGTAATCGGATGAGTAAAATATATATCCTTACAATGTAGCGCTTGGCGATTAATCCTACTATCATCACCATCATAAAGCGTGTCGCCCAGTAGCGAATGACCGATATATGCCATATGCACCCTAATCTGATGAGTACGACCAGTCTCTAGCTTAAAGCGTACAAGAGTGTTGCCATCCCTAATGCTGACTGGAAAATAACGAGTCACAGCACGCTCACCAGAGGCATCGACCTTGCGCTTAATAATACTATCACCACACCTGGCAATAGGGGCATCAACGACACCATCGTCCTCAATAACACCCTTACACACGGCATAGTAATCCTTGTCAATTTTGCCAGCAAGCTTTGATGCAGATAGCTCGTGCTTTGCGACAAGCACCAAGCCACTGGTATCCCTATCGAGTCTAAACACAGCTCTAAATGCTGTGTCCTCATCCATACGACTAGCGACAAAATTTGACAGCGTGTCACCGATATGATTTCTGCTTTCGTGAACTGGCAAAAATGGAGGCTTGTTAAGAACAATAATATCCTCATCCTCGTAAACAACCTCGATATCCATATCCCTAGGCTGTGGCATACTGCCCTTTGGCATAATTGTAATAGTCAATTCATCACCAGTGGAAACTGTGTCCTTTGCCAAAGCAAAGGAGCCATTTTTTATTATACCATTATCAGTCTGCTTAAGTCTAGTCAATAATGCAGATGATACGCCAAAATCACGAAGAAAGCGTCGTATCTCCATACCATTACACTTTTCGTCTATTGTAAAACTTATTCTTCTCATAGTCAAAAATATGGGAGAGACAAGCTCTCCCTAAATATATTATTTCGTATAGGACACGATGATGCCACCATTGGCAGCATAAGTAGAGTTAAGACCACTACCCTTTACAATCTCAACAGAGCCAAACTGTGATTTTGCACCAATTTTCTCTGCAACGAACTTTGCCCTATCCTCACAGCACACATGTGTGATAATAAGTCGCTTGTCGCTCAAATCGATACCATCAACATTCTCTGCAATAATATTTGCCATCTTGATGATGGATCTATTCATAGCGATATCCTGACCAACTAGCTTAATATTGCCCTCTGTGGTACGCTCAAAAATCAACTTTAGCTTTAGCTTTTTCAACACACTAGCAGCAAGAGCAAAAAGCCTGCCATTATTCTTCAATACGTCCAAGGACTCTAGGCAAAAGTAAAGCGCTGTATTGTTGACAATAAAGCTCTCGATATCACTAACGATATCATCAAAGCTAGCACCACTATCACCAAGTGACTTAATTCTCTCTGCGACAAGACTCTCTATACCAGAGGTTGCAAGAGAATTGAACACATGGATTTTCTTATTACTATCAGGGTGCTCCTCCTCATAAAGAGCCTTACCCTGCAATGCGCTGTTGTATGTGCCAGAGAGCCTATCTGTGATAGTGATGACATACAACTCATCCTCATCACAGTCGAACGCAGAAGCCCAAGCATTTGGTGCTGGACATGCTGTTTTTGCAACAACATTGCTCTCCAATGTTCTCTTTATATAATCGTCTTGGTCAAAGTTCTCATCGTCCAAAATAGTGTAATCATCACCAACAGATAATGTTAGTGGAACGAATGTGATATTCTCCCAAGAGCTCATAACAGCTGTTCTATCACAACAGCTATCAGCAATAATTCTATAACTCATAAGCAAAAATCCTTAAATTACTTTAACTCGATTATACTTGATACACCATAGAGTAGTCAATAGATATCTATACAAATTTATCCAATATGTCTATATACCCATTCTGCGAAGCTTTGAAATAATCAAAACAAAAATATTCCAAATAAACTGAAAGCTAATAATATTCAGTGTGGAAATCTGGCTATATCCTTTGATAATAGATAGTAATGCTACAGCAAAAAAGCCAAGTCCAACGCCAAAACAGGTTAGAAAAGATATCAGCTTTTTTGAGCTAGTAGCAACACCAGCACCACGCATAGCAGACACAAAGCCAAGCGCTGTGCCATCGTGGACTATGTATGATGGAGATTTCTCCACCTCTAGATTAGAATACTTGTCAAAAACTCTAGCAGATGAGCTATTCATTACGTGAATATATCCCTCTGGTAGAGAGAACAGCTTTGCTAAACTCTTCTCATTAATATATGGGTCACAGCTCTTGACTATGATGGAAATACCACTCTTCTCAAGCTTTCGCAACTCACGCTTTAAATCTGGATCAGCACTATATGACACGACGAACATAGCAACAATCTTGCCCTCAACAGCAAGATACAGTGCCTTTCTACCCTTGCGAGTGTATTTCTCCTCAAAGCTTTCCTTTGGCACACTAACATCGTGGCGAACTAGCAAATCACGATTGCCGACCAACACTCTTTGACCATATATCCAAGCAGAAGTACCCATCTGCTCCTCATAAATAACGCCCTCAACCTTTGGCAAAATAGACTGTTTGCCAATGATTACGTCATCAAAAACATGTGCAAGTGGGCTGTTAGTATGGATAATAACAGCAGCAGCTTGAATAATAGCATCATCAACCTTTGCACCACCAAAGGTCTTGATACCGTGCAAGTCACAACCACGCTTGCCAAACAAATCGGCAGCCTCCATAACCATAGCATTAGAGGTACCAGCCATAACAGCTCCCTCATATCCACATACTCTGGAGCCATATTTATCTAGTGCAATAGAGATATCAAACAGCATATCATTAGTCAAGAACAGACTAGCAATAGGTGTCGACACAGCTAGTGCAGAAAGTGCACAGTTAATACCAGTATTAAAGTTGTCAATAATACCGATGATGATTAATAGCAAAAGGCTCAAGCCAACAGTAACCGGACCAAGTATCTTTGCCATCTTATCAGCAGGCTCGTTCTTACAGCTAATCTCCATAAAATTAGTAGGCAAATCAGTCTTAACGCTAGTCTTAATAATAGGCTCGTCAATATCATCGACAACGCCCCTAGCGAGAATGCCAACGTCAACGGAATTGGCAATATTCTCGACAGTATACTTATCATCATTAGCTGATATAAACTCAAAATTGTCAATAATACGCACCATCATCTGTCGTTTGCCAAGCTGTGACATAAACAGTCCAAAGCAAGCAGCAGAGCCGAGCATTATACCATCATCGAGAAACAAATTATCATTAATCAGCGTAACAAATGTGTGCACCATTGTCAGCACACTCAAAACAGCAACTGGAAAATCGAAATTAATACCCTTTTTGAAGCTAAATCCATGCGCTATAACATTAATATTGACTAAAACAGTGGCAATTATTAGCAAAAGTGACACAATAAAATACACAATATGACCACTCAAAAAGGTTGGGAAGAATGCCTTGTCCTTAAACATGGTCATAAGGAGTAGTGGCACACCAAGGCACAATGTGGCAATAAGCTTTGCATTGATAGATGACTTTCTAGCAAGCAGGCGATTGTGGAACTCTTTTTTCTCATCCACATTCTCGTAGTCATCCTTGACGATAGTGTCATCGCCAAGCTCCTCATCAGTTTCATCTGGACCGAACAGACGGAATTTGCCTACCTTTTCTTGACGACGCTGTTCGAGAATCTGCTCTGCAACAGCCTCATCGATAGTAGGCACGACGTCAACCTCGTCATCGAAGCCATCAAATGTTATCTGAACGCCGTACTCATCGTCATCACCACCATCATCAAACACCTTGTCGATATTATCGTGTGCGACGATAGTAGGTATCGCCTCTAAATCAGTATCCTCTGCCCTTTCGGACTTTGTAGATAAGATAACTGGTCTCGTTTTTTCTTGTGCTGGTTTAGTTGGGATTGCTCTAGTCTTTGCCAAATCAGGTGCTATTTTCATATCAGAGTCATCCTCATCAATGCTAACAGCCCTAGTTTTTGACAAATCGGGAGCTATCTTCATATCAGCATCGTCCTCATCTGGCTCATCTACTATTTTTTTAGCCTTGAATGATGGGAACTTGATAGCTTGGGTCTTGTCCTTCGATGCAGAGTTGGTAGGTGAAAACTCCTTAATATCCTCCTCTGGCTCGATAATCTCAGACACAGCTCTGGTGACCTCCTCTGGATCAACAGTGACCTCCTCGATAGCAACCTTTGCCTTTTCCTCCATGGATTTTTCAGCCTCGGCAAGCTGACGCTCTGCCTCTGCCTTAATCTCCTGGGCACGCTTTATTATTTCTTCAATAGAAAGATTCTCACTCATTTTATCACCGAATACGAATAAATTAATCTAATCTCTGTCTTGCAATCTCGTACATTAATATACCAGCAGCAACAGAGGCATTAAGACTGTTTACCTTGCCAAGCATAGGCAGGCTAACAGTAACGTCACACTTTTCCTTAACAAGTCTGCCAACGCCACTACCCTCATTGCCAACAACAAGAGCAGCACCACCAGAAAAATCAGTCTTATCCCAGCGTTGACCATCCATATCTGCACAGTATACCCAAATATTTCTTTTCTTCAAATCCTCGATAGTAGCAGCGATATTTGTCACCCTAGCAACCTTCATATACTCTAGAGCACCACAAGAGGTCTTTGCTACGATAAAGTTTAGTCCAACATTCCTACGCTTTGGAATAATGATACCATGAGCACCACAAGCCTCTGCTGTACGAATAATAGCACCAAGATTGTGGCTATCCTCAATCTCATCGCAGATAATGATGAAAGGCGCTTCACCCCTATCCTCTGCTAGCGCAAGAATATCATCAACAGATGAATACTCATGTGCTGGAACATTTGCTACAACGCCCTGATGGTTACCATTAGGTGCCATAAAATCAAGCTTTTTTCTGTCAACATTTTTTACGACAACCTTCTTCTCTTTGCATAGAGCAAGGATACGGTTGATTGAACCCTCACGCTCGCCCTTTGCAACAAGGACATTCTCTATTTCTCTATCGCTCTTTAGTAGCTCCATAACAGCATTTCTGCCGATAACTAAATTATCATTTGTTCTTGTGTTATCTTCCATAAAGTCAAACTCCACCTAATATCATAATTAAATATATTATAACATAACATTACCATCATAGCAACAAAAAGAGTGGAGAAGGGGGGTGCCCTACATAAAGAATCATAATTTTGACTTTGTTCTTTCACCTATCTATAACATTAAAAATGCCCATAATACGCTAGTATTGTGGGCATCTTGTAATATCATATCCAGGCAAAATCACTTTGTCGAAACTGCAAAGCACTCTTTTATATCGTTTCATTTTGATTGTTATGCACTCCACCAGTAAGGATAGTGTCTACAGTCATAACAAGCCTTTTCATATCCATATTATCCTTAAAAAATCTGCTAGGTAGCGACACGATAGCCATCACCAGCTTGTAGTAGCTCGACTCTCTGTCAAAGGTCTTGATAGAGCCATCCATAGCCGATTTCATAATCTGAAAAACAAAATCCGTTATCTTAAAATCACCGTATTCATCTACCCAAGCCTTGTCAAAAAGACTGGACAAGCCTATATGCTTTAGCTTGCGATACAGCTTGTTCACAGTACCATATTTTACAAATGACAAAAATGGCTTTAGCAACAAATAATACCTCGATGCAATGTCTCCATTCATCTGCAGTGCAGTAATTCTGTCGCTAAACTGGTGCTTGTTTTCACAATCAAGCACATTTGATATCATATCGGTAAAATGCTTTGTCAAATAACGCTGTGCATCAATTACCTCACCATTATATTCAAAGCTATCGAGATGATCGACATTGTATGTCAAGGTCATATCATCATTAACTGTAACATTGACAATAGGTGCTGGATAACCCACCAAGCTGCCTATATTAACCTCTGTCAGCTTGTTGCCATTTGGCGATACAAAATGGTCCGTGCGCTGAATATGGCTATGACCAACGAACATATATTTTAGCCCAGCGTCAGCAAGCCTTGATGCAACCTCTTCCCTATCGCCAACACAGGTACCACCACCAGTGATAAGTGGGTTAAGATGAGGTATAAGCAAATGATGCTCCATACCGATAATAAGGCAACCGTCATCATTAGCCATTTTTATCTGCTCATCTATCCAATCAAAATGCTCTGGCGAAAATCCAGCTCTGCCCTTGCCGTTTTGGTCGTCGTTAAGTGCCAAAAGTCGCACATTATCCCCTAGCTGAACGACATAGCTCTTTGTGCCCAAATGGGTTTCAAACACAGCGATAGCGTCCCTTGTCGTGTACTCCTCATAAAAATCATAGAGCCTCTCTGGTGGCATAGTGTCGACATTGTGATACACAAAATTGTCTGCAAAGCGTCGTGGATTTTTATCACAGCACCAGTCGTGAGTTGCTGTAATGAGATACACCCTTTTTGACTTAGATAGCTTATCTAATTTTTCCTTAAACTCGATATGCGACACCATCTCGCCATCATTAGTTATATCACCAGCAATAAGGACACAATCCGTATCGCTATTTGCAATCTTATCGAATGCACTATCGATGATAGCACCCGTCTCTGCAAGACATTTTTGGTCCGAACCAGAGCGTAGCTCATACTGATATCCAGTAGTGCCAAGACTTTGTGAATAATGGTGTGTGTCAGCAATAAAAGTTAACTTAAGTGGTTTCATACAATACCTACTTTATCTGTTCAATTTTGTCACCATCGACAAAATATACATGGTCGGCTATATCCATCATAGCCTTGTCATTCATCGAATCGGTATAAAAATTGTCGATATGAGCATCTGGGAACAGCTCATTAAAGATTTTTACCTTGTTCTCAAGAAAGCAAAGACGAATAAATTTGCCAGTCTCCATATCAATAGCAGAACCAACATAATGCTTGATACCCATACGCTTCATTATCTCGTCTAGTAAGAAATCAGTAGTACCAGATACGACGATATCATCATCTCTCTGTACCTCCTTGTACCAAGGTTTAATCTTATGCTCGTTCTCATCCCAAAACTTAACAACATTCTCTTGAATATCATCAAGAGTAATGAGATACCCTTCCAAAAATGAGGCATAAGCCTTTAAGGCTTCTTCAACAGTGAAGAGATGAAATTTATCCTTAAACGCTATCCAAAGTAGCTTTGGCACATATTTCCATATCCTTGGATCAGTCTTTATGTAATAAAGAGCAAAATCCACCAAGGTCTCACCATCATATATTGTATTGTCAAAATCATACACGTTCATATTATCACCAAAATCATTCTATCATATATTTTGTCGAATGTAAAACACTATTATATTTAGCATAGTTATTGACAACACGCTAAAATAATTATATATTAGAATAAGTATAACTAAATTTATACAAAATTTTCTAGCACAAACTATGGTAAAGTTTTATGAAAAAAGACACTTACATAAAAACTGATACAGTTATCGTTGGCTCTGGTATTGCCGGTGTGTTCGCAGCACTCTGTCTACCAAAGGAGCAAGAGATCCTAGTCATCACAAAGGAGCACCTTAACGAATGTGACTCCTACCTTGCACAAGGTGGAGTATGCGTGCTAAAGGATATCAAGGATTTTGACTGCTACTTTGAGGATACGATGAAGGCTGGTCACTATGAGAACAATCCAGAGGCTGTAAAGGTTATGATTGAGTCATCACCAGACGTTATCGGCACATTGGTCGATTTGGGGGTTAAATTTGACACCGATGGTGAGGGTGAATTTGACTACACTCGTGAGGGTGCACACAGACAAAATCGTATCCTACACCACAAGGACGAAACTGGAAAGCAAATAACAGAGACTCTGCTTGATATCGCAATGCAGAGAGAAAATATTACATTCGTCACAAAAACCACTATGATAGATATCATAGAGAGGGACAACGATTGCTACGGTATCGTATGTGAGGATGAATACGGTGAGATGGGTGCTATCATTGCTGATAATATCATCCTTGCGACTGGTGGTATTGGTGGTCTGTTCGTTAATTCAACAAACTTCCCTAACATTACTGGCGACTCATTTGCGCTCAGCCTAATGCACGGAATTGAACTACAGGATATGAATTATATCCAAATTCATCCTACTACCCTTTACAGCAAGAAAAAGGGCAGAAGATTTTTAATCAGTGAGAGTGTTCGTGGTGAGGGTGCAATCCTACTGAACGAGAATGGTGAGAGATTTACTGACGAGCTTCAGCCAAGAGACGTTGTTACAAACGCAATTCTCGACGAGATGAAGAAATTTGGCACCGACCATGTATATCTAACCCTACCTACTATGGATACTGAACAAGCGAAGAAAAGATTTCCAAACATTTTTGATGCTTGTATGGAAGAGGGTTACGATATGACAAAGGATATGGTCCCAGTCGTTCCAGCACAGCATTATATGATGGGTGGAGTAAAGACAGATATCGATGGCAGAACCTCGATGAAACACCTGTTCGCTGTTGGTGAAACAGCTTGTAACGGTGTACATGGCAAGAATAGACTGGCGTCTAATTCACTACTAGAGAGCCTTGTTTTTGCAAAGAGAGCTGCTGATATTATCGCAAATGACAACAGCCAAAAGGATAGCAATGTACCAGAGATTGATTTAAAATCATATCCGGACAAGGCTACAATCCAAAAGAAATTCAAGAAGCTGATTATGGACGAAATCAAGAGAAAGGACAACGATTTCTATGCTAAATGGTGTAACAATGAAGATTAATGTTGACGATTATATCATCAACACATTAAAAGAGGATATCACCTCTGAGGACGTTACAACAAACGCTGTAATGCCAGAGGACAAGCAGGGCAAGGCAGACCTTATCTGCAAGCAGGATGGTGTTATTTGTGGCCTTTCTGTTTTCGTAAGAACATTTGAGCTACTAGACCCAACAAGCCATTTTGAGACAACATACAAGGATGGCGACAAGGTTAAAAAAGGCGACCTAATTGGTGTCATCTATGGCGACGTTAAAGCCATACTATCTGGTGAAAGAACAGGACTAAACTACCTACAGCGCATGAGTGGTATCGCCACCATGACAAGAGAATATATGGACGAGCTAGAGGGCTACAGCACAGTTCTACTAGACACTAGAAAAACAACACCTAATATGCGACCTTTTGAAAAAGAGGCTGTTAGAGTTGGTGGTGCAACAAACCATAGATACAACCTATCTGATGGTGTGCTACTAAAGGATAATCATATCGGTGCTGCTGGATCTATCACAAAAGCTATTGAGATGGCAAAGGCATATGCCCCATTCGTTAGAAAAATCGAAATTGAAACAGAGACACTCGAGCAGGTGCAAGAGGCTGTTGACGCTGGTGCTGATATCATTATGCTAGACAATATGGATAATGATACTATGAAAAAGGCAGTCGAGCTAATTGCTGGAAGAGCACAGACAGAGTGCAGTGGTAATGTCACCAAGGAACGACTAAAGGAGATTGCCGAAATCGGAGTTGATTTTGTATCATGTGGTGCATTGACACACAGCGCTCCAATTATGGACGTAAGCTTGAAGAATTTAACTGTAATTGACTAAGGAGAAAACTATGATTTACAGACCAGAATATGACGAAAAT
This sequence comes from uncultured Clostridia bacterium, assembly GCA_937876375.1. GTDB lineage: Bacteria > Bacillota > Clostridia > Oscillospirales > Acutalibacteraceae > Eubacterium_R. Next base: position 203,404 of record CALEHY010000010.1, on the reverse strand, counting down.
GGCAAGAAAGTCCTATGCGAAATGAATGGCGTCAATGCCGACATGCTAATGGACATTTATGTAAAGAAGATGGCAAAGGGCGAAGTGCTCGAAATCAATGAGGACGCTAACGAATGTGCTATTCTACTACTTAGTGGAAAGGTTAATTTTGCTATCGGTGACAGCATTGATGAGGATTGTCAGAGAGCAAATCCATTCGAGAAAAAGCCTTATGCAGTGCATTTTTCAAAGGGCACTGTAGCAAAGGTTACAGCACTAGAGGACAGCGAAGTCCTAGTCGAGATGACTGACAACGACAAGACATGGGAGCCAGTATTCTACAACCCTGACAATTGTCTATACCAAGAGTTTGGCAAGGGTCAATGGAACGGAACCGGTCACAGAATTGTATCTACAATGTTCGATCTTGACAACGCTCCATATTCTAATATGGTTATGGGCGAGGTGTTCAATCAGCCTGGTCGCTGGTCATCATACCCACCTCATCACCACCCACAGCCAGAGGTGTACTACTACCAGTTCGATCATCCAGAAGGATTTGGTGCTGGATTTGAGGGCGATACACCATACAAGACAGAGAATGGCACATGCCTATGCATCCGTGGTGGCAACGCTCATCAGCAGGTTACTGCTCCTGGATACGAAATGTACTATGTATGGCTAATCCGTCATATCGATGGCGACCCATGGGATAAGACAAGAATTTATGTCCCAGAGTTCGAATGGCTAGCAAACGCAGACTAATTAAAAGGAGAGGGCGAAAGAAATTTCGCCCTAATTTATTATGAAAATATTAGATAATTATACTCAAATAGCAGAGCTATTTAAGGAATTAGATATTAAAAAGCCATTTGTTGTATGTGGCAAAAGCTTTCAAAAAACAGAGATTTTTGAATACCTAAAGCAATTCGATATCACAGTGTTTGACCATATCAGACCTAACCCAAGATTTGAAGATATGATTGATGGTGCAAAGGCATTCAATGATAACGACTGTGACTTTATCATCGGTGCTGGTGGTGGCTCTCCAATGGATAGTGCCAAGATGATTAGGCTGATGACAACTAACGATATCTCCACCTGCCTAACAGAACCTATGGAAAACAATGATATCAAGGCTCTGTTCATTCCTACCACAGCTGGCACTGGTGCAGAGGCTACAAAATCATCAGTGTTCTATATTAACGAAGTCGACAAGTTAAGCATCGCAAACTATGATTTCATACCAGACTATGTTATCCTTGATGAAAGCTTGCTAAAGACTGTGCCGGACTACCAACGCAAATGCACATGCCTAGACGCCCTGTGTCATTCTATTGAGAGCTACTGGAGTGTAAAGGCAAATGACGAAAGCAAGGAATATGCCACAAAATCGATCAAGCTCTTCGTCGAGCATCTGGATGGATATATGGCTAACACAGATGAGGGCAATCGAGGAATGCTGATGGCATCATTCTATGGTGGCAAGGCAATTAATCTTACTGGTACAACCTCGGCACACGCTATGTGCTACAATATCACAATGAACTGTGGCACAGCACACGGACATTCTGTCGCTAGTGGGCTTGTCGAGATATGGCGATACATGCTAGAGAACAATGATAATGTCAATGATCCACGAGGCAGAGATTATGCACTAAAAACATTTGACGAGCTAGAGCAAATGATGGGTGGTCTAAATGCCTTTGAAAGCCTAGTATACGACAGATTTAACCTAGCAAAACCTAGTATCGATGAAAGCAGTATCAAGACCTTTGTATCAAAGGTCAATGTATCTCGTCTAGGCAACAACCCTACCGCCCTATCATCAGAGGACATAGAGCTAATATACAAAAACATATTGTTATAACAAAAGAGCCACCTTTTCAAAAGGTGGCTTAATTAGTTCGATCTATTATAATTCTGCGATTAGCTCTACCTCACAAAGAACACCCTTTGGAAGATCCTTGACAGCTACGCAGGAGCGTGCTGGCTTTGATACAAAATATGAGCCATAAATCTCGTTAAATGCAGCAAAATCATTAATATCTGCAAGGAAGCAAACTGTCTTTACAACCTTTTCCATAGTTGTTCCAGCAGCCTCGACAACTGCCTTGAGATTCTCACAAACCTGTGTTGTCTGCTCCTCGATAGTCTTTGCCTCGACAGTGTTAGTTGCTGGGTTGATAGCGATTTGACCAGAGGTGAAAAGCATACCGTTTGCCTTTACAGCCTGTGAATAAGGTCCGATAGCACCAGGTGCATTAGTAGTTGATACATATTCCATAAATCATATTCCTTTCTATTCGCAAACCTTGAAGCCTGCGTCCTTAAGAGCATTCTTAACAGCGATAATATGCTCATAATTTCTTGTTTCAACACCGATACGAAGGAAGCAATCGGTAATATTCATGCCCAAATCAGAGTTGTCATAATTAACGCTGACAACATTAGCACCAAGGTCAGATATAACCTTGCTAACGCCAGTCAACTGACCAGGCTTATCTGATAGAGCGATAACGATATCAGCTGTTCTGCCACCCATCTTTAGGCCACGCTCAATAACTCGTGATAGGATAGTAACATCAATATTACCACCAGAAAGCAAACAGCAAACATTCTTGCCCTCAATGCTAGGGATTTTGCCATTCATAACTGCTGCAACAGCAACAGCACCAGCACCCTCTGCAATAAGCTTCTGCTGTTCTAGTAATGTGAGAATAGCAAGTGCAATCTCATCATCCGACACTGTCACAATGCCATCAACATATTTTTGGCACAAATCGTATGTAATATCACCAGGAGTCTTTACAGCGATACCATCAGCAATAGTATTGACACCATCAAGGGTAACGATAGCACCATCATCAACGCTATTCTTCATAGATGGAGCACCCTGTGCCTGAACACCATAGACCTTACAATTTGGCTTTAGCTGTTTGATAGTATAAGCGACACCAGCGATAAGTCCACCACCACCGATAGGTACAACAACGACGTCAACGTCTGGTAACTGATTTAATATCTCCAGTCCGATAGTGCCTTGACCAGCAACAACGTCGTCATCATTAAATGGATGGATGAATGTATAGCTATGCTCATCACGAAGCTCAATAGCTTTTTTGTAAGCGTCGTCATACACGCCCTTAACAAGACAAACCTCTGCACCATATTTCTTAGTAGCCTCTACCTTGCTGATAGGAGCACCATCTGGTAGACAGATGATAGACTTGATACCATTCTTCGTAGCAGCAAGTGCAACACCCTGTGCATGATTACCAGCAGAGCAAGCGATAACGCCCCTACTCTTTTCCTCATCAGATAGCTGACTAATCTTAAAATAACTACCTCTAATCTTAAACGAACCAGTAACCTGCAAATTCTCGGTCTTAAGATAGACATTGGCACAAGGATTAATCTTTGGTGCGGCAATCATATCAGTCTCACGGATAACCTCCTTGAGAACATTAGATGCCTTATATACTCTGTCAAGTGATAACATAAATTCGCCCTCTTTATATAGGATAATAATTATTATAATCCATTTTTTATGTTTGTCAAACAATACTTGACTTTAATTAATCAATAAAATATAATTGTTTATATAAATCCTTATAAGGAGATTTTGTTATGAAAAGAATGAAGAAAATTTTATCAATTCTACTATGCATCGCACTTATCGGTGTGTTATTTGCTGGTTGTTCATCAAAAGAGGAAGCAAAATATAGCGACTCTAAGCTAATCATTGGCTACACAGAGGAGGTTGCTCCATTCATCGAGATTGATGAAAAAGGTGAGGCTAACGGCTTTATCCCAGAGCTATGGGCAAAGCTATTTGACAACGTTAAGGGCGAATTAACCTCTTACACATTCGAGAAGGTTGATGCTGGATACGAGCTAGAGAAACAAGGTGGTTTCTTTAACGAAGATGATGAGACAGAGTATAGTGCTGGTCTACTCATGGGTGCTGTGTCAAAGAACGATGGCACATTTAACGAGGACTACAGCTTTACAGAGCCAATCATCACAGACAAAATCATTGCTGTAACAACTGCTGACAGCAAGGTAAAGTCATTCGCTGATTTTAAGGGTGCAAAGGTTGTCGCTGTTAATGGCGTGGCACTAAATGCATTCCAAAAGCACGATGCTATATCTGGCGTTAGCAAGCTAACAGCTGTTGACAATATCGACGCTGCTATCAACGCTCTAAACAAGGGCAAGGCTGACGTCATCATCGTTGATGAGCTATCATTCCTACCTAATGAGAAATCAAAGGAATACACCATTCTCGACAACGAGCTAGACACTATCGAATATGTTATCGCTTGTGCAAAATACAGCGGATGGAAATGGTCTATCAATGAGGCTATCCGTGAGCTAAAGAGTGAAAAATATGGTGAGGGCGATGAGCTAACACCACTAGTAGAAAAGTTCTTTGGCTACAATGCATCATCATTCGAATATGTAACAGACGGTGATAAATAATTATTAAAAAAGCAAAGGCTACTTTCTTTTGAAAGTAGCCTTTTTATTTAGTATCCTAAATTCTCATTTACAATGATTAGCTTTATTCTGTCCTTATGGCGTTGCTTTGCTGACACAACATAGCTACAGCAAATTCTGCCATCACCTCTACAGCCATCACACATATATGCATCATCACTATCTAGCGAGATACAGTGACCAGTCTTGGCACAAGGAGTGTTGCAATTTAGGCGAACACAGTTTGGTGGCGCTGCCTTTTCCTTAACACGCTTGATAGCAGCGTCGATATCTGGCACAATTTTGTTAACGCCAACGACCATAATAACCTGACGAGGACCATACACTATGCAAGACACACGATTGCTGTTACCATCAACATTATACAACTCGCCACGCTCTGTTACAGCATTTGATGAACAGATATAGTTATCAGCGCCATATGCTCTTATATATGATTGACGAACGTCCTCACCCTGTAATCCTCTACGATCAATAAAATCATAATCACCATTCTCGACCAAATCAAACAGTCCACATGCCTCCATTGTCATAGAGCCACCGTTAGCCACTGACTCGCCCTTGTTCATAAGGGATTTTACTAGAGGTAGGACCTCCTCCTTTGTCTCGACGAAAAATGGTTTGATACCATTTGCATCAAGATTTTTCATAGTAGTTTCGATATATTTTTCCATACTATCACTCCCAATATTTTCTATCCAAGGCTCTGTACTGTAGTGCCTCGGCAATATGTACAAATTCTATCATTTCGCTATCATCAAGGTCTGCTATAGTCCTAGCGACCCTGAGTATCTTATCAAATGCTCTGCCAGACATACCAAGCTTTTCAAAGCTAGATTTCATCAGTTCATCTGCCTGTGGTGAAAGATTGCAATAATCACGAGTAGCAGATGGTGTCATCTTGGCATTACAGTTTATACCAGTGCCCTCAAATCGTTTGCGCTGGATATCACGGGCCTTGTTAACACGCTTGCGAATTTCTGCACTGCTTTCCTCTTTTTGCTTGCTAGAGATGACCTCGTACTCCACATTCTGCACCTCGATATGAATATCAATTCTATCGAGCAATGGACCAGAAATCTTATCCTTATAATGCTTTCTAGCCTTGTCAGAGCAGGTGCAATTCTTTGTTGGGTGACCCAAATATCCACAAGGGCAAGGGTTCATCGCACCAACAAGCATAATATTTGACGGATATGTCACTGTACCAGATGCTCTGGTAATAGTAATAATACTATCCTCTAGTGGCTGTCGAAGGGACTCCTTTGCTCTTCTGTCAAACTCTGGAAACTCATCAAGGAACAGCACACCATTGTGCGCAAGGCTGATTTCACCAGGCTTTGGACTAGCACCACCACCGGTCAAGCCCTGTGCCGACACGGTATGGTGAGGATGCCTAAAGGGACGCTTTGAGATAAGTCGAACATTATCTGGTAGCTCACCAGCAACAGAATAAATTTTTGTCGTTTCTATCTTCTCATCAAATGACATTTCTGGCATAATGGAGCCTATTCGTTTGGCTAGCATAGATTTGCCAGTACCTGGTGGACCAATCATAAGACAGTTATGCCCACCGGCAGCAGCGACCTCCAATGCTCTCTTTGCTTGTGCTTGACCACGAACGTCACAAAAATCTAGCTCCTCATCAAGTATCTCATCAGATGAAATCTCACTCGCCATAGGCTCAATAAGAGCAGCACCACTCAGATGAGCAAGTATCTCCTTAATACTCCTTGCTGGCAAAACGTCTATTCCATCAACGACGCTAGCCTCAACACCATTAACAAAAGGAACAAATATTGCGCCAATATTGTTCTGCTTTGCCTTTAACACCATAGGAAGAACACCGTTTGCGCCACGAATCTCGCCATCAAGAGATAGTTCACCAATAAAAGCGTAATCGCTGATATCAGCACCTATCTGACCACTAGCCTTTAGTATCGCAACAAGAATAGGTAGGTCATAAATCGCACCCTCTTTTTTTACGTCAGCTGGTGCAATATTGACAGTTATGCGAGATACAGGAAAATCCAGTCCACAATTCTTAATAGAAGCACGAACACGCTCCCTACTCTCTTTAACAGCAGCATCTGGCAGACCAACAACGTCAAATCGTGGCAATCCAGAGCTGAGGTCAGCCTCTACCTCGACATTAAAGCTGTCTATACCAAATATTCCTTGACTTTTCACCTTGGCAAACAAACAATCACTTCCCTTACTGAATATATTATACATAATAAATGCTGTATTGACAACTACAAATAATAAGTTTAAAATATATGCATAAGTATTAATAAAAGGAGTACATATCTAATGGATATTAATGCATTATATAACGAATGGCTTGAAAATGCCACTGGCGACCCAGATTTGACAGCAGAGCTACAGTCCATCGCTGGCAAGGATGATGAGATACTAGACAGATTTTATCGTTCACTAGAGTTCGGCACAGCAGGACTACGTGGTGTTATCGGTGCTGGTACAAACAGAATGAATATCTACACAGTTGGCAGAGCTACACAGGGCTTGTCCGACTTTTTGAACAAGAATTACGAAAACCCATCAATCGCTATCGGATACGACTCTCGTATCAAGAGTGATTACTTCAGCAAGGAGGCTGCATCAATTCTTGCAGCAAATGGTATCAAGGTATATATCTACGAGGAACTTGAGCCAACACCTTGCCTTTCATTTGCTATTAGACATTTTCACACCTCTAGTGGTATCATCCTAACAGCATCACACAATCCAGCAAAGTACAATGGATACAAGTGCTACAATCCAAAGGGATACCAGATGACTGATGAAGAGGCTAGCGAAACATATGACTTCATCCAAAAGGTTGACTATTTCACTGGTATAAAGAGAGTTGACTTTGACAAGGCTGTTGAGGACGGCATCATCGAATATATCGGTCAGGACGTTATCGACGTATTTCTCGACGAGGTACAAAAGCAGTGCATCAACCCTAATATAGTAGAAAAGGCTGACCTAAAGGTTATCTACTCTCCACTAAACGGTACTGGTAACAAGCCAGTTCGCCAAATTCTTGACAGAATTGGTGTAAAGAATGTTTATGTCGTACCAGAGCAAGAAAATCCAGATGGCAATTTCCCAACTTGCCCATTCCCTAACCCAGAGATCAAGCAGGTGTTCGAAATTGGACTAGAGATGAACAAGACCATTGGTGCTGATATCCTACTTGCTACTGACCCAGATTGCGACAGAGTTGGTATCGCTGTACCAGACAAAACTGGTGAGCTAGTGCTAATGAGTGGTAACGAGGTAGGAGCAATGCTACTAAACTACATTCTTTCACAAAAGAAAGAAAAAGGCATTCTACCAGAGTCTGCTATCGCTGTAAAGAGCTTTGTATCTACCGATATTGCTGAGGTTATCGCAAAGAAATATAACTGTACATTCAAAAATCTACTAACTGGATTCAAATACATTGGTGAGCTCATCACAAATCTTGAGGATGAGGGCAAGGCTGATGATTTCGTTATGGGATTTGAGGAGTCATATGGCTACCTTGCTGGCACACACGCTAGAGACAAGGACGCTGTAGTAGCATCAATGCTCATCTGCGAAATGGCTGCATACTACAAGACAAAGAATATGAACCTTGTAGACGTTATGAACTCCCTATACGACGAATTTGGATACTATGCAAATGTTGTTGAATCATACACATTTGAGGGTGCTGCTGGTATGGAGAAGATGGCTGGTATTATGGACACCCTTCGTAGCAATCCACCAAAGGAAATTGCTGGTATGGAGGTTACAGCTGTATCAGACTACAAGACTAGCAAAACAGTATTCACCGATGGCAAGGAAGAAGCTATCGACCTACCAAAATCAAACGTGCTCGCATTTGCACTCACTGATGGCAACAAGGTAATCGTTAGACCATCTGGTACAGAGCCAAAGATTAAAGCATATATCACTGCTATTGGTGATAGCAAGGACAGCGCTAACGCCCTTGCACAAAAGCTAATCGAGGCATCAAACGAATTCATGAAATAAGAGGACAGCAAATTGAACAGAACTTGGGTAAAAATTACTGCAATTGTTCTAGCTGGACTCATGGCTTTGAGCGGACTAACAGCTGGCATCATTGCAATTTTTGGATAATCAATAATTGGCACAGAAAAAAGAATTTTTCTGTGCCTCTTTTTTGCATTTTTGGGCAAAATAGTGTTGACATTTGTGTAACTTTATGTTACCTTTTTGTTACTTGTGAATATAACAATATTTTGACAGATCAAGTGTATATTTCTGCACAACACAAGATATTGTATGTCAATTTGGCACAATATGAATATTTAGTAAAAATGATATATTACATTTTAGATAAAATAGTAGGTATATTATTTATTTTATACTACTATTTTGATATAATGCCAAATGTGTATTGTTATACATATATTATTTTAAAGAATTAATACTATTTATATATACCCATCCGAGGGGGCAGAGAATTGGAAAATTTTGTTATTAAAGGTGGACACGAGCTGTTCGGTGAGGTCAATATCAGTGGTGCAAAAAATGCTGCTGTAGCCATCATCCCAGCTGCTATACTTGCAAATGACAAGGTTAGAATTGAAAATATCCCACAGATTAGCGATGTTCAGCTCATTATAGAGATACTAGACAGTATGGGCGCTGATATCAAGCTAATCAATCGTGATACCATCGAGATTGATACCTCACATATTAACTACCAGAGTGTACCATATGAGCTTACCTCTCATTTCAGAGCTAGCTACTATCTTATAGGCGCTATGCTAGGTAGATTCAAGAAAGCTGAGGTTGCTATGCCAGGTGGCTGTAACTTTGGTGTTAGACCTATCGACCAGCATGTTAAAGGCTTTGAGATGCTAGGTGCTGACATTGATATCATTGATGGTATGGTTAGTGCCAACGCAGACAAGCTAATCGGGACAAGCATCTATATGGACGTTGTATCTGTTGGTGCTACTATCAATGTTATGCTTGCCGCTGTACTAGCAAGAGGACTTACAGTTATCGAGAACGCTGCAAAGGAGCCACACATCGTTGACCTTGCAAACTTCCTTAACTCAATGGGTGCTGACGTTAGAGGTGCTGGTACAGACGTTATCAAAATTCGTGGCGTAGAAAAAATGCACGGATGCACATATTCCATCATCCCAGACCAAATCGAAGCTGGAACATATATGGTAGCTGCTGCTGCATGTGGCGGTGACGTTCTAATCAAGAATGTTATTCCAAAGCACCTTGAATCCATTAGCGCAAAGCTAGAAGAAGCTGGTGCAGAGATTATCGAGTACGACGACGCTGTTCGTGTAACTCGTTTCAAGAACCTTACAAAATGTAATGTAAAGACTATGCCACACCCTGGCTTCCCTACCGATATGCAACCACAGATGGCTGTGCTACTAAGTATTGCAAATGGTACTAGCATATTGAGTGAAAGCGTATGGGACAACCGTTTCCAGTATGTTGGTCAGCTACTTCGTATGGGTGCTGATATTCAGGTTGATGGCAAGGTTGCTGTTATCGTTGGTGTGCCACAGCTCACTGGTGTAAAGGTAAAGGCTACTGACCTGCGTGCTGGTGCTGCGATGCTAATCGCTGGTATGGTTGCTGACGGAACAACGGTTGTCGAGGATATTCAGTATATCGACAGAGGATATGAGGACGTTGTTGCAAAGCTATCATCACTTGGTGCTGATATCAAAAGAGTGGACGTTCCAGAGGACCCACAAGCAATTCAATCTGCAGGATAAGATACAGAATAAAAAGCACCCAATGGGTGCTTTTTTGATAGGAAGATATTATGTCAAAATGTTGTCACCTGTTTTCAGGTAGTAAAGGAAATTCAATATACATATCTTGTGGCGAGGCAAAGTTCCTAGTTGACACTGGTGTATCAGCAAAAAGGCTTGGCATAGCACTGGACGAAATCGGCGTTAACCCTAGCGATATTGACGCCATATTCATCACCCACGAGCACACTGACCATATCAGCGGACTAAGGGTGTTTGCTACCAAACACAAGCTACCAGTATACGCTCATCCAGACGTTATTGCCAAGATGAGATATTATGACAATGTGACTGATGAAATGAGCATTACGCCAATCACTAATATGATAGAAATAAAAGATTGTGATATCATACCATTCGAGAACAGCCACGACAGTGTTGCTTGTCTAGGCTACAGATTTAATATGACCGACAAGCGTAGCATATCTGTATGCACTGACACAGGATATGTGACCGACTCTGCGAGGGAGACCATTATCGGCTCTGATCTAGTATTCCTTGAGTCTAATCACGAGGTTATGATGCTACAGAACGGGCCATATCCATACCCACTAAAGCAAAGAATACTGTCGACCAAAGGTCATTTGTCAAATTTTGCTGCGTCCGAATTTGCTGTGGAGCTAGTTAAAAATGGCACAACTAGAATAGTTTTATCCCACCTCAGCCAAGAGAACAACACTCCAGACCTAGCACGACAATCCACCATCTCTGCACTGACAGAAAACGGATACGAGGAGAACAAGGACTTTAGGCTATATGTATCCCCTCAAATAAATTGTGAAAGACCAATAGTACTATGATAAAAGTAAACATTATTGCTGTAGGCAAGCTAAAAGAAAAGTACCTGCGTGATGCTTGTGACGAATATATCAAGCGACTAGGTGCATATTCAAAGGTAAATATTATAGAGATAAACGAGGAACGCTGTTCCGACAATCCATCAGATAACGAAATTGAACAGGTAAAGCAAAAAGAGGGCGACAGAATAATCGCAAAAATCCCAAAGGGCTCATATGTTATTCCTATGTGCATAGAAGGACAGCAAATGAGCAGTGAGGATTTCTCAAAAAGGCTAGAGAATGTGTCTGTAAATGGATTTGGTGAGGTAACATTCATTATCGGTGGCTCATTCGGTCTGTCCGATGAGGTTAAAGCACAAGGAAAGTTAAAGCTATCATTCGGCAAGCTAACGCTACCACACCAGCTAATGAGAGTAATACTACTAGAGCAAATCTACCGTGCATTCTCCATCTCAAATCACAGCAAATACCATAAATAAAAAAGGAATGGAATAACCATTCCTTTTTTATATTGTCACAACAACTAAACCGACAATACAAATTGCCATACCGATAATTTGACGAAGAGTTATCGTTTCTCTAAACACGATAAATCCGATGAACACCAGCGCTATCGCAAGACAAACATTTGCATACAGTGGTGCACGACTGACGTCCCATCCAGCACGATATACCAAAATATAGCCAAGCTCTAGACCTATAATAATCACACCTAGTGCAAACGAACTCCAATTCAACCTCTTCATCTCTGCTGTGATGCTTGAATTATGGTACCCAAATATAAACACCAAGAACGATATCAAGCCAGCAATACCATATGTAATAGCCAAGGACAAGAATGCGTTAGCATCTGATGGTGTCTTTTTTGCTACAATATGATAAAAGCAATTCGATATAACTACCAATGCAAGTGGTAAAATCATCTGCCACATAAATAATCCTCCTAAAATAAAATACCGACAGCCATAGCCTGACTGTCGGTAGGTGCTCACCCGTAAAAATGATTAACTTGTTTTGTTCCTTACTGTATGTGCATTAACATACTGTGTGCCAGCCTTTGGCTCTGCCCCACCCTTGTATTTAACAAGGTCCTCACAGGTTACTAGCTGATAGCCCTGTTTGATAAGTGCTGGTACCATTTTTTCCACAGCATCTGCTGTTGAATCGTAAATCTCATGCATTAGGACGATATCGCCATCCTCTGCATATTTCATAACAACCCTATATACCTTGTCAGCATCACGAGATTTCCAATCCTGTGTATCCAAATTCCAGTAGTAAAGTGGCATACCCTCAGCCTTGCATTCCTCTCTAATAGTTGAGGTAGTGTTGCCACCTGGTGAGCGGAATGCCGTAGGCTTAACGCCACAAGCCTTATAAATCGCATCACTAGCCTTAGATATATCCTGTGCAGTAACATTCTTGCCATAGTGATTATGATCATATGTATGGTTGCCTATCTCCATACCAAGCTCGACCTTTCGTTTAAGGTTATCCTTGTTTTTTGCTGCGTTTTGACCGACCATAAAGAAGGTAGCCTTTGCGTTATATTTTTCAAGTGTATCAAGAATACGCTTCGATGAATTCTTATAGTCTGGACCATCGTCAAATGTTAGTGCAATCATTGGCTTGGTAGGGTCAATAGTGTTACTCTGCACTCTAAGTTCGGCAATCTTAATTTTCTTTTCCTTTGACCAAGGACTATATATTTTTTCTTCATTTTTATAGACAAAAGATCTTGCTTTTACCGAATATTGTGTGTTGACGGTCTTGTTTTTCATATCAAGATTTGTAGTAGAGGTATCAGAAATAATTTGTGTATCCTCATCATCGCCGCCCTTGTAGTAGACCTCATATCCAGCACAATTATCTATCTTTTCCCACTCAATTTTGAGCTCACCCTTGTCAACACTGTCGACAATAATCTCTGGTGATTTTGGCAAAGTTTCGAACGAAAATGCACTAGCCTTTCGACTAATATGCTTCTTGTTCTCTGCGCCTCTATATCCAACAATATATGCGTCATATTTTACATAAGGAACAAGACCATCAACCGTAGCCTTAGACGCCTTTTTGTCACCAACTTTTAGTGCTAATGTATAATCCTTCTCATTAGCAGATTTGGTATAAACTTCATACCCATCTGCATTAGATACAGGCTTCCATTCAATATTAATTGACTCGTCAAAAACCTCGACAACAGAGGATTTTTTCACATTGTCGACAGACACCGAGCCAGTGATACACACAGCAACAATAGCACACAAAAATACTAATATACAAAGTGCTGTGCCAACTAATCTAATCTTTCTTGCCATATTAACTCCATTAATCTTTTCAATGTAGATTTATTATAATCACATTGTATTAAATATTCAATACAAAAAAGTAAAATATTTTTTAAAATAATTAAATATATTAATTGATTTTTGTATACTAATATGTTAATATCTATCCGGTATAAATTAATACTTAGAAAATACACGACATTTTTACACGAAAATGCAAAAAATGTCAAAAAGAAATGAGGTTCGAAAATGGAGAGTATGATAACCTTTTTGGTTGGATTTCCTTTCATCAGCGCTATTCTTCTTGCGATAGTCAAGAATAATAAAGCTAGGAAAATCATAACCTACGTATCATCAGCGTCAATTATCGTTGTCGCACTATCATTTGCACTCAGCTATTTCACACTGGGTGGGAACGGAATGACCGTCAGTGAGGGTGGTATGCTAGCCGGCATGAAAGTATGCGAGCTAGTGGACTATGCCATGATTGCTGGAGAGGTATTCCTTGTTGTTTTGGTAACAGTGCTTAGTATCAAATACAAAAAATACTATGCTGCGCTATTATCAATCGTTCAGACTGGCTTGGAATTCTGGTATGAATTCAGCGGCAAAGAGCCAGAGGGTCACATTAACAACCTATACATTGACCAGCTAACAGTAATTATGGTGCTCATCATTGCTATCGTTGGCACACTTATCACTGTATATGCTTGTGGCTATATGGACGATTATCACCATCATCACACCGAGCTAAAGGACAGAAGATCATTCTTCTTTGCTATTATGTATGTATTCATCGGTGCTATGTTTGGTCTAGTTATGTCAAACAATCTACTATGGCTATATTTCTTCTGGGAAGTAACAAGCGTATGCTCATTCCTACTTATCGGCTACACAAAGACAGAGGAAGCTATCCACAACTGCTTCAGAGCATTATGGATGAACCTACTTGGTGGTCTAGGAATGTCAGTTGCTGTTGTACTATCAGGAATGAAGTTTGGTATTCTTGATATGCAGGGCCTACTAGCTAAGGCTGGTAATGTAGTTATTATTCCAGTAGTACTATTCGCATTCTGTGCACTAACAAAGAGCGCACAGCTACCATTCTCAAAATGGCTACTTGGTGCGATGGTTGCTCCAACACCATCATCAGCGCTACTACATAGTGCAACAATGGTAAAGGCTGGCGTTTACCTACTTATCCGTCTTGCACCAATTATGAGCGGTGAGTTCAGTGGATATATGATTGGTCTTGTTGGTGGTCTAACATTCCTTGCTATGTCAATGCTTGCTATGACAGTATCAGACGGCAAGAAGGTGCTAGCTTACTCAACACTATCTAACCTTGGTCTTATCACTGCTTGTGCTGGTATCGGCACACAGGAGACAGTATGGGCTGCTATATTCCTAGTAATATTCCACGCTGTATCAAAGGCGTTACTATTCCAGACAGTTGGCTCAATCGAGCATCAGACTGGCTCTCGTGATATAGAGACAATGCACGGTCTTGTAAGAAGATATCCATACCTTACATGGACACTTGTTGTTGGTATCGGTGGTATGTTCATCGCTCCATTCGGTATGCTTGTATCAAAGTGGGCTGCTCTAAAAGCTTTCGTTGATACTGGTCTAAATGGTGGTAGCCTACTACTCGCTATTGTATCAACACTACTTGTGCTTTGCATCTGCTTCGGCTCTGCTACAACATTGTTCTACTGGGCAAAGTGGCTTGCTACTGTACTTGCTAGTAACCCAGCTGACAAGCGTCACAAGAACACTATCACAGCTAATCAGTGGGTATCACTATTCACTCACGCTGGAATGATGATTTTGCTCATCTTCACATTCCCATTCATCTCAAAGATTGCTGTTCTACCATATATTCAGACAGTTTTCAACGAAGTATCAGAGGTACTATCTAGCGAAAATATCGTGCTAACAATCATCATGGTTGTAATGATTTTCATCGTTCCAATCCTAACATATCTTCTAATTGCAAAGAACAGACCATTCCCTAAGGCACAGCGTTACTTTAACGGTGCTGGTACAGAGGATCAGGTTGGATTCATCGATTCATTCGGTGATGAGAAGAAGGAGTTCCTAACCAACTGGTATATGGAGGATATCTTCGGTGAGCACAAAATGTACAAGGCAAGTGCTATCGTATCTATCGTATTCATCGTTGGATTTAGTATTGCTTGTGTTATCGTAGGAGGTGGATTCTAATGATTATTAAGCCAATTATCAGTGCTATTGCATATGTAATACTAGCACCATTTGCTGGAGCGCTCCTTGCAGGTATCGACAGAAAGATTTGTGCAAGAATGCAGGGTCGTAAGGGTCCATCAATCATGCAGCCTCTATATGACGTTGCAAAGCTTTTCAAAAAGCAAACAAAGGTTATCAACCGTATTCAAATGCTATATTTGACTACATTCCTATTTTTCGTAATATTAACAGGTGTACTATTCTTTGCTGGATATGATTTGCTACTTATCTTCTTTACACTCACAACAGCAAATCTATTCCTTATCATCGCAGCTTCAAGTGGTCACTCTCCATACTCATTCATGGGTGCGAACAGAGAAATGGTACAGATGCTTGCATACGAGCCAATGGTTCTTATTGCAACAATCGGTCTATATGTTGTAACTGGTAGCTTTAGAGTTAGCGAAATCGTTATGTCTAACACAGCACCTGCTATCATCTACCTACCAGGTATCTTCCTAGGCTTCCTATTCATCCTAACAATCAAGCTACGTAAACACCCATTCGATCTATCAACTAGCCACCACGCTCATCAAGAGATGGTTAAGGGTATCACAACCGAGTTCAATGGTCAAATGTTTGGTATCGTAGAGATTTCACACTGGTATGAGAATATATTCCTACTTGGTGTAGTTGCACTATTCTTCCTAAACAACAGATGGTGGAGCGTAGTGCTTGCAATCTTTGCACTTGCTGTATGCTATTTCGTAGAAATTCTAGTAGACAACACAAATGCAAGACTAAAGTGGCACACAATGCTAGGTAACACATGGATCGTTACTGCTGTATTAGGTGCCATCAATCTAATCATTATTGAAGTAATTAAGGAGGTAGCATAATGGCTGACGTAACAAAATCCCCTTGGATTATGCACTATGATGGTAGCTCCTGCAATGGCTGTGACATTGAGGTTCTCGCTTGTCTTACTCCAGTATATGACGTAGAGAGATTTGGTATCATCAACACCGGTAACCCAAAGCATGCTGATATCTTGCTCATTACCGGTTCAGTAAACACACAGAATAAGGACGTTGTAAAGCAAATTTACGACCAGATGACAGAGCCAAAGGTTGTATGTGCAATCGGTATCTGTGCTTGCAATGGTGGTGTATTCAAGGATTGCTACAACATTCTTGGTGGCGTTGACCAGGTTATTCCAGTAGATATTTATGTACCAGGCTGTGCAGCTAGACCACAGGCAATCATCGATGGTGTAGTTAAATCACTAGCATTGCTAAAGGAAAAGAGTGCACACTTTGATGCAAATAAAGATAAGATAAGGGAGGCTGACAGAGTTGAATAATTTTAACGATTTCCCTATTACAAGAATTACAAAGGACGAGCTCTACACAGTATTGCAAGAGAAATTTGAGGCTGGCTACAGACTAGCACAGATTTGTGCAACAGCATTCGAGGGCTACAACGAGGTTAACTATTCAGTTGCTAACGGATATGATATGGAGAACTATATCATCAATCTTCCACTTGATGAGGAGATTAAATCTTTCTCTGACATATTCCCAGCTGCAACACTATATGAAAACGAAATCAAGGAGCTATGGGGTGTAAAGGTAGTTGGTATGGCACTAGACTACAAGAACAACTTCTATCGTATCGAGGAGGACACTCCATTCAGAAAGCAAATCAATGTAATCAAGAAGGAGGACAAATAATATGGCTAACAGATCTATTATCCCATTTGGTCCTCAGCACCCAGTATTACCAGAGCCTATCCATATCGACCTTGTTCTTGAGGATGAGAAGGTAATCGAGGCTATCCCTTCTGTTGGATTTGTTCACAGAGGACTAGAGCTTCTTGCTGAAAAAAGAGATTTTAACGACTACCAGTATGTTGTAGAGCGTACATGTGGTATCTGCTCATTCGGTCACGGTCTTGCATACTGTGAGGCACTAGAGAAGATTTTCAATGCCGAGGTACCAGACAGAGCAAAATTCTTGCGTACATTCTGGTTTGAGATGAGCCGTATTCACAGCCATCTACTATGGCTTGGTCTACTTGCTGATGCATTCGGCTTTGACGCACTATTTATGCAGTGCTGGAGAATGAGAGAAAAGGTACTCGATATGTTCGAGGAGTCAACTGGTGGACGAGTTATCTTTTCTGTAAACAAGATTGGTGGTGTCCTAAAGGATATGGACTCATCAATGCTAAAGAACTTCGTTTCTATCTTTGATGGAATGGAGAAGGATTTAAAGAGAATGACTAGAGTATTCCTAGACGACTACTCTGTTCAATCTAGATTAAAGGGTGTTGGTATTCTTACAAAGGAGGATGCTCACAAACTATCTGCTGCTGGTGCTATGGCAAGAGCAAGTGGAATAGAGCTAGATATGAGAAAGACTGGCTACGAGGCTTATGACCAAATCGAGTTTGATATCATTACTTCTAACGATTGTGATGGATATGCTCGTTGTGCTGTAAGAATTGGTGAGCTATTCCAGAGCATTAGCATTCTTCGTCAGGTTGCTGACAAAATTCCAGAGGGTGCAATCTGCAATCCTCAAAAGGGCAACCCAGAGGGTGAGGCTTTCGTAAGAATCGAACAACCAAGAGGAGAGGCTGTTTATTATGCAAAGGCAAACGGTACAAAATTCTTGGAAAGATTTAGAATCCGTACCCCAACCTTCACTAATATTCAATCACTCATTCATATTTTACCAGGCAGTGACTTTGCAGACGTGCCAATGCAGATTTTGACCATTGACCCATGCATTAGCTGTACAGAGAGATAAGGAGGACTTTAAAATGAAGCTTATGGATTTTGCTGGCTTTGCGTTAAAGAACCTATTCTCAAAGCCTGTTACTACAAATTATCCTTTTGAGCCTGCTGTATATCCAGAGCGCTCAAGAGGTCATATCGAAATTGATATCGATGATTGTATTATGTGTGGTATGTGTATGCGCAAGTGCCCATCAGCTGCTATCACAGTTGACAAGGCAAAGGGCGAATGGTCCATCGAGAGAATGGGCTGTGTACAGTGTGAAAACTGTGTTAACGCTTGCCCAAAGAAGTGCCTACATATCAAGCCTGGCTATTCTGAGCCATCAACAGAAAAGACTGTTGACACATTCAACAAGCCAGTTGCACCTGCACCAGCAAAGGCTGATGCTAGCACAGATGCACCAGCACTAACCTCTGGCAAGATTACAAACGATATGAGCACTTGTATCCTATGTGGTCTATGCTCAAGAGCTTGTCCAGCAGACTGCATCACAGTTGACAGAGATGCAAAAACTTGGAGCATCAATCGTGATGAATGTATGCAGTGTGGTGCTTGTATCGACGCTTGCAAGAAGTTCCACAGCCTATCATTCGCAGAGGATGATGGCGAGACTGGTACAGTAACATTCGACAAGAACAGCGCTGCTGCTCCAGCACCAAAGGCTGAGGCAAAGGCAGCGCTAACCTCTGGCAAGATTGCAAATGATATCAACACTTGTATCCTATGTGGTCTATGTGCTAGACAGTGCCCAGCAGAGTGCATCACTGTTGACAGAGATGCAAAAACCTGGAGCATCAATCGTGATGAATGTATGCAGTGTGGTGCTTGTATCGACGCTTGTAAGAAGTTCCACAGCCTATCATTCGCAGAGGATGATGGAGAGGCTGGCGTTGTTACAATGAGCAAGGACGGTGTATCAGCACCTGCTCCAGCACCAAAGACAAAGCCTGCACCAAAAAAGGAAGAGCCAAAGGCTGATGTTAGCCTAGGCAAGATTTCTACTCAAAAGCCAGTTGCAGAGCTCACATATGGTAAGATTGCTAACGATATTGACTCATGCATACTATGTGGTCTATGTGCAAAGAAGTGTCCAGTTGGTGTAATCACCGTTGACAGAAAGGACACAAAGACCTGGAGTATTGACCGTGACTCTTGTATCCAGTGTGGATGCTGTATCGACGCATGTGCAAAGGTTAAGTGCCTTGGCTATGCAGAGGACGACGCAGAGTACGGTACTATCACATACAAAAAGGAAGCGTAAAATACGACACTTCAACTAACCTATTATGGTATTGTTCAGGGCATTGGATTTCGTCCCAGTGCACTGAGGCTCGCTAGAGAGCTTGATATAAAGGGCGAAGTAAAAAATTCAGGTGGTAATGTAACAATTATCGCACAAGGTAACCAAAAGGCGTTGGATGCTTTTGTCCAACGCCTTGTTGCAATGTTTGAGATAAAAAACTACGACAAGCTAGAAATAGACGAAAGGGACTACGATACATTCACTATCGTACATTCCACAAACGATAACGAAATACCATTCATCACTCCAGATTTGGCAACCTGCAAGGAGTGTGAAATGGAGCTTAAAGACGAAAACAATCGCAGATATAATCACCCATTCATATCATGCGTTAACTGTGGTCCACGATACACAATAATCAAAGCTCTACCATATGACAGAGAGCGAATTACTATGGATAAGTTTGCACTATGCGACGAATGTGAGGACGAATACACAACACCAGCCGACAGACGCTGTCACGCACAGACCATAGCTTGCAAAAAATGTGGTCCAAAGACAAATATATCAATCGACAAGGCTGTCGAAATACTACAAAACGACATACTAGCAATAAAGGATATAGGTGGATACCACCTTGCTTGCAAATGCACCACTCCACTTGCTAACAAATTGAGAGATATCAAGGGCAGAGAAACAAAGCCATTTGCAATAATGTTCAAATCAATCGACGAGATATCCCAATACTGCTATGTAAATGACAAAGAAAGAGAACTGCTCCTATCCCCTGCTAGACCTATTGTTCTACTAGAGAAGAAAAAGGATATGCCACATGGGATATGCGATGACAGTGACTATATCGGTGCATTCCTACCTTGCAATCCAATACAGATAATGATACTAGGCAGAATATCACCACTCATTATGACAAGTGCCAATATCAGTGGTGAGCCTATTATTATCGACGATAATGAGATAAAAAAGTTCGGTGTGCCAGTCCTATCTCACGACAGAGAAATACTAACCCCTATCGACGACAGTGTTGTACAGGTTAACAGTGCCAGAGTACAGTTCATTCGTCGTGCTAGAGGATATGTGCCACTAGCGATAAAAATAAGCAAAAAATCAGATGACGCTCTGTGCCTTGGTGGTGATTTGAAAAGTAGCTTTTGCATACTACACAATGGATATGCATACCCTAGTCAGTATCTAGGTGATTTAGAGGATGAGGCATATTTCGGTGCATACAAGGATACAATCAAACGATTTTGTGCTCTGCACTCGTTCGAACCAAAGAGTATTGTCGCAGACAAGCACCCAATGTACTACTCATCAAATCTATACAGTGTCGACAAAAAATATCAGCATCATCTAGCACACGCATACAGTGTTGTTGCAGAAAATACTGAGCACGCTAATAATGATATGCTCCATTTTGTATTCGATGGTACTGGATATGGTGATGATGGTGCAATATGGGGTGGCGAGGTGTTCAAAAACACAGAGCGTGTTGCTCATCTCGAATACACAAAGATGATAGCAAGTGATGAGTTATCGAAAAATGCTGACCTGTGTCTAGCGTGCTATGATGGGTCAAACGAGCTAATCAACAAGGCAATAGAAAACAATATTAACACTGTTAATTCTGGTAGCATGGGCAGACTATTTGACGCTGTATGTGCACTACTTGACATCAAGCACTACAACTCATACGAGGGTGAATGTGCTATCGCACTAGAAAGCTGTGCAAAAAAAGCAAAAAAGGCATACTATATCACTCCTAGTCTTAATCCAAAGGACATTATCTCACAGATAAAGAATGCCAATGCTCCAAGAGAAGAAATTGCACTAGGCTTTCACAAAATGCTAGCAGAATTGATACTAAATATCACAAAAGAGCATAATATTAGCACTGTCACGCTGAGTGGCGGATGCTTTGTTAACAGAATACTACTAGGTAGCACAATCGAGCTACTAGAGAATAATAATATTACCGTCTTGACCAACAAGGCTGTGTCATGTGGAGACAACGGACTATGCCTAGGTCAAGCATACCTATCTACTATGGAGGAATAAATATGTGTGTTGCTGCACCAGGAAAAATTATCGAGATTAATGGTAACGACGCAACAATAGAATATTCATCAAATATCACACACGCTAACATTGGTATCGTTGAGGCAAAGATTGGTGACTGGGTGCTAGTACACGCTGGACTAGTTATCCAAGTTTTGCCAGAGGACGAAGCAAAATATATGGTGAACCTATTCAATGATTTGGAGGCACTGGGAGTATAATGAACATAAACGACGTGCTCAAGTTTTTGAAGGAATATGATGGCGAAGATATAACACTAATGGAGGTGTGTGGCACTCACACAGCATCTATAGCTGAAAATGCTATACCATCCCTAATTAGTGACAAAATCCATCTAATCAGTGGACCAGGCTGTCCAGTATGTGTTACTGTCAGCGATTATGTAGACAGATTATGCGAGCTAGCGCTTGACGGCAGCACTATCGTAACATTTGGAGATATGATACGAGTGCCAGGCTCAAGGCACGCACTAAAAGATATTAAGAGCGATGGTGCAGATATCCGTATGGTGTACTCCCCTATGGAAGCAATCACCCTAGCACAAAATGAACCAGACAAGAGTTTCGTTTTTGCTGCTGTTGGATTTGAAACAACCACACCAGCATATGCTCTACTAATAGATAGTATTATAGAAAATAATATTAGTAATTTAAAAATATTATCAGCATTAAAAACAATGCCTAATGTTATCAAAACAATATGCGATGATGACAATAGCGTTGACGGATTTATTGCACCAGGACACGTTGCTGTTATCACTGGTAGCAAAGCGTTCGATGATTTGGCAAGCGAATATTCTCTACCATTCGTGGTAAGTGGCTTCAACGCAGAAGAGATACTAGCGTCCATCTATGCCCTCGTTAAGCTAAAGGGTCAGGGCAAGGTGCTCAATCTGTACAAATCCGTTGTAAACGAAGAAAAAAACAGCAAGGCATACGACCTTGTTACAAAATATTTTGAGCCATATGATGCTGCTTGGAGAGGACTTGGAATAATCAAGGACTCCGGTATGGTACTAAAGGCTGAATACAGCCAGTACGACGCAGGTAGCAAAAACCTAACAAACGATTTTTCACACAAAAATGGTTGTTCTTGTGGTGAGGTAATCACTGGCAAGAAAAAGCCAAACGAATGCCCTCTATACGGCAAAATCTGTACACCAGAAAGCCCAAAGGGTGCTTGTATGGTGTCTAATGAGGGCTCATGCTTTAACTATCTAACAAACAACAGAGGTTAACTATGAAAATCACACTTTCACACGGTAGTGGTGGCAAATCCACTAGCGAGCTAATCGACAAAATATTTGCAAAGCATTTTTCTAACCCAATACTAAATATGATGGAGGACAGTGCTGTAGTTACTGGCAATAGCAAAATCGCTATTACTACTGACAGCTTTGTTGTCACACCACTAATATTTAAGGGTGGAGATATAGGCAGACTTGCTGTATGTGGCACAGTCAACGACCTATTAATGCGTGGTGCTACGCCAAAATATATCACCTCTGCATTCATTATTGAGGAAGGTGCTGACACTGACACCTTAGAGCAAATAGTTATATCTATGGCACAAACAGCAAAAGAGGCTGGCGTTACTGTCGTTGCTGGTGACACAAAGGTTATTGAGGGTAACGGTGGCGTGTATATCAACACTGCCGGTGTTGGATTTGTTAAAGAGAGCACAGATATAGTATCAACAAATCTTCGTGAGGGTGATGCTGTGATAGTTAGTGGCAATATGGGCGACCATCACGCTACTATCCTATCTGCTAGAATGGGTATCGAAAACAATATCCAGTCAGACAATGCCCCACTATGCGAAATGGTACAGAAGATGCTGAAAGCTGGTATTGAAATTCACTGTATGCGTGATGTAACTAGAGGTGGACTAGGTACTGTTCTAAACGAACTAGCAAATGCATCAAGGGTTGCAATCAATATTAACGAAAACGACATACCAGTAAATGATGACGTCAGAGCGTTCGCAAAAATACTAGGGCTCAACATAATGCATATGGGTAATGAGGGCAAGCTAGTAGCCATTGTACCAGCTCATCAAGCAGATGAAGCTGTAGAGATAATCAAATCATCAAAATATGGCGAAAATGCCACAATAATAGGCGCCGTTGAGCACGGACAAGGTGTAACAGTTACCACTGCACTGGGTGGAAAAAAGAAAGTTAATCAACTAATTGGCGAGGGTTTGCCTAGAATTTGCTAGAGTTTTTAACATTTTTGTAAAAAACGTACGAAATCAAACGATAAAGGTTTGTTTATGTTGCAGAGCCATTTTTTTAATGTTATACTACCTAATAAAGAGAAGAATTATTTGCTGAAAGGTATACAAAAATGGCTACAAAAACAAAGGATTTAATCATCGATGCATTCCTAAAATTATCTAACGAAAAGGAAAATGACGTAGAAAAAATCTCTATTACTGATATCGTTGACGAATGTCAGATTAGCAGACAAACATTCTACTATCATTTCAAGGATATCGATGAAATGCTAAAATGGGCATTCGAGAGCGAAACAAAGGATATCATCAGCAATATGACAAAGTACAACAGCTGGCAGGACGCATTAGTGTTATACGAAGCTGTATTCAAAAAATATGGTGTATTCCTTAAAAAATGTCTTAACTCAAAATATTTCATATATGTATATTCCCTTTTATACAACAGCATTTATGATTTTTCAAAGGAATATTTCTTATCAAAGAACAAAGCTAGAATGGATGAGCATATCGATTTTGCAATCAATGTATATGCATACGCATTAATCGGATTCATCATCCGTGAGTTAAAGAATGATGAACCTGATTTTTACACAATGATAAAGGACATCATCCACAAACTTTCTTCAGCACAATAAGTAAAAAGGTCACTAGAAAAACTAGTGACCTTTTATTTTTATACCTTATCGAATGCTTGTGCCAAATCTTCAATAATATCGTCAACATGCTCGATACCAATAGACAATCTTATTGTACTAGGCTTGATATTCTGCTCTGCTAGCTCCTCTGGAGATAGCTGTGAATGAGTTGTTGTTGCTGGATGAATAACTAATGATTTTGCATCAGCAACATTAGCAAGGATAGAGAATATCTGTAAAGAGTCAATAAACTTCTTTGCCTCCTTTTCTCCTCCCTTTATATCGAATGTGAATATTGAGCCTGCTCCATTTGGAAAATACTCGTTATATAATGTCTTATACTTATCATCAAGTGATGGATGATTAACCTTTTCTACTAATGGATGAGTTGATAGAAAATCAAGCACCTTCTTTGTATTCTCGATATGTCTGTCAACTCTTAATGACAATGTCTCAACACCTTGTAGGAGTAGGAATGCATTAAATGGGGATATAGCAGCACCAGTATCTCTCAAGATAATTGCTCTAATATATGTCACAAACGCTGCTGGACCAGCTGCATCAGTAAATCTCACACCATGATATGATGGGTTTGGCTCTGAAAACTGTGGAAATTTGCCAGATTTTGCCCAATCAAAATTGCCACTATCTACTATCACACCACCAAGAGTTGTACCATGACCACCAAGGAATTTTGTAGCAGAGCAAGCAACAATATCAGCACCTAGCTCAAATGGTCGAAGCAAATATGGTGTTGTGAATGTGTCATCAACAACAAGTGGGATATTATGCTTATGAGCAACCTCTGCAACAGCCTTAATATCAATGATATTAGAATTAGGATTGCCAAGTGTCTCGATAAACACAGCCTTTGTATTATCTTGGATTGCATTTTCAAAATTAGAGATATCATCTGGATCAACGAAAGTTGTGCTAACTCCTCTATCTGCGATTGTGTGCACAAGATAATTATATGTTCCACCATAAATAGTTTTTGCAGCAACAATGTGGTCACCATTCTTTGCAAGGGCTTGGAATGTATATGCAAGTGCAGCAGCACCTGATGCTGTTGCCAAAGCAGCTACACCACCCTCTAGGGCAGCAATACGTTTTTCAAAAACGTCCTGAGTAGAATTAGTTAATCTGCCATATATATTGCCTGCGTCGGTAAGATTAAATCTTGCCTGGGCATGATCAGAATCCCTAAACACATACGAAGTAGTCTGATAAATAGGTACTGCTCTAGAATCAGTAGCAGGATCTGGAGCTTCTTGGCCAACATGTAACTGTAATGTTTCAAATCTAAAATTCTTTCCCATAATAATATATCCTTTCAATACATAGTGTTTTTGTAGGTTTTGTTTTTCATATAATAACATTCAATACCTAGTATGTCAATAGGTTTTTAGTAAAAAGACGAAAATTTTTTCATTTCCTCTTTAAAATCTTTTGATAAAGTATTGAAATTGACAAGATATAATGATAATATATACAAGAAATAAAATACATATAATAAAGAGGTACTATTATGGAAAAGCTTCAGTATTTTGTAAACAATGAGTTCAAGGACTCAAAGGCAGAAATCTGGTACGATCTCCATAACCCATCAACTGGTGCAGTTACAGGACAGGCTCCATGCTGTACTAACGACGAGGTTTTAGAGGCTATCGAGGCTGCCAAGGCTGCTTATCCAGCATGGAGAGCTACTCCAGCAAGAAAGAGATCACAGATTCTCTTCAAGGTTAGAGAGCTACTTATCGAGCATATGGACGAGTTAACAATGCTTGTTTGCGAAGAAAATGGTAAGACATGGGCAGAGGCTGCTGGTGACGTTGGCAAGGCACTTGAGGGCACAGAGCTTGCTACTCAGGCTCCATCACTATTGATGGGTGAAAGCCTTATGGACGCATCAACAGGCTTTGATACAGTAAAATATCGTGAGCCTATGGGTGTGTTTGCTGGTATCGTTCCAGTTAACTTCCCTGCTATGATTCCATTCGGTTGGATGGTTCCAGTTTGTGTTGCATGTGGTAACACAATCGTGCTAAAGGCTGCTTCACTCACTCCAAGAACAGCTATGGCCATCGCAAAGCTATACAAGGAAGCTGGTATGCCTGACGGTGTTGTAAATATCGTTACTTGCTCAAGAAATGAGATCAACACTATACTAGAGCACCCAGACGTTAAGGGTATCACATTCGTTGGATCTACTCCAGTAGGTCTAAAGATTTATGAGAAGGCTGCATCAACTGGTAAGAGATGCCAGGCTCTTTGCCAAGCAAAGAACCATGCTCTTGTACTAGAGGATTGTGCACTAGAGAGAACAGTTGCTGGCGTTATCAACTCAGCATTCGGCTGTGGTGGACAGAGATGCATGGCTCTATCATGCTGTGTTGTTCAGGATTCTATCGCTGACAAGTTCGTTGCAGAGCTAAAGAAGCAGGTTGCATCTGTAAACTGTGGTCTAGCTTGGGACAAGAGCACTCGTCTTGGCCCTATCACATACGAAAAGCACTACAAGGAAGTGCTTGCTGATATCGAAAAGGGTATCAACGAGGGTGCTACACTTGTTGTTGATGGTCGTAACCCAGAGCTCCCAGAGGAGTGCAAGGATGGTTACTTTGTTGGTCCTACTGTATTCGACAATGTTACAGAGGATATGACTATCGGTCGTGATGAGGTATTCGGTCCAGTTCTCTGCATCAAGAGAGTTAAGGATTTTGACGAGGGTCTAGCACTTATGAACGCTAACCCATATGCTAACGGCTCTGTTATCTACACACAGAGTGGTTACTATGCTCGTCAGTTTGCTAGATACACTGATGGTGGTCAGGTTGGTATCAATGTTGGTATTCCAGTACCAGTAGGATTTATCCCATTCTCTGGTCACAAGCAGAGCTTCTTTGGTGACCTACACTGTCTAGGTAAGGATGCTTACAGATTCTTTACAGAGAGCAAGTCTGTTACACAGCACTGGTTCGATGAGGAAGAGATGAAGGCAAAAGAGGTTGACACCTGGGACGGCCTACTATAATAGAACAGATATAATTATTAAAGGCTTGGTCGAATGACCAAGCCTTTTCTTGTTTATACAAGGAAAAAAATAAGGGAGGAGCACGCTCCTCCCTTACATTGTTTTATTATCTAGCTTTTGTAGCGATTTCATCAGCGATACGAAGAATGAAATCGTTGATAGAGGTTGCACCCTCATCACCATTCTTACGAGAACGAACAGAAATTGTGCCAGCCTCGATATCCTTGTCACCAACAAGAATCATATATGGTATCTTCTCTAGCTGTGCAGAACGAATCTTAAATCCAATCTTCTCACTTCTGTCATCAAGCTCGCAACGAACACCGATAGCCTGAAGCTTATCCATCATCTCTCTAGCATAATCCTGGTGTCTGTCAGCGATAGGTAGGAATTTTACCTGTACTGGAGCAAGCCATGTTGGGAACGCACCAGCATATTTCTCAATAAGTAGAGCAAGTGTACGCTCGTAGCAACCGATCGAGGTTCTGTGGATGATATATGGATTCTTCTTCTCTCCATCAGAATCAACATACTCCATACCAAATTTTTCAGCAAGAAGCTGGTCAATCTGAATAGTAACAAGAGTATCCTCTTTACCAAATACATTTTTAATCTGGATATCAAGCTTTGGACCATAGAATGCAGCCTCACCGATACCAATTTCATACTCAACACCAAGGTCATCAAGAATCTTCTTCATAACGCCTTGAGCCTCATCCCACTGTTCCTTGGTACCGATATACTTGTCAGTATTCTCTGGGTCCCACTGTGAGAAACGATAGCTTAAGTCTTCCTTAAGACCAATTGTCTCCATCATATAGTTAGTAAGCTCTAGACAAGCCTTGAACTCATCCTCTAGCTGATCAGGACGACACATTAGGTGACCTTCTGAAATTGTGAACTGACGAACACGAATAAGACCGTGCATCTCACCAGATGCCTCATTTCTAAATAGAGTTGAGGTCTCGTCATATCTCAAAGGAAGATCTCTATATGAACGCTGCTTGTTTAGATATGCTTGATACTGGAATGGGCAGGTCATAGGACGAAGAGCGAATACCTCTTTATCAGTTTCCTCATCACCCATAACGAACATACCGTCCTTATAGTGATCCCAGTGACCAGAAATCTTGTACAAATCTGACTTTGCCATAAGTGGTGTCTTTGTTAGCTGCCAGCCACGCTTTGCCTCTTCATCCTCTACCCAACGCTGTAGAGTCTGGATAATCTTTGTTCCCTTTGGTAGTAGGATTGGCAAACCTTGACCGATATAGTCAACTGTTGTGAACAGCTCTAGCTCTCTACCAAGCTTGTTATGGTCACGTTTCTTTGCTTCCTCAAGAGCAGTTAGATGCTCCTCAAGCATAGCAGCCTTTGGAAACGCTGTACCATATACACGGCAGAGCATCTTGTTCTTCTCATCGCCACGCCAATATGCGCCAGTGCACTGTGTTAGCTTGAATGCCTTAACAGTCTTAATATCCATAATATGTGGACCAGCACATAGCTCTGTGAACTCACCCTGTTTGTAGAAGCTGATATCCTCACCCTTGTCAGCGTGCTCCTTAATAAGCTCTACTTTATAAGGCTCATTCTTCTCCTCCATAAGAGCGATAGCCTCGTCAACTGGTAGCTCAAAACGCTCAATCTCTGGATTTTCCTTAACAATCTTCTTCATCTCAGCCTCGATTTTTTCCAAATCCTCTGGTGAGAATGACTTTTCTACGTCAAAATCATAGTAGAATCCATTGTCGATAGCTGGACCGATTGTAAGCTTTGCTTCTGGATACAATCTCTTAACAGCCTGAGCCATAATATGAGATGCTGTGTGGTTAAATGCCTTTTGACCATCCTTGTCATCGAAGGTCAAAATCTCAAGCGTAGCATCTGTATCAATAACTGTACGCAAATCCTTAACCTCGCCATTAATCTTGCAGCAGGTTGCATTGCGATACAATCCCATAGAAATATCTTTTGTAATGTCGGCAGCAGTTTTAGCCTCGTTGTACTCTAAAACAGAGCCATCTTTTAATGTAATATTCATATTACCATCTCCTTCATAAAAATAAAAAGCACCCCAAAAAATAGGGTGCTAAAATAAACACGGTTCCACCTAAATTGCACATAAAAATGCGCCACTCAACAGTCGATAACGAGACAATCCGACCTGATTTCGTACAGGTACTCCGAGGTGGTAACAGCAAATCTCCTGCACGTTCTTGCACCAAAACGAACGCTCTCTGTGGCATTACGACAATGCTATCGTGTCCTCATCAACGATTTATATATTGGATATATAATAACACTATAGATATTATTTGTCAAATAAAATTATTTAATTCTAAATATATGGAAATGTAGTGTATTGTCCTTGACAAATACTACATATAGGTGTATTATAGATACGGAATTCTATATACTGAATATAGTATGTTGAATTTATATTGCATAAAACTGTACCTTTTCTGATGAAATTGACTTTAAGATTATGTAAAAATCTAACTAAAATTGTAACAGAAGGAGGTGCTATTGATATGGTAATTTATATTATTGTCGGCGTTGTATGTGCCGTTGTATTTGGAATAATTGGTTTTGTTATCGGTGGTCTACTTAAGGACAAAAAGGCCCAGAATGACAAGAATTCTGCTATTAACGAGGCTACACGCATACTAAATAATGCATTATCCGAGGCTGAGGCTACAAAAAAAGCACAGCTAATGGAAACAAAGGACGAAATTCACAAGCTTCGTTCTGATGCTGATAAAGAAATTCGTGAAAGACGAAACGAAGTACAAAGACAAGAAAAAAGACTTAATCAGAGAGAAGAATATCTCGACAAAAAGTCAGATTCACTCGAGCAAAAGAGTGAAGCATTGAGCGAGAAGCTAAAGCTCGCAGACGAAAAATTACTTGAAATCGATGGCATCAAGAAAAGCCAGTTTGATATGCTTGAAAGAATTTCAGGCTTGTCACAAGAGGACGCAAAAAAGCAGCTTATGTCCTCACTAGAGTCAGAGCTCGACGTTGAAAAGAGCAAGAGAATTCTAGAGTATGAGCAGATGGTTAGAGACCAAAGCGATATCCTCGCAAGAGAGATTATCGGCACTGCTATCCAAAGATGCGCTGCTGATCACACTGCAGAGACAACTGTATCTGTAGTTGCGCTACCTAATGACGAAATGAAGGGTCGTATCATCGGTAGAGAGGGTAGAAATATCCGTTCTATCGAGCAAATCACTGGTGTCGAGCTCATTATCGACGACACACCAGAGGCTATTACTGTTAGCTCATTTGACCCAGTTAGAAGAGAAATTGCAAGACTCACTCTTGAAAGACTTATTCAGGATGGCAGAATTCATCCAACTCGTATTGAGGAAATGTACGAAAAGTCAAAGAAAGAGGTTGAGCAGACTATCAAAGCAGAGGGTGAAAAGGCTGTCATCAGTGCAAACTGTGGCTCTATCCACCCAGAGCTAGTTAAGCTTATCGGTAAGCTAAGATATCGTACCTCATACGGTCAGAGCGTATTAAAGCACAGCCTTGAGGTATCATATATTGCTGGCCTTATGGCTGCAGAGCTAGGTGCTGACGAAAAGCTAGCACGTAGAGCCGGTCTTCTACACGATATTGGTAAGGCACTTGACCACGAGATGGAGGGTAGCCATATCGCTCTTGGTGTAGAATACGCTAAAAAGTACAAGGAGAACGAGTCAGTCGTTCACGCTATTCATGCTCACCACGGTGACATTGAGTGCAAGACAGTTGTTGCTGCTCTTGTACAGGCTGCTGATGCTGTTTCAGCTGCTAGACCTGGTGCTCGTAGAGAGAATGTTGAAAATTATATCAAGCGTCTACAACAGCTTGAGGAGATTTCAACAAGTTTCAATGGAGTAGAAAAGGCATACGCTATCCAGGCTGGTAGAGAGGTTAGAGTTATGGTTAAGCCAGAGATTATCTCTGACGCAAAGATGCCAATGGTTGCTCGTGAAATTGTTAAGAAAATCGAAGAAGAAATGGAATATCCAGGACAGATTAAGGTTAACATAATTCGTGAGAGCAGAACCTCTGATATCGCAAAATAAGAATGTTTTAGGGTGGTGCTTGCACCACCCTATATTGTTAAAGGAGTAAATTATGATAAAGCATATTGTTTGTTTCAAGCTAAAGGATAACAGCGAAGAAAATGTTAAAAAAACAGCCGATATTCTCAAATCAATGGAAGGCAAGGTCGATTTGATTAGAGAGATTGAGGTTGGCACAGATTTTCTACACAGTGACAGATCATACGATATCATCTTGCAAGTAGTCCTAGATGACAAAAAGGCACTTGATGACTATCAGAATGATGAATATCACTGCTCAGTAGTTAAAAAGCATATGCATGCTGTAAGAGAAGCATCAATCGCTGTTGACTACGAGATTTAGCACGAAATTCAATATTAAGAAAAGTTTGGGAGCACTAAATGGTTAGTGTTCCCTTTTATTATATATAATTAATATATATTTAATATATTACTAATTGACATACGAATATTAGTTATGTTAAAATAAATTGTAATTCTATACTGACAAAGTATACCTTGGAGGTTAATATGGACAAGTCAAACGAAGTAAGAGAATTTGAAATTGATTTTAAAAAGATTTTTCTAAAAATGAGACCAAAGCTAATTCTTGTTGTTATAGCAACCCTATTAGTTGGTCTTATGGCTGGTGTGGTAACACATTTCTTCATTGAAGAGGAGTATTCTGCAAAAATAAAAATGTACGTTTACTCAAACAGTGACCGTGTAACAACCAACTCCACCATCACACAGAACGAAATCACAGCATCTCAAGAGCTAGTAAACACATATATCTACATTCTTGAGAGCGACACTGTACTAAACGCTGTTGCAGACGATTTGGGACTAGATATTTCTGCAGGCTCATTAAGATCTATGATTTCTGCAGAGCAAGCACAGGACACAGTAGCATTTGAGGTAACAGTTACCACAACAAGTGCAAAATGGTCAGCAAAAATCGCTAACTCGATAGCAAAGATTGCACCGGCAGAAATCGTACGAGTTGTTAAGGCTGGTGGTGTTGAAATCATTGACTACGCAAAAGAGCCAAAACGACCATCATCCCCTAACCTACAAAAGAATGTACTAATTGGTGCTATTCTTGGATTTGTATTATCATTCGGTGGATTCTTCGCATACGAGCTATTCGATACCTCTGTATCAAGTGCTAGTGATTTGGAGAGAGAGTTCAGCTATCCTATCCTTGGTGACGTACCAAGACTTGGTGTTAAGGAGAAGAAAAAGTCAGCTGTTCCAGAGCTAGAGATTGACGAGCCAGCCAAATCCACGCTAGACCCACCAAATATTGGCATACAGCCAAGCGATACTATTATCAACAACCTAAAGGCTATGAAAGGAGATGAGCAGTAATGTTATTCAATCGCAAAAACAATAAAAAGCAATCTAATATCAAAAAGATTGATGCATCAAAAATGCTAACAGCAGACTCTTCTTTCTCAATCAAAGAGGCATACAACTCCATCAGAGCTAACCTATTGTTCACACAAAAGGGTGACAAATGTCCTATCTTTGTTGTTACTAGCCCTACTGCTAATAATGGTAAAACAATCAACTCTATTAACCTAGCAATTTCATTTGCACAGATGGGCAAAAAAACATTGCTCATCGACGCTGATATGAGAAATCCTACCGTTCACAGAGTTTTCTCTATCCCAACAAAGAACGGTCTATCAGAAATTCTTGCTGGACTAACAGACAATGTTAGCGTTGCTA
Organism: uncultured Clostridia bacterium; assembly: GCA_937876375.1. Lineage (GTDB taxonomy): Bacteria > Bacillota > Clostridia > Oscillospirales > Acutalibacteraceae > Eubacterium_R. The sequence continues at coordinate 169,969 of CALEHY010000010.1, read as the reverse complement.
GCACAGATATCGACAATCTATCAATCCTTACTGCTGGCAAAATCCCACCTAACCCTACAGAGCTACTTTCATCAGAAAGAATGGATAAGCTCCTAAGCTTTGTTAGAGAACACTACGACTGTGTATTTATCGATACACCACCTATCAATATTGTTACTGACTCAACAGCATTTGCTGGCAAGACAACAGGATATATTATGATTGTCAAGACAGAGTCAACCGATATTGGTGACGTTCGTACGGCTGTTTCTAATATCGAAAGAATTGAAGGAACAATTCTTGGTTTCGTAACAAACGACGTATCATCCAGCAGAACTGGATACAGATACAGGAGCAAGTACAGCTACTACTATGGCTACAATAAATAATTAAGGTGATTTAATGGAAAAAAGAAACAAAACACAATTTTGGATGGAATTCATAATAGATTTTTTATGTCTTCTGATTTCAAATGTTGTGTCATTCGTTTTCTTCAACTTAATATTAAAGCGAATCAGCGACAACTCCATACAAAACTGGGTTAGCTTCTATCTACTCTTAGCTATTTCATATGTGCTAGTATCAATAGGCTTCCATTCTGGAATCAACCTAAAGAAACGAAGCAGATCTGCTGAAATGTTTAGTATGCTACAAAACGCTACGCTAACATATTTGGTATTCTCATCACTTGCTATTTTAGCAAAGAATACAGTTATCCGTTCACTATCGCTTGTAATTACACCATATGTAGCATTTATCGTACTAAGTGGTATCGGCAGATATTTTCTAAAGCGTTGGCTAACTGGATTCTACACTGATAGCAAGGTTGCGTCAATGGTCGGCGTACTAACAACTATTGATCGTGCTGAACCATTCATCGACAAGCTAAAGGACGACTGGTCAATCAAGGTTAGAGGTGTTGCGCTACTAGATAACTTCTGTGAAGATGGTATCTTTAGATACGACAGCACACTAAAATACAGCAATGGCGATGATAGTAGCGTAGCAACAAAAAAGAAGATTAATTTTCCATACAGTGTTTGTGAAGTACCAGTAATCGCTACTGACATAAGATTTCTTGACTGGATTAGATCTGCTGCATTAGACGAGGTATATATCAATCTTCCATTCGCATCTAGCTCCGAAGTTAACGAAATCGTAACAGAGCTTGAGAGCATGGGCATCACTGTACACATTAATCTACCAACATTTGAGCAAATCATTGCTGACAGCTCAAACGGACACTTTAACTGTGAATATGTTGCTGGTCTACCAATGGCAACACTAGCATCAATCGACCACAATCCATCACAGCTAGTATTAAAAAGAATGTTTGATATTGTCGGTGCTATATTTGGAATTATCGTATCACTACCTATCATTTTGATAACAGCTATTCCGTTACTACTTGAGTCACCTGGCCCCCTATTCTTCAAACAAAAAAGAGTGGGCAAAAACGGTCGTATATTCAATATGTACAAGCTTCGCTCAATGTATGTCGACGCTGAAAAGCGCAAGGCAGAGCTCATGGACCAGAACAAGATGGATGGCTTAATGTTCAAGATGGACAACGACCCAAGAATCACGAAGGTCGGCAAGGTTATTAGAAAACTTAGCATCGACGAGCTACCACAGTTCTACAATGTTCTCAAGGGTGATATGAGTATTATAGGTACTAGACCACCTACAGTGAACGAATTTGAACAATACAAGAACCACCACAAACGCAGACTATCAATGCGTCCAGGTATCACTGGTATGTGGCAGGTTAGTGGACGATCAAATATCCAAAATTTTGAAGAAATCGTTAAGCTAGACTGTGAGTACATAGACAACTGGTCAATGTGGCTCGACATAAAAATATTACTAAAAACTGTTTTAGTCGTACTAAAACATGAGGGTGCTGAATAATGAAAATAGCAATGCTTGGGCACAAAAGGATTCCATCTCGTGAGGGTGGAATTGAAATAGTTGTTGAAGAGCTCAGCACACGCATGGCATCAAATGGTAACGATGTCACCTGTTATAACCGAAAGGGACACCACGTTAGTGGCAAAGAGTTTGACGCCAGCGACCTAAAGGAATACAAGGGCGTTAAGCTAAAGAGCGTTGCCACACTGGACAAAAAAGGACTAGCTGCCATGACAGCATCTGTATCAGGTGCAATATGCTGTGCATTTGGCAAATATGACGCTGTACATTTTCATGCAGAGGGACCTTGTGCAATGCTTTGGCTACCAAAGCTTTTCGGCAAAAAATGTGTGGCTACCATACATGGACTAGACCACCAAAGAGCAAAATGGGGCAAGCTAGCAAGCACATACATTATGCTTGGTGAAAAGATTGCTGCAAAATATGCTGATGAAATAATCGTTTTAAGCGATGGTGTCAAGCAGTATTTTCTTGATACATATGGCAGAGAGACAGTGTTCATCCCTAACGGAATAGAACGACCAGAAATCAAAACTGCTGAAATCATCACCAATGAATATGGACTTAATAAAGATGACTATATTCTATATCTCAGTCGACTTGTTCCAGAAAAGGGTGCAGAATATTTAATCAATGCATTCAAAAATGTAAACACTGATAAAAAGCTAGTTATCGCTGGTGGCTCATCCGATACAGAAGAATATGCAAACAAGCTAAAGGCTTTAGCTAATGGTGATGATAGAATAATATTCACTGGCTTCGTTCAAGGGCAGTTATTAGAGGAGTTGTATTCTAACGCATATATCTACTGCTTACCATCCGATTTGGAGGGTATGCCAATCAGTTTGCTGGAGGCTATGAGCTATGGTAACTGTTGTCTAACAAGTGATATTAGCGAATGCACCAGTGTTGTCGATGACAAGGCTGTATCATTCAAAAAGAGTGACGAGACCGACCTAAAAAACAAGCTACAAATGTTGTGTGACAACAGTGAGCTTGTTGAGAAATACAAATTAAGCGCATGCGACTATATCTGTTCAAAATACAACTGGGACGATATTGTTGACGAAACGCTAAAATTATACAAAAAATGAGAGTGAAACAATGAAAATCCTAATGATTAATAAATTTCTGCACCCAAATGGTGGGTCAGAAACATATATTTTCAAGCTAGGTGAACAACTAAAGGCTATGGGCCACGAGGTTCAGTTCTTTGGTATGGAGCACGATGGCAGGTGTGTTGGCAACGATGCTAACGCATATACTAGCGATATGGATTTTCACGGTGGTAGCAAGCTTGCAAAGCTCACCTACCCTATCAAAACTATTTACTCAAAAGAGGCTAGGCAAAAGATTAGACTTGTTCTTGACGACTTTTGCCCAGACGTATGCCATCTTAACAACTTTAACTACCAGCTAACACCATCAATTATCCTAGAGATAAAAAAATGGCAAAAGGACACTGGTAAGCAGTGCAAAGTCATATACACTGCACACGATTATCAGCTAATATGCCCTAATCACACAATGTACACAAACGACCACATATGTGAAAAATGTGTATCAAACGGATTTGTAGAATGTACAAAGGGCAGCTGTATTCACGGCTCAAAGGCAAAGAGCGTTATCGGTACAATGGAAGCAATGTACTGGAACAATAAAGGTACATACAAATATATCGACGCTATCATCTGCCCTAGTGAGTTCATGAAAACAAAGCTAGATACTAATCCTGTATTTAAAGACAAGACTATCGCTATGCACAACTTTATCGACAAGGTTGAGCAGAAAAGCATTGACAAAGAGGACTACATTCTGTACTTTGGCAGATTTTCAAACGAAAAAGGTATACACAACATACTTGAAGCAAAAGAGGTCAATTTCGTTTGTGCCGGTAGTGGTCCACTAGAGGACGAAATGAATGCTCCACATATCAAGAATGTTGGATTTAAGACTGGTGTAGAGCTAGAGAATTTAATCCGAAAAGCAAAATGTAGCGTTTATCCAAGCATTTGGTACGAGAATTGTCCATTCTCTGTAATGGAGAGTATTATGTATGGCACCCCAGTAGTAGGTGCTAATATCGGTGGTATCCCAGAGCTAATAGATGACGGCAAAACCGGTATTCTATTCGAGGCTGGAAGCACTGATGATATGATTAATGCGATTAATTCTATCACTGATGATATGAGCGAAAATTGCAAGAAAAAATCATTTTACACTGTTGAAAACTATGCTGAAAAGCTACTAGATATATACAAATCATAAAAGGGATTGAAACAATGGCTAACAAGAAACTAAACGGAACTGTAATCGTTACATATCGTTGCAACGCTAGATGCTCTATGTGTAACAGATACAAGGCTCCATCAAAGGTAGAAGAGGAAATCACACTCGACACCATAAAGAAGCTACCAGATATGTATTTTACAAACATTACTGGTGGTGAGCCTTTTATCAGAACTGACCTAAAGGATATTGTAAGAGAGCTATATAAAAAGAGTGACCGTATCGTAATATCAACAAACGGATTTTTCACCGATAGAATTGTTGATTTGTGCAAGGAATTTCCACAGATTGGTATCCGTATCTCTATCGAAGGACTAGAGGAAACTAATAACGAAATTCGTGGACTAGAGGACGGATTTAACAAAGGATACGAAACACTAAAAAAGCTAGTTAATATGGGTATGAAGGACGTTGGATTTGGTATGACTGTTCAAGACAAGAATGCCAAGGACCTCGTTCCATTATATAAACTAAGTGACGAGATGAATATGGAGTTCGCCACAGCGTCACTACATAACAGTTTCTATTTCGTAGAGGCAAAAAACAAGATTAATGACAGACCAATGGTTGCAGAAAACTTTGAACAGCTCATCAACGAGCTACTTGCATCAAAGAGTCCAAAGAAATGGTTTAGAGCATATTTCAACCACGGTCTAATCAACTATATCTACGGACAAGAGAGATTGCTACCATGCGATATGGCGTTCGACACCTTCTTTATCGACCCTTACGGAGATGTAATGCCTTGCAACGGCACAAAGGATAAAGAGGTAATGGGTAACCTAAATGAGCAAAGCTGGGACGAGCTATGGAACAGCGACCAAGCAGAAAAGGTTAGAGCAAAGGTTCGCAACTGTGACCGTCAGTGCTGGATGATTGGCTCTGTATCCCCTGCTATGCACAAGTACATTTGGGTGCCAGCTCTATGGGTAGTAAAGCACAAGCTAAAGTTCTGGACCAAGAACAAGTACTCTATGCTAGAGAACAAGATTGTTCGTGACTACAACGATGGCAAGGTAACAAAAGAGGAGTTAGATGCTCTATCCACCTGTGATATGAACGCTGTCATCAACAACGGACTATCAGCTGAATCCATGGCGCAGCTAAAGGACAAAACTGGTGAAGAAATCGTTGACGCTGATATTGCGTCACAGCTAGGCGAATAATATGAACATACTTGTCATAAATCCGATAATTTACACCTCCGAAACAAAGCAGATAAAAAAAGCTAGCACCATCAAGGACACTATGATATATGACCTGTGTCTAGCATTTTATCAAGAGGGACATAATGTTACCCTGTATGCTGGGCTACCATTCAAGCCTGATACGGTGGAGGATTATCCATTTGAGGTGCTTTGGGGTGAGTGCAAAATGCAGAGCATATTCCTACCTCATTGCCTACCATATATGCCAGAAATTAAAAAATATGTTAGGGAGAACAAGGACAGATTTGACCTAATCATTTCAAGCGAGATATTCTCCGTTAACACATATATGGCATACAAATCTGCAAAAAATAAGCTGATTGCTTGGCACGAGCTTGCAAAGCACAATGCTATATTCAAGCAGCTACCATCAAAAATTTGGTATGGCATTGTTGCTCCAAATTTTATGAAGGGCATTCGTGTTGTCGCTAGGTCGAATGAGGCAAAGGCGTTCATCAGTCAGTATTGTCAGAATACCGAGGACACAGTTATCGACCACGGTGTAAATCTCGACCTATTCGTACCAAGTGAGAACAAAGAGAACACCTTTGTCGTATGCTCACAGCTGATTGAGAGAAAGCAAATTGATGGTATTATAAAGAGCTTTTGCGATTTCGTTAACAAAGGAAATCGTGGCTACAAGCTATACATAATCGGTGAGGGTGACAAGAAGCAAGAGCTAAAGGCTCTATCCTCCAAGCTAGAAATGAACGATAATATCATCTTTACTGGAAAACTTAGCCACCAAGAGCTAATGCCAATACTAGCATCATCAAAGGCTCTGCTAGTAAACACAATCAAGGACAACAATATGATATCCATAGTTGAGTCAATCGCTGTTGGCACACCAGTGCTGACCAGTAACGTGCCACTAAACGCTGCATATATCAAATCAAACAGGCTTGGTATCGCAAAGAACAACTGGGATTCAACTGACCTAGAGGATATAGTTAATAACAATGACGAATATGTAGCAAACTGTCTTGATTACAGACAGGAGCTATCAACAAAGAAGAGAGTTAATCAGTTTATCGAATTAATTTGAGGTGAATAATGTATTCAATAGCCTATGTCGTGCCATATTTTGGAAAGCTACCTAACTACTTTCCCCTATGGCTAACTAGCTGTAAATGCAATCCTACTGTCGACTGGCTTGTGTTTACTGATGATAAAACTGAATACGATTATCCAGAAAATGTAAAGGTCACATATTGCACTCTTGATGATATTAGAGATAAAGCACAAGCCTTATTTGACTTTACAATATCACTGGAGCGACCATACAAGCTATGCGATTTTAAGCCAGCATATGGCGAGATATTCCAAAAGGAATTAGAGGGATATGATTTCTTCGGTCACTGTGACATCGACCAGGTATGGGGCAATATCAGAGCGTTCTACACCGATGAGGTGCTGGAGAATTACGACAAGATTGGATTCGACGCTCATTCTGTACTATACAGAAACACCGAGGAAATGAGATCGCTATACAGAACTATCGTCGATGGAGAGGAAACACAAAACTATATCAATGTTTACTCCACAGACAAAGGCTTTGCATTCGACGAGGCTGGAATGGAGAAAATTTGTGAAAGTAAAAATATCCCAGTATTTCGAAAAATAGTGTATGCCAATCTTGCAAAATATCACAAGAATTTTTCACTAAGCTGGATTACACCAGAGGATGAGTATAAAAATGAGCACCAAATCTTCGTATGGGAGAACGGTACTGTAAAAAGATATTACTACCACAATGGCGAGATCGGTAATGATGAATTTATGTATCTTCACTACTGGTGCAGACCAACTACAATCAAGATAAAGGATTACGACACAAGTGCTAGATATCTAATATATCCAGACGTGACAACGGACAAGTCATTCAAGCTGACACCAAAATTCGTCCTACGAAAAAGTAGAGGTAGTTTTGTCATCTTTATGGCAAAAACACTGTACAGAAACAGAAAAAAGCTCACACCAGAGCGAATACTGTTCAATATCAAGGATTTAATAAAAAAGAAAACTAGAAACAAATATTACGACCAAAGCAAATACCAATAAAATAGAAGGGAGATGGAAAAATGCTAAAGATAAGAATTAATCAACGAGATTTCTTCGTAACAGTGATAATGTCGCTATTCTTCTTGTCACAGATTATGAAAGGCTCTATGCAGAGCATCATATTTTTTGCTATGATGGCATTTTCCTTCTTCTTTGCTATATTCTACAAGCATTCAATATGGATGCTTACATTCTTTGCCCTAACGTATCAAAAGGCGTTGCAAGCAGTAACAGAGGGACAGCTTAACGAAATCATCACCTACTCCGATGAAGTAGTAGAAGGACTCGTACTAGTCTTTATCATCATTGCCCTAGCTCGACGACAATCGAAGCTTAATCACACAGAGCAAATGATACTGGTGACATACACGCTGTACATTCTGTTCATGATACTGTCAACATTTTTCTACAAATATCGACCAGCATATACAGCATTTCTCGATCTATTCGTATGTGCAAAGTTTATGATATTCTATCGTGGTGGTGCAGAGCTATCAAGACAACGAGTTTTCTCTAGAGAAAAGCTATATCGTTCTCTAAATGCACCTTGCAAAATCGCAGCAGTTATCATATTCATAATATCTATTCACGATATTATCCTACCACCATTCTTTAGAAAATATGACTACAGATACTTTATGAAGTCGCTAAGACTTTGCTTCCAGCATCCAACATATTTTGCTGCTGTTTGTCTGATTATTATCGCTGTTCTTATGCTGAATATGAAATTTGACAAAACTAATGCAAAATATATTTTCCTACTAGCACTATGCACTTGCTTTACCTTGAGAACAAAAGCAATAGCAATTATTTTCATAGCTTATGTCCTATATTTCTCATTCATCAAATTTAAAGTTAAGAACAAGGGTATCATCATCACCGGTGCTATCCTAGGTGGTATCTATTTCAGCTACGACCAGTTCATAAAATACTATACAGTACAAAAGGTTGTACCTATCAGACTAAAGCTTATCACCGATGGTATCAAGCTAGCAAGACAGCACTTCCCATTTGGTGCTGGACTGGGAACATTCGGTACTACAGTTGCATTCGACTCTGACTCACCATTTTACTTTAAATTAGGATATTTAACAGGTTTCTTCCAGGGTCAGCCAGTTGGTGATGGTTTCTGGGGTGGTGTGTTCGCAGAGGCTGGAATACTTGGTACAGTATTCTTTATGATATGCATACTTCTTATGTCCGTCGACTCAATCAGACGCTTTAAGGAGGATCAGTATGCTGCATGGTGTATGGTGACAGTGCTATTCTATGCTATTATCGCATCAACTGCAGAAACAGCATTCTACAACCCTGCTACAGCACTTATGTTCATCGTATATGGTCTAGCATCCGATAGATCATCAGACAAAACTAAATATAACACCGATACCGGTGAATTCTATGATGAGGACGATGAACAGATAGCCTTGGAGGTCAAAACTCAATGAAGGACCGAAAGACTGTAATCAAGAACTATTTGTTCAACACAAGCTATCAGCTACTGACTATAATAGTTCCACTCATCACTACTCCATACATATCTCGTGTGCTACAGGCTGATGGAATCGGTGTGTACAGCTACACATTTTCTATCGTGACATATTTCACTATGTTCTCGATACTTGGCACAGCGACATTTGGCAACCGTCATATTGGTATCCTACAGGATGACCCAGTGGGTCGATCAAAAAAGTTCTGGGATATCTTTATCCTACGACTAGTCACCTCTATAGTGGCGCTGGTCATATACAGTGGATATGTTATCGCCCTTGCAGGAAACAAGTACATTGCTTGGATACAAGCGATATATATCATTGCTGTTATATTTGACGTGTCTTGGTTCTTTCAGGGTATGGAAGATTTCAAACGCATAGCAATACGAAACTATGTGTTTAAAATCATCAATGTTGCAGCTATCTTCATATTCATCAAAGGCAAGGATGATTTGTGGAAATATGTTGCATCTCTTGCACTATTGACACTTATTGGCAACATATCAATATGGCCATTCCTAAAAAAATATCTTGTGCGTGTGCCACATTACAAGCCACAGCCGTTCGACAAATTCAGCCAAGTTTTACAGCTATTTATACCTGCTGTATCTGGCTATATTTACGAAATGCTGGACAAAACCATGATAGGTGCAATCACACACAGTGATGCACAAAATGGATACTATGAGCAATCACTAAAGATTATCAAAATGTGTCTAATGCTTATAACAGCATTGTCGACTGTTCTTCTACCAAAGATATCAAAGGCATATGCAGAGAATAGATTTGACGATGCAAAAGAGTATCTATATCAATCATATAACTTTGTATGGTTCCTTGGCGCACCACTAATGTTTGGCTCTATCGGAATAGCTGACACACTTGTACCAGTATTCTTTGGCGATGGATTTGAGCCAGTTATACAGATTATACCTATAATGAGCTTGCTGTTCATATTTATGGGACTAGCATCGACCTCTAGTAGCCAATATTTTACAGCGATTGGAAAACAAGATATCTCAACAAAAATCATTCTACTAGGTGGACTAGTAAATGTTGTGCTCAATTTCGTTCTAATACCTAATCTAATGGCAAAGGGTGCCGCTATTGCATCAGTTACTGGTGAATTTGCTATTATGGCAATAGAATTTGCATATATAAAGAAGTACAAGATGATATCTATTGGCAGAGTGTTCACTATGAGCTGGAAATATCTGCTATCTGGTGGAGTTATGCTCGCAGTAATTAGACTACTCACCTCTGCTATGCAGACAAGTGCACTAACGCTAATTATCCTAATCGGTAGTGGTGCTGTTGCATATTTTATTTTGCTCATTATTTTAAGAGATAAGTTTATTCTATCCTTCATCAACAAAGGACTAGATATTATCAGAAAAAAGCTAAAAGGATAAAACAATGAATTATTCACAAGATGAACTACTCACTCCAGATGAATTAAAAAAAGAATTAATCAATATACTTGATTGTTTCGTAAAATATTGTGACGAAAACGATATAACATATTATCTATCATCTGGCACTCTCCTTGGTGCTATCAGACACAAGGGATTTATACCTTGGGATGACGATATTGATTTGTATATGCCTCGTGAGGACTACGACCGATTGCACGAAATCATTAATGAACGTCCTCTACCAGATGGATTTATACTAGTCAGCCTAAAAAATGGCAACAGTGCATATCCATTCGCTAGAATCGAGGATACAAGCACCACCATCGTCAACAGCAAAACAGAACTTCACAAACATCTTTGGCTAGACATTTTCCCTATAGATGGTATTCCAGATATGTCCAAGGAGGAATTAGATAAGGAAGGTAAAAAGCTTGCTAGATGGGCATTTTTGCTAGAAAATGCATGCTGTGAAATCGGTGCTGGCAAGACAAAGTTTCGTGCTATTATCAAGACATTTGTTATCATCTACGCTAGACTGCATGGCAAGAACTATTACAGCAAAAAAATCGATGCCTATGCAAGAAAGCACAAGATAGCAGATTGTGACCATGTTGGCAATATTGTTTGGGGTGGTATGTATGGCTATCTAAAAAAAGAAGCATTCAGAACACCTGCAAAAGTAGAATTTGAGGGCAAGCAATACAATGCACCTTGTGACTATGATTACATTCTATCAAGTTTATATGGTGACTACATGACTATTCCACCAGAAAAGGATAGAATGACCCACAACACGCTAGCAATAAAGAATAAATAAACAAAACAGAGGTTCAGCTTTTCTGAACCTCTGTTATATTTTTGCGTATATTACATTCCGAAGAAATCCTCTACATTGCTAATGCTGTTATACTTTCTAGAGGTTAGCTCCATCTCGACATTGTCGTATTCGCCACCAACCTGTTTAATAGAAAACTCCTTTGAATTAACAACAAATGTAGATATCTCGCCCTCACCATCATCAACATTTAGCTTGTTGCCATCGATAGTGAACTTTATTGTAGAAAGTCTTGTTTCCCACTTGCCATTTGCGTATGTGTAGCTAGTAACACTAATTGTGCCACCCTGGTTAAATTTCCAACAAGAGATATAATGTTTATCGACCTCTGTATAAGGCTCGGTAAACCAAAAGCTGTTGTAAATAAATCCCATATCTACCGGCTCATTAGTCTGCTGTGTTGTTGCTGTAGTATCAGGCTCTGTAGTAGAGGTAGTTAATTCGGAAGGTATCTCCTCCTTAAGACTATGATCAAAGATAAAGTCCGATATATCATCATTAATGTCTCCACTAAAGTCCACTACCTGCTGATAGGTATAGAAATTTGTATCATCAGCAAATCCAAATGTCATCTCAAAGGTGTAGGTATAATTCTTACCCTCTTTGACGCCCAAATCATCAGTATAGAAGAATATCGACCTAATACTATCCTCTGCACTCTTGGTGTACTGATAATCAGTAGAGATAGGATCAGATTTTTTAGCAAGTGGTTTGGTGATATCGCCATCATAGAGCTTTACACCATGAATGAACTCTAAACTAGTTGCATCATTTAGAACAAGGTACACAATTTTTTCATCATTGATGATACCAGTTCCACTTTCAAAATACAGGTCTGGTGCAGATTTGTTTTCGTGTAGATAATCAAAAAAGAAAAATGAGCCAAGCCCCAATGCTAACACCAAAATGATAGCTACAAATATTTTAAAGAAACGACGTCTCCTCTTTCGTATCAAGTACTTTTCAGATAATGTATCAGGAGATGCATATTTTGTAATATCAATAGTGTACTGTGACTCCACAATAGTGCCACAGTTGGAGCACCTTGTTGCATTTTCCTTTAGTCTAGCACCACAATTTTTACATACCATAGGATAACCCTTTCTGCCCAAAAAGATGAGCAACGAAAATTGTTACCCTTAATATAACATTTTTTATCCCTTTGTACAACCATTTCGACCTATTTGGCAAAAATTCTTTTTGTGCTATATAATAATGTAATTAATATAGATAAAAATATTTCAAAAAATTGGAATATTCGCTTGACTTTTAAAATATAATGTAGTAATATGGTCTTGGTTAGCAAAGGCTAACTAAAATTTATAATCATTGGTTAGCAGATGCTAACCAGAAAGGATATATAATGACACTCAAGGACATCAAGGTTGGTAGCACCTGTACTGTAAAGAAAATTCATGGTGAGGGTGCACTAAAAAGAAGAATTATGGATATGGGCATTACAAAGGGTGTCGAAATCTATATTCGCAAAGTAGCTCCACTAGGTGACCCTATCGAAATCAGAGTTAGAGGCTATGAGCTATCAATTAGAAAGAACGATGCAGAGCTTATCGAAATAGTATAAGCTCTAAAAATATCAAATCGAGTTAGCAATGTCTAACTAGAAGAAAGGAAAAGCAATGAGTATCAAAATTGCATTAGTCGGAAATCCAAATAGTGGCAAGACTACCCTTTTCAATGCACTGACTGGCTCAAACCAATATGTTGGTAACTGGCCAGGTGTAACAGTAGAGAAAAAAGAGGGCAAGCTAAAGAAATATGATGATGTGTTCATCACTGATTTACCAGGTATATATTCCCTTTCTCCATATACAATGGAGGAAGTTGTTGCAAGAGATTACATACTAAACGAAAAGCCTGACGTTGTGCTAGATATCATCGATGGCACTAATCTTGAGCGTAATCTATATCTCACAACACAAATTTTGGAGCTAGGTGTTCCAGTAGTTATTGCTATCAATATGATGGACGCTGTTGAGAAGAATGGTGACAAAATAAATGTTTCAGAGCTATCGAAAATCATTGGCTGTCCTATCGTAGAAATATCTGCACTAAAGGGCACTGGTATCAACGAGGTAGCTGAAGAATGTGTCGAGACTGCAAAAAATGGCAAGCCAGCAAACCATGTATTCTTCTCTGGTGTTGTCGAACACGCACTAGCACATATCGAGGAGGCCACAGTTCATCACCTACCACTAGAACAACAAAGATGGTACGCTGTAAAGATTTTTGAAGGTGACAAAAAGGTTATCGATGAGCTAAAGCTTACTAACGACACATTGTCACACATTAGGGACGATATCAAGATTGTTGAGGAGTCGCTAGATGATGATGCAGAGGCTATCATCATCAATGAAAGATACAACTATATCACCTCTATCATCGGCTCTGCATATATCAAAAAGCAAAAGAACAAGCTAACAACTTCGGACAAAATCGATAGAATAGTTACTAGCAGAGTACTAGGTCTGCCAATCTTTGCTGGTATAATGTTCATCATTTACTATGTGTCAATCTCAACTGTTGGTGGCTGGGCTACTGACTGGGTGAATGACGTACTATTTGGCGAATGGGTACCTAGTCTAGTGGCAAATCTACTAGAGGGCAGGATTGCAGACTGGCTATATAGTCTTATCCAAGATGGTATCGTGGCTGGTGTAGGTGCTGTACTAGGATTTGTGCCACAGATGATGGTTCTATTCTTCTTCCTAGCGTTCCTAGAGGGCTGTGGATATATGAGCCGTGTAGCATTCGTTATGGATAGAGTGTTCAGAAACTTTGGTCTATCTGGCAAATCATTCATATCTATGCTTATCGGTACTGGCTGTAGTGTTCCTGGTATTATGGCATCTCGTACAATCGAGAATGAGCACGACAGACGAATGACTGTTATCACAACCTCATTCATCCCATGCTCTGCAAAACTACCAGTTATTGGTCTTATCGCTGGTGCATGCTTTGGCGAATCTGGACTCGTTGCAACTTCAGCATACTTTATGGGTATTGCTGCGATAATTGTATCTGGCATTATGTTAAAGAAGACAAAGATTTTCTCTGGTGATGCATCTCCATTCGTTATGGAACTACCAGCATACCATATGCCAACAGCAACCTATGTACTACGCTCAATGTGGGAGCGTGGCTCATCTTTCATCAAAAAGGCTGGCACAATCATCGCTCTATCAACTATCGTTATTTGGTTCTTGCAGGGCTTCGGCTTTGAAAATGGCAAATTCGGTATGATTGACGATATGAACAGCTCTCTACTTGCTACTATTGGCAATCTTTTTGCGTGGATATTCGTTCCACTAGGATGGGGTGGCTGGCAAACAGCTGTTGCTACCATCACTGGTCTAATCGCAAAAGAAAATGTTGTTAGCACCTGTGGTATTCTGTTCAATTTTACTGGTGGTGAACTAGCAGAAAATGGCAATCAGATTTGGACTGCTCTACTAAACGAGCTAAACACACTTAGTGGTGGCAACGGTGCAATCGCTGGATATAGTTATCTAATGTTTAACCTACTATGTGTGCCTTGTTTTGCTGCTGTTGGTGCAATCAAGAGAGAGATGAACAGTGCAAAATGGACACTATTTGCTATCAGCTACCAATGTGTATTCGCATATGCTGTGTCACTCATCATCTTCCAGTTTGGTGCTCTATTCAATGGCAACGCAAATATCAGTGGTCTAATCGCTGCTGTAGTCGTTCTTATATTCATCATCTATATGCTAGTTAGAAAGAACAAATATAGCACTAACAAGCTACAAAGTGTTAAGAGGTAAAAATATGCTAACCTTTTTAAAAACAAACGGACTAACAATTCTAGTATCTGCAATTATACTAGCTATTGTCGTACTGATAATTCGCAAGCTAGTAAAGGACAAAAAAAGTGGCAAATGCTCGTGTGGATGCGATTGCTCCACCTGTGGCGGCTGTTGCCCAAATGCAAATAAAAACACATAACAAAAAAGCTCTCTTATAATAAGAGAGCTTTTTGTTATTATTTTATAATCAAATATCGTACAAACAAAAATTATAGGGGTCGACCTTGGAGGGGTCGACCTTGGAGCGGTCGCCAGACCCTTTTGTCTGCGAGGCAGACATTTCCCCTAGCAGGGGAATCACATCGGTCGTCCGCCTGCGTTATTATTTGAATAATGTAAAACGGGCGGATAATATCCGCCCCTACGATTACACATATCTAAAATATCACGTAATCTCATTGCAACAGAAATTTGTAGGGGCGATTATCAATCGCCCGCCTGCGTTGTTATTTGTATAATGTAAAAACGGGCGGATAATATCCGCCCCTACGATTACACATATCCAAAAATATCTGTCAGCACCGAATGTAAAAATAACTGCCATAACGAAGTTTTTTTCGTTATGGCAGTTTCTCTTAACAAAAAAGTCTTTTAATTTTATTATTTTGTGTGCTCATCAAGAGTGAGGTAATACGAATGGAGAAAATGATCAGAGAAGAATTTTACCTCTGGCAAATCAATATCAGCAATTTTCTGCTCTTGGGATTTGAGCGCAATCTCAAATTCCTTGTTGCCCATTCTATTTTCCTCAATGCACTTAATAAGGGCGCTAATCTTGTCAGCAGCCTTGACGAGTGCCCAAAGATCCTTGTCCTCTTCCTTATGATTGAAGAATGGCTCATAGTCAGCGATATAATCCTCTGGTAGCATAGATAATAATCTCTTGCCAGCGATATCCTCGATATCCTTATATACGCTCTTTATCTCGTCATTATAGTACTTAACTGGTGTAGGCATATCGCCAGTAATAACCTCGGTTGTATCGTGATACAAAGCAAGTAGTGCTACTCTATCAGCATCATAGCTCTTGCCAAACTCCTTGTTACCAATAAGAGCAAGTGCATGAGCTATAACAGCAACAGAATGGCTATGCTCTGCGATATTCTCCTTTGAGGTATTATGCATTAATGCCCATCGGTCAATCAGTTTCATACGATTGACCATAGCAAAAAAGTTATACTGTTCCATAATTATTCCTCTACAATACCGATACCAAGCTCGCCAAGCTGAATGTCATCGATAGTTGATGGAGCACCGGACATAAGCTCGGATGCATTCTGTACCTTAGGGAATGCAACAACGTCACGCAAGCTATCAGCACCACAGATGAGCATAGCAAGTCTGTCTAGACCGATACCCATACCACCGTGAGGTGGTGCAGCATAATGATATGCATCTACTAGGAAGCCGAACTTTGCATCAATCTCCTCTTGCTCCATACCAAGAAGCTCAAACATTTTTGTCTGTAGCTCGCAATCAGTAATTCTCATAGAGCCTGATGATAGCTCTGTGCCATTAAGCACAAGGTCAAACGCCTCTGCCTTAACCTTTGATTTGTCTGTATCAAGATAAGGGATTGACTCCTCAAGAGGCATAGTGAATGGATGATGAGCAGCAACCCACTCTCCGCTCTCCTCATCTAGCTCAAAGAATGGCATCTCTGTAATCCATAGGAAATTCCACTTATTCTCTGGGATAAGGTCAAGCTCCTTTGCAACGATAAGACGAAGAGCACCCATAATAGTAAGAGCTTTTCTAGTCTTGTCAGATACGATGAACACAACGTCACCCTGCTCTGCTCCAAGCTGATCAATAAGTGCCTCTAGCTCACCTTCCTTAAGGAATTTGTTGAATGAACAGCTAGGCTCTGCATCAGCCCAACGAATATATGCTAGACCCTTTGCACCGATACCCTTTGCATGCTCTGTGAGTTTGTCAATCTTCTTACGAGTGTACTGTGAAGCAGCATTCTTTGCTACGATAGCCTTAACAGCACCACCATCAGCGATAGCGCTCTTAAATACTACAAAATCAGTTTTGTCAGCCCAGTCAGAGATATCCTCAATAAGCATATCAAAACGTGTATCTGGCTTGTCAGAGCCGTATTTTGCCATAGCGTCAGCAAAGGTCATACGAGGTAGCTGTGAAGGAATATCAACATTGATGGTTTCCTTCATAAGCTTTGAAACAAAGCCCTCTGCCATAGACATAATGTCATCACAGTCAACGAAGCTCATCTCAAGGTCAATCTGGGTGAACTCTGGCTGTCTATCTGCTCTCAAATCCTCATCTCTAAAGCAACGAGCAAGCTGAATATATCTGTCAAATCCAGCAATCATAGTGAGCTGCTTGTAAATCTGAGGTGACTGTGGCAAAGCATAGAACTTGCCATTATGAATACGAGATGGGACAACATAGTCACGAGCACCCTCTGGTGTTGACTTAATCATCATAGGTGTCTCAATCTCGATAAAATCATTAGCATAAAAATATTCTCTAGTAATCTGTGCAATCTTGTGACGCATAAGAATATTCTTTGTTAGCTTTTCGTTACGAAGATTTAAGTAACGATACTTAAGTGTTGTCTCGTCACCAACCTTTTCACTCTTCTCAATCTCGAATGGTGGAGTGTCAGCCTTTGAAACAATTCTAAAATCAGAAACGATAATCTCGATATCGCCAGTAGGGATATCCTTGTTCTTGCTTTCACGCTCTGCAACTGTACCAACAGCAGCAACAACATACTCTGAACGAACTGACTGTGCCTTGGCAAAAACCTCTCTGTCAGTCTGGTCGTTAAATGAAAGCTGAACGATACCAGTCCTATCTCTCAAATCGATAAAGATAAGATTTCCCAAATCACGCTGACGCTGTACCCAACCAAAAACAGTTACGGTCTCGCCAACATTTTGCATATTGAATTTTGCACAGTAATCTGTGCGCTTAAGTCCTTTAATTGTATCTGCCATTATTCCTGACCTCCAAAGAGTAGTGCATCTAAAGTGTTATCGTCACAAGGTTCCATTTTCTTTTCATTATCTGTTACAAATAGCGAACTAAAATCGAATGCCTCGCCATTAATCTCCAAATCCTTCAAAGCATCATCCATACTAATGTTATAAAATCCGTTAACGAATGTTTCAAGCGCAATCTCCTGCTTGTCGCCAGTGGACATATTCTTTAGCTCTGCAACGCCCTCATCAACCTCGTTCTCACCGATAACAACATTGAATTTTGCATTAGTCTTGTCAGCATATTTCATCTGTGCACGAAGAGAACGACCATTCAAATCATACAATACAGAGAAGCCCTCTTCTCTCATATCCTTTGCAATTTCAACAGCCTTTAGCTCTGCCTTTTCGCCTAGAGCGACGATGAATAGGTCTGGTCTGTTAGCTTCTGGAAATTCACAGCCCTGTGCTTCCATAACAAGCTGCAATCTTTCAAGACCCATACCAAATCCGAGTGATGGTGTCTTCTGACCACCAAATTCCTCAATAAGACCATCGTAGCGTCCACCACCACAAACTGTGCCCTGTGCACCGATTGAATCAGAAACGAACTCAAACACAGTCTTTGTGTAGTAATCAAGACCACGAACAATCTGTGGGTTAACTGTATATGCGATATGCATTGCATTTAAGTACTTCTTTACCTTTTCAAAATGCTCCTTGCACTCATCACAAAGATAATCCAATACTACTGGAGCGTCCTTAGCAATCTCGGAGCATACTGGACTCTTGCAATCAAGAATACGCATAGGGTTGCGATCAAGTCTGTCTCTACAGGTTTCACATAGCTCGTCCTTGCGAGCAGCAAAATACTCTTTTAGTGCCTTATGATACTCTGCACGACAGGTTGGACAACCGATAGAGTTAATCTCCAAATGAATATCACTAACACCAAGCTGGTCAAACACATTCTTTGCAAGTGAAATCATCTCTGCATCAGCAAGTGGAGAGGTAGCACCAAAGCACTCGATACCAAACTGATGGAACTCTCTGAGTCTGCCAGCCTGTGGTTTCTCATATCTGTAGCAAGAGGTGAGATAGCAAACTTTTTGTGGCAAAGCCTCGTTATTAAGACCATTCTCTAGGAATGAACGAGCAGCACCAGCAGTGCCCTCTGGACGAAGAGTGATAGAACGACCACCCTTGTCATCAAATGTGTACATTTCCTTTTGCACAACATCGGTGGTATCACCAACACCACGCTGAAATAGCTCTGTGTGCTCGAAAACTGGAGTCCTAATCTCCTTGTAGCCAAAGTTCTCTGCAATAGATAGACAGGTTGACTCAATATATTGATTTTTGTGCACCTCGGATGGTAGCACGTCCTTTGTGCCCTTAATAGCTTTTGTAATAAGTGCCATATTTTTTCTCCTAAACAATGTTTATGGGTGACAATAAATTGCCACCCGTTAAATCTTATTTCTTTTGGTTGTAGCGTGGATTAACAATCTCTCTCCACTCAAAGTCGCCACGCTCAACGCCACGAATGAGCGCCTCTGCTGTAGCAATATTTGTAGCAAAAGGAATGTTATGAACGTCACAAAGTCGAAGCAAATCGTTATCATTTGGCTCATGAGGCTTTGGATTAAGTGGGTCACGGAAAAAGATTAGCAAATCAATTTCGTTACAAGCGATACGGCTAGCAATCTGCTGGCCACCACCTTGTGCACCACTCAAAAAGCAATTAATGTTCAAGCCAGTAGCTTCCATAACAAGCTTACCAGTAGTTCCTGTAGCACATACGTCGTGACGACTGATAATACCGCAATATGCGATACAGAACTGAACTAATAATTCTTTCTTTGCGTCATGTGCAATTAAAGCAATATTCATATTTTCCTCCTAAAATAATACGCCGTGGGTAAAATTTCAAATAATATGTACATATAATAACATAAAATTATATATTATACAAGTTTTTTATTATTACAGCAGACTAGCATCTGTCTGCGCCTTCTTTTCGTCACTATTGTGCGAGTAATAATAATCGATAATCGAGGCTGTAATCTCTGCTGTGGATGAACCAGAGCCAGCAAGCTCGATAGCAGATGCAATACTAATCTCTGGATTTTCATATGGTGCAAATGTAATAAGGAATCCGTTATTATGCTTAACACCATTAACGACTACCTGTGACGTACCAGTCTTACTAGCAGTAGGCACGTCCAGTGTGTTGTAAATATATGATGGACCAGCAAATTCTGATACTCGACGCATACCAGCACGAACAGTATCAAGGCTTGATTGCTTAAATGTCGCTTGCTGTACGATAGCAGTACCAATATCAGTAACTATACCAGTAGATTTTGATATCTTACTCTTAACAAAATGCACCTTGTATCTAGTGCCACCATTTGCAATAACGCTAGCATAGTTAGCGAGCTGTAGAGGTGTAAAGAGGTTGTCTGACTGACCGATACCAGCCTGAACAGTATCACCAGGTGTCCAAAGCATATCAAATTTCTTTCTGTACTCTGGACCAGCAAGAATACCAGTAGACTCCGGTATCTCGACACCAGTCTTTTGACCTAGACCGAACATTTCGCCATACTGATTCATACGCTCGATACCTAGTCGTGAAGCACAAGAATAGAAGAAAATATTACACGACTCCTGCAATGCACCTTGAACATCCAAATTTCCATGAACATGAGCACATTTGAATGTCATATCACTTACGTCAATACTACCATTACAGTTGATAATAGTTGAGGAGTCAATTTCGTTCTCCTCTAATGCAGCCATAGCCATCATAGGCTTAAAGGTTGAGCCAGGTGCATATGCACCAAGTGCAAATCTGTTGTAAAGTGGCTTGCTAGAATCCTTAACAAGTCGATTGTAATGCTTATAATAATCGTTCAAATCAAAAGATGGATAGTTAGCAGCAGCAAGCACCTCACCAGTGTTTATATCCTGTACAACAACAGCACCAGTAGATAGATATGATACACTGTTGCAAATCTTTGCAAGCTTTCGTTGAGCAAGGGATTGTAGCTCCTTATTAATAGTAAGGACTATTGTATCACCTTGGATAGGTTCCTTGGTAATCTCCTCCTCAACAGTACCATCAGAATAAATCTTAACTGTTTTTTCACCAGCTGTGCCACGCAAATCGTCCTCACAAGCAGCCTCAATACCAGATTCGCCAATCTCGTCGTTAATGGAATAACCCATATCCTTACGCTCGAGATATTCCTCTGCATTAATCTTTCTAACAGTACCGATGATATGAGGTGCTAGGGTTGAATCGGCATACTCACGATATGCAACGACCTTAACGTCAGCACCAAGATATTTTTCTGCGTCCTCTTTAATCTCTGCGACAGTCTTGTCACTGACGTCGTCAGCAATAGTAACTGGGTTAGTAACAGAGAACAAAAGTCTGGTAAGCTCGTATCTAATATTACCGATTTCAAGTGCTGTCTCGGTATCGAAGGACTCCAAGCCATATTTCTCCACCATAGCATCAAAGCAGTTCTGTGCTGTGGCATAATGCTGAAGATTGAACATATCAGCACTCTTCATAATTTCGATATCATTCTTGTAATCCTTGCTATCCTTCTTGGTGAAGAACACAATCTTGCCATGCTTATCAAGTTTAAGTGGTAGGTTATGGGCATACTCCTCTTTGTTACGCTTAAATAGGGACAAGAGGTTAATGATAATAGCATTTCGCTCTACATTCTCCCTAGCAGATGGGAAATACGCAGCATCAAGGATAATACTGTTTCCTTGACGATTAGTAACAAGGGGGTTACCATTTCTGTCAACGATTTCGCCACGAGCAGCCTCGATAGGCACAGTATATGTCTTAACAGTGTTGTTCTGTGAGGCATAGTATTCGTGATTTTTTATCTGAATGTCATACAAATCATAGCCAAATCCAAACACTATCGCAAGTGCTAATATAAATGCGATAGTCGACCTAGCGCTCCTATATCTGCTATGCATAGGCAACCTCCTTCCTAAAAAATTTATAGTATAAATCAGTCTAGCTCTGGCTCTCTATTGAGCTTGCGAACAATTTTGTCGAGCAGACCAGTCAATATCAATGTCATAACACCAGTGTAGATAAAGCAAGGCAAATAGAAACTGCCAAAGCTCCAAAACGCTCCATCTCCACCCTTGCTAACGATAAACATTAGCCAATAAATCAACACATAAAGGAATTCTGCCACAAGACAGCTAATAGTCTTGACCCAATATGTGCTAACGAGCAAATATGTCACAAGTGACGACGTGATATAGCAAACGAGCATAAGGAACACAGCATTGTATCCCATATGCTGAACACTAACGCTATCCCATATCACACCAGCAAGCAGACCAAAAAGTGCAGACACTCTTTCGTCCTCATCAATGCCAAGTAGTATCACAATAGGGATAAGAAAAAAGCATCTAGCGTTGCCAATCTCTAGCCACAATCCACCGACATTTTGTAACAATGCACCCACAGCGATAATAAGGGCAAAGATAGAATATTTAATTGTCTTTTCCCTCTTTGTAAGGTACATATCAATTCTCCATTAATCCTTAAATTCTGTCAAAACGAAGCAAGAGCTAATATCAGAAATATTAACACCTGGCTTAACAACAGCATATGACGAAATATCTGTTGCCTCGTCACATATCTCCTCTACTGTTCCGATAAGCAGACCCTTTGGCACAGTGCCACTGATACCAGCAGTAGCAATAATTGAGCCATAGGTAATATTAGTAGATGAGTTCAAATTAGCAAGCTTGCACCTATTGTTCTTTGCTAGTGAAGCATTGCCAGTAACATATGATATCTCGTTAGAAATAATCTCGTATGCAGATACATTAAAGCTAACGTCCAGGACGCTCTGCACCACACTGTAATCAGGATACACCTTGTCAACAACGCCAACTAGGTACTTGCCATAGAGTACAGCATTGCCCTTTTTAACACCACTAAGCGAGCCCTTGGAAATAGTAAATGATTTGTACAAATCTGCACTATCTCTACCAATAACAGAGGTTTCCACAAACTTATAGTCCTTGTGTTCCTCTTTTAGCTCCAAGAATTCCTTATACAGTTCATTCTGCTTCTTTAAATTTTCGTAATCAACAAGTTTAGACTGCAAGTCACCAACCTGCTCCTGCAGACTAGCAATCTCCTTTTCGTATGCAGCATCACCACTGACATTGCCAGCAACACGGTCGATACCATTAGATATCTTCTGTGCGACATAGTGACATGGTGTGAATATCGTACCAACCACACCTGACTGTGCTGTTTCGCCATGACCATTTGCAGCAGCAATAAGTGCGCCAACAAGTATCAATCCAATAATAGCTGCAACCAGTCTAAATCTACTACTTTTAAATATATTCTTCATCAAAAAACTCCGATTTATCTAGCTCTTCTTAGCTTAATTGAGGTACCGAGTGCAACACATTCGGTCGAACGGTCAGGAACGATAACTGGGATATTAACCTCTTGTTCAATAAGCTCCTTCATACCTCTTAGCTGGCTTGCACCACCTGTGAGATAAATACCACGGTCAATAATATCAGCACTTAGCTCTGGTAATGTAACCTCCAATGTCTCCTTGATAGTAGCGATAATAGTGCTAACACATTCTGATAGCACTTCTCTAATATCAGCAGAGGTTACCTCAACACTAGCAGGTAGACCATTGTCTAGACTTCTGCCACGAACCTCCATAGCAGCCTCTCCATCATATTCCATAGCAGAGCCAATCTTAATCTTAATATCCTCTGCTGTACGCTCACCAATAAGGATATTGTGAGTCTTTTTCATATAGCTAACGATAGCCTCATCCATAGCCTCGCCACCAACCTTGATGCTGTTGCAAGATGCGATACCACCAAGAGATAGCACAGCAACGTCAGAGGTACCACCACCGATATCAACTATCATAGAGCCAGTAGCCTCATACACAGGAAGACCAGCGCCAAGAGCAGCAGCCATAGGCTCCTCAATAAGCTCAACATCCTGCGCACCAGCAGAACGAACAGCGTCCTCAACAGCTCTACGCTCTACCTCTGTAACACTAGATGGCACACAGATAACAACTCTAGTCTTTGTAAAAAGATTACGCTTGCTAGAACGGAACATAAAGTCATGTAGCATATCTGCTGTCATATCAAAGTCAGCAATAACGCCATCACGCATAGGACGAACAGCAACAATAGAACCAGGTGTTCTGCCAATCATATTCTTTGCCTCAATACCAGTGGCAAGAACACGCTTTGACTTAACGTCAACAGCAACAACGCTAGGCTCCTTAATCATAATATGTCCCCTCTTGTCAGTAACGAGGGTGTTTGAGGTACCTAAATCAATACCAATATCTCTTGAAAAAAGCATAATTCATTCTCGCTTTCTATTAATATCAAATTACTTTTTATTATATAATATATAAAAGGATATCTCAACACCAAAATCAAAAATTTATAAAATTGTAAAGAAATAACAAAAGCAGAGGTTACCCTCTGCCCTTTAATCATATTTATGCATAATAAAACCAGTATTTTGCCTTTGTTATCGGTTGCTTTTTACCTGTCATTGTATCGTACAAGTAATATTTTATCTTGTAATCATATCCACAGCCATTAGATATTTTATTTGGTATTTCGTCCTGCAATATCAAATAATCGCCAAAGTTAGCACTAATTATTTTGTCATCAATTTTTTGAACAGTTTTTGTTTCGTCAAAAACTGTCGTGCACTCCTCAACAGTCATATCATAGAATATATGATATGCAACAGAGCCGGTTATCTCAACATTTCCAAATTCATTGCTAACACACTTATCAAATCCAAAATAAGCTCCGTCAGCATCACTCTTTGACGAAATCAAAGAATGACCGGGTAACGACATTATATCAGTCAATTTTTTATTAGAAATATCGTAGCACAAAAGCTTATAATCATCGTAATTCATATCACCTTGATTATCAACACCAGCTAAGATAACGAGTCTATTGCCCAATATTTCATACTCTATTTCCTGAACAGTATTTGGCGTTTTGTAGATAAAATCACACTTACCGTCTGGAATATGATAGCTAATTAAACAAGAGCCCCATTTTTCTTCATCAGCATTATCAGTATATGTATATCCAATAAGATACATATTCTCTCCAATAACGCTCATCGATCTAACATCACCAATTTCATAATCGAACATTCTATGTTTGCTACCACTCATCAAATCTAAAACATATGGTGTATTATTATCACCGAAGCTGTTTGAATCATCATAAGAGGTGAAGAAAAATTTATCCTCTGTCAAATAAATAGAATCATTATATCTGTCCTCATTATTCTTCTCTACCGAAAGTAGCGATGATATCAACGCACCGCTCTTTTTCTCGCTATCTACACTACAAACAACATAAACAAACCCAAAAATAGCAACACACATAATCAGTGGAAGAATAATAGATAATACCTTTTTCATAAGCATTTCTCCTAACAAATAATTGAGGTGATAGGATTAATACTTTCTAACCTTTAACCAAGAGATAACAAAAATGATAATATTCACCACCAAAACGATGACAAATCCAAGCTTTGGTAGACGCAAAAAGCAATCAAATAGTCGCACAACAAATGCTGCTGGGAGTGACGCAATCAGTAACGAAATGAGCCAAGCCTTTTTTGCAACCATAGATTTTATCTCATCAATAGCGTATGACACATTTAGTCGTGTAACGCCAATAGCAAATGATAGCCCACTAACAATCATTGCGCAAAATGATGCTACGACAAAAATAATCTCCCAATGAGTATAAAACAAAATATTGAATGCCCAAGTGGAGTAAGCCAATGTAACAGTACCAAGAACAGCACCAAACACAGCAAAAAATAACGAAATTATGTAGGAAATCTGAAACAAATTTTTCAGATTGTCCTTGTTCTCGACCTCAACGACCTTGATATCAGCCTCGTCCTTTGGCGCACGCTCACCCTTTAGCAGCTCATCAACAGTGACACCAAATATTTCAGCAATCTGTGGCAAAATAGTGATATCAGGATAGCCATCACCATTCTCCCATTTTGATATAGTACGGTTAGAAATATTAAGTTTTTCTGCAAGGACAGCTTGTGTCATTTTGCTCTCCTTACGAAGCTCCGAAAGAAAAGTTCCAAATGAATTTGTGCCCATCAAATCACCTCACCAAAACCATATCATTACACAGCAAAAATCACAACGAACTAGCTGAAGAATTTGTCCACTAATCGTGGAATTTATACTATTATTCTATCATCAAGCATAGAATTAGTCAACAAATGCTAGACATTAACGGTGAACTCATACCCTTGATGACGAATATCGTCAATCACCTTGCCAAGTATATCGGCATTAGTCTTGCTAACAGCGTGAAGTAGCAATATCTCGCCAGGGTGTGTTGACTCGCATATACCAGTGAACGCCTTTGTGGGCTCCATCTGCTCATTAGGGTCCCAATCAGCATAAGCATATGACCAAAACAGTGATTTGTACTTCAACTCATTTGTTATACCCAAATTCTGTTCGGAAAACACACCCTCTGGATACCGAAAATAACTCATTGTATAATTAAAGTTATCCTCAATATACTCATGTAGATATAGTATTTCCTCCCTAACTGTATCAGAGTCAACAGTCGTCATATCATAATGGTGCCAGGTGTGATTGCCAACAATATGTCCCTCATCAATCATACGCTGTACTAGCTCCTTATTCATCGACGCAAAATCATAGGTCACGAAGAAAATCGCCTTTACATTTTTCTCCTTTAATGTATCCAAAATCGCTGGAGTATAGCCATTTTCATACCCTTCATCAAAGGTTAGGCATATCTTTTTTGAATCATCTAGTAGCCACACACCACCAAGACTCTTATACTTACTGTTCAGCGCTGATGGGTCAACTGGTTGCTGATGATTTTCTATCCTACCTGGTCCCCAAATTATCTTGTCAATCGACAAATCTGATAATGCTTCTACTGGCTCTGCAAGGACGGTTGTGGTAGTTTCTTCCTCTGTTGTTGACTGTGTAATATTACTTGTTGTATTATTATCATTTTTTACACTCACAGTGCACCCACACAAAAGTGCAAGGCAAAGCACTGGAACAAATATTTTTTTAAACATAATAAAACCTCCTAAGTCTATCTTTGACTTAGGAGGTAATAATATTATTTGAAAATTTTAGTCATTATTTTCGATACTCTTCATCTTTAAATAAGCATTGATGAAGCCATCCAAATCACCATCCATAACAGCAGTGATGTTGCCCATCTCAAAGTTTGTACGATGGTCCTTTACCATAGTGTATGGCATAAACACATAGGAACGAATTTGGCTACCCCAAGCGATTTCCTTTTGGTCGCCCTTGATATCCTCAATACGCTCAAGGTTTTCTCTTTCCTTAATCTCAACAAGCTTTGACTTAAGCATACGCATAGCAACCTCACGATTTTGGTGCTGTGAACGCTCAATCTGACAGGATACAACGATACCAGTTGGAACATGTGTTAGTCGAACAGCAGATGAGGTCTTGTTAACCTTTTGTCCACCTGCACCAGACGCACGATATACGTCCATCTTGATATCCTCTTCCCTAATCTCAACGTCAACGTCATCATTAATCTCTGGCATAACCTCGAGAGATGCGAACGAGGTATGACGACGACCTGATGAATCGAATGGTGACACACGAACAAGACGATGAATGCCCATCTCACCATGTAGATAGCCATACGCATTCTCACCCTCGATAAGAATGGTAGCACTCTTAACACCGGCAACGTCACCATCAAGATAATCAAGAGTGGACACCTTATATCCGTGGCGCTCACCCCAACGATTGTACATTCTGAACAGCATCTCTGCCCAATCCTGTGCCTCTGTGCCACCAGCACCAGCATGGAATGTCAAAATCGCATTATTATCATCAAACTCACCACTCAAAAGAGTTGAAAGAGTAAGACTCTCTATTCTATTATCAATAGCATCGACAGACGCTGTGCAATCCTCAATAAGATCTGCATCCTCTTCCTCGTCAGCAAGCTCGATCATAACAAAAGCGTCGTCATAATCAGCCTTTAGACCCTCGTAGGACTGAATTTTTGCCTTGAGTGAGCCAATCTTTTGCATAGTCTTTTGACTATTTTCCATATCATCCCAAAAATCAGGTCTTGCACTAATTTCCTCAAGCTCGGCAACCTCTTTTGCAAGAGAGTCGATATTAAGTGCCTCTCTCAAATTAGCAATAGGTGCTTCTAACTGTGATAGTCTCTGCTTTAGCTCTTCGTACTCTATCATAAATTTCGCTCCAAACAAATATATTGCTACATATTATAGTATATACGAAAGGTTTTTGCAAGTTTTTAAACTGTTTACTTTATTTTAACTAAATAATTGATTTTTTATGCTATGTTATCTATAATATAAAGGAATATATTTTTAGGAGAATACCAAAATATGCCAAGATACGAAGGATACGAATGTCCAGTATGCAAGAAATTATTTGAAGAGGGCGACGATGTGGTCTACTGTCCTGAATGTGGCACACCTCATCACAGAGAATGCTACAACCTAGTTGGCAAATGCGTCAACAGTGGACTGCACAGTAGCGGATTCGAGTTCGACACAAAGCCAATAGACACAAAGGCTGATGATAGCAATACACAAGTAAATGTTATCGGTCAGTACTACGCCCCTAATATGAATAATGATGAAAATAACGAGGCTGACCCACAGCCTAGTGTTATCAATATCAACTTTAACCCTAATGCAGAATACGAAAGAAGCAATGAGACCATCAATGGCAATGCTATTGCTGACGTCGCTGCAACAGTTAGGACTAATATTCCAAGATTTGTCACCCGTTTTCGTGATATGGAAAAGAAGAATAGCAAGACCGGATGGAACTGGAGTGCATTCTTCTTTGGTAGCCTATATTTTCTGTTTAGAAAAATGTATAAGCAAGGCATATCACTACTATGTGTTACTACAGCACTATTCATCGGTAGCGAAGCAATGATATACAAATTCGCTCCAAAATATATTGAGGCTGTACAGTCAATCGCTAGCCAGTACGCTAACAGAGAGAGCTTTGACCCTAATGTGTTGCTCACCTCTGACTATGGCACAGCAGCAAAGATTGTATACGCTACTCTAGGTATTTTGGTAGTAATTAGAATAATAGAGGCTTTATTTGCCGACTATCTATATATGAACAGCGTTGCTGAAATAATCGACAAGATGAAAAAGCAACTAGATGAGAATATGTCATTCTCTGTTAGCCCACTTATGGGTGCTGAAAACAATCTTAGTCAAGAACAAATGAGAAGAATGTATCTTGCCAGACGAGGTGGAGTAAGCTTCTTTGCTCCATTAACAGCTATTCTAGTTGTTCAAATGCTTCTACAATTTCTATAAAAGGACAAAATAATGACACAAAACTACTATCCACCATACACATATCCACAGCCATCACCAGTCGACCAAAAAAAACTGGTACAAAGCAATGAGAAAAAAGAAATTCTTACAGCTGGCATTGGTCTAGGAGCTGTAATAATCGCTTATCTGTTTTTACAGTCAATAGCTGTAGAATGGCTAAATAATTCTGGACTACGAGGCGTATATGCAAGCTCATCAATGTTCCAAAGCTTCTTTAATGTACTAGGTGTGCACATGTTCTCTATGCTTATACCATTCGGTGCACTAGCGCTGATATACAAAAAGAGATATGTCAGCCCAGTCGTACCAACAAAGAAGGTTGGCGTAAAGCCTTTTTGGGCTTGGGTATCATTTGGAATGCTAACAAGCTATATTGCAAATATATTAGTTGCATTCGTTATAGGATTGTTCAAGCAGTTCGGATACGAATTGACAAAAAGTGAAAACCTAAAACCAAGTAGCGTTCTTGACTGTCTAGCACTAATCGTTGCGACAGCTATTATACCAGCGATAATAGAGGAGCTAGCGATGAGATGCTTCGGTCTGGGCATACTACGCAGGCATGGCAAAGGATTTGCTGTGTTCGCTATGAGCGTTGTATTCGGTCTACTACATGGAAATGTTATCCAGTTCATTTTTGCATTCTCTCTAGGAATGATACTAGGCTTCATCACTGTACAGACAGACAGTGTTATTCCAGCAATGATGATACACGGACTGAACAATGGTCTATCGGTAACCCAAACGATAGTAAAATTTGGTGCAGGCACAAGGGCTTCAAATATCGCTATATCATCAATATATTTCATATGGATTGTGCTAGGTATAATCAGTTTCATCTACCTAATATCAACAAAAAGACTGTTCAAAAAAGAGAATAAGCAGAAGAATATCTACAGCCTAAATGTATTCACAAAGGTACTATATTTCCTACCTGGAATGATTGTGCCTCTGCTAATATTGATATTCATTTCTGCAAAAACTATAGTAAAAATATGACAAACGAATTCATGAGCGAAGCGTTAAAGCTAGCGCAAATCAGCTTTGACGAAGGTGAAGTGCCAGTGGGTGCTGTTGTTGTTAAGGACAACGAGATAGTTGGCACTGGACGAAACAGACGAGAATATGGCAAAAACGCACTATACCACGCTGAGCTAGAGGCTATTGACAACGCTTGTAAAATGCTTGGTGGATGGAGGCTGTGGCAATGCGATTTGTATGTAACGCTAGAGCCTTGCCCAATGTGTGCTGGTGCAATAATTAATAGCAGGATAAAAACAGTATATTTCGGTGCATATGATAACAAAGCTGGGTCGTTCGGATCGATAGTAAATTTCAACGACATAGCATACAACCACAAGCCAGAGATAATTGGTGGTGTAATGCAGGAAGAATGCAGCGAGATACTAACAAAATTCTTTAAACAATTAAGGAATAAAAAATAGAGGTGGAAATCCACCTCTATTTTTTATTTTAATATTTTCTTCATTCTATCTACTGGAATGATGAGTTTCTTTTGGTATACCATATTATCATTGTCATTCTTTACAAAAACAGCAACATAATCCTCATCAGTAGCAAATCTGTACTCATCACCATTGTCATAGCAAACACGAATAAACTGCTCGTCAGTGGACTGGTTCTCCTCTGGCACATAATTGCTTGGGTCAAAGCTTTCGTAGTACCAATAATCCTCTTGCATATAAGTAAAGAGATCACTTTCGTTGCGAACGCAGTTACCATACTCACCAAGCTGCATATAGTACACAGCTTCATAATCGTCCATTTCGTCCTCAATCAGATACTTATAGTATCCATTCTCCTTTAGGAGATTAATGGTGTTTGTCATACAAGGATAGATATAAAGCTGTGTTGAACCACCGTCATAGCCATAATCTCTATCTAGATAGTCCTCATCATACTCAACACGATAAACCTTTATACAGCCTAGAGCCTTATGCTCATTGAAGAATATATCCTTATAAGTCATATTCTTGAAATCAGCCACAAGTGACTGTCTAAATGCTTTTAGGAATTCTTCTGAATAATCATTGATACGAGTTTCTGGGCCTATTTTCAATTCAGCAATATCTACACCACGGTTTCTAACTGGAATACCTATTGACAAATTAAAGAAATTTCCTTCACCAAACTTGTACTTTGCAGTCTGTAGACCAATGATATCATCACCCTCACCAGTCAAATAGTGATAGAAATTCTGTCTATATTCCTTTGTATCGACAAGTGATGGGACAAGTCGCATACCCTGTGCTGTGACATAATCATACCTACGATAAACTCGTCTGCCATTATTTAGCTCATATACAATAGAAATACTATTGTTTGTATTTCTTTCGCCATCAATGAGTGTTCTATGAACATCTGTAAATATTCTCAAATCGTCCTTATCATCAAGAAGGCACATTCCATTCGCTGCATCATAATATGTTTCAAGAATATCATCACTACAAAGAGCTCCATCCATATCTGCTGTGATACCAGTGCCAATAATACTAGCGAACTTGATATCATCAACCTCTGGAACATAGTTGCTGTAGCCAAATAGTCCACCACCTAAAAGGCAAATAGCAACAGCCAACACACCAAATGCAGAGCCAAAACATGTCCAAGTAGCCTTTGAATGCATAACCTTTAGGCAGAATAGCGAATATAGTCCAATCCAAGAAACAGCAAATAGCACCAAAATCAACAACGCTCTAACAAGCTTTGACTCAACGTCACCAACAGTGAACATTTCTACCCAAAGAGTAGAAATACCAAGTGCCATCTCTGTCACCAAGAAAGCGATAACGCTCTTGTTCTTGCTAATCATACCAAGATTCTCACTCTTGCGACGAACAAAGAGGTGCTTTGCAACAAACATTAATGCTACAAATACGACCGACCACGCAATAAGTGGTGCGATATATGACATATCTGGCAAAGCGAATTTTGAATCGCTTTTTTCCTTTATTTGAAAACAAAGGTCGAACAAATCATATTCGTATTCACCAACACGAGCACCAAGCAAGAATGGATGAAGATTTGCTGTAGCACTCAGTAGAGATGGAGCATCAAAATCACTTGACCAACCTAAACGAAGAATTGTATCAGCTAGTAATGACTGTCTATTATATCCATATAGGAATGCACGACATAGGAAATTAACCACTGCAACAATACCTGTTGGCAAGCCATAGATACCAACGCTAAGGACAAAACCCTCTAGCAAATTATTAGCAGCAGACATACCGATAGCTGTAATGGCAAATGTCACAACAGCGTACATAACACACTCATAGAATAATCCTAATGCTGTCAAAATAATATAGCCGTCATTTGGTAGTGCAACACAGTTAAATATTGTATCAAGAATTACTGTAAAAGCTATAATGCCAACGATACTAACTACACCAGCAATAGCTCTGTTCCTAAATATATCTGCTCTAGTCACTGGAGATGAAAAGAAGAAATTAGCGTTCTTCTTTTTCATAAAAGGAGCAAACAAAACTATAGCAAAGAAAAAGCCATAAAAGATTAATGCAAGCTCAAATACTGACTGATATTCGCTAATAAGGTTAACAAACACCTTTGTGTTATTAAACTTGTTTTCTTGTAGCTCTATGCGAGTTGTATGGCATAGGCTAAACAACAAATTTGCCAGCATAATGATTACAGGAGCCAAACACTGTCTGAATGCACGCTTTAGGTCATATGCCTTTGCTTGTTTATTTGAGGAAAATCTTTGTGATATCATAATCCTTATCCTCCATTTCATTCAAAAATACCTCTTCTAATGAGAGGGCAACCGAATCAATACGAACAGGGTTAAGTGCATTGAGCACAGCATCATCCATATCGCTAGACACGATGATGGTGGCCATTTTATTATCAATGGTGATGCCCTTGTTCTCGATACCATCGAATATTGATTTGTCAATTTCGTCACTGAATATCATACGATATTTTACATATGCGCTAGAAATATCATCTACCGAAACGTCCATGGCAAGAGTTTTGCCATTGATGAGCGCTACTCTATCACATAGGTCAGCTATCTCCTGCAAATTATGTGAGCTCATAACAATCGAGCACTCTGTCTCTGCCATATACTCGATGAAAATTTTCTTGCACATATTACGCTTTTGTGGGTCGATACCGTCAAAGCACTCATCAAGTATCAAATACTTTGGCATAGTAGCCATAGCTAGCACTATCTGTGCCTGACGCTGCATACCCTTTGAGAACGAGGCAACTGTCTTTTTCTCATCAAGTCCCATCGCCTCGACCATATTAGCGTACACCTTGTCGCTAAAATTAGGATAATATCCCTTGTACAAGGCTTTCAATCTCTTAAGGCTAAAGCCTGCTGGGAGATATAAATTATCTGGAATAAAGAATATATCGGCACGAACAGCACCATTGTCATACACATTCTCTCCATCGATAAGAACAGAGCCCTCCTCTGGCTCGTACATACCGACAATAGTTTTTAGCAATGTTGTTTTGCCAGCGCCATTATATCCAACGATACCATATATCGACGACTTGTTTACAGTCAGATTTATATTCTCAATCGCTGTAAAGTCGCCAAATCGTTTTGTCACATTGTTAATCTGTATCATTACTCTACCTCGCTATAAATCTCATCTATCAATTTTAGTAACTCTGCCTTGTCAACGCCCTTTGCCTTGCCAGACACGACCGTTGTGCGTATATCATCAAGAGCAGAGCTCTTAATCCTAGCGTTTCCAAGTGGGTTGGACGAAACGAAGACACCCCTACCCTGTGCAGAATAGGTCACGCCCTCCATCTCCAACTCTTGAAAGGCACGCTTGATAGTGTTCACATTAATATTTAGCTCTGATGACAAGGCTCTGATAGATGGAAGCTTTTCATCAGGAGCATAGACACCGGTGTTGATGAGCATTATTATTTGTTCCTTGATTTGCTCATAAATCGGAACTCTAGAATGATAATCAATAAATATCACCCAAACACCTCCTAATAAAATTTATCGTACGATTTGCTAGGTATCACGGCTCGTCAACTGTGCTATCTCACCTAGCACAGTTAAAACATAACACACAAAACCCATATTGTCAACACCTTTTTGCAAAATAAAAAAGACAGGTCATACCGACCTGCCTAAAATACTCTATTTATTTAGATGCAAGATATTTTTTGATATTCTCAAGAACCTCGTCAGCGTCAAGACCGTGTACCTGGCAAGCCTCCTCAAGACTCTCACCAACAGATGCTGGACAACCTACACAGTGCATACCAGCCTCCATAAGTACTACAGCAATCCCTCTGTCGAACTCGAGCATATCGCCCATAATGCTTTGCTTTGTAATTTCCATATTTTTATCCTCCAAAAGAAAATCTAGATATTTTATATCACAATAATTATTATATGTCAAGAAATGTATTTTATAAATTATCCTCAACAGCGTAGCGCAAGCCATCGTCGAGCGACACCTCGGCATCCCAGCCAAGAGCCTCTAGCTTTGCACTATCGAGAACAGCGTTCGCAATAAATGAAAATGCACCCTTCTCATAATCATTTGGCAAATCAAACTGTACCTCGCTACCCTTTTCTGGAAAAAGAGAGCAATATTTCCTTGCCATATCGACGATAGTAATCCTTGATTTTGACGATGCGATATTATATGCCTCACCATTCTCACCATCAAGCAAAACAGTCAGCAAGCCAGTAATAGCGTCACTAACATAGGTGTATGAGCGTAGCTGTTCGCCAGTACTCTTTAGCACAATGTTTTCACCAGCAGCGACCTTTCTAGCAAATAGGGCGCACACCTTTGCATCAGTCTTGCTCATACCAGCACCATAAATATATGACAAACGACCGATAGACACATTCATATCATACTGCTTACCATAGCAGATAGTAAGATTTTCGCAGCATTTCTTACTCTCTGGATAGCAAGAACGAACATTTGATGACGAAATGTAGCCAAAATCCTCTTCACCAATAGTGTCAAGATTTTCTGTCTTGCCATAGACCTCAATAGTTGAAACATATAGGAATTTTTCTGCTCTGCAATCCTTAGCATATTTTAGCAAATTGCTAGTACCAAACAAATTAATTTCCATAGTGCCGACTGGATCACTAGCATACAAATCTGGCGCAGCATTAGATGCACAATGAATAACGAAATCTGCCCTTTTATCAGTATCTACTGGATTCTTTACGTCACCAATAACAAAGTCAATCCTTCCAAGGTGCATATAATCAGCAAACTTCTCTCTCGCTCTATTCTCATCCCTAACCATCGCTAGCACACGGATATCAGCTCCTGTATCAATCACCCTCTGCATAAGAGCAGATATGATATACGAGCCAATAAATCCTGTAGCGCCAGTGACAAGAACAGTCTTACCATCAAGCTTGTCCCAGCTGATATCAGAGCTTGCAATTCGTTTTATATCCTGTTTTACAATACTAGTCATAGGTCACCCACTATCTATGCTTCCACATACTGAGATATGCTTTCATAAGGTCGATATCCTCTTGGGTGGTAATCTTAAAGTTTGTACCCTCACCAAGAACGAGATGAACACTCTCACCAAGCTCAATAAGTAGTGTACAAGTCGCAACAGTGTCCTCGATACCACGCTTAACAGCCTCCTCATGAGCCCAAATGAATTTTTCAAGGCGAAGTGACTGTGGTGTCTGTGTTCTAGCAATAATGTTCCTGTCAACAACGACATTAGAATTGTCAGGATTTTCTGCTGTTACTTGTAGCAATGCCTCTGTAGTAGGAACAGTAGTAATTGCAGTACCATGACGCTTAACACTTGCAATATTATGTGAAATGATATCCTGTGAAATAAGTGGTCTAACAGCGTCGTGGATAACAATAATGCTATCCTCGTCGTAATGCTCCTTAAGGTAGAGCATACCATTGCGAAGGCTGTGCATACCAGAGTCGCCACCAGTAACAATACCAAAATCTGGCTGGCTGAGCATCTTTGTAATACCATATTCCTCTGCTCCACGCTTTAGGAAATCCTCCCATCCGTGAAGGCATACTACCACAATGGCATCAATATCTCTACTCCTCTGAAAAGCATCAAGAGTGTAAAAAATAACTTCCTTATGGTCGACTCTCATAAACTGCTTTGGCACCTTTGCCTTCATTCTTGAGCCAACGCCACCAGCAATAATTAGTCCAATATTCATAATATAAACACCTCTATATTACTTATATATTTCGTACAGCTCGCCCCTCAAATCAACGTCTCTAAAGCGAGCATCATTCTTCGTTTCGTCAAACAGATTTTGACCGATATCAATACGAACAACATCGTGAACAGACTTTCTACCATCTACTGGCAAAAGCTCCATATAATGCGAGCTGTACCAATGGGTCAAAAAGTCGTCAGAACGCTTTAAAATAGGAAAAGTGTAGCCACAGAAGGTAGCATCCACAGTGCCATGGAACCATTCGTCAGGAACAGCACCAGCCTTCTCCAAATTAAAGCCACCATCAACACGATACTTTGTATTCTTCTTATCATATTTCATACAGACCTTGCGATACTTCTTGTCAAAAAAGTCGCCATTAATCCTATGTGTGATATCCCAGCAAAGGCTGTAAAATCTTCCCTTTTGGTACTTTCTATCAGCCCACCTAATACCTAGCAAATTACGCCAGCGTCTAACCTGTTTAATATGACGCTGCTGTGCACGTGGCGAGTTCGCCGTCTTGTAGTAAACAAAAACGTCGATATACACACCATTGAGCATATTATATCTGTCAGAATATTTTGTAGAGAAAAAGCTATTCTTTAGTCTAATCTTGTCGTGAATATAGTGACAGTCAGCAGTGTTTAGTGCACTTTGATATCCTATCTCAACACTGAGGCTATCTGGACACACCTTCAAAAATCTTTCGTAGTCTTCTGGTAGCATTCCGATATCAACGTCATCATCCCAAGGAATAAAGCCCTTGTGACGAACGGCACCAAGCATTGTGCCAGCTGCAAGAAAATATGGGATATCATTATCCTTGCAAATCTTGTCGACCTCTTTGAGTATTTCAAGCTCTATTTCACGGATACGGTCCATTCTACCATAATAAACATTAATATCACTCTTTGGAATATAATCTGTTTCGTCAGTGAACCAATATCCAGTGTCCTGAAATGCAAGAGCCTTATCTGTCCTAATTAATTTTGAAATATTTTTATAATGCACTAGCTCTGATTTCTTTGAATTAAGCATACGATATGTAGGCTTGTAATCGATATCATCGTGCTGTGTCTCAATCTGCACATTTTTGTCAAGAAATGTGTCGAATATCAGGCTGATGGCTTGATATCTAGTCATCTCCCAAGAGGAGACATTGTATATATTACCCTTTCTGCCAGTTGCAATAGCAAGGATAATAGTCAACATAGCGTCGCAAACATACGCTACAGAGAAGAAATCAAATCTGTCGCCATCGTACACAGTCAGTACCTTGCCGTCACGAAAATCGCAGAACAAATCATACAAGCAAGCACCGTCATCACCATAAATACCAGGTCCAAACACACGGTCAAGACGAATAACCTGCACTCTGTCCAGCATATCATCACAAGAACGAATTTTGTCCTCTAGTGCGATAACGAATTTCTCTGCGCTGTCATCTGCCTTATCCCTAAAAACGACCTCATATTCACGCTCTGCAATAGCGTGAACGATATCAGGTAATGGCTCATCTATGCTAGGAACACAGGTGATAAGCTGTAAGATATTACCCTTGTTCTGTCGATTGTAATCAATAATTGCAGATAATGTCTGCATCTCCTTTGCGTAGGCGTTATCCCTAGCGTCACCACTCTCTGCATACACTGGTGCACGAAGATTGACTATATCAAGGATAATATCATCCTTGCCATCCCTTGCAGACACATACTCATCAAATGAGTTCCAAATATGAACATTCTCGAATGTTGATTTAAAATCATCAAAAAGGATATCATTATTAGCCATCTTATCAAGAACAAGATGAACATTGATATCAGCTGTAGCACCAGACAGCATACAGAATGTGCCACACAGATGATATGCAATATCGTGCTCGTCACCGATGATAACGATATTCTTATTATTAAATTCTATCTCTGCCTCTAGCTTTTTGATTTCGCCAGAAACTCTGTACATAGTATTATATAAAAACTCGTTCAACTAAAATATCTCCTTATTTTCTGCCCAAAAGCTCGTTGGTCAAATCAACCAAATTCTCACAAGCATTGCCGATTGAATCGCCAAATGCATGCTGTCTAAATCTCTCGACTGCATCTGGGTCGCCATTTTGACGAACAAGATCAACAACCTCGTCAACATTTCGAGCAATAGGACCAGGAATGAATGATTTAAAGTCGAAATAAAAATCTCTACTCTCGATAAATTCCTCTAAATCATATGTCAAAAATGCCATAGGCACGCCCAAAATCGATGCCTCGAAAATAACGCTAGAATAATCAGTGACTAGAAAATCGCTAACAATCAATATATCATTAACATCACTGCTTGAGCAGTCAAGCATTCTATCAGCATTACGATTAGAGCAAGTGAATTTTTCTGTCAAATATGGGTGAAGTTTGATGAGAACAGCCCACTCATCACCCAGAGCATCAAGCACTCTGTCAACATCAAACTGCTCCATAGGATAGAAACAATCGCCATTGCCACCACCTCTAAATGTTGGAGCAAAAAGCAATAGCTTTTTGCCAACTAGCTGTGGATTCTGCTCAAAAAAGTTGTGCCTAAATTCTGCCTTGTAATCATCATTAGCAAGAGCATCACACCTTGGAGCGCCAAGAGGTAGCACCTTTGTTTTGTTAATACCGAATGCCTCTGCATACAGGTCAATAACTTCTGGTGAGCTAACAACAGCGATATCATACTGACGATGATTAGGTGAATAAAGCTCCAGTACAGACTCCTTGTGAATACGAGAAAATCCAAAGGTCTTGAACGCACCACACCCGTGCCAAAGCTGAACTAGGTGCACACCCTTTCGTTTGCTAACATAGCTGATTGGATGAAGATAATCATCAATATACACAACCCTAGAGGTCATATACAGATACAAAAACTTAAATATCATCTTTAGTGAACTGACAGCACCACCATAGTGACAGCATAGTCGAACGTCAACATTATCCATACTGCTAACAGCACCATAAACAGCCCTCAAATTGCCGGTTGGCTCCTTTGTTCTGTTAGTAAAGAATGATACTCTGTTATTCTTAATCGGTAGCAATCTAAATGGTAATGAACATATGTTAAGCGCAAGACCAACCAAAGCCTTTACCTTTTCTCTATTAGATAAAGAAAGAAAATGATTAGCACCACGCTTACTATCATTAGCCACAACAATATCAGTTTCGTATCTACTGCCCAAATCAGTACCATCACTGAACACAAAACTAATCTGCACTTTATCTGCAACCTTTTTGTAGAACACAGCAGAGGTGTCATAAGTGCCACTAGCTGTGACAATACTGCCATTAGAAACAGCAAGCATTGGCACTCGTCTGTAATCACCATCGCCAGACTCAAAAATGATAGCGACCCTTGGTGATTGGATATGCTTTTCAACAGCAAATGAGACCGTCAAATCAACAGTAGCGCCATTAATATTCAATTTTTCAATCTTCATATCTGCGCTAATCATTGTCGATTTTCACCTCATCCTTTTCTGAATTTTTGCACATAGATATACATCGTAATTATACCACAGCGCATATCAAAAGTAAACTACATTATTATTTGTCAAAACAAAAAGGAGCCGTCCATAAGACAGCTCCATAGGCATTGTATAAATTATAGTAGCGAAGCAACAAGGTCGCCCATCTGTGAAGTGTTGACAGCGTCAAATCCGTCCTCATAGATATCTGGAGTACGAGCCTTTGTAAGTGCTGTATCAACAGCCTTTTCAATAGCCTCAGCAGCTTCCATCTCACCAAATGTGTAACGAAGCATCATAGCACCAGATAGGATAGTAGCTAGTGGGTTAGCCTTGCCCTGACCAGCGATATCTGGAGCAGAGCCATGAATAGGCTCATACAGACCGAATGTGCCCTCTGCAAGTGAAGCAGAAGCGAGCATACCGATTGAGCCAGAAATCATAGATGCCTCATCAGAAAGAATATCACCAAAGATATTTGAGGTTACGATAGTGTCGAACTGGTTAGGATTACGAACAAGCTGCATTGCACAGTTGTCAACATACATATATGATACCTCAACCTCTGGATAATCAGCAGAGGTCTCCTCCATAACCTTTCTCCAAAGTCTTGATGAGTCAAGAACATTTGCCTTATCAACACAGGTTAGTCTCTTTTCTCTCTTCATAGCGTACTCAAAACCAGCCTTTACGATACGCTTAATCTCTGGATAGGTGTATCTCTCTGTGTCATATGCACCGACAACACCATTCTCCTCATATGTTCCTCTGTCGCCAAAGTAGATACCACCAGTAAGCTCTCTAACGATAAGGATATCAAGACCATCACCGATAATCTCTTCCTTAATAGGAGATGCAGACTTTAGTGGAGCAAAAATCTTTGCTGGACGAAGATTTGCGAACAAGCCCAAATCCTCACGAATAGCAAGAAGACCCTTTTCTGGTCTGTTGCTACCAGGCTGATCGTCCCACTTTGGACCACCAACAGCACCTAGAAGAACAGCGTCAGAAGCCTTGCAAGCATCTGCTGTCGCTTGTGGATATGGCACACCAGTTGCATCGATAGCACAGCCACCAAGTAGCTGATAATCATAATTAAACTTGAAATCGAACTTTTCACCAGCCTTGTCGAGTACCTTAATGCACTCATCAACAATCTCTGGTCCAATACCGTCACCCTTTAGGACGGTGATATTAAATTCCTTCATATTAATCTCCTTAAAGTTGATTTATATTAGCAAATGTCGAAGATACCAGGCATAGTATCATCACGAACTGTATCCTCTTGGTCACGGTTGATAGCACATACGATACCCTTCATTGAAGCGTAGCTGATGTTGTGGCTAACACCGATACCAAATACGTCCTTGCCTTCTGGATTCTTGATATGGATATAGCTGATAGCCTTTGAGTCAGAGCCAACAGCGATAGCGTGCTCGCTATAGTCAACGAACTCGTACTTATCAAGGCCGACAGCATTCATAGCTTGGCAGAATGCACCGATAGGACCATTGCCCTCACCCTCGATACGAACTGGGTCGTTATCCTTATATCTGATTGTACCCTCAAACTTAACATTTGTGAGATAATCCTCTTCGTTCTTCTCCTCGTAAACCTTGTAGTTGAGAAGCTTGTAAGGACCAGCAACATTTCTGTATTCCTTTTGGAATAGGTCGAATACCTCTGCTGGAGAAATCTCCTTGCCCTTTTCGTCACAAGCCTTTTGCACTACAGCACCAAACTCTGGGTGCATAGCCTTTGGCATCTTGATGCCATAATTCTGTGCAAGGATGAATGCTGTGCCACCCTTACCAGACTGTGAGTTGATACGGATGATAGGCTCATACTCTCTACCAACATCAGCAGGGTCAATAGGTAGATATGGAACTTCCCAAAGCTCTGTTCCACTTTCCTCCATATAGATCTTACCCTTGTTGATAGCGTCTTGGTGTGAGCCAGAAAATGCTGTAAACACAAGCTCACCAGCATATGGCCAACGAGGTGGAACCTCCATCTTTGTGCAACGTTCGTATACTTCCTTAATCTTGTTGATTTCGTGGAAATCAAGCTCTGGGTCAACACCCTGTGTCCACATATTCATAGCAACAGTAACAACGTCAACATTACCTGTACGCTCACCATTACCGAACAATGTACCCTCTACTCTGTCAGCGCCAGCCATAAGACCAAGCTCTGTAGCAGCAACGCCCTCACCTCTGTCGTTATGTGGGTGTAGGGAGATAATAGCAGCCTCTCTGTTAGGGAGATTGCGACAGAAATATTCAATCTGGTCAGCATAGTAGTTAGGTGATGCACACTCAACAGTGTTAGGAAGATTTAGGATAATTGGATTCTCCTTTGTGATATGAAGCTCCTCCATAACCTGACGACAAACCTCGATAGAATTGTCAACCTCGGTCTGTGAGAATGACTCTGGAGAATACTCAAAACGAATATTCATCTCTGGATGAGCCTTCTTCTGTTCCTCTGTTAGCTCATAAATGAGCTTTGCACCACTGATAGCAATATCAATAACGCCCTGCATATCTGTTCTAAATACAACCTTACGCTGTAGAGTTGAAGTAGAATTGTAGAAATGAACAATTACATTCTTTGCACCTTCGATAGCCTCAAATGTTTTCTTGATAAGATGAGGTCTAGCCTGAACAAGCACCTGAATAGTAACGTCGTCTGGAATATATCCACCCTCGATAAGAGTTCTCAATATCTCGTAGTCTGTATCAGAGGCTGATGGAAAACCAACCTCAATCTCTTTAAAGCCAACGTCGAGCAAGGTCTGGAAGAACTCAAGCTTTTCCTGTAAATTCATAGGGT
Source organism: uncultured Clostridia bacterium (assembly GCA_937876375.1). Classification (GTDB taxonomy): domain Bacteria; phylum Bacillota; class Clostridia; order Oscillospirales; family Acutalibacteraceae; genus Eubacterium_R. The sequence continues at coordinate 126,917 of CALEHY010000010.1, read as the reverse complement.
CAACGATGGACTGATTACCATCACGCATATCAACAGAGCACCAAATAGGAGCCTTTGTGATAGGGGTATCAGGCCAAGTTCTGTCCTTGATATTTATTGGCTTAAATGGAACATATTTTTCATAACCTTTTTTCATAATTATAATCTCCTTTCTTCGTGTGGAGCATAAAAAAAGCCCCTACACATAAAGTATAGGGGCGTTATAACACGCGGTACCACCCTATTTCGACAGAAGGTCAATCTGCCCTTTAGCATCAATCAATGCCTTTACCGATAACGAGGTCAACCGTCTGCCCCTATTGATTGCTATTCAGGGCAACAACTCAGCAGAGAGCTATGCATTAATCATCTTGTATCGGCTCACACCAAACGCCGACTCGCTGAAACTAAAACGAAAAATCTTTTTCTGCGTCAAAGTCTTTAATGGGTACTGTTTAATTTTCAGTAAACATATTATATCAAATAAAAAATATTTGTCAAGTGGGATATCACACCTTTTACAAAAGAAAAAAGGTGGATAAAATCCACCTTTAAATCCATATTATAGCTTGCTATATCCGTAGCCATTGCTGATAGCGTCAACAGGATGGCCATTGTGACATAATGGGCAATCGTGTGCTGGAAAAGCAGTATAGCCAGGAACATCCTCTGTAGTAAAGATAGAGTTAACAGGCACGCCAGCAACATAGCTCTGTGCACTGAACACAGATGCAACACCAACAGCCTTGCCACCATAGTACTGAACACTCTCCATAGCTCTCTCAATAGTTCTACCAGAGGTGATACAAGAGATAAGAACAAGAACATTCTTACCCATAACCATACGACGAAGATTGTCACGGAAGATGAGGTTGCCAGCAGCGTCGTACTCTGATCCGATAACGAACACTGTAGCATCTGGGTTAGGTGACATCATAGTAGGACGAGATAGCTCATGAGCAATATATGCACCAAGTGTCTGTGTTTCATATAGACATAGAACTGTGTCGATATGTATGTCATTTGTGTTGTAGTACTCGGCTAGTAGCATAGCAGCGTCAGTAGACACATTATGGTTATGCTTTATATCGGAAGTACCGATATAATAGTTCATATGATTATTTGCAGAAATAAAATGACCAGGCATAACATGGATGAACACTCTGTCATTTCTCTTGCTTTTAATTGTATAGATATTTGCCATAGGAAAAACTCCTTTTTTCTTTACATTGTACCACTATGTACTATTTTTTTCAATTGTAAATATTGCAAGAATAAATAGCATATTTTTCTATCAATCACACAAAAAACGAGGTGACAGCACCTCGTTTTAAATAGCATTTTGTGATTTGTAACAGGATTAGTCCTTTATTGCCTCTTCAAGAGTCTGGATTTTGAATCCGTTTGCATCAGCGTTGATATCCTCTGTTAAAATCAGTGTTGTCTCAACAATTGACCAAATAGCAACTGCTGCTGTAGAGATACCAAAGGTGAAAATAGCGCCAACTGTTGCCAAAAGTACTTGTGCAAGACCCTTGTTCTTGTTGCCAAGATAGAAATTATGTATGCCAAAAACACCTAGGCAATAGCCAAGAAGAACAGCAACATACTTCTTTCTAATCTTGTATCCTTCTGGATAATCCTTTCTAGGCTGTGGCTTTGATGGTGCAACTGGTGGTGCGAAATATGGTGCACCATACGCAAAATCTGGCTGTGGAGCAGCATAGTCAGGTGCAGCATATTCTGGTGAAACATACTCTGGCTGTGGTGCTGTGTATTCTGGCTGTGGTGCAGCCTCTGTAGTATTGATTTCTGGCTGTGGAGCTGTATTCTCCTCTACTGGCTGATTAGCACAAGTACAAACCTCGCCCTCGACAAGCTCCTTGCCACAATTTGGACAAAATGACATAGTAAATGCCTCCTCTAAATATATTTCATATTTATTGTATATCAAATCACTAAAAAATTCAATCTACAATTCATATATTTATATAAAAAATCAACTCTTTTAATATTGAAATAGACAGATTATAGGTATATAATAAAACAGAATATGGATATTCGGGAGTAACATAATGAACAATTTTATGGACAAGGACTTTTTGCTCGACACTCCTGCTGCAAAAAAGCTATTCCACGACTTTGCAGAGGATATGCCAATATGTGACTACCACTGTCACCTAAGTCCAAAAGAAATATACGAAAACGAACAGCCGTCAAACATTTCACAGCTTTGGCTATCTGGCGACCACTACAAGTGGAGAGCTATGCGTAGCTGTGGCGTTGATGAGGAATATTGTACTGGCAACGCATCACCAAAGGACAAGTTTATCAAATTTGGTGAGACATTACAGTACTGTATCGGCAACCCACTATATCACTGGGCACATATCGAATTGCAGAGATATTTCGGTATCACAACACCACTAAATGCAAAGACAGCAAGCGAGATATATGACAAGGCAAACGAGGCTATCGCAAATGGCGACTTTAGACCACAAAGCCTTATCACAAAATCAAATGTAAAGGTTGTTTGCACCACTGATGACCCTATCGACACACTAGAGTATCACAAAAAGCTAAAGAATGTCGACGGATTTGATTGCAAGGTGCTACCAAGCTTTAGACCTGACAAGGCGCTAAACATTCACCTAGATGGCTTTGCTGATTATATAAAGGCACTTGGCGAAGCTGCTGATATAGAAATTAAGTCATACAAGGACGTTATCACTGCACTATTAAAGAGATGCGATTATTTCGACGAGGTCGGCTGTAAGGTATCAGACCAAGCATTCGACTATGTTCCATATGATATTGCTAGCGATGACGAAATCGAGGCTGTATTCCAAAAAGCAATGGCTGGCGAAAAGGTATCACAAGCAGAGGGTGACAAGTATCGCACTCCTGTGCTTATTACACTTGGCGAAAAATATCACGAGCTTGACTGGGCTATGGAAATACATATCGGCGCTATGCGAAACAACAGCACCAGATTATTTAAACTAAGAGGGGTTGATATCGGATTCGACAGCGTTGGTGATTGCGAAATCGCACACACACTGTCAAGATTTATGGACGCACTTGATATCAACAACAAATTACCAAAGACAATACTATTCAACCTTAACGACAAGGACAACACTGTTCTTGCCACAATGCTAGGAAATTTCCAAGGCACAGAGGCTGATAGCAAAATTCAGTTTGGTCCTGCTTGGTGGTTCCTAGATACAATGGATGGTATGACCAACCAGATGAAGAGCCTTGGCAATCTTGGTGTGCTAGGCAAATTCGTCGGCATGGAAACTGACTCACGCTCATTCACCTCATATGGCAGACACGAATATTTCAGAAGAATTATGTGCCGTCTGCTTGGCAGATGGGTTGAGGATGGCTGGTACGCATACGACGAGGATATCCTAAAAGAAATCGTACAAGGCATCAGCTACAACAACGCTATGAATTATTTCAAATTTTAATATAGGAGAACAAAACAATGAACCTTAATTTAAGACCAAAAGAAGAATGTATGTTCGACGAAATTTCTCTTGGCGAAATCATGCTAAGACTTGACCCAGGCGAAGGCAGAATCAAAACTGCTCGTTCTTTCAGAGCTTGGGAAGGTGGTGGCGAGTACAACGTTGCTCGTGGACTACGCAGATGCTTCGGTCTAAAGACCTCTGTTGTTACAGCATTTGCTGACAACGAGATTGGATATCTAATGGAGGACCTTATTCTTCAAGGTGGAGTTGACACCTCACTCATCAAGTGGATGCCTTTTGATGGTATCGGAAGAACAGTTAGAAATGGTATCAACTTTACAGAGCGTGGATTCGGCATCCGTGGTGCTGTAGGCGCTTCTGACAGAGGCAACACAGCTGCATCAAAGCTAAAGCCAGGCGATATCGACTGGGACTACATTTTTGGCACACTTGGTGTTAGATGGCTACACACTGGTGGTATCTATGCTGCACTATCAGAGACTGCTGCCGAAACCTGTATCGAGGCCGTTAAGAAAGCAAAGGAATACGGCACAATCGTGTCTTACGACCTAAACTATCGTCCATCACTATGGAAGGATATCGGTGGTCAGGCAAAGGCACAAGAAGTAAACAGAGAAATCGCAAAATATGTTGACGTTATGATTGGTAACGAAGAGGATTTTACAGCATCTCTTGGCTTTGAGGTTGAGGGCAACGATGCTGACCTTAAGGAACTAAATATGGACGGCTACTACAAGATGATTGAGACCGTTACAAAGGCTTATCCAAACTTTAAGGTTATCGCAACAACTCTTCGTACAGTAAAGACAGCTACAGTAAATGACTGGAAGGCTATCTGCTGGGCTGATGGCAAAATCTACAACTCACTAGAGTACCCAGGTCTAGAAATTCTTGACAGAGTTGGTGGTGGCGACAGCTTTGCATCTGGTCTTATCTATGGTCTAATGACATACGAGGATGCACAAAAGGCTGTTAACTACGGTGTGGTACACGGTGCACTCGCTATGACAACACCTGGCGATACCTCAATGGCTTCACTAAAAGAGGTTGAGGCAAAGGTTAACGGTGCTGGCGCTAGAGTTCAAAGATAATTATAAAATTAATACTTTTTGAAATAACTTTTATAGGAGAAATATTATGGCAAACAAAATCGAAACACTCGCAAAAATTCAAGAGGTTGGTATCGTAGCTGTTGTTCGTGCTACCTCTATCGAGCAGGCTGAAAAAATTACTGACGCATGTATCGCTGGTGGCGTTGCTGCTATCGAGCTAACATTCACTGTACCACACGCTGACAAGCTCATCGAAGCTATGAAGGCAAAGTACAACAGTGGCGAAATCATCATCGGTGCTGGCACAGTAATGGATGCTGCTACAGCAAGAATTGCTATCCTAGCAGGTGCTGAATATATCGTTGCTCCATATTTTGACCCAGAGACAGTAAAGACATGTAACAGATATGGCGTACCATCAATGCCTGGTATCTACACACCAACAGAGGCTGTTGCTGCTATGGAATGTGGCGCTGATGTACTAAAAGTATTCCCTGGTGATATCGCTGGTCCAGCATTCATCAAAGATATCCACGGCCCTATTCCAAACGCTGTTATGATGCCATCAGGTGGTGTTGACGTAGACAATGTTAAGGATTGGATCAAGGCTGGTGCTATCGCTTGTGGTGCAGGTTCATCACTAATCGCTGGTGCAAAAACTGGTGACTACGACAAGATTACAGAGACTGGTAAGCTATTCGTTCAGCGCATCAAGGAAGCTAGAGCAGAAATGGCAAAATAAATCCATAATAAAGCAAAAAGCGATGCAGATAATCTGCATCGCTTTTTTTATTTTGTCTTTACTGATTTACTAACCCAAGGAGAATAATAGTTCTTGCCATTATATGTCTTATATGCACGAATGCGAACATAATATTTCTTATTCTTCTTTAGTGATTTTACTGTTTTTGATACAGTGGAATTACTTGTTATCTTGTATGATTTAATACCAGATTTGAACGAGCTGTCAGTTGTGTACTGGATTTGATATCCAGTAGCCTTTGAGTTCTTGCTCCACTTTAGAACAAACGACTTTGATTTACCAGTAATAGTTACATTAGTAGGCTTTGCAACAGTTAGTTTTGCTATCGTCTTGGTGTACTTGTAGCTACATTTTGTACAGTAGTATGTTCTAACACCCGTGGATGAATATGTGGCACTTTTAGTCACCTTTGAGGTCATATTATGCTTTGTGACCGGGCTAATTGGCATTACCTGCTTTAGTCCACAGCGTCTGCACTCTCTAACCTCTTCATCAGACTTGTCACAACGATTGTATCTGTTGACATACTCCTTGTAATCATGTCCTAACGAATATAAAACAGTAGTTTTCTTCTCGCCACATTTTGTGCATTCTGATATTTCCTTGCCATCATTTGTACAGGTAGCAGGTGTTCGTTTAATATTAAGATTATGTAGTAGTCTAGCACTAACGCCAGTATTAGTTGGTGTAATAGAATTGATTTTTCCACGAGCGTTAAAGGTTACCTCGTCGATACACACCTCTCTAAAATTACCAGCATCATCATGGCAAGCCCCATTAGTGAAGTTATGTCTGCCATAAGCAATATAGCACTTGTCAGTCTCTGCATCATATAATATTGACTGATGACCTGTGCCATAGATATTCTTGCTCTCATCCTTTTGAAGAATTGTATCATCCTTAGCAATAATAGTGCTATTAGATAAGTTACGAGCAATACAATAGTTTACCCTGTAGTTATCGCTAGCTGTGTCATCATCGGACCAAGTGAAATAGTAATCCTTACCTCGTTTAAACACAACAAGTGACTCTCTAAATTCGCTGATTTTGTACTGAATAAGTGATGACTCGTCAATCTGTGTTTTGTCTTCAGCCAGCTTAACACCATATGCTGCACCATTACCAAAGAAAAGATAAGCTGTGCCATCAGTATCAACAAATACAGATGGATCAATAACCTGACCGATATCAAGTCCCTTATCTCGTAGCATTGCCGGATAAAGTATAGGCTCGCCACTAGCAACGAATGGACCAGCTGGATTGTCGGACACAGCAACGCCAATAGCTTTGTCGTTATAATAGCCATCCGGATTTAAAACAGCATAGGTTTCTAGCAAATCTTCCTTAATTCTGCCACAGTAGTAGAAATAATATTTGCCATCCATACATTCGATAGATGGTGCCCAAGCGTTGCCAGCACTCCAAGATGATGACGCAATCTGCACGCCATTCTTGTTCTGTCCTGGATTTTTGTCAGCAACGTCGAGAATAACGCCCTCATCAGTCCAGTTAACCAAATCCTCGGACGAAAAAGCATGAAACTGTGTTCCAGACCATCCAGGATTACCATCAGTCGTTGGATAAATCCAGTACTTGCACCCAAATACGTCAATATCAGGATCAGCATAATATCCCTTGATTACTGGGTTGTTATTTTTCGTAGCAGATGATACCGATATTGGTAGTGCAAGGCTACACAGCATTGCAACTGACAAAACAATAGATAATACCCTTTTCATATCATTCTCCATCAATGAGCGATATACTCGACACCAAGTATACCCCTAGTTCTCTCTAACTTTATAATCGAATTATTATCCTCAAAAGTATCCAAATCAACCTTTACATTCTTGTCGTGACCATCCACCCTAACTGTAACATAGTAGTCATCTCCACCCTTACTACGAGATTCTATATGTCGGTCACTAATATGAAAGGTTTCTACCCTTGATTTGACTGGAATACTGTAATTGATTCCACTTACTATACTAGCACTCATTATTCCAAAAATAAATAGTGAAATAATAATTTGCTCCCATTTTTTCGTTTTTTCTGTATTTGTAATACCATTTCTGAACAAAAAGGCTATAAACAGCGCTAAAAACACAACACCAACCAGGAACAAATACCAGCCAGTGTTAGTAGGTGTTTCGTATGATACTACTGCAATCAGCAGTAGCAGACCTATCGTCATTGGACCTATCGCAACATCTACCTTGTCCCTTTGCGACTTGTCATATTCATCAATAAATAACCCATATTTCTTTGGGTTAATGATAGGTAGCAGAGCAAAAATAATCATTGTGCTGACACAGACAATCATATAAATGGAGGTAATTATTCTAGCATTTTTGTTATCAACTGTTACAGCATGTGATAGCAAGGTGTTCGGAACAAAAATCGATGCAACCAATTTTAGAATATTATATGCCATCACTCTCTTGTCATTTTCAAGTCTTTTCTCAACCCTGTCATTAGATTTGTTGAGTGATTTTACCTTGATAATATCAGAAAAGAATAGCTTTATATCACTGTCAAGCAGAGGATTGATATATCCAATATATCTGTAGTGTTTTTTGCCAACAATGATTTCGATAATAGGCTCGTAATAATTATCTGGTGATATCTTGTAGGTAACACGAGTTAAAGAGTCATATCTGACGGAAATGTCGCCTCTAGCAAATTTCACACTGTCAAAATCATCACTGACTAGATTGCTATCCTCCACACTGTCACCAATGTTCACCTTTCTAATGAGCAATCTGTCCGATTGTTTTATGATTTGATAGGAATCACGAGAATTTAGCTTGTAGACTAATAGGCTACCACTTGTAGCAGAGATAAGCTCGTCCTTGTTTTTAACTAAATCATAATCAACAAAGTGCAAATCAGTCTTTCTAGGCTTTGCAAATCTGCCTTTCAAAATAGCAATAACACCGTTGTTAAAACGATAAAAGCATATCGCAATAATGCAAACAGAAATCAATATAACAATCAAAAGGTTACTAAACTTGATACCCATAACAACAGAGTTAATACCCTCCACCAACAGACAAAAAATCACACCAACAAGGAAAAAGCTAGCATTCAGTTTTCTGTAATTCATAATCGTGTCACCTCCCCTTTTATTTGTCAAAAGGACTTATATAACTATAGCTATATAAGTCCTTAATGATAAAAAATATAATAGTAGCGAATGTAAAAATTTAGTTTTCGATTTTTATAGCCAAATAATTATAGTGATATAATTTGTGTTTATTTGGCATTTTCTCTTATGCGAAGCTGTATTATTATACTGCGAGCAGAACGAAAAATGACAAATAGACCAAATTATACTCCAGAATAGGCGTTGAAGCCACCGTCAACTGGTATATTCACTCCTGTGATAAATCCTGAATAGGTTTCGTCACATAGGAAAAGAAGTGTGCCATCTAGCTCCTCTGGGTTACCAAATCTGTCCATAGGGGTAGCAGCAAGAATTTTGCCAGTACGCTCGGTTGGAGAGCCATCTGGGTTCCATAGGAGTGTAGCATTCTGCTTGGTTGAGAAGAAACCAGGTGCAATAGCGTTAACACGGATGCCCATTGGTGCAAAGTGAACAGCCATCCACTCTGTAAAATTCTTAACAGCAGCCTTAGCAGCAGAATATGCTGGAATACGAGTTAGTGGTCTGAAGGCGTTCATAGAGGTTACCATAACGATACAAGCGTTATTTTTCTCGACCATATCCTTTGCAAACACCTGTGTTGGAATAAGAGTACCAAGGAAATTAAGATTGAATACAAAGCTGATACCAGCTGGGTCAAGATCAAAGAACGTCTTGACATCTGGATTCTTCTCCACTAGGTCGATAGCCTCAAGAGTGTCTTTAGTGGTAGTACCCTTTGGGTTGTTACCGCCAGCACCATTAAGCAAAATATCACAAGTGCCAAGCTTTTCATTAATGATATCTCTAGCATTCTGCATAGACTCTAGCTCAAGAACATTACAGCCAACAGCAATAGCCTCACCACCATCGGCAACAATCTCATCAGCACATTTCTGTGCAGCCTCTTCGTTCAAATCAAGCACAGCAACCTTAACACCCTGCTTGGCAAGTGTCTTTGCGAATGCACCACAAAGCACTCCACCACCACCGGTTACAACAGCTACTCTGCCCTTTAATGTTTCGTGTGTCATATTGTTATCTCCTACTCTTTTCTACAGCTTCCCAAAGTCCATTGAGATAGCTAACTCCAAGTGCTCTGTCGAACAAGCCATATCCAGGACGAGCTACCTCACCCCAAATCATTCTGCCGTGGTCAGGACGGATATATCCATCAAATCCAACCTCCTGCAAAGCCTTTACAATCTCATACATATCTAGTGAGCCAGCATCACTTTCATGTGCTGTTTCATTAAACCACTGGTCATTAATCTGCACATTACGAAGATGAGCAAAGTAAATTCTATCGCCAGCAGTCTTAACAATCTCGACCATATCATTCTTTGGGCTAGCACCAAGTGAGCCAGTACAAAGTGTGATACCATTGTACTTGCTAGGTACCATATTAAGAAGCTTCTCGATAGCGTCCTTGCCAGTAATAATTCTTGGTAAGCCAAAGATGCCCCAAGGTGGATCGTCTGGGTGGATAGCCATCTTGACGTCACACTCCTCACAAACTGGCATAATAGCCTCTAGAAAATACTTAAGGTTGTCCCACAAATCATCAGCAGTAACGTCCTTATATTTCTCAAAAAGTTCCTTGATTTCGTCCATACGATTAGGCTCCCAACCAGGCATAGCATAACCGTTAGAATTGTCATCAATCTCCTTGAACATATCTTCCGGTGACTTGCCCTCAACCTGCTTGCCATCGTAGCATAGGCATGTTGAACCATCTGGTAGAGGCATATATAGATCAGTTCTGGTCCAGTCGAAAACTGGCATAAAGTTGTAGCAAATAACCTTTACTCCAACCTTTGCAAGATTGCGAATAGACTCCTTGTAGTTCTCGATATACTTGTCACGAGATGGCAAGCCAATCTTTATATCCTCGTGAACATTGACGCTCTCGATACACTCCATTGTCAAGCCAGACGCTGTAATCTCGTCATACATGGCTTGTACTCTATCCATAGTCCAAGCCTCGCCTGCAGGCAAATCGTGTAGCGCTGGAACAACGCCAACAACACCAGGAATTTGCTTAATCTGGTCTAGGCTGATGGTATCAAGCTCATCACCAAACCAGCGAAATGTCATTTGCATAGTTTTTCCTCCTGAATTTTATACACATTAATTTTATCACATTATATAATCATTAGCAATCAGTTTTTGCATAAATAAACTATTTTTTAGCTTTTAGTCGCACCTCTTCACCAATTTGCTCAATAGTCATTATTTTGCCCTGTGCCTTGGCATTATTCGAGTTAAGTGTAATGTCGATATCCTGCGATATTATCTGTGCATCAGCGTATTCCCTATCAATCTGTTTTTTCATTTCATCAGTGATTAAAATATTCAAATCCTTATCCGATAGCTCGTTAACCTCGACAGTGAACAACCTTGCTGTTTTCGTCACTATGCCTATAGGCAAGTCCTTGCCATTTAATGTCAAATAGCTGTTGTCATACTCATAGTCAGCGTCCTTATGATTGCTACTACCAATGTAGAGTGGCAATTTTAAGCCAAAGAAATACAGCGACTTGTATCGCTTGATATCAGTGTAGGTCTTTTTGCACTGCTGACGAGATATCGTGAGTGAAAAATCGTTCTCACATTTTGCCAAAATTTCACCACTAGCATGGGCAAAAACATTCCGTTTCGTCGTTTCACCCTCATAGACACCTGATATCAGCAAATCGCCCTGTGTGACGCTGTCACCCTTTTGTACCATCTGCCAGCCATCAAATGTAGTTGCCTTAACGATAATTCCGTCCTTTGTTGCCTTTACATTCGTTATCAGTTTTGTGTCAACTAGGTCTGTTTTATCAATTACCTCATCAATTTCTACAGTAGCTGTTGTGCCCTTTATATTAATATGTGCCCAAGCGCATTTGTCGAAAGATGCCATCATCAAATTTTCGATAATATCACGGTCTATACTCCTAGAATACACACCTGTATGCACTCCATTCTCCTCTAAAAAGAGTGTGATATCTGACTGGGATATCTTGTCATTACCGACAATATTTATGCTCCAGACAAAGCTAGACAGAACACAGATTATTACAACCGACACCACAGCACCGATGAACAACCCCCATCTATTCTTAAGCTTCAGCAAAACGAACAGTGGACCGTGCTTTTCGACAATATGGAGATTGCCACCATTATGCTTCGATATATGACGAAGCTTAAAATATGTTCGAGCAGAGCACTCACCATATAGCACAGAGCCATCTCGCATTAGCGAGGTGACATTCAATCTAGCGTCATAGCAATCGTTAACAAAGCCCTCAATAAATCCGTTACAAAACTCAAATTTTACATATCCGATAAGCCATCTAATTATCCTAAGCATTAGTATCGAACTCCACAGACACAATCGTGCCTTGAACTATAGCTCCTCTTGGTGAAAAAGAATCTATCCACAGCTCATCACCATAAAATGTGACGAAGAATTTACCTAGATTGATACGAATTTTGTCGTGATTATACTCACATATGCCCTTTAATCCATCAACAACACATTCACTAGAGCCGATAAGCTCCAGTCTTGGCTCTATGGCATACTGAACAATATCATCTTTCCTACGCTTTAACATAAAATCACCAATAATATATATGATGAACTAATCAAAATTATAAACAAAAAGGGATGAGCTTTTAACTCATCCCTTAAATACCTAGTTAGTAAAATTTATAGCATATATTCTTCTTCATCGAATGCCCACTCACTACCTGCAACGAAAACGTCAGCCTTAACACCCTCGTAGCTAGCATTAGCAGAAAGTGTTAGAATATCTGGTGTGTCAAATCTTACTACCTTAATTTCAGGTGTTTCAAATTTCATCATAATTCTAATCCTCCTTTAATTAAGTGGTGCAACGTTAACATATTCAACGTTGCCATAGTATGTTGTTCCGTTAATAATCATATAAGGCTTTGCGTATACCTTTGTATATGCGCCAAAGTTTGAGTGAATAGCAACAGTGAACTCACCGATACTTGTCTGCTTTGTGCTCTCAGCCTTAACGATACCCTTAACGCCATTAGCCTTGCCTTCAAGACTGAAATTGTCAGAATATGCTAGACCAGAGCTTACTGTAGCGATAACACCAACCTCTGAAGCGCTGCTAGCATTAAATGTGTTACCATTGAATACTACTGTCTGCATACCAGCCTCATCAATATATGAATACTGACCAGTAATACCGATATACTTACCAGTTTCATCAGCAGCCTTTAGGTAAACAACACTTCTGTGTGGAGCGTGCATATAGAAATCGCTATCTACATATGCAAGTAGCTCTGTACAATCAGCATCAGCATACATACCAATCTTCTGACCACCAGCATTGAAGCCAACAATCTCATCATAGTATGCTGTGTACTCTGTCAACTCGTTCTTAATGATGATATCCTCACCATCAGCAACGATGATATTACACTGATCAACAACCTCAACAATTGCAGGTGAATAAGTAGCCTCGAATACAACATTCTTATCTGAATCGGTTACTCTTGCCCACTGGTCAAAGTTATAGAAAGGAATTGCTGGAGCAGCAACATTGCTGACATTAATATAAGCCTTGCTCTCATAATACTGAATAGCAACGATAACACCATTAGCAGCCTTGAATGTAGCCTTTACCTTTGTGTCATCTGCAACATCATCAGCAAGATATACAGTGATATCCATATCCTTTGTTACAACAACAGAGAACTCGTTGTTATCGCTAAGAATCTTCTTATCGTTATAAACAACCTTGTAAATGCTCTCGCCAGTAGCAGTGTATGTGTAAACGTCACCAGCGCTTACACTAGCTGTATCTGTAGCAACCTCTACACCATTCTTCTGAATGCTTACATTTACTGTGTAGCCTTTCTTAACAAGGCTGTTGATAGCTGACTCAATCATAGTAACAGCATCATCAATATCTTTCTGTGTAGTAGCATTTTCTGCCTTTGTCTTTGCTTCAGCAAGTGCTGACTCAAGACCAGCAACAGAAACATAAATGTCAGCATTATCAAGCTCAGCATTTGCTGATACTACAGCAGCATTATAAGCTGAGTAATTACCTGTTGCAGGATCAGTCTCACCATCTTCACGAATCATTGTCTTACAAGCATCGCAGTATGTGTTACCAGTGAAACCATCCTTTGATGCAGTAGGAGCAACTACATCGCCCTTAACCTCTGGGCCCTTGTGATTCTCTGCATCAACAGAAATCTCAACATTGTTCTGTACATTAAGAACTTCTTTACAGTAATTACAAGTTGTTGTAACTGTCTTTGAACCCTTGTCTACACAGTTAGCAGCAACAACATTGCTATCAGTATCAGTTGTATTGATATGAGCGCACTGTAGATTTGCTACAGCGTCATTATAAGAATTTGTAGCATCCTTAATCTGAGCAGCAACACTTCTTGCTGTATATTCAACTGAATTTGTTTGAATATTTTCAAATGCACCATTAACATTAATGCTAGCAATCTTATAAACAGCGAGCAAATATGCCTTTAGGCTATCTGCTGTGTACTCACTCTGATGAGCATATACCTTGTTGTATAGTGTTTTGAAATCAGCATTGCTCAAAATATCATAAACTGGCTTGTAGTTAAGGATATATGTGTTTGTATAAGTCTTTAAATAGTTATCAGTAAAGCCGTCATTCCTACTACGAGAATAAATATCCCATTCTTGCTCTGTAATATGATCATAATATGAATCTGTATTACCAGAACCAACATAGCTCAAAGTATTATACCAAAATCTTGCGTTATTCGAATTATTTTGATAAGGTGAATCATAATCACAGAATGGAGCATAACCAATCTTATAACTATCAGCAGTATCATTATATCGATATGCTCTATAATCTAAGTTGTGGTCACCTCTCCAATAACCTGTACTATATGCTGGTGTTTCTACATCACCAATTTTATCACCAAATGACATTAGCGTTCTGTTTGTTAAGAAAGCTGTCTTGATAATATGATTGTTGTTATTGCTACCATTAGTACTTTTAGTTTCTAATACAACAGGCTCTCTAACTGAATTAACACCATCATAAGCCAATACAATATTATTTGGAATAGCTATCTTAACACCAAAGCCTCTTATAGAAACATAATCATTATTCCAACTTGTAGAATCTGAACGATGATAAACAACATTAGAGTATCCGCCATTAGCAACATCCCAAGCATGATAAGCTGCAGCATTAAAACTCTCTGCCTTTGCATTATTAGCTAAATCAGCAGTGATAACACTATTTAGCTTATTAGCAACATAATCTGCAGAATTATACTGTGCATTTGATACTGTTGCATATCCATACTCTGCGCTGTCTATTGAATTTGTTCCACACATATCTGACCAACCAAGGCTAGGATAAAGAGCCTTGCCATCAGGTGTAATATTCAATGTTGCAGGTGTTGAATACTTTTCCTCACCATTAACAAATAGCTTTACTGTGCTTCCATCATAAGAAAATGCATAATCGTTCCAGAATGAAACAGGTAGTGAAATATTTGTCTTCCTTTCACCATTTACAAAGAAATCACCATTTGTATTTAGTCGAATGTAGTCAATGTCTGCTCTGGCTACAGTTGCAAGTGCAAAGTTTCCATTACCCTTATACTTAGCAGAAAACTCAAATGAAAATTCATTGTTTTGAATATATGACTTGGCTCTATCATCGTTGATGAAAATAACACCACCATTTAGATATAGAGTGCCGTCTTTTGCCTCTGCATTACCATCTCTACCCCAAATGTTATAAAATACACCACCATCTGTATTATCTGTATAACCAGTAGCATATTTGTTTGCAGTGAAATTAATTGTAACCTTATCTGCAGCCATTGCTGTGATAGCTGCGAAAGGTAAAGCTGTTGCAATCATAAGTACTGACATTAGTACGGCGATTGCTCTTTTTAATGTCTTTGCCATAATAATTATCTCCTTTAATAAATTTCGAAATAATCGATATGTTTTGCAGAAAAAACGAGATATATGTCCCTTTGTTTAACGTATCTGACCAACCGTTTCTACCCTCTCCACTAGGAAAAGATAAGTCCTTGTCTTCACCCACAGGAGAAGGCAGAAGATATTACCAACGGAATACGCAAGCACCCTGCTCTCAAAAGGGCGCACTATCCCTATTTATTCAAAGTAACTATATACCTATATAATATAAAAAGCAATAAAAAATACAAAATAATTTTACAATTTTAACATAAATTGAAAAATGTTAACATTATACAAAGAACTAGAGTTTGTATATTAGAAATGTGTCAAAAAAAAGAGGGTCGATAGTATCGACCCTCAAAAAAAGATATCTTATTTAATAATTGATTCGCCAGTCATTTCTGCAGGCTGTGGAATATCCATAACCTTTAGCATTGTTGGAACGATATCGGATAGCTTGCCACCCTCACGAAGCTCAACATCGCCACAGTTAACACAGATAAATGGTACCTCATTAGTAGTATGAGCAGTAAATGGAGAGCCATCCTCTTCCTTCATCTGATCAGCGTTACCGTGGTCAGCAGTAATGAACAGTGTACCACCATTATCCATAACAGCCTCATAAAGTGAGCCAACACACTTGTCAACAGCCTCAACAGCAGCAACAGCAGCGTCGAACACACCAGTATGACCAACCATATCGCAGTTAGCAAAGTTAACGATAACAACGTCGTACTTGCCAGAACGAACAGCCTCATCTAGCTTCTCTGATACAAGGAAAGCAGACATTTCTGGCTGAAGGTCGTATGTTGCAACCTTTGGTGAAGGAATAAGAATTCTGTCCTCACCCTCATTAACAGCCTCAACACCACCATTGAAGAAGAATGTTACATGAGCATATTTCTCTGTTTCAGCGATACGAAGCTGTGTCATATTCATAGAAGCAAGGTACTCACCGAATGTGTTAGTAAGAACCTGTGGCTTGAATGCAACATCAACATTTGGCATAGTAGCGTCATACTGTGTCATACAAACATAGTTCACATTAACTCTATCACGCTCAAAGCCCTTAAAATCATCATCAACGAATGTTCTAGTAATCTCTCTAGCTCTGTCAGGACGGAAATTGAAGAATACAACGCTGTCCTTATCGCTAATTCTACCCTCATTCTCTAGGCAAACAGTAGGCAGAATGAACTCGTCAGTCAAATTCTTGCCATCACCATCAATGGTCTCATATGAAGCCTTGATAGCCTCAACTGGATCAGCTGTCTGGATACCCTCACCAAATACGAGAGCATCATATGCCTTCTTTACTCTATCCCAGTTGTTATCTCTATCCATAGCGTAGTATCTACCAACAATAGTAGCAACCTTACCAACGCCAATCTCATTTAGCTTCTCAATAGCCTCTGCAACGAAATCCTTACCAGAGGTTGGTGGTACGTCTCTACCATCCATAATGCAATGTAGATAAACCTTTTCAAGGCCCATCTTCTTTGCAAGCTCAACGATAGCCCAAATGTGAGTGTTGTGTGAATGAACGCCACCATCACTCATAAGACCCATTAGGTGAAGAGCTGTGCCATTGTCGATAGCATTCTGTACAGCGTTGCAAAGTGCCTCATTCTCGAAGAAATCGCCATCCTGAATAGACTTTGTAATTCTTGTGAGCTCCTGATAAACGACTCTACCAGCACCCATATTTGTGTGTCCTACCTCAGAATTACCCATCTGACCATCAGGTAGACCAACATTCAATCCACTAGCACCGATATAGGTGTATGGATACTTTTCCATAAGCATATCAATGTTTGGCTTCTTGGCAAAAGCAACAGCGTTACCATAATCACTAGCATTGTGACCGAAACCATCCATGATGCAAAGTACATTAGTTTTTTTCATAATAGTCCCTCATAGATTAGGGGACTGATGAACAGTCCCCTCAAATTTGATAATTAAATTACTTTGAAGCAGCCTTTACGATGATTGAGAAATCCTCAGCCTTTAGTGAAGCACCACCGATTAGACCACCATCAACGTTAACCTTTGCAACAAGCTCATCAGCGTTCTTTGCATTCATAGAACCACCGTACTGAATTGTTACTGTCTCTGCAACGTCAGCGCCATAAGCCTCTGCAATAGCAGAACGAACGAAACCATTACCCTCATCAGCCTGGTCAGCTGTAGCTGTAACACCAGTGCCGATAGCCCATACTGGCTCATAAGCGATAACAACGTCCTTAAGCTGATCAGCTGTAACGTTTGTAAGAGCCATCTTTGTCTGGAACTTTAGTAGAGTCTCTGTGTAGCCAAGCTCTCTCTGCTCAAGTGTCTCACCAACACAAACGATTGGCTTTAGACCCTTCTCAAGAGCCTTTAGTGTGCGTAGGTTAACAGTCTGATCTGTCTCTGCAAAGTACTGTCTTCTTTCGCTATGACCGATCACAACATACTCAACGCCAAGCTCTACAAGCATATCAGCAGCGATCTCACCAGTGAAAGCACCGCTATCCTTAAAGTGTACATTCTCTGCACCGATCTTGATATTTGAGCCCTTTGCAGCCTCAACAGCAGCAGGAATATCAACGAAAGGTACGCAAAGTACAACCTCACAATCTGCATCAGCAACAAGTGGCTTCATCTCGTTGATGAGAGCTGTTGTCTGTGCAGGAGTGTTATTCATCTTCCAGTTACCAGCAATAATTGCTTTTCTTAAATCCTTTTTCATAATTTACACCTCTTACATAATAAATCATACGGGCGAACAATGTCCGCCCCTACGATAGAATTTATAAATTAGTCCTTATCCTGTAGGCAAGCGATACCAGGTAGCTCCTTACCCTCTAGGAACTCTAGTGATGCACCACCACCAGTAGAAATGTGGCTCATCTTGTCAGCAAAGCCAAGCTTTGTAACAGCAGCAACACTGTCGCCACCACCGATGATAGAAATAGCACCACTCTCTGCAACAGCGTTTGCAACAGCGATAGTACCAGCAGCAAAGTTCTCCCACTCTGATACGCCCATAGGACCGTTCCAAATTACTGTGCCAGCGCCCTTAATAGCATTTGTGAATAGCTCCTGTGACTTAGGACCGATATCAAGACCCATCCACTCATCAGGAATTTCGTCTGATGGAACAACCATAGCCTCTGTGTTCTCATCATACTCACGACCAACCTTGTTATCAACTGGGATAAGGAAGTTAACGCCCTTGTCCTTTGCGTCAGCCATCATCTTGCCAGCCTTCTCAACCCAATCAGCCTCAAGTAGAGATGTGCCGATTGAATGGCCAAGATACTTCATAAATGTGTAAGCCATACCACCACCGATGATGATAGTGTCACACTTTTCGATAAGGTTCTCGATAACACCGATCTTGTCTGATACCTTTGCACCACCAAGAATAGCAACAAGTGGACGCTTTGGCTCTGCAAGAGCACCACCCATGAACTTAATCTCCTTCTGGATTAGGTAGCCACATACAGCTGGTAGATAATCAGCAACACCAGTTGTTGAGCAGTGTGCTCTGTGTGCTGTACCGAATGCGTCGTTAACGAAAATGTCAGCTAGAGAAGCAAGCTCCTTAGAGAAATTCTCCTCGTTCTTTGTCTCCTCTTTTCTGTATCTTACATTCTCAAGAAGCATAACCTCGCCATCCTGAAGGTCAGCAGCGATAGCCTTTGCATTCTCGCCAACAACCTCTGGATCCTCAGCAAGCTTAACCTCTACACCAAGATACTCAGAAAGTTTCTTTGCAACTGGAGCAAGGCTGAACTCTGGCTTGTACTCTCCCTTAGGTCTGCCAAGGTGTGAGCAAAGAATAACCTTTGCGCCATTCTCCATCAAATACTTAATTGTAGGTAGAGCAGCAACGATTCTCTTGTCATTAGTGATTTCGCCATCCTTTAGTGGAACGTTGAAATCGCAACGAGCAAGAACTTTCTTGCCCTTTACTTCGATATCTTCAATAGTCTTTTTGTTTAATGCATCCATTTTTTATACCTCTCTCATATATATTTGGGGTTTTTTGGTTACATACCACTCTTTATTATATATTAACAGTTCTAATAAATCAATACAAATTTTGTCAAAACATTAACAAAAGGCAGACCGAAGTCTGCCCTTTTAATGTGCATATTGATTATTTTACAAATTCAACAGCTGTATTTACGATATTTTCAGCACTTAGACCGAACTGCTTTAGTAGGTCCTTTGCTGGTCCAGAATGGCCGAACTCGTCGTTAACACCGATACGCTTAACTGGTGTTGGGCACTTCTCTGAAAGTGCAGAGCATACAGCCTCACCAAGACCACCAATAATGCTATGCTCCTCAACAGTGATAACCTTGCCAGTTTTCTTTGCTGAAGCAATAACAAGCTCCTCATCAAGTGGCTTAATAGTAGCGATATTGATGATTTCGGCATTAATGCCCTTTTCTTCTAGCACCTTGCCAGCCTCAATAGCCTCTGCAACCATAAGACCATTAGCAATGATAGTAACGTCAGTACCCTCTTTTACTACCTCACCCTTGCCAATCTCAAACTTATAGTCATCATTGTGGAATACTGGCACAGCAAGTCTACCAAATCTCAAGTAAACTGGACCCTCATATGCGTATGCAGCCTTAACAGCCTGCTTTGCCTCAACGTCATCAGCTGGACAAATAACAACCATACCAGGAATAGAGCGCATTAGAGCAAAATCCTCACAGCACTGATGGCTAGCACCGTCCTCACCAACGCTGATACCAGCGTGTGTAGCGCCAATCTTAACATTAAGGTGTGGATAACCAATAGAATTTCTAACCTGCTCAAATGCTCTGCCAGCAGCGAACATAGCGAATGATGATGCAAATGGAACAAGTCCCATTGTTGACATACCAGCAGCAACACAAATCATATCAGCCTCTGCAATACCGCAGTTGATATGACGGTCTGGATACGCCTTCTTAAAAATACCAGTCTTTGTTGCAGCAGAAAGGTCTGCGTCAAGAACAACAAGCTTGTCAGCACCCTCAGCAGCAAGCTCCTTTAGTGCATTACCATAGCTATCACGAGTAGCAATATTAATTACGTCTGCCATATCTTACGCCTCCAATTCTGCTAGCTTTGCCTTTAGCTCTGCCATAGCGATATTGTATTCTTCCTCGTTAGGTGCCTTACCGTGCCAGCCTACTTCATTCTCCATATATGAAACACCCTTACCCTTAACGGTCTTCATAATAATAGCGAATGGTTTGTCACTAGCGTTAAACTGGTCAAATGCACCCTCAAGTTCGTCCATATCGTTACCATTAACAATAACAACATCAAAACCGAATGCCTTTAGCTTTGCATCGATAGGCTCAGCACTCATAACCTCATCACAAGAGCCATCAATCTGCAATCCATTGCTGTCGATGATGACACAAAGGTTATTTAGATTGTACTGGTTAGCAAACATAAATGCTTCCCAAACCTGACCCTCTTCAATCTCACCATCACCTAGAAGAGTGTAAACATTGATATCGTTCTTGCCCATGTACTTTGCAGCCTTTGCCATACCAGCAGCAACGCTAACGCCCTGTCCAAGAGAGCCAGTGCTCATATCAACACCTGGTACAAGGTTCATATTTGGGTGACCCTGTAGATAAGAGTCAATCTTACGCAATGTTTTCAAATCCTCTACTGGAAAGAAGCCAACATGTGCAAGTGCAGCATATAGACCAGGTGCACAGTGTCCCTTTGATAGAACAAATCTATCTCTGTCCTCCCACTGTGGGTCCTCTGCCTTGTAAATCATTTCTTTTCCATATAGGTATGCAAAAAGGTCAGCAGATGAAAGTGATCCACCTGGATGGCCAGCCTTTGCATTATATGTACCCTCGATAATGCCCATTCTAATCTTTGTAGCAAGTATCTCTAGGTCATTTCTTAGCTCTAAATCCATAGCATATTGCTCCTTAAAAATTTTGTCCCATATATTGTAACAAATTATTATATATTGTGCAAGAAAAAAATAAAAAAGGGATGCATGAGCATCCCTTTAATTATTTAAATTAGTCCTTAAGTGCAGCCTTTACAGATGCAAGCTCATCAGCAAGCTCCTGTGGAAGTCTGTCACCGAACTTAGCGTAAAGCTCGTCAACACCAGCAAGCTCTGTCTCCCAAGCAGCCTTGTCAACGTCAAGAATGTTGTCAAGCTGTGCCTCTGTCATATCAAGACCATCAAGGTTGATATCCTTAGCATATGGAAGATAACCAATAGCTGTCTCCTGAGCGTCAACCTTACCATCGCAACGATCGATAATCCAATCGAGTACACGTAGGTTGTCGCCAAATCCAGGCCATAGGAAGTTGCCATCCTCATCCTTACGGAACCAGTTAACATTGAAGATCTTTGGTGCCTTATCCTCATCAAGAGTCTCACCAATCTCGATCCAGTGCTTCCAGTAGTCACCCATGTTGTAACCACAGAATGGTAGCATAGCCATAGGATCACGACGAACTACACCAACAGCACCAGTAGCAGCAGCTGTTGTCTCTGAGCCCATGATTGAACCTACGAATACACCGTTGTTCCAGCTCTTTGACTGGTAAACAAGTGGAGTAAGCTTCTCACGACGACCACCGAATACGAATGCAGAAATTGGAACACCCTGTGGGTTCTCAAACTCTGATGAAATGCAAGGACAGTTAACAGCAGGAGCAGTAAATCTTGAGTTTGGATGAGCACCCTTCTCATCTGACTCCTGACCATTCCAAGGATTACCCTTCCAGTCGATAGCATTTGTTGGTGGATTCTTATCAAGACCCTCCCACCATACAGTGTTGTTGTCAAGGTTGTGACAAACATTTGTAAAGATAGTACCCTGCTTTGTTGAAGCAAGAGCGTTAGGATTTGACTTAACATTTGTACCAGGTGCTACACCAAAGAAGCCGTTCTCTGGGTTGATAGCATATAGGCGTCCATCTGGGCCCTTGCGGATCCAAGAAATATCATCACCTACACACCATACCTTGTAGCCCTTCTTCTGATATCCCTCTGGTGGGATAAGCATAGCAAGGTTTGTCTTACCACAAGCTGATGGGAATGCAGCACAGATATACTTGATATCGCCATCAGGTCTCTGAAGGCCAAGGATAAGCATATGCTCTGCCTGCCAGCCCTCGTTCTTACCAAGGTATGAAGCAATACGAAGAGCGAAGCACTTCTTACCAAGAAGTACGTTACCACCGTATGCTGAGTTTACAGAAATGATTGTGTTGTCCTCTGGGAACTGGCAAATCCATCTGTTCTCTGGGTCAACATTGCACTTGCAGTGCATACCACGTACCCAATCATCGCTATCGCCAAGGCAATCAAGAACAGCCTTGCCAACTCTTGTCATAATGTTCATGTTAAGAACAACATAGATAGAGTCAGTAATCTCGATACCAATCTTTGAGAATGGTGAGCCAACAGGACCCATTGAGTAAGGGATAATGTACATTGTTCTGCCCTCGTATGAGCCAGCAGCAATGTCATAAAGCATCTTGTAGCAATCAGCAGGAGCCATCCAGTGGTTTGTAGGACCTGCATCCTCTTCCTTTGATGTGCAGATAAGAGTACGAGCCTCAACACGAGCTACGTCGTTCTCTGCTGTTCTGTGAAGGTAGCAATCTGGAAGAAGCTCTTCGTTAAGCTTAATCATTTCGCCAGTCTCAACAGCCTCAGCCTTTAGAGCCGCAATTTGCTCATCTGAGCCGTCAATCCACACAATGTTTGATGGCTTTAGAAGGTCAACCTTCTCATCAAGCCAAGCAAGGAGTGAAGGATTCTTTGTAAGATTAGTTTCCATAATTCTATTCTCCTTTGAAAATGAAATACATAAATTATCAAAAATAGCAATCTGTAAAAGACCCTATTTCGTTAGTGTAATTATATCCAAAAAATACCAAAAATTCAATAGATAATGCAAAAATTCATTATTTTGTCATATTCTACTATTGTAGTGTGATAAATTTTTGTCAATTTTTTTAAGCGTCCAATGGCATAGTTGCATAAGCGTTAAGACTTTCGTCAGCAACAGTACCATTTTTGTACTCATAATAGCCTTGTGCGGCAATCATAGCAGCATTATCACCACAATACTTTAGTTCTGGTATAAACAGCTCCCAACCATGCTTGTCACACATTTTCTTTGCCTCTGAGCGAAGCTTTGAATTTGCCGAAACACCACCAGCTATTACAAGTTTATTATATCCATAATTCATCGCTGCTAATTCGAAATTTTTAAGCAAGCACGACACAACAGATTTTTGGAATGAAGCTGACAAATCGGCAACATTGATTTCCTCACCCTTTTGCTGTGCATTATGAACAATATTGATAACAGCAGTCTTAAGTCCACTGAATGAGTAATCGTATGGCGAATTAGCAACCTTTGGCACTGGGAATGTAAAGGCGTTTTCATCACCACTTGGTGACAGCTTATCAATACTCACACCACCAGGATATGCAAGACCCATTGTACGACCAGCCTTGTCAAGAGCCTCACCAGCAGCGTCATCACGAGTTTTGCCGATAACCTCAAATTCAGTATATGACTTTACAGCCACAATATGCGAATGGCCACCGCTGACAACTAGGCATAAAAATGGTGGCTCAATATCAGTAGAAATGTAGTTAGACGCAATATGGCCACGCAAATGGTGCACTGGTACAAGTGGTGTATCAGTAGCAAGAGCGAGCCCTTTTGCAAAATTAACGCCAACCAAAAGTGAGCCAATAAGACCAGGTGCGTATGTAACAGCGATAGCGTCGATATCATCCATAGTGCATTTTGCATCAGCCAAAGCCTGCTCAACAACACCGGATATACTCTCTGCATGTCGACGAGATGCAATCTCTGGCACAACGCCACCATACAGCTTATGCTCCTCTAATGAGGTAGCAATAACATTTGACAAAACAACTCTGCCGTCCTCAACAACTGCACAGGCTGTTTCGTCACAGCTACTCTCTATTCCTAAAATTTTCATTATTCTATATCTCCTACACTACTGTAGATCTTTACTTCTTTGTTGTATTTAGCAATACTTTCCTCAATTATTTTTTTATTCTCTTCTTCAGCCACACCAAAATCGATCCATTCTCCGTCAATGCAAAATGCATATGCAGTGTCTATGTACTCGCTACCTCCATCACCGGTAACAATGGCAATTTCAGTATCCTCCAACGAATATGTCTTCGTTTCTGACAAAGCATATTTCTTATACAGTATATCGCCATCCTTGTTTATACCAACGCCATTAAATGCAAAGAAGAACAACGAACCACAGCAAAGAGCAATTACTGCAACAACGATTATCATCTTTACTGTAAGTGAAAAACTTTCTGCTTTTGCTAACGCTAAATACTCATCATACCTCGATTTTGATAAAAAAGGCTTTACAATAGAATCTGGCAAAATTGCAAAAAACAACAGGCACACAAAAAAGCCAACTAAAAAGAAAGGAAGCGAAGCCTCTAGCCTATTTCTACCAACCCAGTCTGCCATAACATAGGCATCAAGCTTTACCCCAATAAACATACATAGTACGCCAAATAGTATTGAAATACCTATGCACACTAATGCAATAGTAGTTTCGTCCTTCTTTGCCTGTTTTGATGGTTGATAGACAGATGTATATTCACCTTGTTTATCACTCAAGAATACTCTATACGCTCTTTGTTCATAAACGGTCTTCAGTTTATTTCGTTTGCCCTTGCGTAAAATTGATTTTTTATAATCCTTTGGATCAACCATCATGCTGCCCAAAACATAATTCCAATCCCAATTATATTCAATCGATGAGAAATCATAATCGCTCAAATCAGGCTCGCATAGATCGTCTGCAAAAATCTGCTCGAATAATTTGTTTTGGATATCATAGGATAATGCGATCTCATTTAACTTTGTCCAATACTTTTTGGTAGCTGACATTATCTCATCAAACGCAAAATTTATAGCGTTATCTGTATAGCACTCGTCATAGCAATAGCAATTAATATCATCACTATCATAATAATCCAACATTTGAGATAAATAGCAAACATAATCATACGAATCACTACGGAATTTAAAGCACGAACTAATACACTCGCCAGCGCCTATATCCCAATGAACATTAATGTACTGAGAAAAATTTTTATACTCTAGTAAAGCATAATATCCCACATCATCAACCATATCACCAAATGACAGGTTTTTGACTTCTGGATTTGCCATATAGTATTCGTTAAAAAATATATTAAACTGTTCCTTGATATGACTACGATTTTCTAACCGTTGTGTTTTTTTACTTTTGTTTTTCACCTAAAAATACCTCGTCATCAATAAGGCGTCCTCGGTTGGATCACGATAAAATCGTGGTCGTTTGCCAACCTCGGTAAATCCTAGCGATTTGTACAAATTTATTGCAGGGATATTGCTTTCTCTAACCTCTAGGGTTAAAAATTCCATATCATGCTTTAGCACCTGTTTTATTAATGCCTTCGCAACACCTTGTTTGCGATACTCTGGCAAGGTCGCAACATTAGTCACATATCCCTCGCCACTAAAAATCTGCACTCCCATATATCCAGCAGTCTTGCCATCGATAGAAGCAATATACAAATAGGTATTAGCATTATCTATGCTTTCGGCAATACCTTGTTCAGTCCAAGGGGTAGAAAAGCAGGTCTGCTCGATATGAAGAATATCGGCTATATCATCTTTTGTAGCAATTCTAATTTTCATATTAATGAGCCTCGAACCAAGTTGCACCGATTTTTCCATCAGCACGGAGCAAAACCTTCATCTTGCAAGCATTCTCCATCTCCTCTGTGACGATTTGAAGTGCCTTGTCAGCCTCGTCAGCTGGTGCTTCAACAATAAGCTCATCGTGGACCTGGAGAATGAGTTTTGATTTCATATTCTCTGCTGATAATCTATCATCAACCCTAATCATTGCAATCTTGATAATATCAGCAGCTGTGCCCTGGATAGGCATATTACGAGCAACACGCTCACCAAATGAACGAAGCATATGATTAGATGACGCAAGCTCTGGCAGATAGCGACGACGATTGAACAAGGTCTCGCTATATCCCTTTTCACGAGCAAGGTCTATCATATGAGTCATATATTTGTCAACGCCACTGTAGGTGGCAAGGTAATTTGTGATATACTCCTGTGCTTCCTTGCGAGTAACATTAATATCTTTTGCTAAGGAAAATGCACCGATACCATATACGATACCGAAATTAACTGCCTTTGCACGAGAACGAAGCTGACCAGTAATCATATCAACTGGCAATCCAAACACCTGTGACGCAGTGGCTGTATGAATATCGATACCACTGTTAAAAGCATTAATCATATTCTCATCATTAGACAAATCAGCAAGAACACGAAGCTCAATCTGGCTGTAGTCAGCGTCGACGAGCACATTGCCATCACCAGCAACAAAGAATTTGCGTAGCTCTCTGCCAAGCTCGGTACGAATAGGAATATTCTGCAAATTTGGTTCAAGCGAGCTGATACGACCAGTACGAGTTTCTACCTGATTAAAGAATGTATGAATTCTGCCATCATCAGCAATAACCTTTAGTAGACCATCGCAATATGTCGACTTTAGCTTTGCAAGTGAGCGATATTCTAATATATATTCAATAACAACATGGTCATTTCTAATAGCCTCTAGCACCTCAGCATTGGTAGAGTATCCACTCTTTGTCTTTTTCTTGCAATAAAGACCTAGATCCTCAAACAGTGCAACGCCAAGCTGTTTTGGTGAATTGATATTAAACTCATATCCAACCTCATCATAGATAAGGTGTGTTAGCTCGTCGATACGAACAGCAAGCTTTTTGCCAAACTCCTCGATGCCAGCCTTGTCGACAGAAAATCCCTCTATCTCCATTTTTGCTAGTACTCTTGATAGTGGCAGTTCGATATCTGTCAGCAGCTTTGTCTGATTAGCCTCATCAAGAAGAATATCCATTTTTTCAAATAATGGCTTAATAACAGATGCGCACACAACATTCTCATCACTACCACCAAGTGAATTCTTGTAATCTGGCATATGAACGCCATATTCTAGGCACAAATGGTCGATAGCGTAGTTACTATCAGATGGACGAAGAAGATATGCAGACAGCATAAGGTCGCCACAAACATTCTTGCACTCAACTCCTAGCTTTGCAGCAAGACGATGCAAGAATTTTGAATTATAGGTATATTTTTTGATATTTTCATTCTCAAAGAATGTACGGACGAAATATTTGTACTCAGGTGTTTCGCTAGGCATAACAATAATCTCATCACCGAATGCAAAATACAAATCAGTAATAGTATTATCCACAATGCTAGGATAAAAATATGCGTCATTATCCCCTATCTTATCAAGAAGATAATCAGCATCAATACAGGTCAATCGTTCTATGTTTCGCTCAACGATTTCCTCCTTAACGGCAAGAGCCTCGTTAGCATCAAGGTTGAATTTTTCAAGCATAGAAAAGAGTTCTAATCTGGTCAATTCTGCAATAAGAGCTTGCTTGTCGCCACCATCATTAACATAGCTGTTGATATCTGTATCAATAGGAGCGTCGGTACGAATTTCACCAAGCTTTAAAGACAGATATGCATTGTCCTTGTCGTTAATTAGCTTTGTACGAACGCCAGCCTTGATATCAATAGTATCGATATTATCATAGATGTTGTCTACCGACTCAAATCTAGCGATAAGGTCCAGTGCTGTCTTTGGTCCAACACCTTGAACACCTGGGATATTATCAGAGGTGTCACCCTGTAGAGCCTTTACCTGAATAAGCTGATGAGGTGTAACACCATACTCATCCATAATAGCCTTTTCGTCCATAATATCAGTAGATTTTGTGCGACAAAGTAGCACCTTTACACCATCGTGTGCAAGTTGCAAAGAGTCTCTATCACCAGTAGCAATATAGCATTCGTCACCATTGTCACGACAAGATTTTGCAAGTGTGCCAAGGATGTCATCAGCCTCCCATCCAGCACATTCGATGGTCTTGATGCCAAGGAGATGAAGAATATTCTTAACAAGTGGCATTTGAGCACGCAATTCATCCGGCATACCATGACGACCAGCCTTGTACAAATCATACATTTCGTGTCTAAAGGTTGGAGCATGCACGTCAAACGCAACAGCAACAGCGTCTGGTGAACACATTTCCTCAAATCGAAGTAGCATATTTAAAAAGCCAAAAACAGCATTAGTATAATCACCCGATTTGGTAGTCAAAAGCTTGATGCCATAAAAGGCACGATTGATAATACTATTGCCATCAAGAACTAGAAGCTTCATAATTAAATCTCCAATACATAAAGTCGATATATTATATCACAAAAACAAATAATTTACAAATTAAAAATACTATGTTATATTATCCACTAGAGGTATAGTATATGAATATAGGAAATGTTGAGTTCAAGCACATAGCATTTTTGGCTCCAATGGCTGGTATTGCTGATCGAGCATTTAGAGAGCTATGTGTACAATATGGTGCTAGCTACACTGTCACAGAGATGGTGTCTGCAAAGGGTCTGACTATGGGAGACCGAAAAAGTGCAGAGCTACTCACCCTTGGTGATGAGCACCCATGTGGAGCACAAATCTTTGGCGATGACCCAGAGATTATGGCACAGGCAGCAAAAAAAGTGCTAGAATACAAGCCAGAAATAATCGATATCAATATGGGATGCCCAGCACCAAAAATCGCTATGAATGGTGGTGGTGCAAGCCTAATGAAAAAGCCAGAGCTAGCGTATGAAATAGCAAAGACTGTTGTTGACGCTGTAGATATTCCAGTAACAGTCAAGATTCGCAAGGGATGGGATGACGAGAGTGTCAATGCTATCGAGATGGCACAGCTTATGGAAAAAGCTGGTGCATCAGCAATCACTATCCACGGCAGAACAAGACAACAAATGTACAGCGGCAAGGTCGACTACGATATTATCGCAAATGTAAAAAAAGCTGTATCAATACCAGTAATCGGCAATGGCGACATAATAGACGAGCAGAGCGCCACAATTATGCTAGAAAAGACGAATTGTGACGCAGTAATGATTGGCAGAGGTGCACTGGGTAACCCTTGGGTGTTCAGCCAAATCAATGCATATCTCGACGAATGCCGAGTTCTGCCAGAACCTACCATCACACAAAAGATGGTGACTATGCTAAAGCATATCGAAAAAACGATAGAATACAAGGGTGAATACACAGCTATGCGTGAGGCTAGGCACCACGCTGCATACTACACAAAGGGTATGCGTGGTGGAGCAGCGCTACGAAAGGAAATCAGCTCATACGAGCATTTTGAACAGCTACAGGAATTAGCATTTAGAATTGTAAAGGAAAATTCGTGATGATACTGAAAAATTGCACTTTTTATAACGAAGAATTCGAAAAAGAGTTCGGCGATATAAGAATAGAAAATGGCATAATCACAGAAATCGGCATACTGTCAGATGATGGTATCGATATGCAAGGCAATATCATTCTGCCAGGATTCGTCGATATCCATATCCACGGTGGCAATGGTGGCGATGCTAGTGACGGCACGCACGAATCACTAGACAAAATAAGCACATATCTAGCAAAAAGAGGTATCACCTCATTCTGTCCAACAACTATGACACTGCCTATCGACCAGCTATGCGATATTGCAAAAAATATTGCTGCATATGAGCCAACTGGTGCAAAGGTAATGGGTATTAATTTTGAGGGTCCATTCATCGCCATGAGCAAAAAAGGTGCACAAAATGGCGACTATGTTATCACAGGTACAAACGAAGATTTTGACAAGCTATACAACGCTAGTAATGGGATAATGAAGCTAATCACAATAGCACCAGAGGCGTTCGACAGCGATGATTTCATCACACAATCAGCACAAAAATGCACCGTTTCAATCGGTCATACAAACGCAAATGCTAACGAAACAAAGAGAGCTATTGACCTAGGTGCAAGTCATATCACCCATCTGTACAACGCTATGACACCAATGACACACAGAGAGGCCGGTGTAGTCGGCACAGTACTAGACAGCGATGCAACCTGTGAAATCATATGCGATGGTGAGCATATCTGCCCATCCGTTCTTCGCAACACATTCAAGATACTGGGTGAGGACAGAGGTGTTGTTGTCAGCGACTCAATGCGTGGTGCTGGATTAGGCAATGGTGAATACGAGCTAGGTGGTCAGATGACATATGTCAAGGATGGCTACAAGGTAGCAAAGCTAGAGGATGGCACAATCGCAGCATCTATCACAAATCTGTTCGACGAGTTCAAAAATCTTGTATCATATGGCATTGATTTTAAATCAGCACTAAAATCTTGCACAATTAATCCAGCAAAGGTTATTGGCGAAGATGACAAAATCGGCTCTATCGCTATCGGCAAATCAGCAGATTTAATCATATGCGATGACGAGCTAAATATCAAAGAGGTATATATCAATGGCACACTCAATTAACATAGTACTGATCGAGCCAGAAATACCACAGAACACTGGCAATATCGCTAGGACCTGTGCTGCTACTGGAGCAAGACTACACCTAGTCGGTCCAATGGGCTTTCATATCACTGACAAGCAAGTAAAAAGAGCCGGTCTTGACTACTGGGACAAGCTGGATATTACATACTACGACTCTACAGAAGAATTTTTTGACAAAAATGAGGGTGGCACATTCTACTATTTCACCACAAAAGCAGAACAGAGCCATAGTGACGTAAAATATCCCAACAACTGTTATCTAGTTTTCGGCAAGGAGACAAAGGGTCTACCAGAGGAGCTACTAAAAGCTAATCATGACTACTGTGTTCGTCTGCCGATGAGAGGC
Organism: uncultured Clostridia bacterium; assembly: GCA_937876375.1. Taxonomy (GTDB): domain Bacteria; phylum Bacillota; class Clostridia; order Oscillospirales; family Acutalibacteraceae; genus Eubacterium_R. Next base: position 95,627 of record CALEHY010000010.1, on the reverse strand, counting down.
ATAATCCGTAGCCTAAATCTATCGAACGCTGTTGCTGTCGGCACATACGAAGTGCTACGCCAGTGGGACTACCCAGAGCTATCCCAAAAGGGTCAGCTACACAATCTAAAATGGTAAAACAAAAAAAACTATCGGACACCCAAAAGATATGGGTGCCCGATTTTGTTATTTAATCAGATATTTAACAATTGTTTTTACAGCAAATCTGCCAATGTTTTTTCATTCAAGAAGGACATAATTATTTCATTTAACTCATTCCACATAGGTCTAGTGAGCATTGAGCCCTCCTTGACACATTTTTTATCACAGTTAACACACGCTACTGGTGCAAGAGTCTTTTCGGTCAAGATAAGGATTTCACCAACAGAGTACTCATCAGCATTTCTGTTTAGTCTATATCCACCAGCCTTGCCCCTAGCACTATCAACCAAGCCACCCTTTGACAACTTGGCAATAATAGCCTCTAAATATTTCATCGATATTTCTTGACGCTCTGAAATGTCCTTAAGTGACACATATGTGCCATCATTATGTCTTGCCAAATCGAGCATAATGCTAAGTGCATATCTGCCCTTTGTTGAAATCATCATAATCTGTTATTCTCCAAAAAATTCTTGTGCAATACGAACGCTCTCCATTGCGTCCTTTGCATACCAATCTGCATTTATCATATCAGCGTAGTCACGAGTGAGCACAGCACCACCAACGAACACCTTTGCATCCGTATTATCGTGAATAAGCTTGATTGTCTTTTCCATATTAGGCACAGTAGTGGTCATCAGAGCAGACAAACCAACTAATTTTGCACCACTCCTCTTTACCTCATCAAGTACCTTTTCACACTTAACATCCTTGCCTAAATCAATAACGTCAAAGCCGTAGTTTGCAAGTAGCACCTTAACGATATTCTTACCAATATCGTGGATATCACCCTCGACAGTTGCGATAACAATCTTGTCGCCCTTGACCTGAGCGTTACCAGACATAACAAGGTGCGCCTTAATCTCATCAAATGCAGCCTTTGCACTATCAGCAGACATAAGCAGCTGTGGCAAAAAGATAGTGTTTTTCTCAAATCCATCACCGACCTTGTCGAGTGCTGGAATAATATGCTCGTTAATAATCACTAGAGAATCTGTATCCTTTAGTAATTCTCTAGCACATTTTGATGCCTCGTCCTTCATACCCTTGACGATAGCGTCTACAAGAGTGATATTGCTACTTGTAGTAGTTGTATCAAGATTAACAGCAGACTCGATATATTCACTGCAATTATCATCAAGACCAGCAAGAGCATTGAACGAATAATATGCATTCATCATGCTCTGTGACTTTGGATTAATAATACCAGCGCTAAGTCCAGACTGCATAGCAAGAGTGTAAAACGAGGTGTTAATAGCCTCTCTATTAGGCAGACCAAAGCTAATATTCGACACGCCAAGAACTGTGTGAACACCAAGTGTGTTGCGAATATAATCAACAGCCTTTAATGTTTCAACAGCATTGTTCTTGTCTGTACTGATAGTCATAGTCAATGCATCGACAACAAGGTCCTTTTTATCTATTCCATAGCTTTTTGCTGTGGATATTATTTTTTCTGCGATAGCAATTCTGCCCTCTGCTGATGATGGAATACCATCCTCATCAAGACAAAGACAAACGACAACGCCACCATATTTCTTTGCTAGTGGGAATATCTCGTCCATACATTTTTGTTTGCCATTAACAGAGTTAATCATAGGCTTTCCATTGTATATACGAAGTGCTCTCTCCATAGCGTCAGCATCTGCACTATCAAGCTGTAGTGGAGTTGGCATAACAGACTGTAGCTCAAATACAGCCTTGCACAGCATATCGGCCTCATCAATCTCTGGCAAACCGACATTAACGTCCAAAATATGTGCACCAGCATCACGCTGTGTGATACCCTCACGAATGATATAATCCATATCGTTATCTCGTAGTGCTTGTTTGAGTAGTTTCTTACCAGTAGGATTGATACGCTCACCAATAACGACTGGCTTTTTGCCAAGTTCTACAGACTGACTATAGCTAGTAACGACGGTAGCATTCTTCTGCTCTGGCACTCTGTCCTCGATATCCTTTGTTGCACTGATAAGTGCACTGATATGTGCTGGCGTAGTACCACAACAGCCACCAAGATATGACACACCTTTGTTAGCGATAATTGTCATCAGCTGTGCAAATTCATCAGGCTCAACATTGTAAACAGTTTTGCCATCAATAGACTCTGGCAGACCAGCATTAGGATTCACCATAACAGGAGTTGACGAACAGCTAACCAGCTCATCAACAAGTGGTATCATCTGCTTTGGACCAAGTCCACAGTTAAAGCCGATAACGTCAACACCAAGGCCCTCACATACAGCAACAGCAGTTTTTACATCTGCACCGGTAAGCAGTCTGCCCTTTTCGTCAAATATCATCGACACGAACACTGGCAAATCACAATTTTCCTTTGCAGCAAGAACAGCAGCCTTAATCTCGTATGTGTCACCCATTGTTTCAACAAGCACGATATCAGCATCGTCCTTACCAGCATTAACAACCTCGGCATAAATGCTAACGCATTCCTCAAAATCAAGGTCACCCATAGGCTTTAGCAATTTTCCAGTAGGACCAAGGTCGAGAGCGACCATCTTGCCAGTACGCTTTGCTAGCTTAACACCAGCAGATACAAGCTCCTGCACATTGTCATACTTTAGCCTATTCGCACCAAAGGTGTTAGCTGTGATGATATCGCACCCAGCATCAGCATATGCCTTATGCACGGCAAAAACTCTATCTGGGTCGGAAATATTCAGTTGTTCTGGGAGCTCACCAGCTCGTAGGTTCAGCATACTGCCAAGCCCACCGTCAAAATACTTAATCATTAGTCAATTCCTATAAAGGCTGTGACACTCTTTGTTGGCACCATTTCGCAAGTGTCAGTCAGTGTCAAGCCAATTCTTTTTGTTATTTCTATAAGCTCAAAGAATTTCTTTTGTGCTGTGATATCTAGGTCAAAATATCCAGGAGAATATCTCTGTCGCAGGGTGACATTATGCTCCCTTTTTATACTCTCCTCTAGGCTATCACATACCTCTTCTATCTTTGACGCTGCTGTTGCCTGCAACGCCATAGCCATAGCGACATTTGTAGTAGATGCGACCTTAATCAATCTATCACATTCCACTCCAAGAGTAGCACCAAATACTACTACCCTGCTACAGCCACGCATATTCTCTGCAAGTCTTTTACTATCGAAGCGAACGCCATTGATAATCACTGCGTTATCTAGCACCTCGCAGTCAAAAATACGATAAATTGTCTTTGGCGTGACGCTACTGTCTATCGTCTCCATAGCATCATCAACAAGAGACAATATACGCTCATCATCAGTCTTGCTGTTAGTACGCATATAGCGCAAAATCTCTGCCTTATTCATTGATGATATCTGATAGTCCGTTCATAATAGCAGATGCAACGTCCGGCTTGTTCATAGTGTAGATATGAATGTTGTTAACACCATTAGCCATAAGGTCAATAATCTGCTCTGTCGCATAAATGATACCAGCCTGCTTCATGCTCTTTGGGTCATCGCCAAATCTATCCATAATACGATAGAACTTCTTTGGCACGGAGCAATTAGATAGCTCGATAGAGCGTCTAATCTGATTTGCATTAGTGATAGGCATAATACCAGCAATGATAGGCACATTAATACCCTTTACAGCACACATTTCATAAAAATTAAGGAACATATCGTTGTCAAAAAACATTTGTGAGGTCAAAAAGTCAACGCCACAATCCACCTTTTGTTTGAGATACTCGATATCCTCAACTCTGTTCTTGCTCTCTGGATGAATTTCTGGATAGCACGCACCACCGATACAAAAATCGCCAATGCTCTTTATCTCATTAACAAGCTGATAAGCATGCTCAAAATACTGATCATCTGGGAACTCGAACCCAGCTGGAATATCACCACGAAGAGCCAATATATTCTCTATTCCATTTTTGCCAAGCTCACCTACTACGTCGTGAATCTTTTCTCTAGTAGAGGTTAGACAGGTTAAATGTGATAGTGGTGTAACGCCACTTTCCTTTATCTCATTTGCAATCTCTTGGGTAAAACCAGACTGCGTACCAGCAGCACCATATGTGACTGACATAAAGCTAGGCTTTGATAGACTCATCTCCCTAACAACAGCCTTTGTGCTCTCAATCTTGTCCCACTGCTTTGGTGGGAACACCTCAAAAGAAACGGTAACTCTATTATTCTTTAATATCTCTGATATTTTCATACTTATCCCCTAATTATAATTAGTCAATTTATTATATTAGTTAATCCCCACTTTGTCAATAGGAATTGAAACAACCCTCTGCAAAAACAGAGGGTTGTAAACCAGTATTATTTATCTAAATTATGCCTTTATTCGACTTCTAATTATCTGAACAATTCCAAATAGAATGCTAAGTGCTCCAGCTATTCCACAGATAAAGAAAACTGTTCTGCCCTTTTCTTGCACTCTTGTTGGATCCTTTGTATCATATACAATATTAACCGTGTCGCCAACCTTATCGTTTGAACCGCAAGTTCCAAGGTCGACATTTTCATATTTTACACCATCAATCTCGTAATCAACAAACTGTCTGTAAACTGTCTCCAGCTCGGTCTCATCACCACGAGTAACAAGCTCCTCACTAACCTCGATATTAGTAATAGTCGCTGTGCCAGTACCATCATATGTCTTGTAATTATTGCCACCATAAATGGCTATAGCCAAAATGAAAGCACCCACTAGAATAAATGAAAAATAGCCTTTTCCTCTTTTAATCACTGTATTTCTTTTCAATCAAAACACCTCTTAACAAAAATCTAATTATATTGTATCACAATAAATAAATTAGTCAATCTTGTTATGGCAATCTGTATCCAGCAGATAGGTAGATTGCATACCATTCCTCACGAGTGAGGGTAATATCTGCACCAGCACATATCTCCCTAATTCTGTCCATATTCATAGAACCAGAAATAAGCTGCATATTTGCTGGATGGCGTAATATCCAAGCTGCAGCGATTGTAGTTGGAGTTGCGTCGTATTTTTTTGCTATTTCCTTTAATTTTTTATTCAGCTCTGGATACTTTTTGTTACCGATAAATGTGCCCTTGAAGAATCCAGCTTGGAATGGTGACCAGGTCTGAATGGTCACATTGTTTATTCTAGAATACTCTAGTAAAGCTCCATCATGAACAACTGACTCATCATTCTTCATATTTACATTTAGTCCAGAGGTCACCATACCACTCTCTGTGATAGAAAATTGCATCTGGTCAGCGATGATAGGCTGTTTTACAGCTGTTTTAAGCAATTCAATCTGCTGTGAATTATGGTTAGACACGCCAAAATACTTAACCTTGCCAGAGCTCTGTAGCTCATCAAATGCCTCTGCAACCTCCTCTGGCACCATCAATGTGTCTGGTCTGTGAAGAAGCAGAATATCGACGCAGTCAACATTTAGTCTCTTTAATGAGCCCTCGACTGATGACACGATATGCTCCTTTGAAAAGTCATACATACCTTTTCTAATACCACATTTTGTTTGTAGCACGATATTGTCCCTAAAGCTTGGATTAGCCTTGATATATTCACCAAAGCGCACCTCGCTTTCGCCACCACCATAAATATCAGCATGGTCAAAATGTGTAATACCACATTCTAGCGCTGTTTCGATAATAGCAGGCACCTTTTTCTTATCAGCATCACACATACGCATACAGCCCATAGAAACAGCAGATGCGTCAACGATACCACCAATCTTTACATTCTTCATATCAATATCTCCTATATTAAATAGATTTTATATCCAATTATAATCTCCACCAGTGATGGCTAGACTCAATAGAGAGTCCATTTTCTCGATTTCATCCTTGCCCTCAATTACCTTAACCAGCTTTGCACTTTCTGCAATTACTGGCATTTCATCATCAGGGCCAATCTCCATATCAGGCTGTTCACCACAATATGAGCACACCATATATGGCACAACTCTTTCATTCAAAAATCGTTGACCACATTCACTACATTCATAAAAACCACATATATCTATATCATCTCTAACAAAATACATAACGCTCTCCAAAACCTCATTTTCTTAACTATAACATATTTTACAAAAATATAAAAGGTGTAATTGTTTTTTGTACATACAGTATGTTATAATATGAAAAAAGCAGGAGTAAAAATCATGAAACAATTTCCAAACCCTATTTGTAAAAATGTAATAAAAAATATTCGTGACCCATTCATCATTTATGATGATGGCAAATACTATCTAACTGGCACAACACCACCATACTGGAGTGGAGAAAATGATGGTGTAATGCTATGGGAGAGTGACGATTTGCTTAACTGGAAGGAAATCGGATATGTCATTCCTAGCAATATTGCAAAGGATGATGACTGGTTCCGTGACTACTGGTGGGCACCAGAAATCCACAAGAAAAATGGCAAATTCTATATCACAGTAAATTGCAGAAATGAGGATATCGGCATAGGTCAAAATCCTTTGATTGCAGTGTCAGACAAGATCGATGGTGAATACACTATCGTCAACCCTTGCGACCCATTCTTCACCCCAGAAAAGCAAACAAAGGGCATCTGCATTGGTGATCACGGAAACGATGCAAATCTTTTTACCGATGACGATGGCAAAACATATATATCAACCTGCTGTTATGAGGGCATACATATATGCGAAATCGACCTTGACACTGCCAAGCTAATCGGTGACGAAATATTAATGATAAAAAGAGAAGATGAGGGCTGGGACACAAAGAACGAGGGTTCATTCGTTATGAAACGAAATGGCATTTACTATTGCTTCTACAGTTCATTCACACGCTCATACGAGGTTGGAGTTGCATACGCAAAGGATATCAAAGGACCTTGGATAAAGGATGAGCGCAACCCAATCATCACGCCAGAAAATGTCGACGGCCTAATACACAGTGGCCACAACTGTGTGTTCAAGGACAAGGATGGTCGCTATCTAACAGCATACCACATTACTCTAGACAGCAATCACGAACAGCACCTACTAGCCATTGACGAAATCACCTTTGACGAAAATGGCAAAATCCTCACTAACGCACCAACAATATCGAAATAATTAATTACCAAATATTTTCAATAGTATAATCGAATACCACGCACAAACTAACATTGCAAGACGAAATGAACATTTTTTTGCAAAGGCGTATTACGACTGGGCACAAAAATCATTCGCCTTTGCAATATACAAAAAGCGAGGTGTTACGAAATGGCAAGCAATAATGCAAACAAGGATGCTCTTAATCAGTTCAAGATGGAGGCTGCATCTGAGGTAGGTGTTAACCTAAAGCAGGGTTACAATGGTGATCTAACTGCAGCGCAGGCTGGCTCCGTTGGAGGCCAGATGGTTAAGAAGATGATCAAGGCTTACGAGGATTCTTTGAGATAATAAAGAATAAAAATAAAACGAGCATAAGGTAAATCCTTATGCTCGTTTTGTTATATCCAATTATTCATCTGCTGATGGCTGTGTTGTCTGTGGCTCACCATATACCTGAAGAATAACCTCAGAGCCAACAGCAACCACAGTACCCTCACCAGGAGCGATAGCTGTTGTGGAACGAAGTGTTCCCTTTTCGTGTGTGCCGTCGTTATAAATCTCGACAGTCGATACTACAAAGCCCTTGTCCTCAAGTGCTTTCTTTGCTGTTTCAAACTCTAAGCCATCAACATTAGGTATCTCTATAGTCTGGATACCTCTGCTGACAGTCAAAACAATGAGAGTGCCAGCCTCAACCTCATCACCAGGATTGATACTCTGCTTAAAGATTAAGCCCTCTTCAACGTCTGTTGAATACTCACCCTGGAACTCAAAATTAAATTGCTTATTCCAAGCAGCATTGTTCTCAACGTCACTCTGCTGCATACCATTGTTAGCGATATTTGGCACCTTATATGTTTCGGATACAAACTGTGGAGTAGTAGTTTCTTGTTGCTTTTCTACCAATCCAGAAAACTTAACTACATACACACCTGCTGCGATAGCAAGCACAACCAAAATAGACAAAATCACGATAGCAATCTTTGATTTCTTATCACCCTTGCTCTTATGCTCATCATAATCTGGGTAGCCACCAGTTGCACCCTCTTCATAAATGTCCTCAATAGGTGGTCTGGCAGCAGCCTGTACAGCTGGAGCAGCGTCAAGCAAATCTCTATAATCAGCGATATCCTTAATTCTCTTCTCTGGATAAACCTGTAGACCTCTGCCCATAGCCTTGATAACATGCATAGGGATAGTCTCTGCAATAGAATTAGGTATCATGAGCTTGTCATTAGTCTCTCTATCAAGTGCTGATGGTGGATTGCTACCAACCAATGTGCGATAAATACAAGCTGTGAATGAATAAATATCTGTAGCAGACGAAATCTTGTGATTATTCTCATACTGCTCAAGAGCAGTGTACCCATCGCTAACACAAAACTCTAGTGATGATGAAATGTCACAAGCCTGCTGAATAGGAAATGGGCTAAGTCTAACCTTGCCATCACGACACAAAACCAACGAATCTGGTGTGATGGAGCCATGAACAATGCCGTTAGAATGTAATGACTCAAGAGTAGTCAAAACTGGCATAAGCATAATTCTAGCGCTATCCCACTGGATATATCCTTGTTCATTACGAAGCAAATACTCACGTAGTGGAATAGAATCAATCTGCTCGATAATAGCATAGGCTGTGCCATTCTGCTCAAAAACGTCATAAACTGGCACAACAGCAGATAGGCTCTGTAGTTTCTGCAAGGTTGTCCAAAGCTTAACGAATGATTTGATATGTTTTGCATAATCAGAAGTAAACTTCTGACGGACATGAACAGTAGAATTGCCCTCTAATCTGTTAGCGATGCCCTTTGGCAAAAATTCTCTAACCAAGATAGGCTTGTCCAATGTGCCATCATATCCAGAATAGGTAACAGAATCGCTATCACGATCCTTGACAGCACCAACGACATATTTATCCTGCAAAACAAACTGCTTTGGCAAAAATGCAATATCATTTTCTATATCATTGTCGTAGCCACACTCGGCACAAACAGCACCCTCTGTGAGCTCGGACCAACAATTAACACAGAGATTGTCAATATCTCTCATCACATAACACTCCAAATTAAAATTTTACAAAATAATAATATCAACATACATATAAATTGTCAAGAAATTAAGTATAAACAATATATAAAATAAAGGACTGTTCATCAATGCTGAACAGTCCGAAATAATTATTGATTGATTTTCTTATACTTTACTTTCTTTGCTACAGTGATACCAATAATTAGAATAACATAAATAGCAATCCATACATAATAGCTTCTGCTAACATGCTCGTGAGCAACAAGACCACCAATAATGATAACACCTCTGCGAAGAATGTTAATAGCAAGTGCAACATATTCAAAATATGACGCAAATACCAATGACTCATATCCACTCTGGTATGCAAAGCCGACCATAACAATTGTTGCCATTGAGTAGCAGATAAAATCAGTGAAATATACAAAGAGCATATTGCCAGTTTCCTGCATAAAATATGCATCAAACTTGTGTCCGATAGTGGTGAAGAAAGGTATCATAACCATCAGACCGAGAAGAGCAAGTGGCTTTATTGCTCTAGGCTTTGGCTGTGCCTCATAAAGCTTTAGAATAAGCAGAACAAAGATAACAACAGCGACTTTCTTAACGATGAAATAAAGCATGCTACCATCAGTGCTAGTCTGGTCAAGCATTGTGATATTAGGTGGCATCATCTTGTATCCAAGCAAAGCAGCAAGCAAACCAAAGAATGGGTCCTCTGTCTTTGAAATCAAGAAATATACTACAGCAACAAGTGCTGTAAATGCCATCGCCATAATGATAGCAAAATTCTTTTCAGGTTGGAATGCGATAGAAACAACTCTCTCTGTAGCGTAGCCAGCAACGATGATTATCATAGCTACAACACAGTTAAGCTGTGATTTGTTTAATTTGAGCTTTCCCATAAAAACAACTCCTTAAATCACTTTAACATACTAAAATTATATATGTTTATTAACAATTTGTCAACATTTTACAATATTTCGATACACCTTGCACAAAGAATGGAAAGCCCATTTGTGCAAAATGATAGGAAGATATTTATTTTCCTTGATTTATATATAATAAAAGAGTATAATATTTTAACAAAATATAATGGAGTAGTATTGTTATGCAAATAAAAATATCACCTTCTATCCTAGCTAGCGACTACGCTAATCTAGAGGCTGAGCTAAAAAAATGCGCCACAGCAGAGCTTATACATGTTGACGTAATGGACGGTCACTTTGTGCCTAATATTTCAATTGGTGCACCAGTTGTAAGCTCAATCAAAAAGGTATGCACAACACCATTTGACGTGCATCTAATGATTAGCAACCCTATTGACTATGTCGAGGATTTTGCAAACGCTGGCGCTGATATCATCTGTTTTCATGTTGAGAGCAACAGTGACACAGAAAAAACTATCGACAAAATTCTATCACTTGGCAAAATGGCTGCACTTGCTGTTAAACCAGGCACTGATATTGATACTGTTTTGCCATACCTAGACAAGCTATCAATGGTGCTAGTTATGACAGTTGAGCCAGGATTTGGCGGTCAGAGCTTTATGGAGAGCACTATGCCAAAGATTGAAAAACTAAGAAAGATAAACAAGGATATTGATATCGAGGTAGATGGTGGTATCAATGCTGAAACAATCAAGATTGCAGCAAAAGCTGGTGCTAATGTTTTCGTTGCTGGCTCTGCTGTTTTCAAGAGTGAAAACCCAGCTGAAACTATCGAAATACTAAAGAAAAACGCAGTGATTTGATGAAAACAGAAATCAAAAAAAGAAAAAAGCAATTTTACAAAAACAAAAAACGCAACTCCCACTGGACCGAAGAGCCAAAGGGACACGAGATTGATTTTGCAGACAAGTACATATATGACGGTAACTACAGCGACAAGTACACCGAAACGAAGCGTCATGCTCACGAAAACGCTGTTAGAAAGAAAAATAAAAGACAAAAAAATCTAAAGCGAATCTTAATCATTGTACTATCACTAGCACTGATATCCGTTGGATACACCGGTATGGACATATATATAACACGCCACGCTGTGCCAGCACAAAAGGCTATCAGCAATAACAGTGCTCAGATATCAATGAGCGAGGTGACACTCAGTCTACATGCCAAGATGGTCGACAGCAAGAGTCTTGATGGCTCCGTAATGCTAAAGTCAGTCATCACTGACACCCAGCAAAACGGATACAACAGCATTGTGTTCGACGCAAAAAGGACTGATGGAACAATCGGCTACTCCTCTACCCTTGCAAGCATAGACACATACGGTGCTATCAGCAATCCATCTTCTGCTACCAAGGAGTCCGTAAAAACACTTATAGAGAATGATATTCTGCCAGTTGCTAGAATATCCTGCTACAAGGACAATGTAGTGCCAGCACAAAACAGTACTATGGCACTCATGAATGGTGACAAGTTTTACACCCACGACGACAGCACTTATTTGGATCCAAACAGTGTCAACGCATACACATATATCAAGGATATCATCAGAGAGCTGAACACATATGGTGTTACAGTGTTCGTCCTTACCGAATGTGATTTGCCAGATGATATTGATGGCAACTTCAACGACGGATTTGGATATTTATCAAAGAGTCTAACTAACGATCTTGGCGATGGAATAAAATTCATTGAAGAGGTCAATGTTGATATAACTGGAGTTAATCCAAACAATGGCAAAATAACTAATTCTGCTATAAATAAGGAAATCCAGCGTTTTGACAAAATCAAGGACAACCAAATATATTACATTTCAACAAAGCTCGACAGCAATCGAGTTAACGAAAGACTAGCAGAAGCAAACGCACAAAGCTATATTATTGGAGAATAGTATGAAAAAAATTGCAAAAATATTCATATGTGCCCTAATCGCACTAATGCTATTAGTACCGAGCTACGCTATGGCAAGCACTACACCAGAGCTGAAATCAATCACATTTTCAAACGCTGTATTTGATTTGCCATTCACACCTGGATTGCACGAATTTGGCATCACTCTTGTTGACCCAAATGAGACACCAGCTGTAGAAGACTACAAGATTAGTGGCAAGGCTGACGTTATCATCAACTACGACACTGATGAGGCAAATCGTCAGACTGGTATTATCGTCACACTAGAATACGAGAATGGCTCTACAATCTACAGATTTGACTACACAAATCTAGAGGATTACAGCGTTAATTCTAACAGCAATCTAGCAGAGCTATCTGGTGAGCTGTGCGAGCTATATCCAGCACTAAGTGAAGATACCACTAGCTACAAGCTATATGTGCCAAAAGATATGGAGGACGTAAACCTTACTGTTAGAACAGAGGACTCTGGTGCTATCTGTGATATGCCATCAGCAATCAAGCTAAAGAATGGCTCGGAGCCAGAATTCAATATCACAGTTACCGCCTCTGATGGCACAATCAAGCAATACACTGTAAAAATCAAATATTTAGATATGACAATGAAAGAGGTTGAGGCTAACATGGTAGACCCAGAATTCACCTCTCTTGTTGAAAACTCTTTATTCTACAAGCGACCAGAGTTCAATGTTATCATTATTAGCGTTGTTGGTGGACTTGTGCTACTAGCTATATTCATCATTATAGCAAAGAGATTGACTGTTAAGGTCAATGATGACGACGAAGAAGAATTCTTCGCCACAGAGGAGATAACTGACTCCGAGGAATAAAAGCAAAGGACGGTGATAATATGGATATCAAGGATTTGGAAATTGAAGAAATCATTGAAGAAATTGAAACACTGTACAACCAAAAGGATTTATCAAAAATCAAGGAAATCCTCAGTGAAATGAACCCAGCCGATATTGCGTTCATATTTGAGGGCTTTCCAGATAGCTTGAGATTATTATTCTTTAGACTACTTAGCAAAGAGGACGCTGCTGACACATTTGTCGAGCTAGAGGTTGACTCACAGGAGGCGCTCATTCACTCGTTCACTGATAACGAGCTAAAAGAGGTGCTAGATGAATTGTACCTTGATGATGCCGTAGACGTTATCGAGGAGATGCCAGCAACTCTTGTAAAAAGAATTCTAAAAAACACTGATAACGAGACAAGAAAATCACTAAACGCTCTACTAAAATATCCAGAGGACTCTGCTGGTTCTATCATGACACCAGAGTTCGTAGACCTCAAAAAAGATATGACAGTAGAGGATGCATTCAAGCGTATCAGACGTACTGGTGTTGACAAGGAGACCATCTATACCTGTTATGTAACCGATGATTCTCGTCACCTAATCGGTGTTACCACAGTAAAAGAGCTTCTGCTCCACGACTACGAGGACATTGTTGGCGAATTCATGGAAACAAATGTCATCTACGTCAACACATTGGACGACCAGGAGCTAGCTACTCAACAGTTCGACAAGTATAATTTCCTAGCGCTACCAGTAGTTGATATGGAAGAGCGTTTAGTCGGTATCATCACCGTCGATGACGCTATGGACGTCTTGCAGGAAGAGAATACCGAGGATATCCAAAAGATGAACGCTATTCTTCCTACAGAAAAGACATACCTGCGTACCACTGTTTTTGAAACATGGAAGAGCCGTTTTCCTTGGCTATTACTACTGATGGTATCTGCCACATTCACAGGCTCAATCATCACTGGATTCGAGGATAAGCTTGCTACTATGACAATCCTCACAGCATTCATCCCAATGCTTATGGATACTGGTGGTAACTCTGGTGGACAAGCGAGCGTTACAGTCATCCGTGCTATCAGCCTTGCTGAAATTCAGTTCAAGGATTATTTCAAAGTAGTATGGAAAGAGATTCGTGTTGGTTTCCTATGTGGACTAAGCCTTGCAGTAGTAAACTTTGCAAAAATTTGGCTAATCGACCATCTAGCATTTCAAAATGACGAAATCACGCTTATAGTAGATTTGGCAATATGCCTAACATTACTACTAGAAATCGTGTTTGCAAAATTTATCGGTTGTACATTGCCTATCCTAGCAAAAAAGTTAGGATTTGACCCAGCTGTAATGTCATCGCCATTCATCACTACCATCGTTGATGCTGTATCGCTACTAGTATATTTTGGTATCGCAACAGCAATCATCCCAGGATTAAAATAGACAAAAGCTATCCCATACTAACCAGTATGGGATAAATTATAGGAGAAACAATGAAAAAGAAATTTAGTATTATTTTAGCGACACTAGCATTCATTATTATTACTATGCTAGGCATTCAAGCATTTGCATTTGAATTACCTTCAAATGCAGAATGGATTAATACAGGTGATAGCACCTGCGAGCACTCTTTCTATAAAAATTACAGCATTAATGCTAGCTGTGTTTATGACGGAGAAACTGTATACGGCTGTAGCCAATGCGATGCACAATACAAAGTAGTTGCCAAAGCAAAGGGACATAGCTATGTTAAGGTAATCGATACAAAGGCAAAGCCAAGCACCTCTACAAGAACTGGTTCAGTTGGTGTTACATATAGAAAGTGTAGCGTATGTGATGCTATAACTGATTACAAAACAATAGCATATCCAGACAAATACACCTTGTCATACAGCTCTTGCACATATACAGGCAAGGCAAAGAAGCCAACTGTAACTGTTAAGAATAGCGAAGGCAAAACAATCTCTTCAACAAATTACACCCTAACATATTCTAACAATATAAAGCCTGGCAAGGCTACAGTAAAAATCACATTCAAAAACAACTACTCTGGTGCTATAACAAAGTCGTTCAAAATCAAGCCTACAGCACCTACACTAAACTCTGTTAAATACACAGCAAAGGGTAAGATAACAGCTAAGTGGAGCAAGAACACCACTGGCACCGGATATATTGTACAATATTCAACCAGCTCAAAATTTAACAGAAAAAACACTTGCACAACCATAGTATCAAAGAACACTACTCTATCAAAGGTGATATCATCATTACCAGCAAAGAAATACTATGTACGAGTTGCTAGCTACAAGAGTGTTGATGGATACAAATATCGTAGCACTTGGAGTGAGGTCAGGAGCACAACAGTCAAAAGCGGTGCATCATTCAAGCAGATGGTAAACTATACAAAGACTGATACCTCTGGCAAAGCAGCAATCAAAGAGTTGACCCACAACAGTGTAGACATATCAAAATACAGCACAACCTACGACAGAATGAAAGCTATATACGACTGGCATTCAAAGAACAACACAAAGTATTTTGAGAGCTGTATGGATTGTAATATGAGCTTTAATGAATGCCTATATTACCTATATGGTACACACAAGCAATATGACCAATTCATTTTCCTTGCTGCTGGCGAGGTCAAAAACAGTGATGGCTCCAGAGTCATCCACAAATGGCCAGTAATATATATCCAGGGCGTGCCATATATCGTTGATCCAAGACTACAGGGCTACACCAGTAACAAAACTGGCACAACATATTTCGGCATACCATCAGGTAGTCAAAGAGCAAAAATGTATATCCTAGATAGCTACTGGTTCTACTGGTCACCAGACAGCTACTACAAAATAGTATAAAAATAAAAAGGGAGCTTTCAAGAATAAATCTTGAAAGCTCTTTTTTATCTGAATAATGCTTCAATCTTTTCTACATACTCATCATCAATATTGTACAAATAGCTTGATATAGGCTGTTGGCATGGGTACACAATACATTCGCCCGTAGGTATGCCACAATATGTTAATATACTCTTCATCTCCTCAACTGATACAGGATTAAATCCAAGTCGAAAAATCTCTTCATGTGTCTTATTTCTATTTGTTAAAGGAAGAGCACCACAACAAAACGAATCTTCTGCCATTTGCCATACATATATCTCAACACCTAAAAATGAATATGAATTATCGTAATCAAAAAAATACTCAGGACAATCCTTTAGGAGCTGTTCGATAGACCTTATACTACTAGCATAGCTCACATTATATACAGCGTAAAGATTCTTCATCTCTAGCTTGCAGTTAGCTTTCTTGTCATCCTTTTCGAACACTGTTTTTTCACCATACTGTGAGATTATGCTCCAGCCTTGATTAGCCATATATTCCATAAAAGCATCAGTATTATCCTTTGGCACACGATAGACATTTTCGTTAATCTGCACTACCTCGCTCTCTGAAAAAGCAACAGCAGAATATATATCGTCACCGTAAGAATTGTAAACAAAAAAAGCAATAAAAATCACTAGCAAAAAGGCAACGAATACACCAACTAATGTTTTAATCGTTCTTTTCTTTTTTCTAGAACGAATAAGCTCATCAATATACGCATGCTCTGTTATCGAAATTGCCTCTTCATTACTCTCGATTCTTTTACAAGCAATCAGCTCACTAATACTAATGCCGAGCACTCCACACAAATCCTCTAATATCTCTATATCAGGATAATTTTTGCCATTCTCCCAGCGTGATATCGCTTTGTCAGAAACATTAATTTTTTCAGCAAGCTCCATTTGAGTCAATCCTTGCTCTTTTCTCAACTGGCAAATAAACTTACCAAAATCACTACTATTCACACTATCTCCCCTTTCACCAATATAATATCACGATAATTCCAAAAAGTCACTCTCGCAAAGTGAGAATGAACAAAAAAAGAGAGTAGTCTTAGACTACTCTCGTAAATAATATGTATTATTTTAGTATCAATGTAGCGTTGTAATCATCGATATCGTAATTACCAGCACTGTTCTTCAACAAATCATAAATATCAGCTGGCTGACCGTCAAAGGTCTTTGCCTTGATTTTCTTGAGGATAGGCTTAATTCTGTTCAAAAATCCTATGAACAAATCGCCCTTTGGTGTGCCCTCAACGAAACCTTGGTTGCCCTCAAACACGATACGAACAAGCTCTGCAGCATAGTCCTTTAGCTTAATCTTGCGAATGCTCTTGTCGCATTTAATCCAAAGGATTCTAGCGAGCTTGCCAACAGTGATAGAGTTAAGTATCTTACCAGCAAACTTAACGATAGGCTCAAGCTTTTTCTTATCAGCGATACCGAACTTGCGCATAACTCGTTGTGGGTCATTCTTCATATCACCAAGAATATTAAGTATCATATTATCGAACAAATCGGACAAATACTGCTTGCAATCCTTACCGTTTGTATCCCATTCAAAATCTGGTGTTTCGATACTCTTGATATCAACAGTTGCATCATCAATAACGTCAACCAAACGAATGATAGCTGGGTCAGCGATGATAGCGCCAGTGCACACGTCATAAATCTTGTTGCCATTTGGGCTAACCTTACAGTTGATGCTCTGGTTATGCATATGACCAGTGAAAACAAGATGAACGCCCTCATCAGCAAGCATATCCATAACCTCTGCTCCACCACGCTGATATGAGGTGTTGACGAGTGATAGAATTGGCTGACCTGGGTGCAAAGGATAATGGTTCATAGCAATAAGCATTTGGTTATCGTCCCTTGCCTTTTTGCACTGCTCCTTAATCCAAGCAATCTGCTCATCATCAAACTCACGCTTGCCAGTAGAGCTACCATCATTGTTGAGTGCTAACAAACGAACGCCATCATCAAGCTGTGCAACATAGCTGAGATGCTGTCTATCAACAGCGATAGCGTCCTTAAAGCCAAACTCATAGTACATATCAAAGAGGTCATCTCTCTTTGTGCCCTCTGGGGTGTACCATCCATTTTCGTTAAACGCAAATGGCTCATCCTTAAAGTCGTGGTCAGCTGTAACGACAAAAATACGCTTGCCACTGGCCTTTAGCTCCTTTAGTAGCTCAATAAACTCTAGATGGCTCTCCTTTTCACCATTGAATGAAAGGTCACCAGCAATCAAAAGTGTATCAGCCTCATCAGCTGTCTTGAGGTAATCGAACACGGAACGATTAATGCTAGCAGTCTCTGCAAAGCATTTCTGCTCAAAGCGCATAAACTCATCATATTCCTTACCACTACAGCCAAGCTCTTCTTTGAAATAATGGGTGTCAGTAATCAAGTAAAATTTCATAAATATATCCTCATCAATTCTGCTTTCTAACTATACCATATTCACCAATATCAGGGCGAAAATATTTGCAAGGCTTGTTTCTGCCAGCCTCCTGCAGCATACGAGCGTATTCGTCCTCATCTAGCTGAAGGTCACAATAATACTCGTCATCATCTTCATTATAGGTATTATACCAGCAATCATCACACAAGCTAGCCATTAGTTCAAAGGACTCCCCTCATCACTATTTTCTGGCTTGCCAAGTGATACAGCATCACGATTAAGTGTCATAATAGGTATCATCAAACCTGGCATACCACTTGTCGCTGTGATAGTATTAATTGTCTGTCGCAAAAATGGAAACAGTTGGTCGAATGATGCTGTATGAATATCTGGCTTTTCGTCAGATGGCTCATATACGAATTCTGCCATCATCTCAACCTTAATCTCAAATGGTTGCATATCTGAGTCACTAACTCTAAAGTTCAATATACCGACACAAACATTCTCTGTATCCATATAGTTAACATTATATTTAACCTGATTTTGTAGCTTTAGCTCTGTGCCATTAGGCACCTTGTTCTCAAAGCTGATAGAATTAATCTTATATCCCTTTAGCTGTACCATAATTCATCCTCACTTTACTAATCTAACATTGTTTAGCTTGATATCCTCGATATCAGGGCTAACAGCCTTGCCAGAGAAACGGATGAGCTCCAAATTCTCAACATTCTCTGCGTCAATAGCGTGCTTGTAATCATCACAAATATTACCCCAAGAGGTCCTTGTTTTCTCAATAGTTACATTCTTTGCATATCTAATGAAGAATGCAGAGTTATCATATTTCTCAACACCCCAGTCAAGACAAGGACGAAGGTCATATAGACCAGTAGCCCATTTTGACGTTCTGTTGAGCTTGATATCGCATTTTTCAAATGTAACATTCTCAATAATATTATCTGGATTACCGTGGATAAGAACACCATTTTCACCATTAGTTCTAACATTGAAGAAATCGATATTCTTGATAGTACCGCTCTTTGTATTCTCATCACGGTTAAAGGTTGTGATAACGATAGGCTCTGCAGTGCCCCACCAATCTGGGCAAAATCTACGAGTTTCTATCATAATATTAGAGTAGCTAACATTCTCAACACAGCCACCATCACGAATTTGAATAGACAAACCACGATTAGATTTGCTAATAATACAGTTCGACACGATAACATTCTTGAAATCGCCAACACCCTCTGTACCAATCTTAATAGCAGCCGAAGTAGAAACAAGTGTGCAGCCGTCAATAATAATATTCTCACAAGGTCCGTACTCTGCATTGCCCTTTGATGCCTTTAGGCAAATACAATCATCTGCACAAGTAACATGACAGCCAAGAATACGAACATTGCTACAATGGTCAGGGTCAATACCATCAGAATTTGCGACGTCAAGGTCGTTCAAAATCCTAATTCTGTCGATAAGAACGTCGTCACAGCCAGCTGGATGCAATGTCCAGAATGGAGCATCAACAACTGTAAACTCCTTAAAGGTAATATGATTGCTCTTTTCAACATACATTACTGTTGGACGAGGATAAAAATCACCAGTTACATAATACTGGTCCTTACGCTGAACAAAAGCGTGGCCATTAGCATCGATAACACCCTCACCACTGATGGTGCAATTATCAGCCTCGTATGCATAGATAAAAACAAAGCTTGGCTTGCCAGTAACTGGGTTGCCAATAAGTGCTGTCTTTGGGTCATTGATAAGCTTGTTTGGTCGAATATATCCGTCAATATTTGACGTTGCCTTTAGTCTAGCACCCTTTTGGATATGCAAATCAACATTTGCCTTTAGCTTAATGGAGTCACTATAAAACACCTTGCCAGATTGTAGGACTACCTGTCCACCACCATTCTTAGCACAGTCATCAATAGCGTGCTGGATAGCAAAGGCATCATTAGTAACGCCATCGCCCTTTGCACCATATTGCAAAACATTATATTCTTTCATAAAAGCACCTCGTTTCTCGCTATTATAATGATAACATATAAAATAGGTATTTACAACGATTTTTAAATAAAGTATTATATTTGTATGGAAAAGGTCAACAATATGAATGAAAAAAAGAAAAGAATTGAGCTACTAGACGAGCTACGAGGCTTTGCGATACTGGCTATGGTAGTGCATCATTTCTTCCTTGATGCTGGTGATATACTGAGCGTCGACTGGGGATATGACATATTCAACAAGCTATGCATACTACAGCCAATATTTTGGAGCATATTCATCATAATATCTGGCATTTGCTCTAGGCTGTCACGCAACACCATAAAACGAGGTTTCATAGTCCTAGGTGGTGGACTGATAGTGACATTTGTCACAGCATTCGTTATGCCAAAAATACTGCATATCTACGGTGCAGAAATATATTTCGGTATATTATCCTGTCTAGGTATTTGTATGATAATAACTGGTTTAGTGATGCCACTGATAGAGAGGACGAATGCAACTCTAGGTGCTGGAATAATGCTTGTGCTATTTCTGCTAACATATGGTATCAGCGATGGCACAATGCTGTTCGGTCTAATTGATTTGCCAGCATTTAAGACGAATATATTTATGCCGCTAGGCTTTTATAATGCCGAGTTCCACAGTGCAGATTATTTCTCCATTCTACCTTGGATATTTATGTTCATCTTTGGTGCATTCGTCGGCAAATATGCAAAGAATGGCAGTTTCCCAGAGTGGACATACAAAAGGAGAGCAAAGCTATTTGCATTTGTTGGTCGCAACAGCCTATGGTTCTACCTAGGTCATCAGGTAGTGCTGTATGCAATACTGTATGCATTCCTAGGATTACTAAAAATATATGTCAGAATAAAAATGTAACAAAAAAGACCTAGTACAAAATGTACTAGGTCTTTTTTATTGCTATATTTTATAGAATATGCTCAATACCCTCGGTGGTGTATTCCTCACCATTTCTCTTTTTCTCTAGCTGTAGCATTAATGCACTAACTGTCTTTCTAGTCATTGGGTAAATGATACACGCTATGATAGAAAGAAGTAGGAAACATGCTGGAATAATGGTTGCAATATTTTCCATACCATTGATGATTTTTGGATCAGTTACTCTGACGATCAAATCTTCCTTACCAGCAACATCGGCTGATGAATCATATCCATAGAATGATAATAGCTGACCAGCAATAAGAATACCGAATGCTGATCCGAATTTTTGAATGAGCTGTGGCAATGCTGTAATAGTAGACTCTCTACGAACACCATGCTTGAACTCATCAAGCTCTACCAAATCATATCCCATTGAGTAGAACAAGGTCCAAAATGTACCATTACCAACGCCAAGTAGTGCTGGGCTAACAATACACATTATAGGGAATGAACCAACCTTAACGTCTAGACCGATTATCTTAATAACAATCTCACCAACGAAAACAATGCTGAGGAATGTGATAACAGCAAATCGTCTGTCCTTCTTTTCAGCAATTTTCTCAACGATAGGTACTGTGATACCCATTGCAATAACCAATGTTATGATAACAACAGCAATACCTGTATCATACTCCATACCGATACAATCGATAACCATATAGGTCAGATTTGCCTGGATCATTGAGCCTGTTAGTAGGAAGAAAAATACGAACAAGAAGAACCATTTTGCAGGCTTTAGGCGTAGAACGTCACTAAACGATTTGAATGTTTCTTTTAGGCTAATTTTCTGTGATGCAGACATATTGCCATTAGCCTTTTTAGGCTCATATACACCCTCTAATGACTTGCAACAAACAATACCTAGCACGATTGACATAATGCTAACCAAAGCAGCGACAACAGCGTATGCATTTGACTCAAAACGTTTGCCAAGAATGATAGCTATTGTAGGAACGAGTGCAGGTAGAATATTACCCAAACCTACAGCACCAGCGTTAACAAGAGATGCAAGCGAACGAATTTCTGTACGCTCATCATAATCCTCTGTTAGCTCTGCAACAACAGCATAGTATGGTATGGTGTACATAGTATAGAATAGCCATATGAGCATAGTAATTGCTGTGTACACAATAATCTTTACCAGCTGTGAGCTAAATCCAGCACCAACTGTGGTCCAAGCAAGTACAAAGAACAATCCAAGTGGCACAAGTGACATTTTCATAATCTTACGCTTGTCGACACCAGGTCTGTCGGTATAGTTGCCTATCATAGGATCAGTAATAGCATCCCATGCAATCGAGATAAAAATAACGATTGATGCAAACTTTGCCTCGATACCAGCGATTTCAATCAAGAAGGTCAAATAATATGTATAAAACATATTATATAACAATGACTCGGTAAATATGCCAAAGGCATAGCCAGTCTTTTTCTTTTTTGTCAACGGTTTCATAATATCCTCCTAAAATATTATTCTCATATTAATTATATACCTACATTCTTACAAATTCAATCAAAAATACAAAAAAGGACTGTACCAAAGCACAGTCCTTTAAATACTTTATATCTTACTTGATGATTCTTACACGGATAACACCGTCAATAGCCTCGATATCAGTCTTAACATTCTCTGATACGTCGCTGTCACAATCGATAACAGAATAAGCGATTTCGCCCCTATTCTTGTCCTCGAATGAAGCAATATTAACGCCATCCTTTGAGATTGTGTCAGTGATTGTAGCAATCATATTTGGCTGGTTCTTGTGGATAACAGTGATACGAACAGAGCCAGTACGAGCTACTGATACAGTTGGCATATTAACGCTGTTCTTGATATTACCATTCTCAAGGAAATCGATAAGCTCCATAGCACCCATAGCAGCACAGTTCTCCTCACTCTCTGGAGTAGAAGCACCAAGATGAGGAATAGCAATAACGCCATCAACACCGATAACATCTGCACTTGGGAAATCAGTAACATAGCAAGCCATCTTGCCCTCATCAAGAGCCTCGATAATAGCACTGCTATCAGCAAGGTCGCCACGAGCAAAGTTCATAATACGAACAGTGTCCTTCATAGTAGCGATAGTCTCTCGATTAATCATATGCTTTGTATCTGGTGTTAGAGGAACGTGAACAGTGATATAATCAGCAACTGGGAATAGCTCATCAAGATTGTTGTTAACAGTGATACCCTTCTTTAGCTGTGCATCCTCTGGCAAGAATGGATCATATCCAATAACATCCATACCAAGATCAACAGCAGCCTCTGCAACCAAGCGACCGATAGCACCAAGACCGATAACAGCAAGTGTCTTGCCCTTAAGCTCTGGACCAGCGAATGCTGACTTGCCCTTTTCTACAGTCTTGCCAACATTGTCACCCTCATCTTTGATGGTCTTGCACCAATCAATAGCCTTTGTAACCTTTCTTGCAGAAAGGAGCATACCAAGAATTACAAGTTCCTTTACAGCGTTTGCGTTAGCACCAGGAGTATTGAAAACAACGATGCCCTGCTGTGCACAATCAGCAACTGGGATATTGTTTGTACCAGCACCAGCTCTAGCGATAGCAAGTAGTGACTCTGGCATAGCCATATCGTGCATTGATGCAGAACGCACCATAATTGCATCTGGATTTTCGCAATCATCACTGATAGCATATTTTGCTGTGTCGAACTTAACTAGTCCAACATTAGAAATTTTATTAAGTGTTTTTACATTAAACATTATATTACCCTCTTATGCATTCTCTGCTTCGAATTTTGCCATAAACTCTACAAGCTTCTCAACACCCTCGATAGGCATAGCATTGTAGATAGAAGCTCTCATACCACCAACTGAACGGTGACCCTTTAGGTTAACGAAGCCAGCCTCTGTAGCCTCCTTGATGAACTTTGCATTTAGCTCATCGCTATCTGTTACAAATGGAACATTCATAAGGCTTCTGTCCTCTGGAACAACTGTGCCCTTGAACATTTTTGAGTTGTCAAGGAAGTTGTAAAGAATAGCAGCCTTCTTCTCATTATGAGCCTTCATAGCCTCTAGTGAGCCGAACTCCTCCTTAATCCAGTCAAGAACTAGCTTGCAGATATAGATAGTCCAGCAAGGTGGAGTGTTGTATAGAGAATCAGCGTCAGCCTGAATCTTGTAGTTCATCATAACTGGGCAGATATCTCTAGCGTTGCCAAGTAGGTCCTCACGAATGATAGCAACAACAAGACCAGCTGGAGCAACATTCTTCTGTGCACCAAAATATACTACACCGAACTTGCTAATATCAAGTGGCTCTGATAGAGCACAAGATGATACGTCAGCGATAAGCACCTTGTCACCTACTGGTGGAAGCTCCTTGTAGATAGTACCGTAGATAGTGTTGTTCATACAGATATAAACATAGTCAGCGTCCTCACGGAAATCCTCTGCCTTTGTCTTTGGAATGTATGAGAAGGTCTTGTCAGCAGATGAAGCAACAGCCTTTGCATCACCGTACTTTTGAGCCTCCTGAAAAGCCTTCTTTGCCCACTGACCAGTAATGATATAGTCAGCCTTGCCACTACCGTTCATAAAGTTTAGTGGAATTGCAGAGAACTGTGCAGATGCACCACCCTGTAGGAATAGCACCTTGTAGTTGTCTGGAATCTGATATAGCTCTCTCATAAGAGCCTCTGCCTCTTTGATAATATCGTCAAATACCTTTGAACGATGAGACATTTCCATAACAGACTGTCCACTGCCCTTGTAATCCATAATTTCTGCGCCAGCCTTTGCCAAAACGCTCTCTGGGAGTGTTGATGGACCAGCACTAAAGTTAAATACTCTTGCCATAATAATATATCCTCTCTTAAATTTATTACATAATATATATGCATTCAAAAAGTGCATAGTACCTATTATATAGATATTCAATTTTTTGTCAATGTTAATCATATAACTTTGTGCAAAATAGCAACAGATTGACAAAATTTTAACAATATCATAAATACTTATGCCGAACTTTGCTCATATTTTGCACATATTCGTCAATAAAATAAATAATACGACCAGCAAATCGCTAGTCGTATTGTGTAATACTACTATAATTTAACTATAATCTTGGAGAAACGATTATCCTTTCGGCTTTGCTCCAAATTGATCTTATATGCACCATATGCAAATGCTAGAACACCTAAAACTAGCACCATCAGACCAGCAAGCACTAGGCGTGTCATACTAGACGTCACCATCGATGCAAAGCTCTGCTGATAAATCATAGGTGACACGACAGGACTGTTGCCAGCCTTTGTGACAATCGCCACTATCGCGCCGAAAAATGTACTTATTCCACCAGCCATAATGCCAGCACCGATATACAAAATAGCCTCTTGAAGCTTTTTGAACAAAACTAGTAGCAGAACAACGCCAACAACGACGAGCATCAGACCAACGCTCTGCACTCTTGCATTAAGATGGTGGATATGCTCAACATAATCCCCTATCTCATCAGCATTGTGAATACCAACGCTGTCAGAATATATCCTTGCAGCTTCGTCAGCAATCACTCTAACATTCTTCTCGTTATACTTAAACTCGTTACCCTCTAAATACTCAACACAAAGTCCATAGAAATAATCAACTCGGTTGTCATTATAGAGTGTGGAGTCATTCTCATCAAACATATACTCTGCTGATTGCAAAAGAGCATCTCTAGTGCTATACGATTGCTTAACTGTTTCAAACACCCTAGCAGGAATACCAGTTTTGCGCTCAAGTGCCTCAAACTTAACACCAAGCTGTCTGTCACACTCGTCAACAAGCTCATTCGTTACAATATGCTTAACGATGAAACTTTTTTTTGCAAATGTGGATGAAAGCACTGTGGAGAACGAGAACATTACTGCTCCTAGTGCAATAACCACAGCAAGAATAATTGACATAATTTTTCTAGTCGATTTTAACTGCATCATTGCACCTCCTCATAAGCCAAGGCTGTGTAACTGGACGATAATCCGTATCCCTCAACAGACTGATAAACCAATATAATACCCTTGTTAATATCAGTATTGTCAGACAAAAGCGCCTGCTTGGATGGGTATTCCTTTGAATAGGAATAAGCATATTTGTGCTCTCCAAACGCTCCACTGTAATCCATATGCTTAACCTTAGTAAGCTTGTCTATGTCATAAGAATTAGTCTGCAGGTAGCTAATGCCCTTGCCAATCTCTGTGCCACCGATAAATGACAACGAGCTGGCAGAATTAGCATAATCAGCGTTGTATCTAACAACAAACACCTCGTCACCAGCAGAAATACTACCAATACAATCATTAGCGCTATAATCACTAATCCTGTCTTTTTCAACAATATCAGCATCAGCACCAATCTCATCATGATATGCCATCACTGTACCATCGCTAACTGGCTGAAAAAGTGTGGTATTGTGCAAAAAAATAGAGAAAGCGACTGCCAAGACAATCCCTATTACAAGAGGCAATATAACACCCTTTTTAAGAATTTTCTCTTTCATCACTTTCTTCTCCTAGAACCTATAAATTATTGTTGACCAAGCGCATTAGAAACAGAGAATGCCTTGTTCTTCTTTGGCTTGTATGCTGGTGGGTTAGCAAGGCGCTTTGTAAAGCGATTCTTCTTGCTAGTAAGTTTGTTAATCTCGTGTACTGGACCAGCCATATACTCGGTCATATACTTGTCAGCAACAGCCATCATCTCTGGGTCATTCTTCATTTCACCAAGAATAGTTACACCGATAATATCCTGTACCTCATTAGTACCGTCCTCAAATACCTCACCAAGCATTTTGAATAGCTTTTCTCTCTCCTTTGAGGTACCATTCTTGATAACGTCAAGCACCTTTGGAGTACCGTATTCCATAAAGAATGTCTCTGGTAGGAACATGTTATACTGGACGATATTCATCTTAATTAAATCTTTCATCTCTGGATAAAGAGCACCAAAACGATTCGCTAAAGAGTCAACGTCGTAGCTGATGATACCATTCTTTGCCTTGCTTCTAGATACAGCCTTTGGCATCTTCACCTTGTCGAGATTAACCTGCTTTCTAACCTTGTATAAACGCTCAACCTCGTCAGTAATAGTATTACCGATTGACTTAACATCTCTGTCGTCAACATGCTCTAGCTCAAACAAGCTACGAGAAATAGTGTTGTATTCTGTCTCATCACCATTGTCCTCGTATGCACACTCAAACTGAAGAATATCGCTATCCTTATCGAATACTACACGATACACTCCTTTTTTGCCAGAGAATGTAATAGCATCATCAGTAACAGATGATTTTTTAAAGCCTAAATCATTGTTAACGTCACTAAGTCTCTTTTCTAATGTATTAAAAACCTCAATTAGTTCCATCTTTGAATTCCTTTCTTCTTTCGTCGACAATCTGCTTGATTGTCATATCCTCTCCATCCATACGAGCAACGTATAGAGAGCGATTGATATCATCCTCTTGCTTTTGCTTCTTTGCCTTTGAGTGATAATATCTCTTGACATAGTTAATCATACTAACTCCACCGATATCAAATGCGACACCGAAAACAGCAAGACATATAAAATATATCTTTGATGCACTAGAAAATGCAGAGTTAAAGCATACATTGTTAGTCAAATATAATCTATCAGCAAAATGGATGAAAATATCACAAATTGCGATGAGAATTAGTGAATTACCGACACAGATAAGTGATGAACCGTAGTGACTAAACACCTTTGTTCTACCACCGTGAAGATCAAATATCTTCAATCCAACAAGTACAGCAAGCACAAGGAATGCAGCAGCAAATACTATAGAATACTTTGATAGCAAAGCAATAAAATTGCGCATCTCTGTAATATTTCTAATGCTGAACACCTTGTTAAACGCAGAGCACGCCATAGGAACAGCTGTGTCAAGCAGTGATTCATCAAGCTCTAATCCGTTGAAACGATAATATTCCTTTATACCATTGTTATATGCATTCTCGATACCGGCACTGTCGGTATAATCAAAATTATTGCCAGAATATACAGCCTCGATAATCTCCTTTTGCACAGAAGAAATCTTCTTGCTACCAACAGCAAAATCAAATGCTTGTGGCACAATGCCAGTCCTTTCAGCGATCTCGTCAGTAGCAGACTTTAGCTGTTCCTGAAGCTCGGTAGTAACAGAAGCATCCCTGTTAGAATAGGATTTGCAAAAATTAGAGTTACCAAGTGTTGGAGATAGTATCGCAAACATAATGAACATAGTAATTAATGCTGCGAACAAAAAGTCAAATATCGAGCGTCTAATTCTATTTGTTTGGTACGTATTCATTAGCGACATACTCCGTAGTTTGTGTAGGTGCAGTAGTAGTCAATGCATCATCATGATTGCCACTAGGGAACAATCCGATAGCAGGACTGCTGATAATAATAACAAGTATAGCAACAACTATTGCAAATAAAATTGGAACAACCACAGTCTTATTCTTTAGGTTCTTGCTTAAAGCGTCATTAGAATTACCTTTTTCCTTCACAACTGGTCTTCCTTTCAGATAAATTTGGCATTTTGCCATATACATTTAGCATTATAACACCAAATGTCGCCATTGTCACTATTTTTTTATCAATGTTATATATTATTTATATAATTAAAAATAATTTATTTTATAATTGTGCAATTTGTAATATTGATATTATAATTAAAGTATGATAAAATAGTACGAATATGTCCATAAGCAAGGAAGGGATATTATGAGCAAAATCTCATTAGCAATACTATTTGGTGGTGCATCATCAGAGCACGACGTTAGCTGTGTATCTGCACAGGGCATCATCAAAAACATAGACAAATCAAAATATGATATCACACTACTTGGTATCACCAAGAGTGGTGAATGGTATCTATTTAACGACGATATTGAGCTACTACCTAATGACGAGTGGCTAAAGTCAAAGACACTAAAGAAGGCTTATATCTCACCTGACACAGCTATCCACGGTATAGTCGTTGAGGATGGTAGCACCATCAAACTTGATTGTGTATTCCCAGTGCTACACGGCAAGAATGGTGAGGACGGTACTGTTCAAGGTTTGCTACAGCTTGCACAGATACCATTCGTTGGCTGTGACGCCACCTCATCTGGCTCTTGTATGGATAAGGCTGTTACCAACGCTGTTGCTGATGCATTCGGTATTGCCCAAGCAAAGTGGTGCTCATTTACAAAATTCGAGTACGAAAAGGACAGCAAGCGTTGTATCGATATGGCTGTGAAGAAGCTGGGCTACCCTATTTTCGTTAAGCCTGCTAACGCTGGCTCATCAGTCGGTATATCAAAGGCTCACAATGAAGAGGAGCTAATGCAGGGTATCGAAATCGCACTAAAAGAGGACAAAAAGGCTGTACTAGAGGAATTTATCGAGGGTCACGAGGTTGAGTGTGCTGTTCTCGGTAATGACGAGCCTATCGCAGCAGAGGTCGGACAGATTATCGCTGCAGCAGAGTTCTACGATTTCGACGCAAAGTACAACAATCCAGCATCAGAGCTACATATTCCAGCACTTATTAGCAAGGAAAAGCGTGACGAGGTTCGCAAGGCTGCACTACATGCATACAAGGCACTTGGCTGTGAAGGATTAAGCAGATGCGATTTCTTTGTAACTAACGATGGCAAGGTACTACTAAACGAGATTAACACAATCCCTGGTCAGACACCTATCAGCATGTATCCAAAGCTATTTGAGGCTGTTGGCACACCATACACCGAGCTCATCGACAAGCTAATTGATTATGCACTCCAGCGTGGAGGAAAGATATAATGGACCAAAGACCTATCGGTATATTTGACTCTGGACTAGGTGGACTGAGCACTGTTCGTGCTATGAAAAAGATACTACCTAACGAGGATATAGTATATTTTGGTGACACCGGTCGTGTGCCATATGGTACTAGGTCAAATGAAACCATTGAAACATACACAGCACAGGATATAAAATTCCTACGCACATTCGATTGCAAAATGATTGTTGTCGCTTGTGGTACTGTTAGCACTGTTGCTGAAAAAACTATAGAGAATCTATCCGAGCCAGCAACTGGTATCGCAAAGCCATCTGCAAGAGCTGCTGTCAGTGCTAGTAAGAATGGCAAAATCGGTGTTATGGGTACTAGCGCAACAATCAACAGTGGTGCATTTGACAAAGAGATACAAAGGCTCAACCCTAATGCCGAGGTGTACTCTGTCGCTTGTCCTATGCTCATTCCACTTGTTGAAAACAACTGGATAGACATTGATGACGAAATCACCAATGGTGCTGTGCGCAGATATATCGACCCTATTCTTGCAAAGGGTGTCGACACACTTATCCTAGGTTGTACCCACTTCCCTATCCTAGCACCAATAATACAAAAAATTGCTGGTGACAGCGTTACACTTATCGACACTGGACTAGAGGAAGCAAGATATGTTAAATCAGTCCTTGAAGAACGAAATATGTGCAACTCACCAGAGCACAATAGCACACAAAAGTTCTATGTATCAGACAAGGCACAGAATTTCTGCAATGTTGCGAACACGCTACTAGGTGAGAGCATCGATGACAGATGCGAATTTATTGATATTTTTAAGGTAATATAACTAATGAAAAAGGCGCTAATAACCATCATCGGCAAGCAAAAATATGGTCCAGAAACCGACAAAATCGAAATGACTACTGTCGGCACAATCGACCAAACCGATGATAGCTACATAATAAAATATAACGAGGAGCAGGAGCCACCAAAGGCACCAATCAAAGCTACTCTAAATATCTCAAAGGATGAGAAAAGAGTCGAGATGATAAAATCAGGACCATACAGCTCTTGTCTAATCATCGAACGCTCAAAGCGTAATCTATGCAACTATGGTACCGAGTATGGCGATATGCTAATGGGTATCTACGGCAAAAGCATAGAGACAGAATACGGCAACACTGAGGGCAAGTTCACATTTTGCTACGATATTGACGTCAGTGGTGCACTAACCTCACAAAATGAGGTAATCATTAACTACAGAATTACACAATAGGAGATAATCCAAAATGTCCAAAATAGTAATGGAAACACAGGAAATATTAAAATCAAAGATTTTGCAGGCTATTAAGACAGCTACAGCAAATGGCGATTTACCAGAGGCAGAGCTACCATCATTCATTATTGAAAAGCCTGCTGACAAGAAAAACGGTGATTTTTCAACCAATATCGCTATGGCTGGTGCTAGAGCATATCACAAGGCACCAAGAATGATTGCAGAAACAATCATCAGTGCACTAGATTTGACTGATACACTTATCGACAGAGCAGAGATTGCTGGACCTGGCTTCATCAATTTCTACCTATCAGACAGATATTATAGCGAGATTGTGCTAGACGTCATTAACAAGGGCGACAGCTACGGACGTTCTGACTATGGCAAGGGCAAGAGAATCCTTGTTGAGTTCGTATCAGCTAACCCAACTGGCCCAATGCATATCGGTAACGCTAGAGGTGGCGCTATTGGTGACTGTCTTGCATCTGTGCTTGATGCTGCTGGATACGATGTTCAGAGAGAGTTCTATGTTAACGACAGTGGTAATCAAATCGAGAAATTTGCTACCTCACTAGAGGTTAGATATCTCCAAGCTTGTGGCAAGGATATTGAGATGCCAGAGGATGCATATCATGGTGCCGATATCATCGCCCACGCAGAGAATTTCAAAGCAGAAAATGGCGACAAATATGTTGACGTCGACAGCGATGAGAGAAGAAACGCACTCGTATCATACGCTCTACCAAAGAATATTGCAGGTCTAGAATCTGACCTAAAGAGATACCGTATCGTATATGACAACTGGTTCAAGGAGTCAACAGTTCACAACGATGGCTCTGTTAAGACCATCATCGACACACTAAAGGAAAAGGGTGTCACCTACGAACAGGATGGTGCACTATGGTTCAAGGCTAGCGAGTTCGGTAACGAAAAGGATATCGTTCTTATTCGTGCCAATGGTCTGCCAACATATATCGTGCCAGATATCGCATACCACTACAACAAGCTTGTTACTCGTGGATACGACAAGGCTATCGACGTATTAGGTGCTGACCACCACGGATATGTACCACGAATGAAGGCTGCTCTTACAGCACTCGGTCTTGACGCTAGCAGACTAGATATTGTTATTATGCAGATGGTACGTCTTGTTCGTGAGGGCGAAACAATCAAACTATCAAAGCGTTCTGGCAAGGCTATCACTCTTAACACACTACTTGATGAGGTGCCTATCGACGCAGCAAGATTCTTCTTCAATCTTCGTGAGCCAAACTCTCACTTTGATTTTGACCTAGAGCTTGCAGCAAAGCAGAGTAGCGACAACCCAGTGTACTATGTTCAATACGCTCATGCTAGAATTTGCTCAATTATTCGCAAGGCACAGGAGCAAGGTGTTGAGCTAAAGACACCTACTCCAGCACAGCTAGATATGCTCAACAGCGATGAGGAGAGAGAGCTTATCTCCCATCTTGCTGGTCTAACTGACGAAATTATTTCTGCAGCAAAGCAATATGACCCAGCAAAGGTAACTCATTACGTTACCCAGCTAGCAACATTGTTCCACAAGTTCTACAATGCACAGCATGTTATGATAGACGATGAGGAGCTAATGCAGGCTAGACTATTCCTATGCACTGCTGTTAAGAATACAATCAAAAATATACTAACTATGCTAAAGATTGACGCTCCAGAGGTAATGTAATCGAGCCAAATCTAGCATAACGGAAGGACAAAAATGGATATCAAAACACAAGCACTACACGCCATTGGCAAACGCCTAATGAAATATGTGTACAAGGATCCAAAAAAGAATATTCCAAAGCTACTTAATGTCGCAGAAAAAGCAGTTGGTAAACAGTTTCCTACCAACTGGGACTCTGTTAGAGACGTTATCACAAATCCAGATAACACCTGGCACAGTGCACTATACAGAGTTATGGAGGACGTTGACCAAGAATTTGCAACCAAGCTAATGCTCACATTTGCCATCGATACTGGTCTAAACGGTACAAAGGCGTTGCGTACTAACAGAGAGAAGCTAAAGTGCAATATCCCTTGGGTTATCCTGATGGACCCAACCTCTGCCTGCAACTTAAAGTGCAAGGGTTGCTGGGCATCAGAGTACGGCAACAAATCTAACCTATCTCTTGATGAAATGAGAAGAGTTATTACCGAGGCAAAGGCACTTGGCACTCATTTCTTTATGTTCACTGGCGGTGAACCACTAGTGAAGAAAAAAGAGGTGCTCACTCTTGTTGAGGAGAACAAGGACTGTATCTTCCTCTGCTTTACTAACGGAACACTCATTGATGACAAGTTCTGTGAAGACGTTAAGAAGGCTGGCAATCTAGCATTTGCCCTATCCATTGAGGGTACAGAGGAGACTACAGACGCTAGACGTGGTGACGGTGTGTACGACAAGGTGCTAAAGGCAATGCAGCTCCTACACAAGCACAAACTTGTATACGGCTGTTCTGTATGCTACACCAGTGCTAACTGTGACGCTGTTGTGTCCGATGAATTCTATGATTTGATGATTAATAACGGCGCTATCTACGCTTGGTATTTCCACTATATGCCAGTAGGCTCTGACAGTGATACCGATCTTCTACTCACACCAGAGCAGAGAGAAAAGGTATACCACACAATTAGAAACAACCGTAAACAATATGGTGGCAAGCCAATATTCGTCGTTGACTTCCAAAATGATGGCGAATATGTTGGTGGCTGTATCGCTGGTGGTAGAAACTATTTTCATATCAACAGTGAGGGCGATGCAGAGCCTTGTGTATTCATTCACTATAGTGACTCTAATATTAGAGAAAAGAGTGTGCTAGAATGTCTACGCTCTCCACTATTCAAGCAGTACTACAAGGGACAGCCATTCAATGACAATATGCTTCGTCCTTGTCCTATGCTTGAAAATCCAGACAAGCTGCGTGATATTATCGCAAAAACTGGTGCAAAATCGACCAACCTAACCTGCCCAGAGAGTGCAGAAACACTTTGTGCAAAGTGCGACGCATACGCAAAATCATGGGCACCAAAGGCAAAGGAGATTTGGGAGTCAGAGGAACGCTTCAAGCCATTCACCCAGTACTACCGTGACACTGAAGAGGGCAAAGCCGAATTCAGCACAAAATAAACATTCATATATAAAAGTGCTATAACAAGAATTAGTGAATAACGGAGCAGTTTTTTACTGCTCCGTTATTTTAATGTGAAATTTATTTTTATTTTATCTCCGTAGGGGCGATTATCAATCGCCCGCCTACATAGATGTTTAGATAATGTAAAACGGGCGGATAATATCCGCCCCTACGATAATTGTATCATTTTCACATTCTACAAATCTTGTCGCAATACCAAAATATTTTGACAACATTTTAATTGAGAATTGAGAATTTAAAACTGAGAATTTCGGGTGGGCTGTCTCGGCTCCCGCCTCGGTCGGTGCTTCTGCTTCGCATAGGTGTCCACTGGACACCCGCACCCCACATCTATTATATTGACAGGAAGATGATATCCGCCCGCTTATAATTGCTGTCTGCAAGACTGTTAATTTTCAATTCTCCATTTTTAATTTTCAATTCATTCCACCTTGTCGTAATACAAAAATAACTGCCATAACGAAAGTAAAACTTCGTTATGGCAGTTTCTATTATGAAAATGTGTTTTCTTTTTATTTATTTTAAATTACTTTTTTATGGTCTTTGCCTTGATGAATGTGCCATCAGCCTTGCCATCGATAGTGATAGTTACCTTGTCGCCCTTGTTCATTAGTAGAACATCCATACAATCAGTAACTGTAATATAGTAATACTTGCCATTAACCTGAAGATAATATACTGTATTGCCATCATTTACAGAGGTCTTGATATCAGCAATCTTACCTACAACAGTATTCTTGTCAGCAGGCTTGGTATCAGTCTCAGTTTCATCAGGTGTCTCGGTTTCATCAACTGTGTAATCATCAGCATTAGCAGAAGAATCTAGCACACCCTTATCCTTTAGAGCGTTAATATAATTCTCAACAGCAGCGTTTAGAGCACCACCATCACTCTTTTCTGTATCGAGCAGACCAGTACCAACGATAGTCTTGTCATCAAGGTTAACAAGTGCATAGCCCTTAACTGTCAAGCTATCACCATATAGTGACATAAAGTATGATGGCTGACCCTCAATATCAAGAAGGATTGGGAATATAGCACGATAGCCATAGTTCTGTACAGCATCCATAGCAGACTCCTGTGCAGATGACTCCATAGCGCCACCATTAGCGTAGTATCTAGTCTCCTTTGTTCTCTGGTTACAAAGAACGAAGCCGAAATTTGATGAGTCAGACTCACTAGAGGTTACACCAGTATATACCCAAACGTCATCATCCATAGCGATAAATCCGTTACCACTAGAAGCAACATTTACGTCATTCTGGAAAATAATGCTATTCCAGAAACCGTTAGTTAGCTTACCAAAATAGTTATACTGCTCGATAAGAAGGCTCTCGTTATATACAACGTCAATCCAGCTCAAGCTCTTGTCAGTCTTTACAGTGTCGATAGAATAGTACTGGCTCTCACCACTCAAAGCGTCAGTGATGATAACGCCCTTAACGTCTGTGCCACCAAACAGACCAATAGTCTTATCTAGCACTGGAGTAATCCAATATGGATGAGCGTCCTCGTCAATCTCAAAATTAGGTGTATCCAAAATTGCTGTAGGATACTGGAAACGTAGATGACGAACAAGCTTTTCATTAAATAGCTCTGATGGAGAATACTTGATACCCTCACCAAACTTGTCGACACAGTTAACAACAGTAACTTCCTGTGATACTACGTCGATAAGCATATATGCTGGTAAGCCTTTCTTTGTGTTGTTGAACCACTTAAACACATCACCATACTGTAGGTATGCAACTCTAACTGGCTTGCCCTTGTAGTTAATCTGTGTTGAAGTTGAGGTAACAACATACTGGCTCTTGTACTCTGATAGTGAGCCAAGCTTCTGGTCAGCAAGCACCTTTGCTGTAGTAGCATCTAGACGAGGTACTGACTTGTAGTCGATAGACTCAAAATCCTCTGAAAAAGTGCTCTCTGTAGGTTGCATCAGCTTTGCATAGCTGTGTGCTCTGAACAATGTGCAACCAGTAAGGAAACCAATAATCATTACTACGATAATAACTGCAACAATGATAATAGGTAGCTTTGACTTTTTCTTAACATAAGCTCTAGCCTCTACCTTTGACTTTGCACCAATTAACAAAGCAAATGCACCAACAAAAACAGCAATCAATGCAATAATGAAGGTGTAAAAATCAGTAGACTTAAAGTTAGCAGCAGGTATCATCATATAATACACACCAAAGCCAACTACTGCTGTAATAATAGCAGAGATCAAAAGCTTTAGTACCATCTTTGGTGGCTTAACTACAACCTCGACAGCCTCATCAGTATTGCCCCAATTAAATTTCGCCTTGAAGTTCTCAATTACCTCATCAGCGTCGTAATCCATATTAGGAATTTTATCACTCATAAAAAATCTCCTATCTATAAATAGTATTTAAATTATACTATATTATATATTATTTATCAAGATAATAATTATTTGTTCACTAAATATACAAAAAGAGCGAAGCCCATCGGCTTCGCTCTAAAAATTACAAATCAAGAATTACTTTCTTGTGATACCCTTCTTCTCCTTTAGGTAATCGTCAGTAGCTGGGTAATGGTTTGTATAAGTGATAGCAAGGTTAGCACTCTTATCTCTGATAATAGCAACGTTTGCATGTGTAACTGATACATTAGCAACCATGTTGTAATCAGCCTCTGTAATTTCCTTTGTAGCTGTATCGATAACGAATGTACCTGTACCACCGATATATGTAACCTTTACATTGTCAGTAGCCTCACCCTGTGTGAATGAGATAACGCTAATCTGACCAACAACGCCAGAAATATCACCAAGTACTTCGAAGAAACGACCCTGTGAATCCTCACCACGAAGGCTCATCTCTGCCATTTTTGGCTGAATAACGATAGTGATCTTGCCATCGCCATTGTCTGTAACGCTAGCGTCAAGAACATCGTCAGCAGTTAGGGCAGAAGTTCTGAAATCGTGATCTGACTTCTTTGTGTTGTCGTCGAAGTTGTTATCCATGTTAGGATCTCTATTGTAGCAAGGCATTAGACCATATGTATTTGGTGCAAACAAGCCACCAACGATACCAGGAACGATACCATTGATAGTAGCGTTAGCCTTACCATCGATCATAACATCACCAATGTTGATATTCTCATCGCCAAGCAATTTGTAATAAGTCTGTGTCTGACCATTCTCATCAACATACTCAGCTGTAAGTGTCTTTGTGTAGTCATAAGCCTCAACGAAGTAGTTAACAACGTCCTCAACTGAACCGAACTCTACACCACCGTATGTACCAGCAGTGAATGGAGTCTCAAGTACAGACTCATCGTTAAGCTCGCCAGCCTCTTCTTCGCCAGCATTCTGCCACTCGCCACTCTTAACCTCTCTAATAGCCTGGATAGTGCCCTTTGTTACATAGTTCATCTTTGCACAACCAGCAAGTGAAGCAACAAGTGCAACAGCTAAAAGAAGAGCTAAAATTCTTTTTGTAGTCTTTTTCATAATTGGGTATCCCCTTTCCTTAATATGCTCTACGCATGTAGAAAACATTACATACTAAATTTATTATAAATCAATACAAAAGTCAATACCCTAAACAAAAATATTAACAAAACATTTAAAATTTAGTGCACCTTTTTGTGTTGTTTATATCATTTTTATGTGGTATAATCAACAAAAAGGAGGAACTTACCTATGAGATGTAAAAACTGTGGTTCAATTAATGACGACAATTTATATATTTGCCAAAATTGTGGCTCACCTCTTTATGATGAAGAGGATATAAACAAAGCTGATGAGGCTGAGGAAATTAGTGAGCCTACAATAGTTGTGCCAAATCTACCAAAGGATGCAAAGCCTACTACCCAAGGCACACCAAATGGCGACGATAAAAAGCCAAGCAATGAAGACGACAAGAAGAAAAAGCAGACTATCGCTATCATCGTGGCACTTGCCATCGTGCTAGTTATGGTGATTGTTGGCACAATTATCGCTGTTGCAAGTGCTAATAAAGATGAGAAAGAACCAGAACTCACAAAGCAGACTGCTATTTCCAGCACAACAGAAAGCAATTACACTCAGCCAACCGAGTCAACTACCGAGAGCACTACTACAACAACCACTACAACCACGACCACCACTACTACAAAGGCTACATTCCAGCTAACACTATCTTGTAACGAAGGTGGAGAGGCTGAGGGTGACGGAACATACGCTCTTGGCGAAAAAGTTACTATTTACGCTCGTCCAGATGATTTCTACAAATTCAATGGCTGGTACAAGAATGGCCAAAAGGTATCAACTAAAGAGGCATATACCTTCACCATTACTGAGAACACAAATCTAGAGGCTATCTTCGAATATATTGAAGAAGATATAAATGAAACCGATACAAATATCGACATTAACGAGTAATATGACTAGAGGCGACAAGGCAAAAGAATATTTCCTATCTGGCTATAATTGTGCACAGGCTGTGGCACTAGCGTTTGGCGATATGATAGGAATGAATAGCGATACAATCGCACGTCTCACCAGTGGATATGGTGGTGGTATAGGCAGAATGAGAGAGGTTTGCGGCTCTGTTATTGGTGCTGCATTCGTTCTATCTGTACTAAAAGGATATAGCGATCCAAGTGATAACGATAGCAAAAAAGCGCTATACGAGATTATCCAAAAGGTTGGCAACGAATTCAAAAATCAAAATGGCAGCGTAGTATGTCGCGAGCTGCTAGGGCTGGAAAGCAAGGGATTTGACTCACCTACCCCAAGTGAGCGCACGCCAAAATACTACAAAAAGAGACCTTGCCACGAACTAGTGAAATGTAGTGCAGATATCCTAGAACAAGTATTAAATGAAAAATAATATAAAAACACTTGCTTTTTTCAAACCAATGTGTTATATTATTTGAGCAAAAGCGATAGCTAATGCAATAAACGCGCTGGTAGCTCAGCTGGATAGAGTGACTGGCTACGAACCAGTAGGTCGGGGGTTCGAGTCCCTTCCAGCGTGCCAAAAATAGCTGATACCCATTTGGGTGTCAGCTATTTTTATTATGTTTGGTTGGGCCGAAAACGCCCATATATAAAAGGGGTCCCCACAAAGTCCAATAGACTTTGTGGGGAGAGGAGAAGCATATGGAGTATTCGCTATGATTTTGCTTGCAAAATTATTTGAATACGAAATATGCGACGACGAGAGTCCCTTCCAGCGTGCCAAAATCCATTAACACTTACAACATAATTAGAGTGTAAATATGGGTGAATGACCACAATTTGACCACAACAGTATTTTTTTAGATTTGACCTCGCAGGGTGGTTCCCAAAATTTGTTTTGACTTGGAGCGTCAACAAATTTTGACCACTACTAAGTTCTTATTGCTCCTTTCATCTCCCACTGGGAGCAGTCGCAAACGAACCAATTTGACCACAACACAAATTTTTGAGAATATTAATGCCCACAATCTTTGAACGATTGTGGGCATCTTTGATTATTTCTCTTGCATTATAAAACTGATCGCAGAAATAACAGTTGGCGATTAGTTAACGGTTTATATTAAATCCATATATTCCATCTAAATCTCGTGTTTTTTCGATTGTCCATACTGGTATGGATCCTTACTTATGCCCAAGGATCCTCAGAGGTTGGAATGCGAATATCTGAAAGAAGGAAATTATCTATCATAAACCATTCACCTGTGCTTGGCTTTTTACGAAGCTTAATACTTCTTGGAGCGTCAGCACCACTTGAATTAACAAAAAGATTTGCGTAATTATCCTCTTGATATGAATATGGATTATCAAAAACAGTAATGCTCAGTGGCATTGACGGAGTGTACTCATTCTCTGGAGTAGCGCCCTCAAAGAATGAAAATGGCTTGTATTCCTTACCAACAAGTCTATCTTTTAAAAACTGCTTTTCATATTCTGAAACACCAGCAGGACCTTTAAGAACTGCAAGCATTTCAAGTGTTGTATCAACGTCGTTCTTGTAATTGCAAAGAACTGCTACAACCTGAGCTACGACTTCAAAAGCATCTGTTGAAGCTTTAATATCATTTGTGCTTGTTGGAATCTTGTCAAATTTAAAATTCTTTTCCATTAAATTTTACCTCCATTATAATACATCAAGCAATTCGCTTAATGTTTCAATATCCTCATTTATGTCATCATTAGAATATTGATTATCACCACGATTAACAATTACCTTGTGTCTATTTGTTAGCGTGTTAAACTCTACGATATAAATGCAGTCACCTGTCCAGCTACGATGAATATATAGCTTGCCATCTTCAAAATAGCTAAACCATCTATCTTCCATTTCTCTTGGAACATGTCCGCACTTTAATCTAATAATTGCATCTTTACTAAGTTTTTTCTTTAACTTGAAAGAGGTATTCTTTTCCGGCATTGGATAAATTTGCCAATCCTCTCTTGTTGCAACATTTTCTCTATTTAACATAACAAAACCATCCTAATTATGTAATACATTTTATACAATTATATCAATAATGGCACATTTTTCAATATCGAAACGGTATGATGCCATCTGATTGACATATTCGCAATTTATTATTTTCTAATATATTTGGTATCAATATTTTCTTCGCTAATATATCGCTCCACCGTCATATGAATATCGTACTTATCTCTCAGCTCAGCGATTTTTGGCATTAAGTCAGAATGATGATGCTCATCAAGTGCCTGCTGATATTTCCAAGAATCTATAAGCAACACGCAATTTTCTTCCTTTGTTGGAATGAAATAATCGTATCTTAGGCATCCATCCTTTTTTCTAATAGCGTCTGCAATGCCTGATGATTCCATTTCGTTCATAAAAGAAATAGCGTCAGCACCTTTATAATAAATGTTAATTGTTATCATTCTCTCACCTCTACATTGGCGTTCCAACTTCTATTAGATTTCCATCGAGATCGTAAAAGCGAATGACCTTCTGTCCCCAACTATGTGTCATAGGATGATTAACAAATTCTATTGGTTCTGGATAATTAAGTAGCTTTTCATTAAACCCATCTACATCCTCGTCCTCAAAATACAGCTCGGTCATATTGCTTTTCGGAACACATTCGCTATTCAAAAACTCTTTCCAGTACTTTATATCTTGAAGCACAAGTCCGTCTGTCATAATAACATTTCCATCATTATCAAAGACAACCTTTAAGCCAAATAAATCCCTATAAAACTTAATCGATTTGTCAATATCCTTTACTACTATCAAAATATTTTTAAGCTTCATTTTTACCTCTTTTTATATGCAACAAGCTCTGGCTGGCTACCGTTTGCAGAATAGCTTGAAACTAAAATAAAGCTTGCATCTGCAACAACGCCATAGCAAATGCCCATATCTGCAAATTCAATTTGAGCGCCTAGATAAATCTTTTGATCGTCTAAAAATTGAACATTATTACCACTTGGTAAAGTATATGGCAAATTAACAAATTCGCCTGAAAGCTCATAAAGTGCATCAGCATTTGGAATGCCAAGTGTACCTAACAAGCTATTGATTTCAACAAGAAGATTGTTTTTGAAGGCTTTATAGCTTTCAATTCCACCTGTTTTTATGTATTCGGCAACAAAGCATTTTTTGCCAAAAGGCTTACAATCGCTAGCCTCACAGCCCTTGCATATTTTATTTGATGGACAAGCCTCACAATTTGCTCCACATAATGATTCCATATTCTTCTCTCCATTTTAAATTTAGTGTCCTTTATGTTTTTCTCTTTTCTTCTCTCTTTTGATTTGGTATTGTCGCTCCTGTTCAGCTAATCGTTTTTCCTTTGATTTAGTCTTGCGTTCCAATTTGCTTTCTTCATATTGCTTTGAAAGCGCTTGTTGAGATTTTGTACCAATCCCAATGTTCTGCTGTGCTTTTCTTGCCTCACGCTGAATACGCTTTGGATTTTTATGCTGCACCTTTGGTTTAGCATCAATAGCTGGACTAAATCTGAGAATATCGTAGTTTTTAAGCATAAAGTTGTAAACATCATTATTAGTTGGTTCTGCACCAAAGGTTATTTTACAAACCGACAGTTTTCCATTTATGTATTTTTCAATAACGCCAACCCAAAAGGGATCTTCAAAATACACCGATATTTCTTCATAATTGCTATTCATTACTTCTTATTAATAATCAAATTTCCACTGACGGATTCAAAATCAATACTAGTGTAGCCATCTCCGTATTGATTTTTGTTATCAAAATCGTTCGCTCTAAATCTACCAGAAACGCTTTCTTTATCCACTGTATAACCAGTGATATCCTTTGGCATATTTAGATTAACGTCACCACTAACACTCTCTGCATCAATAGACTTTGGCTGAACAGCGAATGAAAGATTTGCTGTACCACTAACTGTTTCAATATCAACAGATTTTGCATTCAAATCATCAGCGTTAACAGTTGCAGATACAACCTCAATAGACAGCTCATCAGCGACAAAATCAGCAGGTAACTTCACCGACAAATCCTTTGTCTTTAGGCTTGATATACCCTTTTTGACATTATTCTTATATTCTACAATGGAGAGTGTACGCTTCTCAATCTTGTAGCAAAGCTGTTCTTTTTCATTAGCG
Source organism: uncultured Clostridia bacterium (assembly GCA_937876375.1). Lineage (GTDB taxonomy): Bacteria > Bacillota > Clostridia > Oscillospirales > Acutalibacteraceae > Eubacterium_R. Next base: position 52,751 of record CALEHY010000010.1, on the reverse strand, counting down.
TTATCCTCAGTAACGATGATTTTGTCACCATCATAATACTCGATATCGACATTGCCATCAATCCATTCAATATCAATACTCTCGATATCATCCATTGACAGCTCGACATTGCCAGAAAGATAGCTGTCATCAGCGTCAGTAGTAACTATAGCTGGCGCATGAATGTGAATAGGAAGGTCAAATTTGCCACCAATAAAGGCAAATGCAGACACAATCGCCACAATAGCAACAACTGCAACGCAGATAATAACAGTAATGATAATAGGCGTATTGTTCCTTTTACTATCAACAGGTGACTGGAAATACTCATATGGTGCATTAGTATCAACATTAGCAGGCTGAACATTTTGAGCTTTTGATTTCTTAATTGCGTCACAAATTGCATAGTATGCAGGAATAGACACGAACAGCACCCACATAGGATGCCACAATCCCCATAGCATACCAGTCAACAGAAATATTGCTGTAACTAATACTGGATATGCAAACTTTGATGCGTCCTTGTATCTAATTGCATTAACCAGTGTTTCAACAATAGGTATCAGCAGATACAAAATCCATCCAACTGCCCATCCAGAGCTGAAAAAATATCCTAATAACACATAAACAATTGTTATGCCAAGTGGCAATAACGCATGTAATAAAGGGTTAACATTTCGTTTGTTTTTCATTATTGTTTCTCCATTCTTCTTTTATTTGATACAGGTAATTCATCATACATAGCATTAAACAATTCTGCAAGGAATGATTTATCATCAACATTATCAACCATAAGCATTGGCTTTGCTGTTTCGTATGGGATTTCGTAATCTGCAGTTGGCATTAAGTCTATTGCAGACTTTGTTGGCTTTACTAAAAATCGGTTATCGTAAATTCCACCAACAATTTTACCATTATAATAAATGATATACTCTCCCATCATTGCTCGATATGTAATGCCATCAAGCTCTGATAGTTGTTCTAATATAAAATCCAAATAATCCTTTGTTGATGCCATAGACTACTCCTTATTATTCACATAAGTAATATAAATGTGAGCAACGCCAAAGATTACTGCACAAATAACTAACGCCCAGTGCTTTAGTAAAAATCCACTAATCAAGAATATCAGTGTTGAAATAATTGCAAGGGCTAGGGCTGTGTCCATTTGCTTTTTCTTACTATACGCAATCCAGCACATATAATAGCTAATCAGAAGTATTGCATTTGCTACAAGATATACAAACATAAACTCAAGTGGTGAAAAGCCAAAGCTCCAAACAAATAATGGTACCACCATAAGAGCCATACAGCCATAGCGACCAATTTGCTCTGCGATAACAATTAGCTTATTTGCTTTATTTTGATGAGTTCCTTTATTTTTAATTGCAAAAATAATATTTGGAATAAGCATAAGAACAACTATTATTCCACCTATTAAATTAATCCATCCAAATTTCATTACTCATCATCCTTTTCTTCTTTCTTTTGATTTTGCTTGTTCAGCATTGAAGCTCCAAGGCATAGCATTGCAGAGGCTATACATCCAAACATTATCGCTATAGAACGATTATCAAGTGCAAAATACCAAATAATCGCTGTTAAATAGGATATTGATGATGCAGTAAACCATATTATTGATGTGATTTTCTTATCTTTCATTTTAATTCACTCCATAAACCTTAACAAAATGCTCAAAATGAGCCTTGATTTTTTCCATTGCCATTTGCTCCTTATGTGGTTCACGGTCAACTAATTGAATTAATGCTGACACAGGAGCAGTAAATTCCATAGCTAACACGCCTGGGTCATATGGCTTGATTACACCTTTATTTATCATTTCGGCAAAAATAGCCTTGTGCATTTCTTCAACGCCTGTTGAGAAATGGAGCGTTGCAAGCTTGCTGATTTTCTCATTTCTAAATTGTTCTAGTATTAACATTTTTCTAACTAGCTTAATTCTTTCATCGTGGAGAGTGAAATTAAGCCTTGCAAGGCTCATCGCTATTAGCTCGTCAGTTGAATTAGGGCACTGGACATTATCGAACGATCCAAAATTGCTGTGATAATACTCCTCAATAGTCAAAACAAGTTCATTAAAAATTTGCTCCTTGCTATCATAGTGTCTGTATAAAGCTGATTTACTGAGCCCTAGATTAGAGGCTAAATCTCTCAAATTTGTTCCGTTGTAACCATTACTAGCAAACATTACGAGCGCTTCGTTCAATATTCTTTGTTTTGTTGATAGTTCCATATCGCACCCCCTATCAATTATGTGACCAACTGGTCACTTTATATTATAGTGACCAAGCGGTCACTTGTCAATATCATGTACATAAAAATTAGCCAATGCATAATACATTGGCTAATTTTTTATTATTTCACCCATTCATTCGAGATAACATTTACTTGATTTGAATACACAGTTTTGACTGTTCCATCAGTATCAGTATATGTCACATAACCACGAGCAGCAAAGCTGTATCGAGAATCAAACTTGCTGAAATTAACGATATAATGCTCATCGATAGTATCGGTAGCAAAGCTACTAACTACGGTCTTGTTATTAAGCAAAAGCTCAAAATTATCCGTTGGGTCGAACGACATATAATGAGCATATTTGAATGCGACACCAATAGAATTAACCTTAATATCCGATGGAATAGCTGGTGTCATAATGAATGAGCCAACAGCGTTAGCATCATCGTAGCTAAACTGAAGGTCTAACACTGGTGTGCCATCAGTAGAGGTAATGCTGTCTGGTAAATCAGCAACACCATCATACTCGGCATAAACAGTAACGCTCTGACCACTCTGCAATTTTGCAAGGGTGTTATCGTCGATAACCCATCTGCCATTAGTATGGCCATAGGAATATGGCACCTCTGGGATATAATCATCTAGGCTTTCGATAGCTAGCCAGTCCTCTACAGTATTAGAAACAATGCTCGCAATCCAGCCACTTTCATTAGCAAATGTCAATGTAGCACTGTTATTCTTAACGAACACAGCCTTTAGCTCAACATTTTTCGAAACTACATATCTACAGCCTGGCTCTCTGCTAACGAAACGATGGTCGAAGGTATCGTACCATCCAATAAAATTGTATCCATTCGCACCAGCAGCAGAAAGTGTGATTGCAGTGCCATAAGGAATACTATATGTACCAGCTGTACGAACATATTTGTCATATGACGCAGCGACAAAACCGTTATCGCCAGAGATAGTCACCTTGAAATTAGGCACCAATGAACGAACAGCCTCAAACACGCTGTTAACCATATAGTCAACATATTTTTGACTATAGCCTGCATTAAGTGTAGCCCTAGCTTCTTCACGCTTTGACTGGAATGTAGCAAATGATTCCGAAGTATAATCAGCAGATGAGAATGTGTCTGCATAGGCTACAGCAGCCTCTAGTGCACTCTCATCCTCTGCAGGATTAAATGTAGTGTCGATAGTGTGAATATCGTATTTTGAAAACTGAATAGCACCATCACTACTCTCATACAGCAGTGCTACTGTGCCATCGCTGAGCTCTGTTAAACAGGAATACATATAAGTCGAACTATTAACAGCAAATGGTGTGTATCCAGAGAATGAATAATCATCATTGACATACATAGCATAAATTTTGCCATTTGCACGACTGCCAGAATTAGTAGGAGTTGATACTAGGATAACATTCTTGCCGTTAATCTTTTCACTATACTTGATAGCAGAAATCTGGCAATCACCAGTCTTTGTCATAGCAGTAGAAACAACACTACCTATCCACTCTAGGCTCTCAGTCTCCTTGCTGTAGAACGCATCTCGATACTGTACTGTTGTTGCAGGGCTCCTAAAGAAACAACGCAAGGTTATTCCAATCTCATCCTCGTTGAGAACTACAAGCTGGCTCTCACTAGTTTGAAAATTCGCTAAATTGCCAGAACGTTTCCAGCTTTCACCACCATCAGTGGAATAAACAACGCTAGTACGCTGTGCTGAAGATGAAAAGCCACCATCTCCACCATTGTATGCAGAGAAGAATATCACGCTACCATCCTCTGACGTAGCACCTCTACCAGGGCCAATGCCATAGAATGACTCTGTATCTCTCTTAACATTAAGTAATGTTGGCTTGCTCCAAGTCTTGCCACCATCAGTTGATTTCTTTAGTGACAGGAATGTGGTCTGTCTAACCTTGAAAGGTGATATCTTGTAGAAAATATTAGTCAAGCACTGGTATGAGCCATTGTGCAAACCATAAACATAGCCTTCCTCATCAATAAGAGTATCGCTATATGTGTATGCTGTAGAATTCCAGCTGTAGCTACCAAATGCTGGTGTATCGAGCTTGTTATTCCTAACGGTGTAAACATGTGCAAAGCCATCAACATAATCACCAACGCAGAAATTAAATCTCTGTGTAGTATCTGCTGTTGAATATGTGGTCAGATACAAATGTCCATCACCAGTGTAGATAGCACCAGTCTCTACTCTAGCCTCGGTAGAATTAAGTGCCTTGCCACCTGGGAACAAGGTCGATAGCATATACAAATTCTTGCCATCAGTGGCAAGCTCACTATCGCAATATCCTGATGAGGTAGTAGCAAAAGTATTGCTACTCATATTATCACTCAAATAGTTAGCGAATGTATAATTCCAAGTAGTACCATCATCGCTAGACCTGCTAACAATAGTATCATTACCACCACCATCAGCAGTCGTGTTCCATCTAGCATCAGCAAGGGTTACGATAGAGCCATCATCCATAGTTACCATACCTGGAATACGGAATTTTGCACTACCACCAGTGGTGTTAGAAATATATGGCTGTGAGGCTGTTTTGCCATCAGCCGGTTTCATAGGGTTGTTATATTTTGATGGTGTAGGTGTACCAACCTCGCTAAAATGATTGGATACCCTAGCAGAATATTTGCCACAGTTCTGCTCGGTTGATGGGAACATAACGAACCAGTATGGATTATCTGCAGAATAGTTACCTGGATGAGCGATAAGATATTTTTGTCCAGCGACTAGCTCACTCTCGCTAGTAATTCGTCTGTAACCATAAATACCAGATGAAAAATTATTCTTATCTCTAACAAAGATAGAAAAATTTGTCTGTGCTATACCAGCAGAGCTCTGTCTGTTGAATGTCCAGTAATTAGTAGAAACTCCGGAGGCTGTGCCCTCAGCATTACTGTTATCGTGGAAATACAGATATGAGTTATTGCTGTATAATGTGAACGAATCATAATCCCTTGCTGTCTGACGAACATTGTTCTTTGTGATAGCAAAGGTGGACGCTGTAGTCTTAATAGGTCTACCAGCCTCAGTATTGTTAACATAAAGTGGAGTGCCATATGCATTATTCACCAATATCCAGGAGCCAGCAAATCCCTCAAGAGTGAACTCGGCAGTCTCCGTGCTAATCTCTGCATCTCTGAACACAGCCTGATATCTCATAGTCGAGCTACTACCATCACCCTGCACAATACTGCTGTAGTAATAATTATCATTTAATGCATAAGCCGATATAGGAAAAGATAAAAGCAAAGCTATCGACAAAATAACAGCCAAAACCTTTTTCATACTCACACCTCATTTAGTAAAAATATATAATTAATTATATCATATAAAGTCATATAATAAAAGTGAAATTCTTTTAACTACATACACAATAATTGTTTTTATATAAAAATCCACGAATTGTAGACTGATTCTACAGATTATCAATTTAATTCTCCCTGTGCTTGCTATAAAATTATAGTAAAGGAGAGCTGTATATGAAAAAAGCAAAAAGAATAATCATCCCTATAACATTAATTTTATCAGTAATAATGCTTACAATCAGCATATCACCAACAAGCGTTACTGTCGCAAACACAAATGATAATTCTGCTATCAAGCTAACAAATGCTGATGCAAAGAGGGTTGCGATATTGACGATTGGACGCAAAGTATATTTTGAAACACCAGGCTGTATTGGTAGTAATATTGAGCTACAAATTCACACAAACGGACGAACAAAGTGCCGAACAATCTGTGGTGATGATTGTGGCACAATATGGGACAAGCAACACAATCCCTACTATATACCCGATAGAAATATGAAAAGAATAAAGGATATTCTGTCCCACTACGACATAGAGGTAACACCACAATAAAAAGGCTAGGTTTAGCAATGCTAGACCTAGCCCTTTTGTATTATATTTTGCCCAAAATCTTATATAGTATTTTGTAAAGCTGTGCTGTCTCCTCCATCGTTAGGTCGAAACAGCCACTAACAGCCATCGGTATATTAACTGCCTCCTGCTTCAATGCCTCACCCTTGTCAGTAATGGTGACGATAAGATTTCGCTCATCATCAGCAGAACGCTTGCGAGTGATAAATCCCTTTTGCTCCAACTTCTTAAGTAATGGAGTCAATGTGCCAGAGTCAAGATATAGACATTCGCCAAGGCTCTTGACATTAATCTCTTTCTTGTCCCACATAATCATCATAGTAATATACTGGGTGTAGGTCAAATCAATCTTGTCGAGATATGGCTTGTATTTTTTTACTACCTCTTTTGCACTGGCATAAAGTGGAAAGCAAAGCTGATTCTCAATTTTTAATATATCAAAATTATTCTCCATAGTATCACCAAGACTATTTTATCATAATTTGTCTATTAACACAAGAGTTATAGGGTTGATACAGCTTCCATAACAGCTTTTGCAAGCTGGTCAGCACAAGAAGTTGGTCGTCTGCCACAAGTATTGCCGAGCAACAACTCGTTAATTTCCTCTGCTGTCTTGCCATTGACGAGAATACCGATAGCCTTTAGGTTGCCATTACAGCCACCAAAAAACTCTACATTAGTAATTCTCTTGTCCTCATCAATATCAAAGCTAATTGACATTGGGCAAACGCCTTGTGGTTCGTATTCGTATCTCATTATAATAACTCCTTTATCTTCTCATCTAGCTGTGCTGGTGTTGTCTTTGGTGAAAAACGCTCAACAACCTCACCATCACGAGTAACCAAAAACTTTGTAAAATTCCACTTTATAGAGCCTTCCTTTTGTGTCTTGAGGTACTTGTAAAGTGGGTCAGCCTTTGAACCATTAACCTTAATCTTTGCAAACTGCTTAAAGGTTACGCCATATCTTGACTGACAGAAATCCATAATCTTTTCTTCGCTACCAGGTGCTTGAAAAGCGAACTGATTGCAAGGGAAATCAAGGATTTCAAATCCATCAGCCTGGTACTTTTCGTACAAGTCCTGTAGGCCCTCATACTGTGGTGTGAATCCACAGCCAGTTGCTGTGTTGACAATTAGTAGCACCTTACCCTTATAGTCAGCAAGTGATACGTCTTTCTTGTCCATATCCTTAACAATTATATCATACAATTTCATATTTACAACTCCTTATAATCTTTTGTTTTTTTATAATTCTTTTTTATTCAAAGGCTTTCTTGGTACGATACGGTGATATTTTACATTTGGATATCCCATAATCATACAAGTAACAACCTTATGTCCCTTTGGTAACTTTAGCATTGCCTTGATTTTTGGACTAATGCGTGTGCACGCAACGAAAAATCCGCTGTACAGCACACCTAGACCAAGGCTCTCTGCCATAATCTCCATATATGAGCTAACCAAACTTGGATCAGTTGAATTTGTGCCAGAAACAACGATAACAAGCGGTGCACCCTTGAAGAAATAGTTCTTATCAATATTTGTTCTCTTAAGCATTGCAGAGAATGGTGAGCCAAGCTTAACACCTGTGCCAAATAGCTTTACACATTCCTTTTCTATCTCATCCTGCTTTGAGCCAAGAATAGTATATGCAATTTTTTGTGAATTCGCAGCAGTAGGGCAATATCTACCAGCCTCAAGTATCATATCAATTTTCTCTTGCTCGACTGGAATATCCTTGTACTGACGAATAGTGCGACGGCTCTTCATCGCTTGAAGTAGCTTTTTGCTATCGATATCAGCCATACTCTCCATTTCGCCAAGGTCGGTGGTGTCATATCCCTTTATATCAACAGCACCAGTAGGACAAACAGCGTAGCAATGACCACACTCGATACAGCCCTTGCGAGCCTCTGCCTTGCCATCGACCATATGGATAGTTGTACCAGGACAATCCTTGATACAAGCACCGCAGCCGATACATTTTTCTTTGTTAATATCAATCTTTATCATAGTATTAGCCCTCTTTACCCTCGTTAATAATTTCTTCAACCTTTTCTCTGTTCATATACAAGGTACAGCCACCAACATGGTCATCCTTTAGTAGACCTTGGTCATTTAGAGCATAGAAAAGTGGTGATTTCATAGCCTCTCTAATTGAGGTATCACGAACATTGATATCTGAATAAGGTGAGAAAGGACAAGGCTCTGCACCACCGTGTGAATTAATATGGAAAAATCCTCTGCCAGCTGCAACACAGCCACCAGATCTCTTCTCATCACCAGGAAATGCAATGAACACCATCTTGCGCTTGGTTAGTCGAAGTCTGCGAACAGCACGACGCATAAACTTGTGGTCAGATTCCTGTGGTGCAAGGTGCTTGCTCTCCTCTGTTACTGGAACAAACTCTACATAAATAATTGCCTTACAGCCCAAATCGTATAGACCATTTACGAATTTGTCAGAATATACCTCGTGCATATTCTCGGTAGTAACGGTAACAGATGCACCAAAAATCATACCTCTGTCCTTAATGCTCTGCATTGCAGTAGTAACCTTCTGGTACACGCCATCACCACGACGGTCATCAGTAAGCTTTTCATCGCCCTCAATGCTGATAATAGGGATTAGATTTCTGTGCTCATCGAGAACGTCGAGATATTTTTCGTGTAAAAATGTTCCGTTAGTGAAGATTGGGAACAAGATATTCTTGTGTTCAATAGCCTTTTTGAGAACGTCGTATCTCATCATAGGCTCACCACCAGCCAAAAGAATAAAGCTAATGCCCAAATCGTCAGCCTCTGCAAAAATATCGTTCCACTCATCAGCTGATAGCTGGTCAACTGGCTTACTATCACAGCAAGCGTCGTTGGCTCTAGAATAACAGCCAGCACAGTGAAGATTGCAGCTACTGGTGATACTAGCAATCAAAAATGGTGGGATATGCTCACCAGCTTTTTCAGCCTCAAATCTCTTTTTTGAAGCAATCTTTGATGCAGCAGCAAAGTTTTTCATAAACTCTGCTTCCTTTGGATTTTTTGCTGTAGCACGAAGCGAATCAGTAACAATTCGTGTTACACCGTGGGTCATATATGCTTGGATATTCACCTTTCTTGCCATAATAACACCTCTTTAATCATATTGTTGATTTACAATTAAATTGTACACAATTTAATTTGATTTGTCAATAGGAAATTTACAACAAAAAAGGGTTGCATCAGCAACCCTTTACTAAATCCTTTATTACCTCGCTAGCAATGATAAGACCAACAACACTTGGAACAAACGCATTGCTACTAGGTATTTGTCTCTTGTTTTCAACGCCCTCGTCAGCCATAACTCGTTTCATATCCTCATCGTTTGGCTTAATAGCGACCTCCTCGGAATACACACATTTTAGGTGCTTTATTCCCCTTTTTTTGCACTCATATCGCATTGTTTTTGCAAGTGGGCAAACAGAGGTCTTGTATATATCAGCGACCTTGAATGCTGTTGGGTCAAGCTTATTGCCAGCACCCATAGAACAAATGATTGGAGTGCCACAGGCTTGTGATTTCTCGACTAGGGCTAGCTTGCCAGCGACTGTGTCGATAGCATCAACAACATAATCATATATGCTAAAATCAAAATCATCAGCATTATCTGGAGTGAAAAATACAGCGTGCTTTGTAATTTTTAGCTCTGGATTAATCTCAAGTAGGCGTTCTTCTGCAGCATCGACCTTGTTCATACCAACAGTCTTGTGAGTGGCAAACATTTGGCGATTGATATTAGACACACTGATATCGTCATTGTCAAAAATATCGATAGCACCGACACCACTACGCACCAATGCCTCGACACAGTGACCACCAACACCACCAACACCAAATACAGCAACTCGTGAGTTAGCAAGTCTCTGCATAGCATCTGCACCTAGCATCAGCTCTGTTCTTGAAAACTGTTCTCTCATACTATTCCCTCTCCAAAAAGCTGTGCTCAACACCATCTGTCTTATAACCAGCGATGGTATCAAGCTGAACATTATGAATACTGTCAAAAATGGACTGCTCAATATTTGGATTAGCCTTTCTTAAATCCTTAATCAGCATTTTTATCTCTTGACGCTTGGATTCGCCAATGCCATCGTCACTGTTATGTATCCTCTCTGTCAGCTTGCAAGCACACTGGATAAAATGCAAATCATTATCACCACACCAGTCAATAATATCGTCCTCGTGCACACAGTAAAGAGGTCTAATCAGCTCCATACCCTCAAAATTTGTTGAATGGAGCTTTGGTAGCATAGCCTGTAGCTGTGAGCCATAGAACATACCGATTAGCGTTGTCTCGATAACGTCAGTAAAATGATGACCAAGTGCAATTTTGTTACAGCCGTGCTCCCTAGCCATTGCATACAGATGACCACGACGCATACGAGCACATAGGTAGCAAGGTGATTTCGCTGTGCCATTTGCAATTTCAAAAATATCGCTATTGAATATATCAATAGGAATACCTAGCAATTTTGCATTATGCTCAATTCGCTGTCTGTTCACCTCATTATACCCAGGGTCCATAACCAGATACACTAGGTCAAAATCGATATCGCTACTAGCCTTGTACATTTGCATCAGCTTTGCAAGTAGCATACTATCCTTGCCACCAGAGATGCAAACAGCGATTTTGTCCCCATTACAGATAAGATTATATCTATCGATAGCCTCCAAAAATCGCTCCCAAATGCTAGAGACGAATTTGTCGAGTATTGAATTTTCAACCTTTTGCAAATATTCCATAACGACACCTTAAAAATAATATACCTAATTTTAGCATTTGAAACAGAAAAAAACAAGACCAAATCAATTTTGATTTGGTCTTAAAACTTAATAAAACTCGTCGATATAATCAAGAACGTCTTGGCGAGTGCCCTGGAATGGACCAGGTGTCTCCATCTTTAGCGATACAAGAGCTGTGCAGTACTGTAACGCTATCTTGATATCAGCGTGCTGGCGCTCTGTAATATATCCAGCAAAGGTTGTGTCACCTCTACCAGTACGACCAGATAGATTGCGAGCCTTGATAGGACAGGTGTAAATCTCCTTGCCATCATATGCTAGCACCTCTGTATTATGAGTGATGAGCACCTCTTTTGCACCCCAGCTGTACAACAGCTTTGCAGCCTCTACTCTATCAGTAAGACCAGTCAAAATCTCTGCCTCTGCAGCATCAGTCTTTAGGTAATCGATATATGGCAGATACTCCATCTTCTCTGCCCAATCGTGAAATGCCATAGTCTTGTCAGCCTCAACATGACGAAGCAGACACTGTACGTCGACAGCAACCTTGCCATGCTCTGATGCTGTCTTAAACAGCTCGCCATCAAAATCGCCATACACCAATCCAGCAAAATGATAAATCTCTGTGTCGATATCTGGTAGCTCCTCAAACTTGAATGGGTCACAGACACCGATAGAGGTGCATTCACGCTTTTCCTTATCAGCAGTGAAATACTGATTACGAATAGAGCAGGTAGCCTTTGACTCTGCCCAGTACAAGTCTGCACCAGAGCCAGCAAAACGCTCCTCAACATCAGCATCAGCAGAATTCAGCTTTGTAAAAAGAGCAGTCTTGTTGCCACTCTTTGCAGCAGCGAAACCAGAAGCAACAACAGCGCCACCAACCTCCTTGCGTTCGTTACCTTGGTAGTCAATATTATGGTCTAGCGACACTGGACCGATAACCAAAACGTCATATTTCTTACTCATAGCAATCTCCATATATAAATATTAATTACATTAATTAATATATTATAACCCTCATTCTTTGTCAACATATATCACACAAAAAGAAAAAGGATGCTGCAGCATCCTTGTCTTTGTTATGATTGTAATGCAATAACATTTGAAGTGTTATTGATTTTTTGAGTTGAGAGCAAGCTCTTCTTTGCATAATGTGTGCAGGTTACTCTGTATTGATAGTTAGAAGCAACTGTGATTGATTTGGCTAGTGCATATGAAAATGTATTATCATATAAATCTTCATATGTTTTATATGTTGTCCAAGATGCAGTACTGCTTGTTCTGCGTTGAATAGTAACCTTTGTAAAGCCACATTTTACAACATCCATCTCGCAATTAGTTTTTCCAACTATTTTTAATGTCGTACCACTTCCGGATACACTAATACCATATGAAATAATTAAACCCGTTGCTTGTGTACTCGCTTGTTCACCCATTGATGAGCTATTGCTATGTTCATTAAGAGCAAGAATAGAATCAAACTCCTCCTGGGACATTTCGATATCTACCCAGTCTGGCTCATTATCGTTTGCTAGGGCTACAAGGCTTGTTTGGAACACGAACATTAATGCAAGCATAATAGCTAAAAGCCTGCTTATTGACTTTTTCATAAACTACCTCCACTAAATTGAATTAGCAATTTCGTAGGCAGTTTCATAATCACAATTTTTCAATTCAATTACATAATTATAATTGTCTTTTGTATACTCAATATAAGAATTACTGTCATTAATATATAAAACAATATTAATATCATTATTAAAAAATGATTCAATCAATTCAGTATCTGAATCAATTTTACTTTGAGTGTTTTTCGAATAACTATTATTATCAAAATATTGAATTGTAATTGCACCAGTCAAATCCTGTGCATTGAACTTGAATGTTATATTGTTAATATCATTGCCTAAATTAGAATGTAAATCGTATATTTTTGTATCTTCCAAAAATACAATTGTTGGTAACGCTGGATTTTCAATACCATTTTTCTCTAGTTCAACAAGAATATCATCGACATACTCATCGTTAGAGATATCAATATTAAAGTGGTTGCCATAGAATTCAACAATACCATTTGGAACATTGACATTGAAAAACTTTGCACAAACTGGAACAGAAATTGCGATAACAAGCACAAATATTACTGCAGCTATGAGTGCTTTTCTTATACGCAATTTCACCCTTTTGTTATTCACTTTTTCGCTATTTGCAGACTCGATAGCATCTATACAAAGCTCTATTAAATCTGTATCCATTTCTTCTGGAGATTTTTCTAGTTCTTCGTTTAGAATGTTATAGACCTCTTGTAGCGAAAGGCACTCTGAATCAGAGCTTAACATTTCTAATATTGTATCTTTGTTCATAATTATAAACTGCCTCGTATATATAGTGTAGGTTTTTTGAAAAGGTAACAAAAATTATTTGTTCTTTTTGTAATCGTTTAATGCTTTTTTGAAATCACGAGATATTCTGTATTTCTTCTGCTTGATAGCAGACTCAGTAGTGTGATATAGCTTTGCGATATCCTTGTATTTCATATTTTTGTCGTTGATTTGTTCTAGGAATAGTATTTCGGAATCACTGAGTATATCGTGCATAACCTTGAAAAATTCAGCCTCGGTAATTTCCTCAGCAACTTCGGCATCTAAGGTTACGCCGTATTTCAAATTGATTTTTGTAGATTCTAGGCTAACATTATACTTTACCCATTTTTTGTTATTTGAACGATAGCGAATAATGTTTCGTTCACAAATCTTGAAAATATAAGCCTTATAATGTGTAATATTGGTGTCCTTGTTCATTGCTTCTAGGAACTCTGTGAATGTTTGCGAAATAACATCATCGATTTCGCTAGGGTCGCTTTGCATTTTTGAATGACAAAGCTTGCGCAACATAGGCAGACATTCGTTCCAAGCTTGTTCACATATGCTCTTTTTCTTGTCGTCAATACTCATATGTAATCCTCTGTTTACTATAGATAGATTAATAAATTAATTATAAGCATATTGGAATTATTTGTCAATTTTTGTAGAAAAATATTGGTGCTTTTCAGTTGTCATACTTATTACACTATGATATAATAAGTAAAATTTTCAAAAAGAGGACAATATGAAAACAAAAAGAAACTCATTTTTGCTAGTATTAGCAGCGCTGATATGGGGTATCGCTTTTGTGGCACAACGCAAGGGTGGAGAGTCGGTTGGTGCGTACTCGTTCAACTGTATTCGTTCGCTAATCGGTGCATTCGTGCTAGTGCCAGTGATACTTATTTTTGACAAATTCAAACTAACAAAGGGCAAGCCAAAGACCAAAGAGGACAAGAAAAACTTGCTAGTTGGCAGCGTGTGCTGTGGTACAATCCTTGCATTTGCAACCAACCTACAGCAACTAGGTCTAAACTATGGCACCTCTGCTGGTAAGGCTGGATTTTTAACAGCGTGCTACATAATTCTTGTGCCAATACTTGGCATATTCCTAAAGAAAAAGTGCTACTGGAACGCTTGGCTAGGTGTTGGACTGACAGTCGTTGGACTGTATCTGCTATGTATGAATGGCGACTTAAAATTTCAAAAGTCAGATATACTTGTACTCCTCTGTGCCCTAGTTTTTGCAATGCATATTTTGGTAATCGACCATTTTTCACCACTTGTCGATGGCGTCAGAATGTCGTGTCTTCAGTTCTTCGTTTGTGGTGTGCTCAGCATAATCCCTATGGTCATCACTGATATGGCACCAATAAGCATCAGCGATTGGGTTGCACCACTATCAACACTTGATGCGTGGATACCAATTCTCTATGCTGGCATTTGTTCTAGTGGTATCGCATACACACTACAGATTATCGGTCAAAAGGATGTCAACCCAACAATAGCATCGCTACTAATGAGCCTAGAGTCGGTATTCGCTGTAATCGCTGGCGCATTAATCCTAAAGGAAAGATTATCACCAAGAGAGCTAATCGGCTGTGTGCTAATCTTCGTTGCAATCACCCTTGCACAAATACCAGTAAAATCAAAACAAAAAACAGCTATGGATTGACAATGTTCCATAACGAAGTTTAATAAAAAAAGCTGTGCAGTGTTCACTGCACAGCTTTTTATTAAGTTTATTTAATGTTACATATCTTTAAAAGTATGTAACCCACTATGACACTTTCAATTTGAAAGATGTCATAAAGGTTTATTATTTCAGTATATATCTAAAATATCGTGACAACCTAAAATCATTTTTGACATACAAAAATGTGTGCAAACTCCGTTTGTATAATATCAATGATTTTAAAGTTAGCAGATAGTAATCCTGCTTTTGTATCTTTAGGATTATCAGGGTACACTCTAACCTTGTATTCACCCATATCCAAATAATCATCTTGATTATCATCGTCGATTGATAAAACGAACTTGCCATTTTGTTTTAAATCTGCATAAACCTTATCGAAGAATGCTTGTTTATTTTCAATATGTAATAAGGTTAAGGAAGAATATATAGCATCAAACTTAGTACTAAAATTGTGTTCCAAATAATCATCAAGAATAAACTCAACATTATCTGTAAAAGATAAATTTTCTTTTGCTCTATCAATAGTCTTTGGAGAAACATCAATGCCATATAGCTTTGCACATTTTGACGCTGTTTTAACAGCAATTCTTCCAGTGCCAATACCAATTTCAAGTATTTCTTTATCCCTTGATAACTCTAATGCATCAATGAATTGTTGACCATCCCACTTATCCATATGCTGCTTTAATATCTCTGGATCACGAACAGGATCATTATTTTCATCAATTAAATTATCATAATGTTCGATTGTGTTCATAAGTAGCTCCTGACTTTTGAAAATAAATAAACGTGTTGACAAATAAATATGTTGAGTATATAATAAAAGTACAAAGGAGCTACCGATAGACGGTTAGCCCTAAGATGTGATTGAAACAACCACCCTAAGTGCAGAATGGGTGGTTGTTTCTTTTACTTTTTGTGATTATAAATTGACACAAAAAGAGTAATAAGTGAAATAAGTAAACTTGTGAATAAAAATAATTCTGTTACTGTTAAGTACATCTTATCGCCCTCCTTGTAATATACTAAGAGGGCAGAAACAATGCCCTCTTGCAAAAAAGGGCTAACCACCTACCGTTTAGGTAACTCCTCGGAGCGTGAGCTCAAAAATATTATAACATATTGTAAATCAATGTCAATATTGATGCAAAAAAGTTGGCGTGATACCAAAAACATCTGTCAGCATCGATAATAAAAATAACCGCCATAGCGAATTATTATTTTCGTTATGGCGGTTGCTCTATTGACATAGCTGTTTTATTTTATGTTATTATCTTATAATTCTCATCGATTTCGCAAAGCTCCTCGAATGAATCGATCTCCATAGTGTCCTCAAAAGTGCACTCACGAACATGGATATTCGCTTCATTCACATAGAAATGACACAAAACGTCATCCCAAAAATGATCCTTGCCACCAAGCATATTGTGGAACACGTCCGTTACCTTTTCTGCAAAGAGCTCACCAGTTGCCTGGTCATAATATGAAATACCATACATATGATGACAATTCTCGCCACCCTTGTGCAAATCAGTAATTCTCAAATTTTCATCAGTATCGAAACACCAGTCAGGTGTCTGCTTAACTGGCACACCAAGGTAATTACTCTCATACTGATATTTTGTAATAAGATTTTTATTTACCAAATAAATATCAGACTCAAAAATATATGACCTACCAATCAAATCACGAACAAGATATGCTGATGAAATATTGTTGTATGTTCTGTAATATGGGTTGTCAACAAATTTAATGTTTGGATACTTGTATCGAAGCTGGTCGAAAATTTCGCCAAGATATCCACGAACAACAATAATATCATCAATTTCTGCATCGATACAAGCATCAATAAGTGTATCAATAATTCTAGTGCCATTGACTCTAACAAGTGGCTTTGGAGTATTGATTGTGATAGGCATCATTCTTGTGCCCATACCAGCAGCGATGAAAATTGCTCTCTTAACTCTATATGGCTCAAGCTCACTAATACCCTTGTCAGTAATTGTTGAGCCATCAATAAGCCCATTCTTTTCGAGTGTGGCATAGGTGTTTTTTAGCTCATCGATACTAACCTTGTTTTTGCTAGCAAGCTCCTTGAGTGATGGAGCATTATTCTTTTCTAATTCTACGAGAACTGAAAATTCTAGCTTATTTATCATTAGTCGTTCTCCTTTTCAACTCTTTCTGCCTCAAGAGTTTCCTTTTTCTTTCTATGGATAATAAATCTGTTGCAAGGATATGTCCATACAAATGGGATAAGCATACCAATAATTGTTGCAACTACGGTTGCGATAGCTGTTGGCAAAAATCTCAATGTCATCTCTGACACCCATGGACCAATAATACCCTTTGCCCATATTGTAAACACGACCATTATCGCATAGAGTATTGTTGACAAGACAGGATTTGCATCAGCATGGAATGTGATTTTTCTGTTAAGTATGTATGCAACAGCATATCCAACGAATGTTGAGCAATAATATGAGATTTTGTAGCCGGTAGTTTCTGGGCTATCTGCACAGTGGAACACAGCGTATACCAATATTAGCTGTGTCAAAAATTCAGGAATATTTGATAATCCACCAGCGATAGAAAACTTGATAAATTTCCAAATTTCGCCATGCTTTTGTGTCCATCTGACAAAAGCATTTTCTTTTTTGTTCTCCATATAATTCACCTATAATAATTTTGTTAATATCAACACGATAACAACTATTCCAGCGATTACTCCAACAGCTTTTGCGATCATTGGGATAGCAGCATCCATTGTTTCTGGTGCTAGATACATTAGGTAATCGTTAACTGGTTTTGATACCTTTGGACCAACTAATTCATCAAATGTTCTAGTATATGTTTCGTACTCATTAGGCTTGTCCTCATCAAGAACAATCATTCTAACGCCACGCTTTGTTCTGTTACCGTAGACATTAAAGCCACTTGACTGTGTAAAGCCTAAACCAACGCCCTTGTATGTACCAACAAAACTGTTCTTGTGGTCGTGGCCAACAAATACAGCCATCACATCACCACATTCGCTGATAGCGTCAAATTCGCCCGTATTAGCATTTGGAACTGATGGTGGCTCAAGCAAAACGTCATCCTTGCCACAGGTGTCGCCAACAATATAATACTCATTTTTATGTGTTCTAAATGCACGAGTAGCGCCCTTGGTCCTCTTTGGAACTTGCTTGAGCACCTTATAGTACTCGTCCATTGGAATATGCTGAAAAACTATTGATGGAACATAGTCGCCTGTTTCTGCCTTTAGCTCATCCCTAGTCTTTTTATACCAATTAATAATATCTGTATCAAATGGCTCGTATCCGCCACCCTTGGCATCAGTACCACTATCAAACAAATACAAATTATTTACTACACGACCACTGTCGTCTGATGCGCAGATAGGAATGTTATATGTTCCACCACCATCTATACCATCAGCCTGCTCACCAATACAGTTACCAAGCTTTTTGTAGATATTATTAAACTGGTCCTTGTTAGAAATACCGACCTGTCTATCGTGATTGCCGAATGTTACAGCAAATGGTATGCCTCGACTGGCAACAGGCTCTAGTAGAGTAGCAATAGTCTTTGTTACAGCTGACTCTAGCTCCTTACCCTTGCCCTTATATGTAACACCATAGCCCTTGATTTGGTCACCAGTATAAACAACCAAATCAGGCTTTTCTGCCTCAACAGCAGCCTCTAGCAATGCAATAGTATCTGGTGATACAGCAGGTATTTCTTGCATATCAGTGATCTGCATTATCTTGAATTTTCTATTTCTATTATATTTCATAGCATTACCTTCTAATGTGCCATACTATCAAAATAATATATGTACATTTAGATAAAAATAAACTTTTATATTTATACCCACAAACGCTCTGTTGGTGCGTCCATTGTAATATCCGTTAGATTTGATTTGTCAATATTTTCATAAATTCTTGCAGCAAGATTAACGTCGTGAATTGATAACCCAATGTTATACGCAAGTATTCTTTCTTTATCACTTTCTCTTCCAACGGAATTATTATTAACTACGTCTGCAACCTCAGCAAAATACTTAAATTTATCAAAATATCTAAAGCCTTCAACATGTGCTGTGTCATCAGCAAAAACCTTGTCAAAAAACAAGTCACAATTTGTAAATCCAAGAGTATGCACTGGAATGACAAGCACACCTTCTTTAAAATATTTGTCTTCACATACATTGTTTGGAAGATATGTTGCTGCTGATAAAACAACATCGGAGCCATCAACCATTTCTTCTGCTGTATCAACATACGAAAAATGCAAATTTTTATAAGAGGCAAATCGTTGTGCGAACAACTCCTCTTCACCTTGATATTTTAAGAGCTTTACGTCAAATTCTCTATCTGCAAAATGCTCTGCTATCATCAGCATCGAGGAACGAGCCACATTACCAAGTCCCATCATACCGATAGTTTTTGCATCCTTAACTGCAAGCCAGTCCATACTATGTGCAGCAACAGCACCTGTACGCATTGCGGTTATCCAGTTTGCATCCATTAACGCTAGGGATTCGCCACTAACACCATCGAATAGCAATAGCTGGCTATCTAGCGATGGCTGACGCTCTGGATAACGAGTTACGATTTTAACGCCACCATATAGTTTGCCACCTACATTAACAAAGCTTGGCATAACATTACAAAAGACTCCGTCCAGGTCATCATGCTTCATGCTGATTTTATGTGGCAAAACGGTTTCGTTCTTATGCTGTATCATCTCACTAACCCATTCGTAACATTTTAATGGGTCGATATTCATTTTTATTATATCCTTATATGTAATAAGCTTCATAACACTTATCCTTTCATATAATCGTCATAAATATATGTAAGATTTATATCATATTTATTAGATATTAAATACTATCTTTATTAAAACGTCCTTGCGTCTAATTAAAGCATAATATATTACATTGTATATTATAACATAATCACTTTACAAAATAAAGTAAAATATATGTTAAATAATATATAAAAGCCCATCTCTAAACCTCAATTTAGAGATGAGCTTTCAAATCACTTATAATTTTTAACTTATATATTTTCCTTACCGTATTTCTTTGTAACAACTGCTTTCATTACGAATAGGAAGCCGATTGTTAGTACAATACCAAGTGGAAGAACGATAGCAACATTTGTGATGAAGCCAGAGATTAGGTACATTACAAATGAGATACCAGCAACAGAAAGTGCGTATGGAAGCTGTGTTGATACATGATTGAGGTGATTACACTGACCACCAGCTGATGACATAATAGTTGTATCGGAAATTGGTGAACAGTGATCGCCACAAACAGAACCTGCTAGACAAGCAGACATTGCGATAATCTGCATTGGGTTACCGCTTTCAAAAATTGTAATCACAATTGGAATGAGGATGCCGAAAGTGCCCCAACTTGTTCCGGTTGAAAACGAAATTACACAAGCAACTACAAAGATAATTGCAGGCAAGAAGCTTTGTAGATTACCAGCAACACCACTCATTGCATCAGCAACAAATGGCTTTGCACCAAGAATACCGGTCATATTCTTTAGCGATGTTGCAAGTGTAAGGATAAGAATTGCAGGCACCATAGCATTAAAGCCCTTTGGAATGCACTCCATAGCCTCTTTGAATGTAACAACCTTTCTTGCACATAGCCAAGCGATTGTGAATACAAGTGCAATTAAACTACCCCAAGGCAAGCCAACTGTTGCATCTGTATCAGAGAACGCCTGAATAAAGCCAGCACCATCAAGAATGCCACCGTTATAAACAAGAGCAAATACACATATTGCAATAAGAACAATGATTGGAAGAACAAGGTCAATAACCTTGCCCTTTGATGAATGATCTTCGTCAATATTTTCTGCCTTATCGCCAACAGTATAAAGGTCACCCTTTGTCTTTGCATTAACCTCGTGAATTCTCATTGTACCATAATCGAACTTCATCATAGCAAGACCGATTACAAATACAAGAGTAAGAAGTGAATAGAAATTGTAAGGAATCGCCTTAATGAAAAGTGCAAGACCTTCGCCATCACCTGCATAAGATGATACAGCAGCAGCCCATGATGAGATAGGTGCGATCATACAAATTGGAGCAGCAGTTGCGTCAATAATGTATGAAAGTTTAGCACGAGATACCTTGTGTGCATCAGTAACAGGACGCATAACAGAGCCAACTGTTAGGCAGTTAAAATAGTCATCGATGAAGATGATAACACCAAGTAGGAATGTCATAAGCATTGAGCCAACACGAGTTTTGATATGCTTTCTTGCCCATTCGCCAAATGCTGCCGAGCCACCAGCCTTGTTAATCAAAGCAACCATTGTGCCAAGAAGAACAAGGAACACGAAGATACCAGCAGTATCAGAAATTGCAGAGATAAGAGCATCCTCTGTGATAATATCCATTGTGCCAGTGAATTTGAAATTAGCACCAAGGATAGCACCAGAAACGATACCAACTGCTAGTGATGAGTAAACCTCTTTTGTAATAAGAGCAAGACCGATAGCAATTAGTGGTGGAACTAATGCCCAGAATGAGCCACGAACTGCACCTGTTCCCTCACAGGTTTCACATGCGATTTCTTCAACAATGCCTGTGCCTGAACAATCAAGACAAGTGCTTGTTGTGAGTGATCCTCCACTAACCTTTGCGAATATGAGTAGTCCAACTACAAATACAAGAAAGATAGCAAGGATAATTGATTTTGCTTTACTATTCTTTTTAGCCATAGTAAATTCTCCTTTTCTTTTCAAAATAAAAAGCGTAGTTAATATGAAAAACTACGCTAAATACTTGTATTCAACACGATAGCTCTCCACATAATGTGACAGTGCATTACATATTCTGCAATACCCCAGCATTAGTTCAAGGACAATTTCCCCAACACTTCGGCAAACACCCTTTTCCCTTAACAGCTTGCCCGCCACAACCTAAGGTACTTGTGATAATCTGCGCCTCTATCAATATTAACTATTCTTTTTCTACACTATATCATTATTGGACTATTATGTCAAATCTTGTCAAATAATTGTCAATTCGCACGACTGTTTGAAAATTAAGCTATATTAATAACTTTAACATTTTGCTTCTTGGCATAGTTAACAGTATATGCTGTTCCACCAGTTTGATACTTGCAATAGCAAATGCAATATGCACTATTATCAACCAAATGTCGATTGCGTTTTAGCATACATCCTTCATAATATTCCTTAGAAGTGTAGACAACTTTATCTGCTCGATCCTTGATGTCATTATACACTTCAACATCTGCCCTATTCCAATTCTTCGTTTGGTTAACACAAGGAAGAACTAATATTAATTTGATGTCAGGATATTTCTTTTTCAGATCAAGAACAGTTAATGCTACAATCATATCAAATCCCAATGCTCCACCAGCTCCAAAATACACCACACCTTGCTTGATTAATTTCTCAATCTCTTTTTGTAGTTTAAACTTCACAACCGAATACATTGACCTTGGAATATTTCTATGGCCAGTAAAGCAACAAGTCATTACTCTTTTGTTCATAACATCAACTCTTGTAAACATATTATGAATACATTTTGTGTTCATTACGAACATATTAGCATAAAACAGATATAAAATAAAGTCATATTAAATATATTGTGAGGTTATATTATGGCTACAAAGAGTTTATCTATCAGAATTGAAGAAGAAATGTTACACAAATTACATGTTGTTGCTGACTATGAAGGACGATCAGCCAACTCTGAAATTCTTATCCTTATCCGAGATGCAATCGAAGCGTATGAAGAAAAGAATGGCAAAATTGAATTATAAGAAAGAAACGCATTTTACTATAGATTTATAGCAAAATGTGTTTTTTACTATTGAAATACTATTATATTAAATATATAATCATTATGAAAAAACAAAATGAGGTGCAATATGAGATTTAGAACGGAGGCATCTATTAACTTAAATGCTATCGAATATAACTACAATCAAATAAAATCAAAGCTACCTGACGGCACAAGGGTGCTTGCTGTTATCAAGGCTGATGCTTATGGTAATGGTGCAGTACAGGTCAGCAAATTTCTTGATGACAAGTGCGATTTCTTTGGCGTTGCGTGTATTGATGAGGCAGTTGAAATCAAGCAGGCTGGCATCAAATCACCTGTGCTGATTCTTGGTAGAGTGTTTACCGAGGACTACGAGCTAGTCGTAGAAAATGATGTTCGCATACCTATTTTCAATCTTCACGATGCACAAAAGCTATCAGCAGAGGCTGTAAGGCAGGGCAAGACTATCCCATTCCATTTCTGCGTTGATACAGGAATGAGCAGAATCGGATTCCAAGCAACTGAGGAAAGTGCTAATCTCTGCGAGGAAATCTGCAAGCTACCAAACATCGTTGCTGAGGGACTATTCTCCCACTTTGCGACAGCTGACGAGGCTGATTTGACCAAGGCTATCGCCCAGCAGGATTTGTTTAAAAATTTTGTAAAAATGCTAAAGGATAGAGGCATTAATATTCCTATCAAGCACCTTAACAACAGTGCTGGTATAATGAACTTTGACGACTGCTTTGATATGTGCAGAATGGGTATCATCCTTTACGGAATGTATCCATCAGAAGATGTCGATAAGGATAAGCTATCAATCAAGCCGGTGCTTACCTGGAGGACAAGAATCAGCTTCATCAAAAACCTTGAGGCTAATAGAGAAATCTCCTATGGTGGCACATACAAGACTACAGAAGAAAGAATTATCGCAACCGTACCTGTTGGATACGCCGACGGCTATCCAAGGTGCTTATCCAACAAGGGCAGAGTTCTTGTAAAAGGACAATACGCTAGCATCGTAGGTCGAGTTTGTATGGACCAAATGATGATTGATATTACCGACATTGATGGCGTAGAAATCGCTGACGAGGTTGTGCTAATCGGCAAGCAAGGCGATAACGAGCTAACTATGGAGGAGGTATCAGCACAGGCATACTCATTCAATTATGAGCTAACCTGTCGATTTGCTAGACGAATCCCACGAGTGTATTACTTTAATAATAAAATAGCAGAAAAAATCAATTATTTATTATGATTTTATATATAACAAAAAACTCCTACAAAACCGTAGGAGTTTTTTGTTATATACTTTTTACAGTTTGCATTTCAACTGATGCAGCAGCTGTTTTATTAACCTCTTCAGGAGTTTTAAATGTTGGGACTACTGAACGAAGAGCCTCACGAACAACATCATCGTCACCACTCTTGATTGCATTTTCAAGAACAGCAAGCTTTTTCTCAACCTCTTCAAAAGTGATTGGGTTTTCTCGTTCAATAAAGATTAATTCATTATCCGTTGTGTCGAGTTCCTCTGTCTTAACGAGCAGCTCCTCATAGAGCTTTTCTCCGGGACGAAGACCTGTTTCAATAATCTCAATATTACCTACACCAGCAAGGTTAATCATGCTTTGTGCTAGGTCATAAATCTTAACAGGTTGTCCCATATCAAGAACGAACAGCTCGCCATTGTTTGCCATAGCACCAGATTGAAGAACCAATTGTGATGCTTCTGGAATTGTCATAAAGTAACGAATAATTCTCTTATCAGTTAAAGTAATAGGACCACCATTTGCAATTTGACGTTTGAAAAGTGGAATTACAGAACCAGCAGAACCAAGGACATTACCAAAACGAGTACAGCTACACTTAACATTTCCTCTTGTGCTATAGCCCTGTGCAATCATTTCGCACATACGCTTTGTTGCACCCATAACATTTGTTGGGTTAACTGCCTTATCGGTTGAAACCATCATAAAGCGCTCTGTGCCATATTCCTCACAAAGTTCAAGGACAACCTTTGTGCCAAATACATTATTCTCAACAGCCTCGATACAGTTATGCTCCATAAGTGGAACATGCTTGTGAGCTGCTGCATTGATAACAATTTGTGGATGATATGTATCAAAAACTCTTGCCATTGCAGGCTTGTTTGTGATAGATGCAATTTCAACTCTTAAATCAAGTACATCTTTATATTGGAATTTTAGCTCTTGTTGAACATCGTAAACGCCATTCTCATAGATATCAAGAATGATAACCTGTTTAGGTCCCATCTTTGAAAGCTGACGACAAAGCTCACTACCGATTGAACCACCACCGCCAGTGATAAGAACCACCTTATCCTTGAAGTAAGCATTTGTTTTTTCATCAGAAACCTTAATTTGCTTTCTGAAAAGAAGGTCGTCAATATCAAATTCACGAAGCTGTGGTTTTGCACCAATCTTTTGAATTGATGGATAGTCATAGGTCTTAATCTTACAACCAGACTTAACAAATCTGTCATAAAGCTCTTTTCTACGTTCAGGACCTACAGATGGAATAGCAATAACAATTTCTTGAATTTTGTATTCTCTAATTGTTTCAAAAATGAGCTCATTATCAGCTAAAACTGGAACACCATGAATCTGTCTGCCTGCCTTAGATTCATTAATATCAATAAACATTCTTGGAGTATATGGTGATCCAGCATTGTTTAGCAAATCCTCTGCGAGACTTACGCCAGCATTACCAGCACCTACAATTGCAATTTTAATCTTGCTTGAATCATCATTCTTAGTAATTTCTACTCCAGCAAACATCTTAAGAAGAGTTCTTAAAATCTTCCCAAAAACAGATGCATTATTTCCACACTTGAAGCAGAAACGATACATCATTCGCATTGTTAAAACTAAAAGCAAATCGACACTCATTAATGCAACCATCATCACAAATAATAATCTTGTGAAACGAAATGGCCTGTTTAAAGTGTATTCAAGCAAAATAAAAATTGCAGAACCTAAAGCATCAGTTACCACCAAGCGTATATAACACTGTATTCCGCCATATCTCCAAATTTGTTTATAGATTTTTCCAATCAATCTGCAAATAAGCAAACTACCAAAAGCAAGCATAGAATTAATAATAATATCCCTAGGTCCAACTTGCAAATATTTCCAATATATACTGTACAATCCAAAGTTCACCACCAAAAAAGCAACTAAATCATACAGTATTAATGTCCATTTCATATGAATGAGTTTCTTTAAGCTTTCCATCTTTTCCCCTACAAATTATTATAGTGTATAAATAATATTATAAAGTTATTTATATGTCAATCGAATACACTATTATGGTACATTTTTCTATTTAATATAACAAATTAAATGTTAATATTAAAGATTTTTCCAACTCTTATCTTTTTCTGAAAGATTAAGTTCCATACCTTCTGGAATAGGCCATTCGACACCAATAGTTGGATCGTTATATGGAATACCAGCCTCATCATTTGGATGAAAGAAATCATCAACCTTATAACAAAACTCGGCATAATCGCTGAGTACAAGGAAGCCATGAGCAAATCCCTTAGGAATAAGAAATTGTTTTTTATTTTCTTCTGTAAGTTCAATACCATACCACTTTAAATATGTTGGGCTACCCTCTCTCATATCAACAGCAACATCATATACAGAACCTTTAATAACTCTAACAAGTTTTGATTGAGAATATTTCATTTGTCTATGAAGTCCACGGAGAACGCCCTTTGTTGAAGCAGATTGATTGTCCTGAACAAACTTAATATCAATTCCAGCTTCCTTCATATCATTTTCATTATAGGTTTCCATAAAGTAACCTCTATTATCACCAAACACTGTTGGAGTGATAACGCAAAGTCCTTCAATTCCACCTACATTCTTTTCAACTATGATTTTCCCCATTATATACTCCAATACTAAACATTAGCATTTACTTCTTTAATAATTAAATCAACATCTTCATCTGTTAACCACATATGAAGTGGCATTGTGATAAGGTGTTGGCTAATTTCGTGTGCCTTTGGACATGTGCCATTAGCATACTTATACATTGAATATTCTGTGTTGTCTCTATAATGAACGCCACAGTTGATTCCCTTTGCAGCAAGCTTTTGAAGTAAATCCTCTCTATCAGGAACTACAAGCTCATACAAATGATAAGAACATTCATCAGCATAGTTTGCTGGGATGATTCGAATCTTATCATTATCCTTGAATCCTTCTGTGTACTTTGCAACTATTTCTCTACGACGAGCATTTTCCTCGTCAAGATATTGAAGCTGAACAAGACCAATAGCAGCCATAATTGCATTACCATTATACTTATAGCCAACATAATCAACATCATACTTCCAAGCATATGTACCCTTATTTGAACGTGCGTATGTATCTTTATTAATACCAAGCCAAGCAATTTGACGTGACATTTGATCGCCTTCCTCATCGTTCCAGCAAATCATACCACTATCGCCAGTAGCAAGGTTCTTTACTGCTTGATATGAATAAACAGTAACATCAATACCATCAAGAGTACCTGGGAATACGCCATTCATTCTTGTGCCAGACATATGAGCTGCATCAAGGATAAGCTTAAGGTTATGTTTCTTACAAATTTCAATAATCTTCTCGAGCTGACCGACACGTCCACCATATCCAACAAAGATAACTGCTCTTGTCTTATCTGTAATTTTTCTTTCAACATCCTCTGGATCAAGGCAAAGATGCTCATCAACATCAGCAAATGTTACGTGAAGGTTTTCGTACATAATTGCATGGTTTGTGGAAACGAATGTAATAGGTGTTGAAATGATTTCATCGCCATCTTCCCAACCGTTGCGCATCTTAAGAATCTGAACAGCAAGATGAAGTCCAACTGTATCTGAATTAAGATAGTACGCAAACTTGTGACCAGTATACTTCTTCCACTCATCCTCTAATTGAACGGTTTTGAAGCCCATACCTGTCCAACCCATTTCAAGACACTCTTTAACAGCGTCTAAACACTCATCAACATGAAACTTTGGTTTTAATACTTGAATAGCCATAATTTTATTCTCCTTAAAAATTATAATTTATGAATTAATTTGTGTATTTTACAAAACAAATTTGGACTAATGTCAAAAAATAAAAATTTAATTTTTTCTTTTTTTGACATTAAAGAACTATTTTTTATTTCTTTATATTGAGTTTGAAAAATTTCATAAACATTTATCATTTCACTTAAATAGTTAACATCATCAGCATACATATCATAATACAAAGTAATATATAAATGTAATATGTCCTTTCTAAAACAGTTCCACAACTCTGGATATTTTATTTCAAATATTCTTCTATATTCATCATATAGCATTAAACCAGTCAACTGTACTGTTCTAAACTTTCCTCTACACGCACTTTCTCTTGATTGTACATAGTGATATAATGGACGCTTGTCAAACCACATAGAATCAATTTGTTCAATGCACTCATGAACATATAATGAATCCTCTCCTCTAAAAATGTTATCTCGAAAGCGGACTCCATCTACTGCCTTTTTGGAATAAAACCTATTCCAAGCAAATGGTATTCCTTCAATGACAGCTTTTTGTGACTTTGCTCTATCAAATAGACCATATAATTCTTGGTCGCAACTATGTATCAATTCATGATCGGTATAAGTAATAAAATATTCAAAACTAATTATGTCACATTGATGCAACTTTACCAACCGTAATAAATATTCAAATGTATCCAACTCTATATAATCATCACTATCAGGGAAATAGAAATAATCGCCTGTAGCTATATTTATCCCTGTATTTCTGGCAATTGATACACCTTCATTTTGCTTATGAATCACTATAATTCTATTATCTATTTGTGCATATTCGTCACAAACATTTGGACTATCATCTGTTGAACCATCGTCAACAATAATAATCTGTAAATTTGAATATGTTTGATTCAAAACAGAATCAATACATTTATACAGATACTTTCCAGTATTATAAACGGGGATAATAACCGAAATTAATGGTCCATCACTCATAAATATCCTCCAACTTTTCTTCTAAATATTCTATTATTTTCTCAGGTTCAAATAAATAGTTTTTATAAAATGTGTCATAATCTATTTCTGACCTTAAAAAATCAAAATCAATATTGTTAGCATTTGAAAAAACGCTCATGTTTTTTTCATCGTAATATGTTTGATTAAACAGATTAATATTATTTGTTAACAATTTTCTTTTATAAACTTGTGCTTCCTGTGTTCTTAATGTTAAAGATGTTCCTCCTCCTTGGATTAGTTCCAATACACATTTGCTTTCATTTACATTTTTCAAATTCTCTCTATAAGAAATAGGTTTTTGATAATATAACCCATCATCCACCAATCTATCTTCTGGCGACGTCCCGCATATAATAAACTTACATCTAAAACCATTATTTTTTAATACTTTATACGTATAATGAATATCATCTAACCTATCTTTTGCAAACCCCAAAAAATAAACATCATTTTTAAAACTTTTTGATTCGACAATATCTATTATTGCTCCATATCCTAAGGCTGGGTAATGTAATATATCATATTGTTTTGCCTCGCCCTCATCAAATGTCATAATGAAGTCACAATGATTCTTTACCTTTGAAATATCCCAATTTTTTTTAGATATCAAATCTGAACAATAGATTACACATTTGTTGTTTGGATTTATTTTTTTTATATGCTTTATTAAATTAGGATCATCATTAAAATATTTTCCTCCTAATGAAACAAAGCATATTGGTTTATTATCATTAAAAGATTGGTTGCATATTAAATTATACCAAATTGATTTAAATGGGAGATGAATTATTCTATTTAATTTGTTTGACCAATGTAAAAAAAATATTTTTTGTAAAATTCTATTTGAACAAAAAGCATAATCATAAATTCTTACATTAGAATATTTTTTTAATGGTTTAAATTCTGGTTCAAAATAATCGCCAGATGTGTTAAAAAACACATAATTATAATTAGTATCAAGATTAAAACCCATAATTTAATTCCTATCCGATTAAAATTTATTTGTATTATTTTATCTTTTTCAAACGTGAATTAATAACTTGAAAAAGTATATCAATCTTTTTCAATAAAATAACTAACTATACTATTAATTCTCTTAATAGCATAATAAAGATGACTAATAATGAATTCATTTGGTTTTTTCAAAAAATATGTCTCAATAATATATTTTCTGATAAACTCAATGCCTAAACAAGAAACAAAAACTATTGTAACAGAAACTACAAAATGTATAATCAAAAAATTTGAATTTACATATTCTGAATTATTAAACCAGTTATTCCATAAGAAACTTCTAATATATGTATTATCATGAATAAGATACACACCAAATGTACAACTAGAAACAATATTAACAAACTTATTAGAAAATGGTTTAATAGTTGAAAATGCACTCAATAAAGCGGCAGCTAATGCAACTACAATTATTGAATTCCTCTGGTAAAAATGTCCACTTCTGTCGTCAAACATCTGTATTTTTGTTCCAATTATATCAAACACTATGGCAGAAAATATTAGCAAAACTCTAAAAACAAAGCACAAAATCACTGCATTTTTACCTTTTAATAAACTATCTTCCTTGTGTTTTCCTAAATATGCTCCAATAGTATAAAACATTATGAATTGAACAAAATATCCACCTTGTTCACCAACACTAAATATCGACATCGTAGCAGTATCTAGCAACGAAAAAACAAAAATTTGTACAAGAATAAATATAAGAAAACCCTTTTTATCAATATTTTCAATCAACTTATTAATAAAGGGAGAGAAACACATTAAAACTATATATGCAGTTACAAACCAATATTGTGATGTTAAAACAGGGAAAAATGTTTTTAACAAAAACTTAAAGCCAATTTCATATCCGTTTACAATTGCAACAGAAAAATTGATAACTATAGAGTAAAACAAAGTGGTAAAAATTACATTGATAATTCTACCAGCATTAAACTTTTTGTTATGCATAAAATATCCTGTTATCATAACAAAAATAGCAACACCTAACCCACCAAGTTGTGTTGTATCAAGTAATATCTTGTTAAATCCCAAAGCAATTCCATATGTTTTTATATTTCCGTGGATTGAATAATGAGAAATTACAATAAACAACATAGAAATTATTCTTAATAGTTCAATGCTAGAATTTCTCTGTCTGTCTGTCTGTCTGTCTGTCTGTCTGTCTGTCTGTCTGTCTGATATGATTTTCATTCATTTTTGTTTCCTTGTCAATAGTTATTTATCTATTACCATACATTTGCTCATAGTAATTTTGATATTCACCAGAAATGATAGTTTCCCACCATTCTTTATTATCAAGATACCAAGCAATTGTCTTTTTAATACCATCTGCAAACATTGTTTCAGGAAGCCAACCAAGCTCGCCATGAATCTTTGTTGGGTCGATAGCATAACGCATATCGTGGCCCTTTCTATCTGCAACATATGTGATTAAATCTTCACTTTTGCCAAGCTCCTTACAAATGAGCTTAACAATGTCGATATTCTTCATTTCGTTGTGACCACCGATGTTGTAAACCTCACCAACTCTGCCATTATGAATGATAAGATCGATAGCCTTGCAGTGATCCTCTACATATAACCAGTCACGAACATTGAGTCCTTCGCCATAAACAGGAAGTGGTTTATCGTTGAGAGCGTTAGCAATCATAAGTGGGATAAGCTTCTCTGGGAAGTGATATGGACCATAGTTGTTTGAACATCTGCTGATAGTTACAGGGAGTCCGAATGTTCTGTGGTATGCAAGAACAAGAAGGTCTGCACCAGCCTTTGATGAGCTGTATGGGGAAGATGTGTGAATTGGTGTTTCTTCTGTGAAGAATAGGTCAGGTCTATCAAGTGGTAAATCGCCATAAACCTCATCAGTTGAAACTTGGTGGTATCTTTGAATACCATACTTACGACAAGCATCCATAAGTGTTTGTGTACCAAGAATATTTGTCTTTAGGAAGATGCCTGGGTCTTCAATAGAGCGATCAACATGTGACTCAGCTGCAAAGTTTACAACGATATCTGGATGCTCTTCCTCAAATAGCTTCTCTACTGCTTCTCTATCGCAGATGTCAGCCTTTACAAATCTAAAGTTCTCATTGTCCATTACTGGTGCAAGAGTGCTGAGATTGCCAGCATATGTAAGCTTGTCCAAGCAAATAATTCTATAATCAGGGTGCTCCTTTAACATATGGAACACGAAGTTTGAACCAATGAAACCAGCTCCACCTGTTACTATAATTGTCATATTCCTAATACCTCCATGTCATCATTTTCAGCAATTTTCTTTAAATACTTACCATAGTCGGATTTTCCATATTTTTCAGCAGATTCGATAAGTTTAGCTTTATCAATCATACCCATTCTGTATGCAATTTCCTCTGGTGCAGAAATACGAATGCCCTGTTGCTTTTGTACTGTTTGAACGAAGTCAGCAGCATCAATAAGGCTTTCCATTGTACCCGTATCGAGCCAAGCAAATCCTCTACCAAGGAGTTTAACATCAAGTTCTCCGTTATCAAGATATACTCTATTAAGATCTGTAATTTCAAGCTCTCCACGAGCAGATGGTTTTTGAGCCTTTGCATATTCCACACAACGATTATCGTAGAAATATAAACCAGTAATTGCCCAATTTGACTTTGGTTTTTCTGGTTTTTCTTCAACAGAAAGAACCTTGCCAGTTTTATCAAATTCTACAATACCAAAACGCTCTGGATCATCAACATGATAGCCAAAAACTGTTGCTCTATGGAATTCTTCAGCATTCTTCTTTGCTTCTTGAAGAATTCCACCAAATCCAGCACCATAGAAGATGTTATCGCCAAGCACCATAGCACAGCAATCATCGCCAATAAATTCCTCGCCAAGAATAAATGCTTGAGCAAGTCCATCCGGAGATGGTTGAACCTTATAGCTAAGCTTAATCCCATACTGACTACCATCACCAAGAAGTCGCTCAAAGTTTGGCAAATCAGTTGGTGTTGAAATAATAAGAATGTCATCAATGCCAGCAAGCATAAGAGTGCTTAATGGATAATAAATCATTGGTTTATCATATATTGGCAACAACTGCTTTGAAGTTACCATTGTTAGTGGGTAGAGCCTAGTTCCACTACCACCCGCAAGAATGATACCTTTCATAATTATTTTCTCCTTAAACGTTTATTAATAATATTTATAATCATATTCTTAACATATTTCAATTCTTGGCTCCTAATGTTAACAAGAACAAGCAACACATTTGGCAGAATTGCCGTTACGATAATTGCCATTCCAAAAGTCAAAATATTTAAATTACTCATTATTTTGTTTGTGATAAACCAATTGAGAGCACCAATAATTGCAATTTCAAGTGCATGTTTAAAAAATATTACATAAAATTCAAATGCTTTTCTATCGAATAACTGCTTATATGTTAAAAGTGGACGGATAAATGTAGGAATTGTACCAGAAACAATTGTTCCAATATAAACGCCAATAAGACCGATTTGCTTGGCTAATACAATAGATATTCCTAAGTTTAGAACAGCTTGAAGAGCGGGTAAGTATCTGTCTTTTACAAAAGCTCCTCCAGCCATTTTCATATTGTTAAGTGGTATTCTTTGTCCAACAATGTAAGTATTAATAATTATTAACAAAATTACCTTATTATCTAAAACAAATTCTGAACCCCACATTAAAGCAGTAAATGGTTGAATTAGAGATAAATATGCAATTGCTGCAAATCCATACAACCAATAATCAACAAAATCATATACTTTGTAAACAAAATATTGACGTTCCTTATCTGCTGTAGCACACAGATTACCTAAGCTTCCTGTAATATTGTTAAACATTATATTCAGGAATGTATCAACTGTTGATGTTACCAAAGTATAATTAGCAATTAATCCAACTGTTGTAACATTTATAAATGCAGAAATAATAATGTTATCAGTTTGATTCACTGCAACTTCTCCAAGCTTATGAACCATTATGCTTTTTACATGAACAAAAAGGCTTTTTTTAACATCTTTACCTAATGGTTCAACATTTTTATCCTTTAAATATGGATACTCTTTATTTAAATAAACTGCAGCATATATTTTTTGAATCAATAAACAAACAACTTGAATGATGATGTAAGATAAAAACGATTTAAATACAAATAAAGCAATTATTTGTAAAATTGTCATTATAATATTTGAAACCGTAACAATATTATTTACAATATATCCTTTTTGTTCTGCATTGTTTAAGGAATACTTATATGAAACGAAATACGAACTAACTGTGTTAAACAAATATAATAAGTAGTATAAGGTGAGATGTTCAACATCATCAGCACCTTTAATAAGGTATTTTAAAAATGGCACAATCGCTAATCCTATTACAGAGATAACAATTGCAATAATTCTATAGGCATTTTTATAAACCTTCATCAAAGATTTTATTTTTTCAATGTCACCTTCTGCAACTGGTTTGTATAGATTATAGTTCATAGCACTATTTATTCCCAGTTCAGTTAATGATAGTACACTTAATATATTAGTATACAAGCCACTTATTCCTAAGAAAGTAACACCAATAGTATGAATAAAAGCCCATCTACAAGCAAACTTAAGAATTGTTGTTACAACAGTATTTGCATATGCCCATATTATGTTTTTGGAAGCCATTTCGGTTCTTGTTTTTTTTGTTTTGTTTTCACTCATATTATTTTGCAAATCTCCTGTAATCTATATAGATACAATTAATAACTTCACAAAATCCTTAAAGGATGTATTTTTTAAACCTTTAAGTTTTTTATAACATTTTTTGTAATCATCCTTTTTCTTTGCCGTGTACGCATAACCCAAATTAATTCTTTCATAGATACATTCAATTTTTGAAAGTAATGCTTCATCTTCAAGTTTCATTCTTTTAAGTGTTTCAAGAATTACTGTTTTATGCTCATTATTTCTCTGAACTTTTTGTTCATATGTTTCCTTTATATGTGACATACTGTTATCGTAAACAACATAATTATACAAAGGAATCTCTAAAAAATCTCTATCATATTCATAATAAATAGGTAACAATAATTGCCAATTTTGTCCACGTCTATATTCGTAAATATCTCTTTTAGGATTAACCTTATCAAAACAAGACATTCTAATCATGTGACATCCAGAACAGAACATTGATTCCTTTTTTAAAAGCCAATCAAACTGTTTTGGTTCCTTAGTATGTGGAAACGAAATGCTTAATAGTTTCTTATTATCACCATTAACCGTATATGCATCGCTTGAAACAATCGCACAATTTGGATGTTCAAGCATATAATTCAAGCGAAGTTCAAATGAATTATTTTCAAAATAATCATCAGGATCGGCCCAGCAGAGAAATTCTCCATCAACATGCTTTAAACCAGTATTAACAGCTCCACCAAGCCCCTTATTTTCTTGATAAATATATTTGAATGTATATCCAACAGCCTCAAGTGCTTCTTTATAGGACAGAACTTTTTTCTCAGTTTCATCCGTTGATCCGTCATTAACTATTATCAATTCAATATTTGTATATGTTTGCGATAATAATGATTCAAAGAACTTGTCACATACACCTGAAATGTTGTAACAAGGCGCTATTAGACTAATTAATGGCTTACCCATTTAAAACTACCTCTTAATTTTTGTTTTATAGAAAACTAAAGTTTTCTTTATATCACTAACTGGGTTTTGACTATACCAGTTTGTTGGTACAAATGCAAAACCAGAACGATCAACAGAATCAAAGAACACTTGCCTTTTTTCTGGCATCTTAACAGATTCTGTTGTTGCAGATTGACTAGCGATTGCAAGACTATAATCAATTTCTTGATATGTTAAATCTGTTTTGAGAGATTCAAATAATTCTTTTCCCTTTTCTGAATTCACAAACATCATTGACAAACCCTTGTCGTCATCCTTGAGTTGTGATTTAACCTTTGCTGGTCGCCAGCAGTCAGCAATTGTGAAGTCAGAAATTCTAACTTCCCTTTTAAATTTACAATCATAGCAAGATGGACGAAGAATTATATTATCAAGGAACAACCTAATAAATACATCTTGGTCTAATCGCTTAACATAATTACTTTTATCGGTTGTAATTCTCATTGAGAAATAATGCCAACCAAATTTTTTATCTCTAAAGGAAATGCTATTTACATCATTTCCTTTAGACATATACTTAACATATTCGTTCCAAATGTTTGGAGATGGAACACCATGGCAAACAATATCCTGAGTATAAAGCCTTTCGTAATCCTTATCCAAATACGCCTTTAGACCTTCGATTTGACAAGGAGTGCCCGTATAGAAAACATACTCACCATCATCAAGCTTTGCTTTAGCTTCCTTATATGTATTGCCAATTTTGCTTTGAACATATTTTGATGTTCTGAGTTTTTCTAAACCATCAGCATTATCCACACCAATATGCTCAACATCATATTCATCATTAAAAGCAGCACCATAAATAGTTGCATCCTTACTAAGCAATTCATTTGCAATTGCAGTAAAAACACCACCAGATGAACTATTTTTTCTAACTGATGAATTATTATTAAAACCAATATAAGCTACTGGCTTATTGTCTGTTTTGTTTTCATTAACTACTGGACAAACACTTTGGCACATATTGCAATGCACGCATTCATCCAAATTCACGATTGGATACCAAAAGCCCTCGCTATCTCTGTCCATAGAAATACAATTCTTTGGACAAGCATTATAGCAAGCATGACATCCAGAACAATCACTTTTTTTCTCTAAAAATTCAACAAAGGTTTTGTTTTCGCTCTTTGGTTCTTCTGTTTTTAAAGCTTTAGATAAAAATTCATTAGTTTTATTTTGAAGTCCCTTTATAACTGAATCAACATTTGAGAAATTAATATTATCAATTTCCTTTTTATTGATTACATTGAAATGTCTATTCTTCATTGAGAAAGTCTTTAACAAGGTATCAATTCTTGAACCCATTCCCTTGCCACCATTCTCAATTCTATCAAACACAACAAATGGTGTATGCATTATCAATGAAAATACTGTTCCGTGGAATGAATCAGTAAACACCATTTTAGCGTTGTGAATTAAATATACAAATTCAGCTGGGTTTGCTGAATAGTATTCAGGCTCTCTTAAATCAAACAAATTGATGATTTCACAGCAATTTTTCTTCGCATATGCTTCAATGAAATTTCTATATCTATTTGTTTCATTGCCCAAAAAATATGTAAATACATAAGGCTTACTTGTGTCAAAGCATGGCTTTTTTTCAACCTTTTCCCACTCTGCCTTTGGAACGCAAATGGTTGGATCAGCTAACACAACAACATCTCTACCAGTTAGTTCTTTAATAATTCCAGCACCCTTTTCCTCACGAACAGAAAGATTGGGAATTTCACTAATCCACTTTGAATAAATGGGTTTTGCATAATCAGGAAGAACTGACAATCCAATACTTGGAGAAAGCGCAATTCTCTTATGTTTCGGAGCAAAGGTTAAGAAGTTAATACAAGAGGTTGAAGGATATGTTGGATTCCAAACTTGGTCTGAACCAGCGATGAAATAATCATATTCATCAAGCCTTTCATCATCCATATTTTCAAAGGATAAATTAAAATCTGCAATTTTAAGATTCTCTATAACATATTCTTCATATGCTTTTTTTCTTGCCTCATATAATTCATTAACATCAGTATTCTTAACAAACTTAACTGAGCCAAAAATTCCATCTCTTGAATTCTTATACAAATATTTATTCTTAAATCTTTGTTGAACAACCTTTGATGCATAAATAGGATTAAGCTTATTTAGTTTTTGAGATAAAGGAGAGGGCTTTCTAATTCCACCTTTTACATTATATATTATAGTTTCAACATCACAACCTTGCGCCTCTAATAGTTTTTGAACTGCAAGGTTTTGAAGCTTGTTTCCATAATTTTCACTGAATAATGTTATAATTCCTACTTTCATAAATTTAATCCTTACAATAAAAATTAAGCTTGCCAAATAAATGTAAATGGATTAAGCGATCCACTATTGGTTACTTCGTAGAGCCAATATAAAGCATACAATAAAATTATTACCACATGAGCAATCTTCCCAAATTTACCATCTATTACTCTCAACATTTCTGGTAAAGATACTGCTACGAATGGTGCAGAATAAATACCAAGCCTTGCAAAATATGTGCTATTAGATGTTGATAACATAAAAACAGCGTTTAATAGTAATAAATTCATCGCAAAAGTTTCTCGTTCGTTATATTCTTTTTTCCAATTAAACAAACCAATATACACCGGTGGAGCACATGCTACCAATATTCTTAACGTATTAACCGAGGCAGTAGAATAAGTTAACTCTTCCGAATGTGCATCTTCCAATAAAAATGAGGTAAATTCAAACACTGTATCAAATGAAAAAAGAATTAAAACACTTATTACAATTAAGAGAAAAACATTTTTTGCAGAAATCTTTCTGTTTACAACAAAATAAATGATTAGTAACACAATTGCTGTTTTATGAAACAAACTTGCAATGAAAACTATAATAAAATATTTCAAAAATTTTTTATTTCGTAAAGCTGAAATACCAGTAAACAAAATAGCTGCTGCTAAACATTGTCTTACAGCATTAAAAGAAACATGCCAACATCCCAAAAATATAAATAACAATGAGGCTGTTATTTGTCGATCCGTGTTTTTATATAACGTAATAAGATAAAGTCCCAATGTGATTAACGATGTCAACATAATAACATCGTGACCATCACCATTTAGTAAAACAACAATCCAACAAATAAATTTAAATCCTGGTTCATCATATTCTTTTATACTATCAACTAATCGTTCAGCAAATATTTCATATTGACTATAATATGCTCCAAAATCAGCTCCAACATAATACCTATTACCTGAA
This sequence comes from uncultured Clostridia bacterium, assembly GCA_937876375.1. Classification (GTDB taxonomy): domain Bacteria; phylum Bacillota; class Clostridia; order Oscillospirales; family Acutalibacteraceae; genus Eubacterium_R. The sequence goes on along the minus strand of CALEHY010000010.1, from coordinate 13,922 downwards.
ACAAATACTAAAACAGCTACAACTAATATAAAAAAGAATGTTGCTACAGCACCATGTTTAACTGTTCCTTTTTCATCTAATGATGATATTTTATTATCAGAAAGCTTCGATAATGCAGCAAAAACAAAAACAGATAATAATGTAAAATAATATACTGTCATATTTATTATCCTTATAAATCACTTATTTTTAAATCTCAACTGAATTCTTGCACGAATTTTTCTAAACTCATTTCTAAACAAAGCACCTAACGGCAAAAGAACATAAGCATAATAATGAATCGGATAATGCAGCATTCTAAACCCTTTAAATCTAGTCACCATTGCCCACAAATAAAGACTTGGTTTTCTTCTTAAGAATGCATATTCATCCTCTCTCACAAAATACAATGGTTCTTGAATATTAGCACCCTTAAATCCAGCGGCATAGAATCTAAACCATAAATCATAGTCTTGTGTTCTAATTGTTCTTTTAGAAATTACATATCCATTAACTTTTTCATAAACATAAGCATAAGTTAAAATTGATGCGTGTGAAAAACAAGGACCATGGCGCAAATCAAACTTACTTGGAGTTTCCTTATAATCAACTACTCTTCCTAAACCATTTTCATCAAATGCTTGCATATATGAGCCAACCAAATCAATGCCTTCATGGCTTTTCAAATATGCAACCTGTTTTTCAAATCTATCAGGAGCAACATAATCATCGCCATCCATTCTAGCAACGAATTCACCATCAACATATTCAAGGCAATGATTTAACGAAGCAGCTAAACGCATATTTTTTTCATTATGAATAATTACAAATTTATCTGGATATTGCTCTGCATATTCTTCAAGAATTTTAACTGTTCCGTCTTTTGAACAATCATTACATATAATAAACTTCCAATTTGTGTATGTTTGAGCAAGGATAGAATCAATACTCTCTCTAAGTGTATCCTCGCAATTATAAACAGCCATTATAATTGAAATTTGTCCCTCTACCATTACAATTCTCCTAAATTTTTTCTACTCTTCTTTCAGGGAGAACAAACTTATCACCCATAATATAATCAAACTCATCTGGATCAAAAATTGTATATCCACTTGCATTATGGAAAGTTAGTTCACCAAATACAATCTGTCCATCAATGTTATAAAAATCGACTCTAACATGTGGAAAATCTTGAGAAAGAATTCTTGCATATTCAACCATTTTTTCAAAATTCTTTGGCTTATCGAGCTTTTGAGTAATTGGTGCAAAATCCATTCTGCGATATGGAAGTTGATTAAATTCCATATCATAGAAGCCAAGCTTACCATTTGCATGATTGTCTGTATAATCAATCATAGTATATAAGCAGTATGGCTCACCATTAAAGCAGAAAAACTTATAATCTGGCAAATCATTATTCTTATCTCTTGGCAACAACTTTTCAAAAATAATTCTTGGAGGAATATTTTCATAGCACCATTCACCAGAAATAGACTTTGCTTTATGAGCAATCCAACCTGAAGCAAGAGTTCTTAATTCTTCGTGGTTTTCCTTTGAGTTGTCAAAAACAAAATAGTTTGTTCCAGAGCTGTTGTTTGATTTCATAGCATACTGAGCTGGCAATGCATCAAAATCAATTTTTGATGCATCATCATAAACAGCATATAAATCGTTCAACAAAAAGCCTAACCCTTTGCTTTCAACATATTCTCTAACACCATACTTGTCTGCACATTGTGTTTCAAGTGCAGTTCTATAATTTAGTTTATACCATTGAATTTTTTCGGTATATCTTTTTGGATCATCTAAATTTAGTTTTTTACCAGTTTTAATTCTGTATTGAACCTTAACTGTAAATTTATCTGGCAAGAAAGATAATACCTCTAAAATCTTTAATCTAACCTTTTGATTTTTAATGATTTTTTTATAAAAATTCATTATAAATTCTCCTTATCGTTAAAGTAAACAAACATATCAATGCAAGAATTATTTTAATTCAGGCAATGCAATTAAATCTCCAAGCTTATACGCCCATTCATCAGGAGTGATTTTGCTTACTCCACCTGCATGGAAGAATGTGATTTCGCCAAACAAGATTTCACCTTTAATATTATACAAATCCACACGACAAAATGGAAAATCGCCACTTAAGATTTCAGCATATTTTAACATTTCATCGAAATTATCTGGTTTTGAAACTAATTGTGGATCAAATCGAGGTCTTGACACTTGAATGTCCATTAAATTGAAATCTTTGTCATAAACATTTCTTTTTGCATCAGACTTATGGCTACCAGTTTCATCAGCAGTATCGATATCAATAAATAAATACTCGCATTTTCCATTACAGCACAAGAATCTATAATCAATTAATGGCTCACTATCATCTAAAATCGCTTCAACAACAATTTTTCTATCAATATCTCTATAATTCCACTCACGAGATTCGTAATAATGATTCATTCTCATACCACGATTGAGCTTTTTTCTTGCTGCCTTTTTATCTAAAGTGCGTTTATCATTACAACGAACATTACAACCACTTGTATGGTTAGCCTTCATATAAAATGAATCTGGCAATTTATCCCATTCAATTTCATCAAAGCTATCGTAAGCCCCATAAACAGGATTCAAAATGTGTTCAAGACCCTTTTCCTTAACATATTCCCTAACTAAATACTTGTCAGAACAGGTTGTGCAAAGCGGGTTTCTGTAGTTCATTTTTAACCAAAGCTGCTTTTCGTCAAAGGTTTTAGGATTATCTAAGTTTAAAGCCTTACCTGTCGACTTTTTATAGGTTTTCTTAAAATATGCTTCATCAGAATATACTTTCATTAAATTAACATTTATTCTGTGAAGAACATACCAAACTTCTTTTCCTAACTTGCTTTGATTCACAAGCTTACGAAGTTCACGTTTATCCATTATAAATTCTCCTTGTACCACTCAATAGCAGCTTTAATACCAAGCTCAAAGCTCCAATCAGGATCATATCCTAAAAGTTCTTTTGCTTTGCTGATATCTGCATTACTATGCTTAATATCGCCAGCTCTATCTGGACCAAAGTTAGGCTCGATATCAATACCAAGAGCCTCTGTAAGTCCGTAGTAAATATCAATAAGATACTCTCTTCCGCCGTAAGCAATGTTGAATGCTTGTCCTGCTGCTTCGCTTGGAGCTAGGCAAGATTTAAGGTTAGCCTCGATAACATTCTCAATGTATGTAAAATCACGACTTTGCTTACCATCACCATTAATAGTTGGTGTTTCGCCATTGATGAGCATCTTTAAGAATTTTGGAATAACTGCTGCATAAGCACCATCTGGATCCTGTCTTCTACCGAAAACATTGAAATATCTCATTCCATATGTATCAAGACCATAATGCTTTGTGTACTGCTTTGCCCATTCCTCATCACATCTCTTTGTAACAGCATAAGGAGAAAGAAGATTACCCTCGATGCCCTCCTTCTTTGGAAGGTTTGGCTCGTCACCATAAACCGATGATGATGAGGCATAAACAAACTTCTTAACACCATTTTGTCTTGCTGCTTCAAGCATATTGAGGGTGCCTTGAATATTGTTTGCACAATAGAAAAGTGGCATTTCAATACTTCTTGGAACTGAACCCCAGGCTGCTTGGTTAAGCACATAATCAACGCCCTTGCAAGCATTCATACATACATCTAAATCCTTAATATCACCCTTGATAAATTCATAATTTGGATTATCAAGAAACATATCAACATTTGCTTGCTTACCTGTTGAAAGGTCATCAAGACACTTAACCTTATATCCTAAATTCAAGATAGCTTCACACAAATTTGAACCAATGAAACCAGCACCACCAGTTACTAAAAATGTTGAACCCTCTGGAAAAACTAAATCCTTATATCCCATTGCTAATTACCTCTATATTAATACTATTATAATCTCCAATAAGCATAGCCTGCTGCTTCGTACTCTTTACGGTTAAGAAGTCCCTTAATATCAAGAAGTACCTTTTGACCTTCGCCATACATTGCATCAATCTGATCCATTGTAATTGACTTGAACTCATCATGAGCAACAGCAAGAATTACTGCATCCATATCCTTGAAATCTGCAACATCAACAAACTCAACGCCATAAAGTCTCTTTGCCTCATCAGCATCAGCAGTTGGATCAGCGATCATTGGGTCAATGCCGTATTCCTTAAGTTCGTTAACGATATCGATAATCTTTGTATTTCTTGTATCAGGGCAGTTCTCCTTGAATGTGAAACCAAGCACACCAATCTTTGCATTTCTTACAGCTTTACCACAAGCAATAAGCTTCTTAACAGCTGATTCAGCAACATACTTGCCCATATCATCATTAATTCTTCTACCTGAAAGAATGATTTGGCTATGATAACCGAGCATTTCTGCCTTGTATGTTAGATAGTATGGATCAACACCGATGCAGTGACCACCAACAAGACCTGGATAGAAGTTAAGGAAGTTCCACTTTGTACCAGCAGCCTTAAGAACAGCTTGAGTATCAATGCCCATCTTGTTGAAGATAATTGAAAGCTCGTTCATAAATGCGATGTTGATATCTCTTTGGCTATTTTCGATAACCTTTGCAGCCTCTGCAACCTTAATGCTTTCTGCTCTATGAACACCAGCATCAACAACGATTTCATATACCTTTGCAACTACATCAAGTGTTTCCTCGTCCATACCAGAAACAATTTTTGTAATTGTGTTAAGTCTATGAACCTTGTCACCAGGGTTGATTCTCTCTGGAGAATAACCAATCTTGAAATCAACGCCACACTTTAAACCAGATTCTTTCTCAAGAATTGGAATACAAACATCCTCTGTTACACCTGGATAAACAGTTGACTCAAATACTACAACAGAACCCTTTGTAAGATTTCTACCAAGGATTGTGCTAGCACCCTCAACAGGTGTAAGGTCAGGTGTGTGGTCATCATTTACTGGAGTTGGAACAGCTACAATGTGGAACTTTGCCTCTTGAAGCTTTGTTTCATCAGCTGTGAAATCAACAGTTGAAGCCTTGATTACGTCATCACCAACCTCATTTGTTGGGTCAATGCCCTGCTTATAAAGATCAATCTTTGCAGCGTTAAGGTCAAAACCTACAACCTCAACGCCTCTCTTTGCAAACTCAATTGCAATTGGCATACCTACATAGCCAAGACCAACAAGGGCGATTTTTTCTTCTTTGTTTACAATTTTCTCATAAAGATTTGTGTACATAGTTTTATCCTCCAAGTTAATTAATTTTCATTGTTGCACAAATTTTATTATTTACTATATTAACATCAAAGATGCTTTTAGCCATTTTTCTTCCTTCGATAGCCATTTTTTCAACTGTCTCAGGGTTATTAATTAAATATTCCATTTTTTCACAAAGAGCGTCAACATCCTTAACCGGAACCATATATCCGTTAACACCATCTATAACGGTCTCCTTACATCCTGGTGCATTGGTTGTTAAAACTGCTCTTCCCGAAGCCATTGCTTCAAGATTTGTTTTTGGAGTTCCCTCACGATATGAAGGTAGAACAAATACATTTGCTTGATTCAAATATGGTCTAACATCCTCTTGCTCACCAAAATACTCGATGATACCATTGTCAATGAAAGGTTGTAGCTCTTCTGGTTTAAGAGCAGATGGATTTGAATCATATGGTCCAACCAATAAGCATCTCACATTTGGATAGTTTTCCTTTATGGTTTTACATGCTTCAAGATATTCAAACACACCTTTGTCTCGTATTAATCGACTAATACATAGAAAACCAAATGTTTCTGGAAGTGGTTGAACAGAAAACTTCTCAGTGTTTACTCCAGAACCTGGTATCATTTCAACCCTTTGCTTTTTGATTATTCCATATTTTCTAAATATTTCTTCATCATCATGATTTTGGAAAAACACAGCTGGTGAATTTTTCATTCCAAGCTTATATTCTGTTACCAAAATTTTTCTGACAATTTTGGTTTTCAAGCTATCATTCAAAAACACTGAACCCATACCAGCTATTAAAGGATAAACTTCCTTAATTCCCAATTGATTTGCAGCTATTCCACCATAAATAATGGTCTTGGCTTGGAATGTGAAAATCTTATCTGGCATTGTTTCTGATAGTGCCTTCTTTATTGATTTAAGAGCCTTTAAATCATTTAATGGATTGACACCATTTCGCTCTACATCTATTTGAATATACTCAATATCTTCTTTTTGAAACTTATCTTTCCATTCATCCTCGCTCTCGTTACCAAGAGCATAAACCTTGTAACCCTTAGCCTTAAACGATAACATCATATCCATCCTAAACCAAAATAGAGATGGAGTATGGCTGGATAATACAGCAACCTTTTTCACTCGTTAACTTCTTCCTTTTCTTTTTCAATTTGTCCTGTGCCACCTTCAACTACGCCCTCGTTCTTCACAACTGAAAAAACAGAACCAAGGAAGCACTTTACATCAAATGCAAAACTTAAGTTTTCGACATACTCACCATCAAGTCTTGCTTTATCTTCAATTTCTAATTCATCACGGCCATTGATTTGCGCCCAACCAGTTAAACCAGGCTTAACATCGTTTGCACCGTACTTATCTCTTTCAGCAGTTAAGAAGTCTTGATTCCAAAGTGCTGGACGTGGACCAATAATACTCATATTGCCAACAAAAATATCCCAAATCTGCGGAAGCTCATCAAGGCTGTGCTTTCTGATAAATCCACCAACCTTTGTAATATATTGCTCTGGATTTTCAAGCATATGAGTTGGAGCATCATGTGGTGTTGACATTTTCATACTACGGAATTTATGTAATTTGAAATATTGCTTGTCCTCACCAACACGCTTTTGAGTGAAAAGAATAGGACCTGGATCGTCAACTTTGATCGCAATTGCAAGTACCAAATAAATTGGAGATAAAACAACCAAGCCACCAAATGAAATGATGATATCAAGAATTCTCTTTATGTATTTGTTGTATGTGCTCTTTGGAGGATTTGATGAGCCAACTGCAACCAAATGACCTTTTAAGCCATCTGCATTTTCTTTATCATTTTCATCCTCAACAAATTCAACCCTCTTGCCTTGCATTGGATTCTTCTGTTGTTCATCATTCTTGTAAACAGAATCGCCCTTTTTAGCAACAGCAGCAATACACATAACTACAAATGCTACTAAAACAATCGCAATTAACACAAGCAAAATATATCCTAAAACTTTCCAAAACATAATATCTATCCTTTATTCAGCAGTTTGTCCTGCGTCTATTTTTGTTTTACTTTCAATCTTTGTTCCAGCCTTAACAACTGCACCTGCATTGATATGGCAGAAATCTCCAATCTCTGCATTATGGTCAACAATTGCACCTACTGAAATAATACATCCTTCTCCTATGGATGTATTGGCATTAACAATTGCTTTTGGTTCAATAACAGTTCCAATACCAAGCACAGCACTTTGACTAACATAAGACGTTGGATGAATCAGCACAGGAATATAGTATCCTATACTCTTTAACTGCATAATAATCTTATTACGCAATTCACAATTTCCAATACTTACAAACGCCGAATCAAATTTATTATGTAGTGTTTCTAAGTCCACCATTTTTCCAATAGCAATTTTATTGTCATCATCAACAAATTCAATTTTTTCATAGTAGCCAGTAGCTTCTGCAATTTCTTTAATTACATATCCATGACCACCTGCACCAATAATTAACAAATTACTCATAATAAACCTACATCATTTCATCAAAAAGATTTGAACAATCATCCAAACATTTTTTCAAATATATATCAACATCAAAATTTGCACAATTTGATTTAATTTGATCAAATAAATCTAAGTCACTAAAGAACTTCTTTATTGAAGCATATAAATCATCTTCACTGTTCTGTGAAACAACACCATAAGAATTTCCAATTAGTTCCCTTGCACCACTAACATCTGTACTTATAACCGGAACACCTAAAACAAGTGCTTCTGTTACTGCTGTGCTATAGCCCTCTTTATGAGAAGAACATACGAACAAATCAGCTTTTTTAACATATTTGTAAGGATTTTCAACAAAGCCAGTTAGTATAACACTTTCACTAACATTAAGTTTTTCAATTAAAACTTCTAACTTTGTTTTATCCTTTCCATCCCCAATAATATAGAGTTTGTTGTTTATTCCATCATCTAACAAATGCTTGTGTATTCTAACAATTCGATCAAATCCTTTAATTGAATTATCAAGCTTACCAACAGAAACAATATTGTAAAAATTATCACTCTTTGAAATCAAACTTTGACTCACTGTCGATTTTTCAATGATGTCATCAACATCCAATAAATTGTGGATAACACAGGTTTTATTGCTTAATTCAAAGTGTTCATTAAATTTTTCTTCAACCATTTTTGAAACACAAGCTATTTTGTTGAATACTGAATAGCAGTTAATTGCTTCATCAAAGCTTTTAAACGGAGCAATTGCCTCTTCCTTAGTGTTAAAAGTTGTATGAATCCATGCAATTTTTTTACGCTCATAAGCAGATAAAATTCTGCTGCACTGACCTTCAAGATATGAAACAACTAAGTCATAATCATCCTTGATAAGCATTTTGCAAAGCTGTTTTGGTGTAAAAAGTTTTGTTAATGTAACATTTCCTCGAAACATCTTTTTAAAACCACCAATGTAGTGGATGTTATCGTTAAGCCCATCCCTTAACATCCCAACATCAAATAGCGTTTGAACTGTTATATCATATTTTTCTTGGTCTAAAGAATTGACCAAATTAACCAAAACTCTTTCTGCTCCACCACATTGTAAGTCGTGAATCAAAAACAATATTTTCTTTTTCACGACTACTCCTTTGTGTTACATTAAGCCAAATTCTTGGCGAATTTTTCTCTCATAATATATGCTATCGTTATCAATAGCTTTAAAGTTATCCATTTGCTCTTTAGCTTTATCCCATTTTGCTTTGTTGCCAAACAATTGGCTGAAAATTCTTGCAATCCAAAGAAAAGGCAGAAGAATAAGTATTTTATGCTTTATTCCAAAGCGTTTATAAAGTATATCTACATTCGGAAATATCTTTCGTAGAATATACTTGGCATTTGAATCATCAGCATTATCACGAATTGTAATCATTGTGATTTCGTCTTTTTTGCTACTGTACGTTGGTTTGCTAAGAAGGTACTCTTGAAGGATATTTGTTGAACCATCATCAACCTTATCGTCAAACCAAATATCAGCAATTTGTAAAAGCTTGTTATGGAACTCACTTAACTCAATATCATCAATTCTGTCAAGAATCCCTTGCTTCTGTTCTTCGGTCATTCTATCCCAAAGCACAAAACCATCAATAACTGCTCTTATTCCCATTCCACGATTATGCATATTCTTTGCATAATGACCAACATTGTAGAAATACAAATCTTCAAATGTTTGCTGATACAAATGCTCCGTTTCAGTTGGAATAAGTTTGTCCCAGTCAATAGTAAAGATTTCATGATAGACATGATTCTCTGCAGAAAAATCATAATGAACTTCTATGTAATCAAGTTTACCACGTTTAAACCCATCAACTTGACCATCATCAAGCAAATCATCTTGATAACCGAGTGAGTGCATAATGTCACGGACAGCTTGTCGATTTTGTTCTCTAACAAGAAAATCAATATCACCCATTGCTCTGAGCTCTGGTGCTGGGTAATAATTCTTGATCACACTGCCCTTAAGTTGCATACAATCAATGCCCTTGCTTGTAAATGTTTGAATCAACTCTTCAAGAGCCATATCCTGAAATACACAATGCTTCTGTGCTTTGTAATAAAGTTCTAGCAACTCATTGTAGATCGATATTTCGTTCTTGTTCTCAAGCTTATCAATGCTCAAAAAAATCAATGCTTGAACATCGTGCCTCTTTGACAACTCCAAGATTTTTTCAAAATTGATACCATCTGGAGATTCCATAGGCTGTTCACTTTTCAATGCACATTTAAGCAAGTGAAGGAAGTACCCCTCATTAGTATCAATTTTGTACATAAAAACTCCTAAATCTACAAAAAGGCGCAATTACCCATATTTATAAATATAATATATTATAAGACTTATAAAGTCAATAATTATAAAGTTTATTTTATATTTATATTACAAAAACGAGTTTGTGTAATATAAAGCCTGCTGTCTCTCAGCAGGCTTTAATTTTAATTTGTTCAACTTTGTTCTAAAATATAGGAAAAAACTTACCTAAAAAATATAAAGAAAAGACATCCATACGGCTGTTAACCTATTCAGCTTTGATACAAAATCTAATGAGAAAAGTGATAAAAACAAAAGACCAGCTAAAAGCTGGTCTTTGTTTTATGGCTCCCCTTGTTGGACTTGAACCAACGACAACTCGGTTAACAGCCGAGTGCTCTACCGACTGAGCTAAAGAGGAATGTTCTTTTGCTTAATGCTCACATATAATAACAAATAATTTTTGGAATGTCAATATATTTTTTTAAATTTCTCAAAAAAATTTGGGTGACCAAAACAGCCACCCAAAATACACTATATTCTGACATAAACAGACATTTCGTTCTCACCACGATTGCCCCATCGATAATACGGAGTAAAAATCAAATCACACTCTTGTTCCGATGATGGTGTGTAATCTGCATAAAGTTGATCATCAGCTGTCATACGATAACCTCTTGCGATAATATTATCACCATCAATGGTGAAATCTGTATCAGCACTGATACGAAGCATTTGAAGATTGTCGCCATTGTCGACACCCTCTAGGCAATAAACTACTGGTCCACGCATTAATGCTACCTTGCCAACATTAGCACGAACACGATTGGAACACCTTACAAGTCTTGGCTGAATATCGAATTTTATATGAATATTTTTATCACCATCTACCTCTATATACGCATAATCATTAATTAGCTTGTATTCTTCTGAAACAGCAAACTCTTTGCACCACGATGGAATGCGAATCGCCATAGTGAAGGACTTTTCAGCATTAACATTAATGGACACAGTACCATCATTAATATAATCTGATTGCACATTTACACGGCCAAATCTAGTGTTCACACTGCTACCGATATACTGATGAACAAAAACTGTATCGTCATTTTCGGTATAACAATACTCACCAATGGACGAAATAATTCGCGCCAAATTTGGTGGACAACAAGCACAGCCAAACCACTTTTGACGAACAGGCTTGATATGCCACTTTCTGCTATCCTTATGTGATGCCTCTGGCAAAACCTCAAGAGGATTAACATAGAAGAACGACTTGCCATCCTCTGCCATACCGGACAAAATTGTGTTGTAAAGTGCCCTTTCCATAACGTCGGCATAATGAGAATTAGGCGAAATCTCTAGCATTCTACGAGCAAAGAAGCACAGACCAATTGACGCACAAGTCTCGCTATATGCCAAATCATTAGGCAAATCGTAATTGAACGAAAAAGCCTCGCCATCAACAGTAGCGCCAATACCACCAGTGATATACATTTTTCTATTCTCGATATTATCCCATATGCTCTTGCATGCAGAATATAGCTCGTCATCATCAAATCTGCGAGCTACGTCAGCCATACCAGAATAGAGATACACACCACGAACAGCGTGACCCACAGCCTCCCTCTGCATACGAGGAGGACGATGAGCTTGGTTGTAATGATAGTTATCATCGACAGTTTTCTTACCAAGCACCAAATCATAATAATATGGCTTCTTGCCACGCTCATCGACAAAAAACTTCGCCATATCGAGATAAGCCTGCTTGCCAGTGATATCATAGAGCTTAACTAGTGCAAGCTCTGCAATCTCGTGACCAGGATAGCCCTTTATCTTGTCCTCTCCAAAGGTGTCGCAAATCAAATCGGCAAAACGACAGGTTGCATTAAGCAGCTTGTCCTTGCCAGTAGAAAGATAATAAGCAACAGCAGCCTCGGCAAGATGGCCAAAACAATATAGCTCGTGAAAATCCTTAAGATTAGAGAAACACTCGTCACGATTGTTAATAACATAAAGAGTGTCAAGATAACCGTTATCAAGCTGGGCAGAACAAATAAGGTCGATGCAATCATCAACTCTCTGCTCTAACTCTGCATCTGGGAATGAAACCAAGGAATAAGCAACAGCCTCAATCCACTTGTATACATCACTATCTTGGAACACCCAACCGTGAAAAGCATTATCATCAGCATTATTATCATAATGCCATTTGTCAGCTGGATATGTAGGCACAGTCTTGCCAGCACGAATATCCTCTATAATCTTACTAGCCTTAACAAAATTCTCAATACAGTAGCTCTTTTCTGCACCAGGAATACGGTCATTAAGTGCCTCGTACTGATAAGGGATAACCTCTTTTCGAACAAGGTCAATCATTCTGGACCAAAATGGATCGCTTATAGATATATTTTTTAAATCAATGTGATTAGAATACTTTTTACTATCCATAATACACCTCTAATCTTTGTTAAGGTTATTATATAAGAAATCTTTGTAATAATCAATTATTATTACACATTATAATAGTCGCTCTACTATATCCACTCTGTTAAGCACACGATAATAAAAAACAAAAAAATTTTTTAAAAATTTTTTCATCGCCCAAAAATCAACCAAACAAAATTTTATAAAAATCTACGAAATTCGACAAACGCCCTATTTATGCACCTTTGAAAGCCAAAGCAATATTACAAAATGTAATAACAGAGTTGACATAACAAAGAAATTTAACAAAGTGGTATAACAGCGTAAAATATGCTATTTTTGGGGATTTCGAGCACTTGACAAGCAAAAAATGCGGTGCTATTATTGTGTCAAAGCTAGCTGATGCGATTTTACAAATCGTAATAATCACACATAAAGGTGGTGAAATAATGGGCGCAAATGAAATGACAGGAACATCTTGGCATACTGGATATCCAGATAAAGCAAAGGATGAAAGGCGTCATCCTGCAAAATGCAGATATTATGTAAGTGGCAAAAAATACTGTCGTCTGCATGAAAGAGAATGCACAAGCAGTAGACTATGCCAAGAATATGACACAAACATACCAGTCTTTGAATATATCGAATGGTAAATAAATAATCTCCTTTTTTATAATTACAATTTTGTACCTCCTTTCTTTTTATTTTGTTATGCAAGAAAACCCTAGGACTAGCAATAGCCTAGGGTTTTCTTGTTTCAGATTTTGTGACCGAGTAAAATTTTGGCTATAACGACGCATAACACAAAAGACGCAGAGCAAGATTTTTTGATGGATTTTTGCGTTAGGCAAGGCTTTGACCAAAATTTTATCGACGGGAGCATACGAGGGTATGTGACCGAGTAAAATTTGGGCTATAACGATGCATAACACAAAAAGACACAAAAAAGCCCAGTCACAAGGACTGGGCTTTTGTAATATCCGGTTAATTATGCAAGCTCTGAGAAGTACTTGATAGTTCTAACCATCTGTGAAGTGTAAGAATTCTCGTTGTCATACCATGAAACAACCTGAACTTCATACATATCGTCACCAAGAGGAAGAACCATTGTCTGAGTAGCATCGAATAGAGAACCAAATCTCATACCAACGATATCAGATGATACGATCTCATCTGTGTTGTAGCCGAATGACTCTGTAGCAGCAGCCTTCATAGCAGCGTTGATACCGTCAACTGTTACGTCAGCACCCTTAACAACAGCTGTAAGGATAGTTGTTGAACCAGTTGGAGTAGGAACTCTCTGTGCAGAACCGATTAGCTTGCCGTTAAGCTCTGGGATAACAAGACCGATAGCCTTTGCAGCACCTGTTGAGTTAGGTACGATATTAACAGCAGCAGCTCTTGATCTTCTTAGGTCACCCTTTCTCTGAGGACCATCAAGAGTCATCTGATCGCCTGTGTAAGCGTGGATTGTGCACATGATACCTGACTGAA
>CALEHY010000009.1 GCA_937876375.1 uncultured Clostridia bacterium | reverse complement strand
TTAAACAACCTATTCTTTATGTAATTAAAAAGGGCTCTCTTCTTGAGAGCCTTTTATAGAATTAAGGATATAAATTTATGAGAAGTAAATATATAAAAGAGGATCATCCTCAACAACACAGGCATCATTCTGGTCCTCCATTGCCACCTCAATCACATAGACATCATGGTGGACCACCTATGCCACCACCATCTTATCATCACAGACCACATCATTCTGCAATGCCACCTATTCCTCAAGAACTGAGGCATAGAGAGCATAGAACAGAGTTGCCTAAGTCAAAACCAATTGAGCACTTAAAGCATGGAGAGCAGGTTCAAATAGTAAGTGAAGAAACAGCAAGAACAGGCTCTTTATTTAAAATGCTTATTTTTGCATTTATTCTATACGCTATTGCAGTTGGTTTGGAGTTTTTAAAATTCAATCTACCATTCCTACCATCTTTTTTAGCAATCGATTTTTCAATATTTCCAGAGTTCATTTCAACTGTTTTCTTTGGTCCGATAGTCGGTGTTGTAACAATTCTTTTGAAAAATCTAACTCATATGGTTATTTTTTATTTCATTTATAATGATATAAGCTATGTGGGAGAGCTTTCAAATCTTATTGATGATACTCTATTTGTGCTTATAGCATTCTCAATATTCTATGCTATTGCAGGTAAGAAGCCTACTATAAGACAAACAAGAGGGCTTAGGATTGGCGGAATACTTGCATCAGGTGCAGCCTCTGCATTAGCAACTGCTTTTATAATGATTCCAGTGTACAATTCAATTCTATTTCCTATGTATGCTAAATTCTTTGAGAAAAGAAACATTGCTTTTGATGTTTTTTCTATGTATGCCGAAAAGCTACCATCACTTGAGAGCGTTTGGCAAGGACTATTAGTATTTAACCTTCCTTGGAATTTCGGAAAGCTCCTAGCAGTAACAATCATATCTGCAATTGTCTATACAATAGTAACTGCAAAAGAGTAAATATAACATTAAACGCCTCACTAATGTGAGGCGTTTTTTTATGTCAAAAATGGTCATAAATTCTGTATAAAAATACAGTTTTGAACGAATTGTAAAGTTGGCGCGATATTTTAGTATTATACATAAACAACACAACACACCCAAAATATTGCATAAAAAGTGGAGCAGTTTTACTGCTCCACTTTTTTTATTATAATATTTAGAACTATTATTTTACTATCGAATTTATGTTTTCTCTAATGTATTTTATGAAAAGATTATGGAATTCCATATCTTCATAAAACTTATCGTCAAAGCTATCATAATCATATTTTTGCGTCTGCAAATTGTACTCATCTATGCTACTAACTTTAAAGGAAGATAGGTCGTTAACATTTATACCATTCTCACTAACAAAGCTATCAAATAATTCTTTAATGTTCAATGCACCAATACTTTCTAATGACTGGCTAATATATGGTGCACATACACTGCTTGAATTAACAAAGAACTGGCATAATCCACCATTATTAACCTCTGCTTCAAATTTTTCTAAACAGAATACAACCTTCTTTTCTGCATTTAAATCAGGGTTATCTAGATCAAAAATACCATATTCGCAAAAACAAACAATGTCATCATATAATTCTTCATCACTATGCTTTAGCAAGTCTTCGCAATCCATATTTTGAATTTTATTTGCTCTTTTTATGTTTTTAATATTGCTAATAACAGTTCCTATAATCCCCATAATTTTCCCTTTGTAAAATTTTATACTATTCCTCCATTTACACCAAGAATTTGACCAGTGACATAGTCATTTTCTGCAAAGAAGAGTACAGCTTTTGCTATATCGTCCGGTGTGCCTAGTTTGCCCATTGGCACCTCGTCCATTAGCATTTTTTTGGAGAATTGTTTGTTCATTCTTGTGTCAATGATACCTGGTGCGACACAGTTAACGGTGATACCACTAGGTGCTAGCTCTTGTGCCAATGCCTTTGTTAATCCTATTACGCCAGCCTTTGTCATGCTGTATAGCGTCTCACAGCTTGCACCAATCTGACCCCACATTGATGATATATTGATGATAGCACCAGATTGTTTTTTTAGCATTGATAGGGTAGCGTACTTTGAGCAGAAATACACAGCTCTTTCGTTAACAGCTGTGACATTGCTGTAATCATCAATCGTGATATCATTTATCATCTTTATCAGTGATACACCAGCATTGTTAACTAGTATATCTATGTCTTCGATTTCGTCGAATAGTCGCTCTATCTCGTCTACATTTGCTAGGTTGCATTTTATAGCGTTGACGTCGTAGTCAGGCTCTGTTTTGTTATATGTAATGTACACATCATATCCATTTTTCATCAATAGCAGGGCACAAGCCTTGCCGATACCGGTTGCACCACCGGTTATGAGCACCTTTTTCATAATCTTATCACCTCAAATATATATAAATATTACCACTTTTTGTTGCTATTTTCAATTATATATATTATAATTAGAAAAAATTTATAAGGACGTATGTTTTATGCAACACGATTTTTCTACAATATCAATTTATGTTGATGAGAACGAAAACCTTATTGGTATCCCTTGTGGTGAGTCAGAGAAATATGGTATCGCTGATATCGATACTGTTCTTTTGCTAAAGGCTCCATATACCGACAAGGCACTTGAGAGCTATGTTGAAAAAGTTATTAACGCTTGCTATACAAAGAAGCATAACGACTCTGTGCCTACCTCTACTATCGAGAGATATACCAAGAAAAAGGGCTTCATTAACGCTACAGCTGATTACACTTTGATTTCTATCGTAAAGACTACTGTTAATTATTCGTTAATGCCTACCTTTAACGATTTTGAAAAAGGTCCTCTCGCTATCGATGATGATGAGCATATCCTACCTCTAAATTATCAGGAGGGTGATATGGCAGAGATTATTCGTGGCTATATTGAGGTGTATGTTAAGGCTAATATGTTCTACAAGGAAAAGGCAGAGCTAGAGGCTGAAAAGGCAGCAAAAAATAATAAGAAGGATAAATAATTTATGCATTTACTAAAGGTTGATAAGGATAACTATATCGGTCAGGCTGACCCATTCATCCTAAAATCAAATGGAAAATACTATATTTACACTACTGGTCATCATGGTGTCTATGCATACCATTCTGACAACTTGTTTGATGGCTGGGAGTTTGATGGTATGGTTATGACTATGCCAGACCACGAGGCGTTTTGGGCACCAAGCGTTATTGAGCTTGATGGCAAGTTCTATATGTACAACTCCATCGAGATTTATGATGACGAGCCAGATAATGGTGGTCACAGAGGTGCTATGCATGTGTCTGTATCAGATAACCCACTTGGTCCATTCACTAATCCAAAAAGAATTTTGCACCCATTCTCCATTGATTCTCATGTTGTAAAGAATGAGAGTGGCCTGTTTATGTTCTATTCCTCTAATCGCTTTGAGGGTGATAGAATTGGAACTTGCATTTTTGTCGATAGAATGATTGACCCATTTACTATGGAGGGCAATCCAGTCTTGGTTGTTGAGCCAACACTTGATGAGGATATTTATCAGCGTGATAGATACAAGAAGGGTCAGCATTGGCATACTATCGAGGGTGCATATTATTTCAAAGAGGGTGACTGGCAGTATGTTATGTATTCAGGCAACTGTTACCAGCAGCCTACCTATTATATCGGCTATGCAAGAGCAAAGACCGACGAAACTGATTTGACAAAAATTAAGTTTGAAAAATATCCTGATGATAATACATATCATCCAGTTATGAAGGCTAATGATTTTGAAGAGGGTACTGGTCATCACTCTATGATTAAAGAGGATGGACAGTGGTATGCTATCTACCATGCTCGTGACTACGATGATGAGCTAAACGCTAACGCATTTGACGCTCGTAATGCTCGTATCTGCAAGCTACATGTAGAGGACGGTGTTATCACTAGCGAAACATACAAGGACCATATTTAATCAGTATAGCTTAAAAATATAGATGATTAGACCATATAGTACCGAGGTCGCTGTTCCGTACACGATTACTGGTCCAGCGATGGTGAACATTTGTGCAGCAGAGCCTAGTATGAATCCCTCGTGCTGAAATTCTAGTGCAGGGGACACAACACTGTTTGCAAAACCACTGATTGGCACTATTGTGCCAGC
Organism: uncultured Clostridia bacterium; assembly: GCA_937876375.1. Taxonomy (GTDB): domain Bacteria; phylum Bacillota; class Clostridia; order Oscillospirales; family Acutalibacteraceae; genus Eubacterium_R. The sequence goes on along the minus strand of CALEHY010000009.1, from coordinate 329,570 downwards.
GCCGGCGTGTCGTGCTATTTTGTCGAAAACACCTATTCCAGTCAGTATCGCTGTAATTATGATAATGACGGATGGGGTTGCTAGTCTAATTTGCTTTTCTCCCAGTCCAACAGATTGGAATATTTCATTCAATATCTGTGAGAATAGGCATATTCCTCCACCAAATAAGAATGCTTTTATGCTGTTTTTTAGCTTTGGTGAATTTGGTGAAGCGTTATCTGCCATTTTTGAGTAATCACTTTTTGATATGCTCATTGTTACCACCTCGATACTATTATTTGTAAAAAGGTTGTTAATATTCTGCATTTATCTTGACAATGATAAATTCAAATTGTATAATTTGTTTATACTATTAGTAAAGGATGAACATTATGGGACACCTTATTGATGTAAGAAATGTTTATAAAATATATAACCCTGGTGAAAATCAGGTTAACGCTCTTGATGGTGTATCGCTAACTATTGATGAGGGTGAGTTCGTTGCCATTATCGGTCAGTCTGGTTCTGGTAAATCTACTCTTATGAATATGCTTGGCCTTCTTGATACTCCTACAGAGGGTGAGTATTATATCAATGGCACATTGGTTGACGATTTGACTGATGACCAGATGAGTACTATTCGTAATGAGCAGATTGGATTTATTTTCCAAGGCTTTAACCTTATCTCATCTCTTACTGCGCTTGAGAATGTTGAGCTACCACTTGTATATCGTGGTATGGGCAGAACAGAGCGTAGAGATATTTCTATCAAGGCACTTGAAAAGGTTGGACTTAAGGAGCGTATGCACCATCTTCCAACAGCACTTTCAGGTGGTCAACAGCAGAGAGTTGCTGTAGCACGTGCTATCGCTGCTGCACCTCCGGTTATCCTTGCTGATGAGCCTACTGGTAACCTTGATACTCGTTCTACAAAGGATGTTATGGGTATTCTTCATACTCTTAAGGATGAGGGCAGAACAGTTATCATCATCACTCACGATAACGAGATTGCTATGGAGGCAGAGCGTGTTATTCGTGTTCGTGATGGTCGTGTCGTAGAGGATTATATTAACCCTGGATTTGAGGAAAAATATGGTCGTTCTGCAAAGATGGACAACAAAAATCCTATCGATTTAGGCTAAATTAATAATAATATTTTTCACCTGTTCGTACAAAATATGAACAGGTGATTTTTTATGTTTATTATGTGTTTAAAGGCTTTTTTGGTCGGTGGTATTATTTGCACCATTGGTCAAATTTTGATTGATACTACAAAGCTTACTCCTGCAAAAATATTAGTGCTGTTCGTATGCTGTGGTGTTATCTTGGGTGGTATAGGATTTTATGACAAGCTGATTGATTTTGCTGGTGCTGGTGCTACAATACCACTCACCGGCTTTGGCTCAACCCTTGCCACTGGTGTTAAGGAGTCGATACGAGCGTATGGCTTTATGGGTGTGCTGATTGGTCCGTTATCTGCATGTGCTGGTGGTGTGACGGTAGCATTACTGTGTGCTTTGGTCGTTGCATTTGTTACAAAGCCAAAGGACAAGTAACCAATATTTCTTGTTGACATAGAATATACCGAAGGGGTGATTTTATGCAGCTTTGCGACATTTCTGTCGGTGATATAGTTGTTGTTAAGACACTTGATTTTCCACCATTGCTGTCAAAAAGGTTGAGGGATTTGGGCTTTGGTGAGGAGGATAGGGTGGAGTGTGTTCGCCATGCACTGTTGTCATCACCGATATTGTATTATACCAAGGGCTCGTTCGTTGCCTTGCGAAAATCAGATGCAATGAGAGTGGGTGTCGCCTATGAGCAATAGGATTGTTGCCCTTGCTGGTGCACCCAATGTTGGAAAAAGCACAGTATTTAACGAGCTTACTGGTATGAATAGGCATACTGGCAACTGGATTGGCAAGACTGTCGATGCTGGTGATGCTAATTATTATTACAAATATAATGATTACACTGTTGTTGATTTACCAGGAGCATATTCTCTTGATGCTGTGTCAAAGGAGGAGCAGGTGACAGAGGACTATCTGCGTAGTGGCGTTGCTGACGTGGTAGTGTGTGTAGTTGATGCAACATTGCTGGAGCGTTCGCTACCATTCGTCTTTCAGGTTATGGCAATTACACCTAAAATAGTCCTTATGCTTAATCTCTGTGACGAGGCAAAAAAGCGTGGTATCGTCATTGATACAGACCTTTTGTCAGCTCTGCTTGGTGTTCCTGTAGTAAGCGCCACAGCACGCTCTGGTAAGGGCATAAACGCTCTTTTGGAGCAAGTGCACGCCATTACTACTGGCGCAACAAAACCGTGTCCTGTGACCGACAATACACTACCATACATAAGAGCAAGAGCTATATCCACCCAAGTTGTCCTATCAAACCCAAAGCCAGAGCAGAGCCTTGCCGACAGACTACTAATGGGCAAGCTATCATCAGTAGTGATTATGCTATTGCTACTAGGTGTTGTGCTATGGATAACGATTTTTGCATCTAATTATCCGTCAGACTTGCTCAAGAATGCATTTGACACATTTGAACTGTGGCTAGCAGATAGACTGTATGATATCGGTGCTAGTGAAACATTGGTTAGTTTGTTTGTGTTCGGTGTTCTACGAGTTTTGCTATGGGTAGTTAGCGTTATGCTACCACCAATGGCGATATTCTTTCCTTTGTTTTCTGTTTTAGAAGAGATTGGAGTTCTGCCACGAATAGCATTTAATCTGGATTATTGCTTTGAAAAATGTGGTGCCTGTGGCAAGCAAGCATTGACCTGTTGTATGGGCCTTGGCTGTAACGCTGTAGGTGTCGCTGGTACAAGAATTATCGACTCGCCTAGGGAGAGATTGATTGCAATTATCACTAATTCTCTTACTCCTTGCAATGGGCGTTTTCCATTGCTTATTGCTGTTATAGGTATGTTTTTTGCTAGTAGCTCTATCACAGCATCGATTATTCTTTTGCTAATGCTTTGTTTGTCTATGGCGATGACTATGCTGTCGTCATTTGTGCTCAGCAGAACTGTACTAAAGGGTGAGAATAGCTCATTCGTTATGGAGATACCACCATTTAGACCAGGTAATGTGATGAAAACGATAGCTACAAGCCTAAAGGATAAGGTTATGCTTGTACTATTTAGAGCTGTTGTTATCGCTGCACCAGCAGGGCTGGTAATATGGGTGCTTGCTAATGTAAAAATAGGGGACAATAGTATTCTGATAACTCTTGCAAATGCACTTTATCCAGTGGGTAAGATTATGGGACTTGATGGGGTCCTTTTGCTTGCATTTTTGCTAGGCTTTCCAGCAAGCGAGATAGTCCTTCCAATAGCACTTATGACATATATGGCTGGTGGTACATTGTCTGATTATTCTAGTCTGTCATCATTACGAGAAATATTGGTGTCTAATGGATGGGATATGACAACAGCGATATGTATGTGTGTATTTTCTATGTTCCATTTTCCTTGCTCAACTACCGTTATTGGTATAATTAGAGAGACAAAATCTTTCAAATGGACTCTTGCTAGTATTGTGTTCCCACTACTGATTGGATTTGCCCTATGTGTATGCATTAATGCCATTTTTTGACAAATGTATCTAAAATTTCCTTGTATAATATTAGAATATGTGTTAATATTTAATATAGTAAATACAAGGGGGCTTTTAGTATGGCTGAAAAAATTAAACAAACCTATACTAAAAAAGAGGTAGCTGGTTACCTTACCGGTATGTTCGGTCAGAATATGATCTACAACATTATCGCTACTGGTCTAATTAGCTATTATTTTCAATCAGTATTATTCCTTCCTGCACTAGCAATTTCCGTTATCGTTGCTGTTGCTAGAGTTTGGGATGCTATCAACGACCCTATGATGGGTACTATCGTTGATAAAACACATACAAAATGGGGTAAGTGCAGACCTTATCTTATCTTCTTCCCAGCGATTATCGGTGTTGTTACTATTCTTTGTTTCTTGAACGGTAACTACAACACTGCATCATCTACTGGTAAGGTATTAATTGTTGGTTGGGCTGCAGTGTCATATATTGTATGGGGTATGGTGTTCACTATTTGTGATATTCCTCTATGGGGCATTACCTCTCTTATGACAGAGAATGAGAACGACCGTTCAAAACTTCTTGGTCTAGCTCGTATTGCTGCTGGTGTTGGTGGTATTGGTATCGTTATCGTACCAGTTGCACAGGCTATTGGTGGTATGATTGGCGATGAGAAGAAGGGATTTATCCTAACAGTTGTTGTTCTTACAATTTTGAGCACAATATGCTTCGAGTTTGCTGGTATTGCTACTAGAGAAAAGGTTGCTGGTGACGAATCCGACAAGCGTTCTATTATCGATAATTTCAAGATTATGTGGAACTGTCGTCCATTCCGTCAGATACTCATTTCTGGTATCCTTCGTTCACCTATCCAGCTTCTTATGCTCATTGCTATGCCATTCGTAACATATTACTATGGTAATGATGATCTCATTGGTGCCCTCATCACAGAGGATGGTATCAATATCGGTATGGCTATCGGTGTTGTATTGATTGCACTAGGTATTTTTGTTGGTCAGTTCATTTCAATGGCTGTTACTCCAGCCCTTGCTAGAAAGATTGAGAACAAGACACTTTATAACATTTATTCACTTGGTGGTGCTGTTCCATACGCACTTCTCTATGTTGTATATCTACTTGCAAAGGGCGACGTTACTCCAGTTGGCTGGTCAGTTATGCTTGGTGTTTGCTTCTTCTTTGCTAGCTTCGCTATGGGTGGTGTAAACGTTATGCAGTCAATGATGATTGCTGACGCTGTTGATTATGAGGAGTATCATAAGGGCTATCGTCCTGATGGTGTGTTCTTCTCTGGTCAGAGCTTTATCACAAAGCTTTCTGGTGGTATCGCAGCACTCATTATGGGTATTGTATACAAGGCAGTTGGCTTTGAGGGTCAGGCTGTTGAGGATATGAAGATTGCTCTACATGCTGGTACAGCAACATTCGCTGGTGATTATTCACAGTACGCATCAGCAATGTTCTTCTTGATTTCTATCCCAGTAGCTGTTGGTATGGCTCTATCTGCTATCCCAACATGGAAATATGCTATGACTGATACAGAGCATGAGAAGATGCTTGACGAGCTTGTAGTTCGTCGTAATTCAGCAGGTGATTCAGAGCCTGCTGATGATACAGCAAATTCTGCTGCAGAGGTTCTAGCAGAAAATCTTGACGCTATCGTCGACGAAATCAATAAGCTATAATAACAAAATGCCATATTAGTTCGTCCTAATATGGCATTTATTTGTATTTGAGGTTTTTATGTCTAGAAATATTGTTTTGGCTGATTGTGATGAGGAGGAGATTATCTCGTTTGTCGAGGGAGTCGAATCTGTCCTATCAATAAAACTTGATGCCTATTGTAAAAACTGTAATTTCAAGCGAACACCAATTAACGAGCTAAAAAGGTATCTTGTCTATTTTGCTCTTCCGTTTAAATATGCTGTTCACAGCAAGGATTATGATTTGATTATCGCTTGGCAACAGTTTTTTGCAATATTTTATTCTTTCTATTGTCGTGTTTTTCATAAGAAAAAGAGTACTGTAGTTATTGCCGCTAATTTTACATATAAGGAAAAGTCTGGCTTTCTAGGAAAGATATATAAAAAATTGATTAAGTTCTGTGTTAACAGCGATTATATCGATTATTATCATATCCCATCCAGGTCTGCTGTTGATTACTATTATGACGTCCTTGGTATTCCTAATGAAAAATTTATTATCACTAGATTTGGTATTGATGACGAATATGAGCGTTGGCGCAATCATCCATCGAAGCTAAAGGACAAGCAGTATACTCTTGCTATTGGACGCTCGAATAGGGATTATGATTTTTTGATTAAGGCTTGGGAACATATGCCAGAGGATAAGGTTTTGGCTATTATATCCGATACCTATTACCCACAGCACGAGATACCGAATAATGTACGACTAAAACATAAGGTTTTTGGTTACGGTCAGTATCCTTGGATAGTCAACTGTAGCAATATGGTTATACCTATTGCTGATGGGAATATTTGTTCTGGCGATACTGTGCTGCTAAAGGCTATGTCATTTGAGCGACCAGTTGTCGTTACTGTGCCTAGCACTTTGTCTGAAATGTACATTACTAATGGTGTGGATGGCTTGTGTATAGAAAAAGATGCAGAGACCTTTGCAAAAGAAATCCTTAGATTGTATGAGGATGAGGCATACGCTAAATCCTTGGGCAAAAATGCTAGAGAAAAGTTTTTGGCATCATATTCTCGAGAGAGCATGGCTCGTGATTTTGCCTCGCAGATAAAATATAAAACAAAAAAGTAGTAGTCATTTGATAAGGTACTATAACGAAGGATAATGAATAACGGAGCAGTAAAAAACTGCTCCGTTATTTTTATGCAAAACTTTGTGTTTCATATCATTGAAAGTATGTAACCCACTATGACACTTTCAAATTGAAAGTGTCATAATGGGTTTGTTATCTCGGCATTATACTAAAATATTGTGACAATCCTATTACAACAAAAAGCCTCCCTTGTGTAAAGGGAGGTGGCAACCGATAGGTTGACGGAGGGATTGTAATTAATAGCAAACATTATTTTGACAATCCCTCAGTTTCGCTACGCTCAACAGCTCCCTTTACACAAGGGAGCCTTTGCAGATTACTAAAATGTTGTGACAACCTTTGCAAACTATAATTTTATCGCAATTTGTAAATAAATTGCTGATAACTATCGATTGTTGGAACATTTACATTTAGCAATAATTCTTCATTACCATCAGCAACTTCTGCAGGCACTTGAATTACTGTTCTATACGTTTTAGCTTCGGCAAGAACTTCTAATTTGTCAAAAGTTACCGAATAACCATTTTCACCAACGGTGCAGAAATAGTCATCAACAGAATCTATATTTTTAATATTTGTTATTGTGCCAGGATAAAATGTGTACCCATCATTATAGTTCAATGAAAACATAGCATTCAAAATTGATGAAGTCTTTGTTTCTCCTACTGGCAAATATCGTTCTATTGTATTTTTACCAGTATTATTTATTTTAAATGTAATAGAAACAAACTTTTTGCCTGTTTGAGATTTATAAGAATCAAAATCTGTTTTCTCATCATTTTCGACTGCTAATAAATAATCTTCAGAATTGGTAATAATATAATCATAATTTTCATCTTTTTCTGCCACTAGATACGCTCCATATTGCACATCTGTTATAACTACATCAGCCGTATCGGTTGAAATCGTATCTCCAACAGATAAGTACTCATTTTTTGAAGAATTACTTTCACTTTTTTCACCATTATTGTTTGAACAACCGATAAGAGAAAAAACAATAATTAGAATTGCTAATAATGTTGATATAACCTTTTTCATTGATAGACCTCCTTTCATTAAAAAATGCGTACAGCCGAAGCTATACGCATAAAAAACACATGGCTCCAACTGTCGCCAAACAAGTATCACATAGTCGCCATAATAACGGTATGCAAATAAGAGCATGCATTTTTATCAAGAGATAAAAATAGCATACCTATAATTATGGCTAAATATTCACTTGTGATACTTATTTGGCTCTTTCATTGTAGCATAGAGTGTATAAAATTGCAAGAAAAAACGGACGTGCAATGCACGCCCCTACAAATGCCTATATCAATGAGTATGTTGTAGGGGCGACCATCGGTCGTCCGTATCAAAAGTTGTTGCAATACCAAAAATATCTGCCGAAATTGAATAAAAAATAACTGCCATAACGAAAGTGAAAACTTCGTTATGGCAGTTTCTCTTTTGACTACTACTTTTCTTATTGTGCGTCTTTCTTTAGCTGTCTTTCTAGCCATGTAGCGCCGAGATCAAGGGCATCGAATAGACCCTTTTTCTCACTCTTTTTGATAATTCTGTCCTTTGGTGCCAAGCTGTCGTCTGTAGCGAGTAGCTGGATTGTAACGTCCTGTGCAAGCTTGATATCCTTAAGCTCTGATGCATTCTTAACATTTAGGCATACTACATAAGCGTCATTCATATCGCCGTAGTAAATAGTGTTACCAGATCTAACCAAAGGCTTTCCCTTGTATTCTAAAAACTTTTCTGCCAAAGGTAACCCTCCTTTTTTATTATCCTAGGTAGGACTTTACCATCTCTGCCAATAGCTCGTCTCTGTCGATGCGTCTGATGAGACTTCTAGCATTTTTGTGAGTTGTGATATATGTTGGATCCTCTGATAGAATGTATCCAACGATTTGGTTGATAGGGTTATAGCCTTTTTCCTGAAGAGCATCATAAACCTGAGTCAATGTCTCCTTCATGATATCCTCGTTATCATTTGCGATTTTAAAGGTCATAGTCTTATCTATCATTAGTAAAGTCACCTCCATGGGTATTGGGTAAATATATTTATCCAATATATGAGATTATTATATACAAAATTATATGAGATTTCAATACTTTTTATTTAAAAAAGGCTAAAAAACTTGACTTAATAATATATAAGGGTTATAATCTATCCGATATGTAAAGACTGCGACTTGGTGTAAGTAGAGTGCTTCTGATTTTTTAGAGAGTATGCGTTTGGTGCGAGCATATATTTCACAGCATTTGAATTTCAGCCAATGAGTCCTCTACGAGCAAGTAAGTAGAGCGTATGACTGCGTTAAGGTCACAGAGTGGCACATTGTGCAATTTGAGTGGTACCACGGAAGATTTGCTTTCGTCTCTTAGGAGATGGGGGCTTTTTTATTTTTATGGAGGTTAGTATGGAAAACAAGATTTTAGAGCTAAAGTCAAAGTTTGATGAAGAGCTTGATGCTATTATTGAGCTTTCACAGCTAGAGGCTATTAGAGTATCATATCTTGGCAAAAAGGGTTCTGTTACCGATTTGCTAAAGGGTATGAAAACTTTGTCTAACGAGGACAAGAAGGTCTTTGGTCAAAAGGTTAATGAGCTAAAGACTGTTGTTGCTGACAAAATTGCAGAAAAGACTCAGGAGCTAAAAGAGAAGGAGATTCAAGCAGAGATTGAGCTTATGCCAGAATTTGACCTCTCTATGCCAGCAAAGCTGGACAGAGGCTCTTATCATCCTATCACACTTGTTCAGCGTCAGTGTGAGCAGATATTTAAGTCAATGGGCTTTACCGTTGAGGATTACGCTGAAATCGTTACTGATTACGAGTGCTTCGAGGCTGTTAATGTGCCAAAGGACCATCCTGCTCGTGATATGCAGGATACCTATTATCTCGATAATGGTCAGCTCCTTAAGTCACAGACCTCTGCTGCACAAAACGCTATTTTGCGCAAGTATAAAAAGCCACTAGAGGAAAAGGGTGTACCTATCAAGGCTATTTTCCCTGGTCGTTGTTTTAGAAACGAGGCTACTGACGCTTGCCACGAAAACACATTCTTCCAGATGGAGGGTATGATGGTAGACAAGGATATATCTATCTCAAACCTTATCTATTTTATGAAGACTATGCTTTCAGAGGTGTTCCAAAAGGATATCAAGGTTCGTCTAAGACCTGGATTTTTCCCATTCGTAGAGCCTGGATTTGAGCTTGACATTAGCTGTCTTATCTGTGGTGGTGAGGGTTGCCCAAGCTGCAAGCACGGTGGCTGGCTAGAGCTTTGTCCTTGTGGTATGATTCATCCAGACGTTCTTCGTATGGGTGGCATTGACCCAGAGGAGTACACTGGATTTGCATTCGGTCTTGGTCTAACAAGACTTGTTATGATGAAATATGGTATTAAGGATATTCGTGATCTTAATGGTGGTAGCCTAAAGGCTATGAGCCAGTTTACCGACGACGAGTAAGAAAGGGGAGTGACAATATGTTTTTATCTATGAATTGGATTCAAGACTTTGTTGATTTGTCTGGTCTTGATTTAGTTAAGCTAATTAATCAGTTTTCACTCTCAACAGCTGAGGTAGAGAGCGAAATATTCTTCAAGGGCTCTGATTTGAGTGGCGTTGTTGTTGCAGAGATTAAGTCTGTAGAGAATCACCCTGACTCAAAGAAGCTCCATCTCCTAAAGGTTGATGCTGGTGAGGATGAGCTCGTTGATATCGTATGTGGTGCACCAAATGTTCGTGTTGGTATGAAGACAGCACTTGCAAAGGTTGGCGCAAAGCTTGGTGAGATTGAGATTGCACCTCGTCCACTTGCTGGATATATGAGCTGTGGTATGTGCTGTTCCGAAAAGGAAATTGGCATTTCTGATGATAACAGTGGTATTATGGAAATCACTGATGATATTCCTAATGGTACTGATATCAAGTCTGTATATGCTATCGATGATATCATCTTTGAGGTTGATAACAAGTCACTAACTAATCGTCCTGACCTATGGGGTCACTATGGTATTGCTAGAGAGTTTGCTGCCCTTGCTGGCAGGGAGCTAAAGCCTATCGATACTATCGATACAGCACAGTATGACAATCTTCCAAAGGTTGATATGAAGATTATTGACCCTCTATGCCAGAGATACTCCTGTATGCAGGTTGAGAATATTAGCCGTACAGTATCTCCAGTAGATATGCGTATTCGTTTGTACTATTGTGGTATGAGAGCTATCAATTTCCTTGCTGACCTTACTAACTACCTAATGCTAGAAATGGGCCAGCCAATGCACGCTTTCGATTCTCGCAAGGTTGAGAAGATTAGAATCAAGAGATTTGATACACCATTTACTTTCCAGACACTAGATGGTGTTGATAGAAATATTGATGAGAACACCCTTATGATTTGCAACGATAATACTCCTGTTGCTATCGCTGGCATTATGGGTGGTCTTGATAGTGAGATTGTTGAGGATACAACAACTCTTACCCTTGAGTCAGCAACATTCGATGCTGCTTCAATCCGTAAGTCAACTGTCCGTCTTTCACACAGAACAGATGCTTCTATGAGATATGAGAAGTGCCTTGACCCAGAGATGACAACTGTTGCTATTGCTAGATTTATCAAGCTTCTACAGCAGTTTGACGAGGGCTCAACTGTTGTGTCTGCACTTACTGATGAGTATGCATTCCATTACGATACAGTTAACCTTGAGTTCGACAAGGCTTTTGTCGACAAGTACACTGGTATCGAGATTTCAAATGATACTATTATCAATACACTTCAGTCACTAGGCTTTACAGCAAGCGTTAGCGATGACAAGTTCAGTGTTGTTGTTCCATCTTGGAGAGCTACAAAGGACGTTACTATCAAGGCTGATATTATTGAGGAAATCACTCGTATCTACGGCTATGACAACTTTGACGTTCACACAACTCGTTCGCCACTATATCCAGTTCGTCCAGATACAGAAAAGACTGTTGAGGACAAGATTAAGGATATGCTAGTAAAGAGATTTTCTCTTCATGAGCTTCATTCTTATGTTTGGGCATATTATGACGAGCTAAAGGCTCTTGGTATCGACGTAGAGGGATGTATCAAGCTTACTGGTGCTACAAACCCTAATATCGAGACTATTCGTAAGTCAATTATTCCAACTCAGCTATGCCAGGTTAAGCAGAATGTTGGCTTCGCACCAGAGTTTGGTATCTTTGAGATTGGTCGTGTTGTTTCTGGTCTTGATGAGAATAACCTCTGTATCGAGGACAAAAAGCTTGCTATAACACTATACTCAAAGACTGGCACTATGGCGTCACTATATTTCGGTCTTCGTGATATGCTAGAGACTGTTGTTGATGACCTAAAGCATAAGGCTATTACATTTGAGAGCAAGGAAGCTGATAGCAATTACAAGCACCCTAGAAATCTAAATAAGATTTTCTGTGATGGTGTTGAGATTGGTGAGATTGGTATCGTTCACCCAGTCGTATCAAAGAAGATTGACAAGAAAGCATCTATCGTATTCGCAGAGATTGACGTTGCAAAGCTTGCAGAGATTGGCAATGCATCAATCGACTATGAGGAGCCATCAAAGTTCCCAGCAATCGAGATGGACTTGTCATTCGTAACAGCTGTGTTCTCTCCTATTGCAAAGGCTATTGCAAAGACTGAATGCACCCTCATTAAGAAGGTTGAGGTTACTGACGTTTATGAGGATGAGAACGACGGTACAAAGTCAATTACAACCCGTTTGACCTTTGCTCACCCAGAAAAGACTCTTAAGAGAGAAGAGGTACAAGAGGTAGCAGATAAGATTATCGCTACTCTAAAGGAGCAGGGTATAGCTCTAAAGGGCTAAATGATATTATTTAAGAGTGTTGCGTATGCAACACTCTTTTTTATACACTTGACAAAGGATTTGTCCAAATATTATAATATATGTAAGATTTTAGTATTAGGGGAGAATGCTATGCCTAACTATATGGATTATGTAAAGAATTATGGTCATATTTCTTTTTTGGATAAACCATTTTGCGACGCTGACAATATCGCTCTGTGCGGTATGTATTATATGCCTTTTGAGCAGGTTATTAGTGCTGATTTTGATGCAGAGCCAGTGCCATATGCAGAGGCTAGTGACAAGCTTTTTGCTCTTCGTGGATATAAGCACAAGCCAGTTGGCTTAGTTTTGCTAAAGAATATTAGCGAGCTAATGGTGCTTATGAGTCAGTACAAGCGTTACCAGGAGATGAAGATGGTTGCTTGTGTCAATGTTTTTGAGAAAAATCCAGACGTACAGTTTAACGCTTGCACATTCATTTTGCCAGATAACACTCTTGTTGTCATATTCCGTGGCACTGATGATTCACTTCGTGGCTGGAAAGAGGATTTTGACATTCTTGTTAAGGACTCCATCCCATCCCAAAAGCTTGCTACAGATTACCTAGAGTCTGTTGCAGAAAAATTTGATGGTGATATCATCATCTGTGGTCATTCAAAGGGTGGATATGTGGCTCATTATGGCGCACTATATTGTAAACAAGAGGTAAAGGACCGTATTAAGCTTGTCTACAACAATGATGGTCCAGGCTTTAGCGATTATTCGTATATTAATTCTGATGCGTACAAGGAGCTTTTGCCAAAGTATAAGCATTTTGTACCACAGTCATCATTAATAGGTATGATGCTCTGTCACGACGACGATTATACTGTTGTAAAGAGCAATCGTATCACTGGTCCTATGGAGCACGATCTCGTGTCATGGCAGATTGAGGGCGATGAGGTAGTAACTCTTGATGATTTAACACGACTTGGCAAGCTTAATGATACAGCACTATTCAAACTTGTTAGTGGTCTGTCTGATGAGCAGAAAAAGGCATTTGATGAGGTGCTAACAGCTAATTTGGATGCTACTGGTCAAGTTGGATTGCTCGACGTTAAGGACAATGCTATTGATAGCTTCAAGGGACTTAAGACAGCAAAGGATATTGCTGATGAGGACTCGCAGAAAGAGGTCAAGGCCATTCTTCGTGGCTTGAAGGATACTATTGCCCAGTCTATAAAAGAAGTAAATAGTGGCGATTTTAAGACGGTTCAAGAGCGTATTGTAGAGGACTAGTATGAAATTAGTTAACGATACATATTACGATTATATCGCTGTGATTAATGGGCTAGAGTACCCACTTGGCAAACAATCATCAGTCGATTTTCGTTATGTTGATAATACTCGTGTTGTCATAAAGAGCACAACTAAAAGTTCTGTTCATCTTGATATACTTGATATTATACTTAACATATTTTTTGGCGTCGCATTGTTCCTAAAGGATGCCGATCAACAAGCAACATACAGCGAACAATATGAATCATAAGTGTAAAAAAGAGCTAATTTTTTGATAAGTTGCTATAACAAAGGTTAATGAATAACGGAGCAGTTTTTTACTGCTCCGTTATTTTAAATATTTCATATTTTCAAAATATCGTGACAGGGTGGTTACAACGGGAGAGCAGTGCTCTCCCGTTGTATTTACCAACAATATCGTAATAAAAACGAAACGGGCGACCACAGGTCGCCCCTACTAAAATATCGTGACAAGATTATGATTTGTATTTTGCAATCATATACACAAATTGTATGTCTATAATCTCGTCTATTCCTTTTTTATTCTCAAACCTTTCTAGTTCTATTGACAAAACATATTTATCATTTGATTTTTTCAATTCATCATTAAGCCACCAATTGTTTATATAATGCGAAAAATCTTTAATTTTTCCACCTTTCCACTTGGCACTAAAATTAAAAAATCTCATTTCCTCTACACAACCGTATGAGCCTTCAAGGTCAAATTTCATTATTAAGCAATTGTTCCAAATTTTTCCTGTTTCCTTATCATAATGGTAATCCAAAACATCAATGCTTTTTATTACAGAATCGTGCATAGATGCCCAGTATTGTTCTTCAACACTTTTCAAAATTAGTTGTCCCTTTCTTTTTGATATAGTTCGTCCTCTGCCCATTTAATAGGGTTTTCATCAATGTATTGCCAAATTTGTTGATAATCAATGTCGTTACGAATAATATGGTCGTGGAATGATTTTTGCCAGATTGATTCACCAATTTGCTTTGTTATTGAACCTTTGAATTGTTGAATGATTCGATTTATCGTAGGGGAGAGCTGTGCTCTCCCGTTGTTGTTTATACGAATTATTAAATGAATATGATTAGGCATAACAACATAATTATCAATAAAAATATTGTCATAAATTAAATGTATTTTATCAATTTCATTTTTTATTGTTTTACCAACATCTGTTAAACATATAGACGGGAGACCACAGGTCTCCCCTACACATTCATCTGCGTTTTCTATAACAGATAGAATTGGTTTTCTGTCTTTAACACATATCGTTATGAAATATGCTCCATTTTGTGAATAGTCGTAATCTTTTAACCTATTTGGTTTTCTTGTTTGTAATTCCATAATCACATAATATCATAAATATTTAATTAACACAAGTTGTCGCAATACAAAAATATCTGTCAGCGCTGAATAAAAAAACTGCCATAACAAAAGTAAAAACTTCGTTATGGCAGTTGTTTTTGATATTTTATTCAGCCTTTGACATTATTGCCTCACGCTTTTTCTCTAGCTCCTTTTGAGCATCTTCTTTTGTTTTACCAGTGTAGTCATTGAATAGCATTGGTAGTATTGTTAGTAGGAAACCAATAGCTGGTACAATTGTTACAAGTGCCAGTAGCATTTTTTGTGTCTCAACTGATTGTTGGAAGAAAATTTGTCTGCCCTCGATATCAGTTAGACTCTTGTCAACTGGAGCGAAATCGCTTCTGTCGAGTATCTGACCAAATACGAATGTTGCGATAGCAGCGTTAACCTTTGACAAGAATGTCTGGAATGAGAAACAAACACCTTCGTGTCTCTCTCCAGTTTTCCATTCCATATAGTCAACAGCGTCAGCGATAAGTGCATATGTGATAACATTGTAAATACCGAGTGGCAAGCCCATTAAGAATAGGAATACCCATAGGATATAGATATTGATATTTGTTACGTCGTGCTGGAAAATTATGAAGCATAGTGCATGTACAATTAGACCGAATGCAGCAGAGCCAATGTAGATTTGCTTTAGGCTTAGCTTCTTGCGTAGCACTGGGAATATAGCCATCGCTGGCACCATTCCAACACCGATTGCTACTGTTAGGGTAGTAACAATAGTTCCTCTTGGAATCCAAAAATCATATGCTGCCTTTGCATCAACATTTGGCAAAATCTTGCCAGCAGCGTCAAATATTTGGCTAAAATCAGTGTAGTTTTGGATGATTAGGTAGTTACCGATATAGTCTGCACACTGGTTAGCTGTTACCATAGTTGAGCCAAGCACAGCAGCAAAGATAACGATGATTAGTAGCTTGTCCTTGCCAAGTACAACGAATGTCTCCTTGAATGATGGGGTGTGGTCCATCTTTGGTACTCTTTCCTTTGATACGAAGAAGATGAGTATGGATAAACTACAGCCAAGAACAGCGAATATCAAAGCAGATACGAAGAATCCCTTTGTGTATCCCATATTGCTCTGGTATAGGATTGGTACAAGTAGTGCTGGCAAAATACCACCGAATGTTGAACCAAGTCTAGCTGTTGAAATGAATGAGGTTCTTTCGCTCTCTAGTGGTGTGATTACTGATGATAGACCCCAGAATGGCACGTCTTGGATAGTGAATGCAACACCCCATAGTATGTATGTCACTAGCGCCCATACGAAAGCTGCTGTTGAACCATCCTTGAATGGTGCTGTGAATAGCAGAATTGTAAAGATAGCGATTGGAATAGGGGAGAACAGTAGATATGGTCTCATCTTGCCCCACTTTGACTTTGTTCTATCAACAATCATACCCATCATTGGGTCATTTAGTGCATCAAATATTCTACCGATTAGAATAATTGTTGTGCCTTGCTTAAGTGTTAGTCCTGCTCCGTTTTGGAAAAATACTAGTGTAAACATTGACATTAGTGTGTATATTCCAGAACGACCGAATGCACCTATTGTAAAGCAGATGCGTTCTTTTAGTGTTAAATATTTCTTTTGTTCCATTATTTTTTCCTCACTTTTAATGCTGGGAATATAACTGGTCTTTCTTCACCAGCCTCAACCATTTGCTCGATTAGTAAATTGCGTAGCTCTCTGCGAACATGAGCGTATCTTGGGTCCTTGACAAGATTTTTCATCTCATTTGGATCACGCTCTAAATCATATAGATAGCTCTCCCAATACACTCTTGCAGATGAATGAGCGTATCCGGTAACTGCCATATCCCTAACCTCGTATTTGAAACGGTCAGTTCTAATAGCACGACTGTTTGATGCCTCGCTGATTTGGATGAATACACAGTCACGCTTGTCGTCTGGATTGTCAACCTGCTTTGTCAAGTCGATACCCATATACTCCTTTGGTACTGGTATGTCAGCAAGAGATAATAGTGTTGGTGGTATGTCGATTAGTGATGTTAGTCTATCATCACTCTTGCCACCCTCAAAGCAGCCACCTCTAATAACAAGTGGTGTATGTGTTGCACTTTCGTGACAAGAACGCTTGTACTCTAGGTTTCTTGTTTTGAAATGGGAGCCGTGGTCACTGGTGTATATGATGACAGTGTCGTCATATATGCCTTGTTCCTTTAGCTTTTCAACAAGTCGACCAACATTGTAGTCCAAACGATTGATAGCTGATAGGTAGTCAGGGTACATTTCGTTGTAATCACCTTTTAGGAAGCTTAAATCATCTGGGATAGGGTAGTCCTTGTAGTCGTCGATGGTCTCCTTGTAGCCCTCATAAGTGTGATGGTCATTTTGGTGGTGTGGCTCTAGCTGTGACACGAACATAAAGAATGGCTTGTCCTTGTCTCTGTTGTCTAGAAATTCTAGTGCATAGTCATTGATGCAATCTGCTCGATATCCAGTGAAATCAAGCTTGTTGCCATCACCGTCAAATATGTATCCGTCATATCCATGAGAGGTAAACTCTAGAACGTCAGCACCTCTAAAGTACTGATATCCACCTTGTCTCTCCTTTGGGATAGGAGTGCTCTCACAGTGAACACCGATACCAGGATATCTGTCAGATGCTAGATGCCATTTGCCGATATACGCTGTTTCATATCCTGCTTCGTTGAAATAATGTGCTAGCGTCTTGCTGTCCTTTGGTAGTGGAATACCATTCCAGTAGCAGCCAATTTGAGTAGCGTATTGTCCAGTTTGAAGACACGCTCTAGCTGGTCCACATACT
Organism: uncultured Clostridia bacterium; assembly: GCA_937876375.1. Lineage (GTDB taxonomy): Bacteria > Bacillota > Clostridia > Oscillospirales > Acutalibacteraceae > Eubacterium_R. The sequence continues at coordinate 311,903 of CALEHY010000009.1, read as the reverse complement.
GGCTGACAAGTAAAATTGCTCTCGAATTTTACACCCTCTGATGCTAATTGCATTAGATTAGGGGTCAGCTGTTCATTTACAGTGTCCCATCTTTGTTGGTCACTGAAATAGAAAATAATATTTTTTCTTCCCATATTTATCTCCTATATTATTTGATAACAAGTCCGTTGATAGCGTTGTATATATTTATCAGCACGACCACGGATAATGTTAGTGAGAATACCTTTGTTATAGTCTTGTCGCTCAATTTTCTGTTCAGCTTTGAGCCGATGATACCACCGATGACACTGATTACCACAGCGATAATAATGATAGGGTAGTATTGCAGATATGGCTCAAATCGGTTGTTTATGAATATAGTAGTTAACTGACTTAGCTGACTGAAAAAGATTATTGCGACTGAGTACACAGCACTTTCCTTGACTGTGAATGAAAATAGTAGTACCAAAAATGCTGTGTTAATAGGTCCACCACCGATACCAAGGAATGCACTCATAAGACCTAGGAACAATCCAGTGCATATTATTGCAATAGGATTTTGTATCTTGTATCGTTTCATATTAGTGTTGACATATATGATGACGAACACTAGGAATGCTGCAATAATAATCGCTTGTATGCCTTTAACAATATTGGTGTTAAATCTTTCGAATACAGCGTCAAATATCTCGTTGCCAATTATTCCACCAAGAATACTGCCGATGGATACTAGCAAAACAATTTTTGGCTTAATCTCTGTCTTTGCTCTAATATGCTTTATTGATGAGCTGATGCTCATAGCAAACACAGCACATGTGCTGATAAATCCTACTACCTCTACACTGTGTGTGCCGACCATATCGAGCACTGGCTTGATGATTACGCCACCACCCATACCTACTAGCGCACCGATAACAGTGGATAATAGTATCACTATCGCATAAATAAAAGTTATCATATTTTAATCCTCATATTTACTATTATAATAAATTTTAGTCCAAAACACAATAGAAATTACTCTCCCAAGCAGGAATATATTTTGTGTGCCTAAAGTAGATTCTGTAGTTTTTGTTTATTTCTAGCACCTTGCTTGGTAGTGCATATAGGTCTTCATTTCTGTGATATGCACAGATATATAGCTTTGGAGAATATGCTTTGATTGTTTTCTCCATACCACATAACGCCTTTAGTTCGCTACCTTCAATATCCATTTTGATGAATGTTGCTGGTATGTCAAGGCTGTCTATATCCGTTACCTCGACGCTAACACCCTCTGCTGATAGCTTGCTGTTTCGTCCAGCCTGAGTGCTGAATATCAATGTGTCCTTTTCGTTCCAAGCACCCATATTCAGTAGAGTAATATTGTCCATACCATCAGTGTTCTTGACTAGCTTTTTGTAATTCTTTGCATCTGGCTCTAGCGCTGTGATATGCTTGTATCTACCGTTTGTGGCTTGCAAAAATTCTCTTATTGTATCGCCATCATATGCACCAAGATCAATTATTTCTTCATTATCTCGAAGCTTTAGTATATCACTATAAACCTTGTCCTTGTCGCCAAATGATGATAGTAAATATCCGATTTTGCCACTAACCTTGAAATTTAATATATCTATATACACTCTCTTGCTTTCGTCATCAGCAAGACTGTTATACACCTTGTCGAATTCTGCCTCGTGCTCCTTAACAAACTCTCTGCAGAATAGACCACCACCAGCAACTGGTACGTCTGGTGCAAACACTGTGTGTTCACTGTTTATCTCTGCAATTTTGTCAATAACACTGTCGATATGACTAGCAAAGCAGAGCACAACATTAAAATCGTCGTATTTTTCACATACCTCGCTGTATTTGAGTACCTTGTATCCCTTAAAGCTGTGTCCTCGTACGAATTCGTCACTAGCGAATATGTCATCAGCTTTTAGTCCGTATTGCTCTAGGGTAGCCATAATTTTTTCAGCGCCAAGACCCATTCCGTACAGAACGAGTGGCTTGTCCGACTCCCTTAATGTGTCCCAAACATTTTGTTCTTTTATATGTTCTAGCATAGCTGTCTCCAAATAATTTATGCTAATATGATAACATATTTTGCAACACTTTACAAATATTTAAAAATAATATATAATACTAATTTGAAATATTATATTGGGAAAGTGTTTTATGACAGAGCAAATTATAACATTTGAGGCTATGGAGCAGGCAGTGTCGCTCTTTGGCTCGTTTGATGAAAATATTCGTATGATAGAGAGGGAGTATGGCGTGTCCATCGTATCTCGTGGTGCAGACCTAAAGATTATGGGCGACGTTGAGGACGTTGCAAAGGCTGTTCGTGCCATCAATTCCTTGCTTGTGCTTATCAACAAGGGTGAGGCTTTGAGTGACCAGAATGTTAGATATGTCCTATCTCTTGTTAATGAGGGTAATGAGGACAAGCTTTCTGCTATGACTACAGACTCTATCTGTATCACCTCAAAGGGCAGACCAGTTAAACCAAAGACCTTGGGTCAGAAGAAATATACTCAGGCTATCGATGAGCACACTATTACATTTGGTGTTGGTCCAGCTGGTACTGGTAAGACTTATCTTGCTGTAGCGATGGCTGTTACTGCCTTTAGAGCGAAAGAGGTTAATCGTATCATCTTGACCAGACCTGCTGTCGAGGCTGGTGAGAAGCTAGGATTTTTACCAGGTGATTTACAGAGCAAGGTCGACCCTTATCTTCGACCACTATATGATGCTCTATTTGATATGCTTGGCGCAGAGAACTTTCAGCGCTATCAGGAGCGTGGTGCTATCGAGGTTGCTCCACTTGCATATATGCGTGGTAGAACACTTGATGACAGCTTTATCATTCTTGATGAGGCACAGAACACGACTCCAGAGCAGATGAAAATGTTTTTAACTCGTCTTGGCTTTCGCTCCAAGATGGTCGTTACTGGTGACATTACACAGATTGATTTGCCAGATGGCAAGCGTTCTGGACTAAAAACTGTGCTTAATATCCTAAAGGACGTTAACGATATAGCAATAGTAAACTTTAGTAGGAAGGACGTTGTCCGTCATAGACTCGTTCAAGATATCATTAATGCCTACGAAAAGTATGATGAAAAGCAAAGTAAAAATCAGGAGAAACAATAATGAATCAGGTAAAGGTAATTATATCAAATGACCAAAAGGTAGCTGCTATACCTCGTGGTATGCGTCTACTTATTCGTCGTTGCTGTACAGCTGTGCTTAAGGAAGAGAATTTTGAGGACAATGCCGAGGTTAGCGTTCGCTTTGTCGATAATGAGACTATCCATGAGCTTAACTCACAGTTTAGGAATATTGATCGTCCAACTGACGTTTTGTCATTCCCACTTGGTGAGGATGGAGTGTACGACACCAATCTTGACACTGGTGCAAAGCTCCTTGGCGATATCGTTATCTCTGTTGAGAGAGCGATGGAGCAGGCAAAGGAATACAATCATTCACTCCAAAGAGAGATCGGCTTCTTGACAGTTCATTCTATGTTGCATTTGCTTGGCTACGACCACGAAAATGGTGGCTTGGAACAAGTGCGTATGCGTGAGAAGGAAGAGACTGTTCTATCAAAGATTGGACTAAAGCGTGATAACAGCTATTATATGGGAGATTAATATATGACAAAGACTGCGTTTATTGCTATCGTTGGTTGTCCAAATGTTGGCAAATCGTCATTACTTAACAAAATGCTTGGACAGAAGATTGCTATCGTTTCGTCCAAGCCACAAACAACTCGTACAAAGATTATGGGTGTACTCACTAATGGTGAAATACAGCTAGTATTTACTGATACTCCTGGTTACCACAAGCCACATAACAAGCTTGGTGAAAAGATGAATCAGGCTGTTGGTGATAGCATTGGTGGTGTTGACGCTTGTCTATTTGTAGTAGAGTCAAAGGGTGAGATAAAGAAGGGCGAATTAGAGCTTCTTGACAAGTTTAAGAAGCTAAAGGCTCCAGTTATCCTTGCTATTAATAAGATTGATATGCTCGCTGATAAAGAGGAGCTTTTACAGCGTATTGTTGAGCTGAATGGCTTATATGACTTTGAGGCTATTGTTCCAGTATGTGCATCAAATGGTGAGCATGTCGATGAGCTTATAGAGGAGCTTGACAAATTAGCGTTCGAGTCACCACATTTCTTCCCAGATGATACTCTTACTGACCAGCCAGAGCGTGTTCTTGCAGCAGAGATTATTAGAGAAAAGATTCTTCGTCTTATGGACAAGGAAATACCACACGGTATCGCTGTGTCGATAGAAAAAATGCGTGAGCGTGATGACCAAGATATTATGGACGTTGAGGCAATTATTTATTGTGAGCGTGAGAGCCATAAGGGTATGGTTATCGGCAAAAAGGGCTCAATGCTTAAGAAGATATCCACCTACGCTCGTCAGGATTTGGAGTCCTTCTTTGGTATAAAGATTAATCTTCAAACTTGGGTTAAGGTCAAGGAGGATTGGCGAAATCGTGAAGGCTTAATTCACAATTTTGGTTTGGATTAAATTGGCATAAATTTAGCCATCTGCATAGGATAAAATATATGTAGGTGGTAATATGGACTTATGGAACACATTTGCCCAAAGTGGCAAGATAAATGATTATTTAAAGTATAAACAACAGGAGCAGGAGCAAAACTGTGCAAACAACAACCAAGGGTTTAATAATCAGAGAGCAGACGATAGGAGAGAGTGACCGACTTGTCACTCTCTTAACTGCTGATTATGGCATTATCAAGGCGTTTGTTCGTCGTGCAAAGTCAATAAAGAGCAACAATTTGTCATCGACCTCGTTGTTTGTTTATGGCGATTTTAGTATCTATCGTGGCAAGGACGCATATGTCATTGACAACGCCACACCAAAAGAGGTGTTCTTTGAGCTGAGGTCAGATATAGAGCGTCTGTCCCTTGCACAATATTTCGCACAGCTTACATATTTCCTTGGAGCAGAGGAGCAGCCTAGTGAGGATATGCTACGATTATTGCTTAATGCTCTCCATCTGCTATGTACTGGCAAAAAGGATATGTCACTTATCAAATCTGTTGTCGAGATGCGTATGATGACATTGGGTGGATATATGCCAAATATCCTAGCATGCTATCGCTGTGGTGAGTATGAGAGCGATATTATGTCCTTTGATATAGATGAGGGCTGTATATATTGTCAGGATTGCTATCGCAACAACGCTATCGTCGCTCCACTAGGTGTTATCACAGCACTTAGATATATATGTCTGTCGGATATTTCAAAGGTGTATTCGTTCTCTCTGAGTGATGAGAATATGCTTATTTTGTCCGATATATGTGAAAAATATTTGCTTTCTCGTATTGAGGGCAAGCTTACTACACTTGAATTTTACAAATCTATAAAAATATAGGATTACATAATGAACAAACATTACGAAACATTAGAGCTAGACAAGGTGCTACAGCTTTTGAAGAATGAAACAACCTGCGATGACGCTGGTGAGCTGGCACTAAATATTCAGCCATCAAACGATTTTATCACCGTTTGCAATATGCTCAGTCAAACAGAGGATGCATTCTCTCTTTTGGCTAGATTTGGTGCGCCATCATTTAGTGGTCTGCGAAATGTGAACAATTCACTTGCTCGTGCTGCTGCTGGAGGCTCACTTAATCAGCGTGAGCTGTTGACTCTTGGCTACACTCTGCGTTCTATTCGTACACTCTATGAGTGGCGTGGCCACTGTAGTGGCGTTAGCACAACGCTTGACTACCTCTTTGAGTCAGTGACTGTAAATAAGTATCTCGAGGACAAGATTTTTTCTTGTATTCTTAACGAAGAGGAGATTGCAGATAAAGCGTCCGAACTACTGTCCGAAATTCGCAGAAAGATTAGAGCAAAGGAATCATCAGTTCGTGAAAAGCTAGATTCTATGATACGCTCCTCTCATTATACAAAATATCTCCAAGAGGCTATTGTTACTCAGCGTAATGGTCGCTTCGTCGTTCCAGTAAAGAGCGAATGTAGGGGAGAGGTAGCTGGCCTTGTGCACGATACCTCGTCCAGTGGCGCTACTGTGTTTATTGAGCCAGTGTCCGTTGTTGACGCTAACAATGATATCAAAATGCTTCAAGGCAAGGAAAGGGACGAAATCGCTCGTATCCTTTATGAATTGTCTGTTGAGGCTGGCAATTTTGCCGAATCGATTAAGATTAGCTACGACGCTTGTGTTCAGCTAAATCTAATCTTTGCCAAGGCTCATTTGGCTAACAAGATGGACGCTACCAAGCCTATTGTTAACGCTGATGGTGAAATTAATCTTCGTTCTGCTTGTCATCCTCTTATTGATAAGAATAAGGTAGTACCTATCGATCTTACACTTGGTGAGGAGTTCGATACAATCGTCATAACTGGTCCAAACACTGGTGGTAAAACTGTATCTATCAAGACCGTGGGTCTGCTAACTCTTATGACTATGTGTGGTCTGTTGATACCAGTTAATGACAAGAGCAAGATTTCTATTTTTGACAAGATTTTAGTTGATATCGGTGATGAGCAGAGCATTCAGCAGAGCCTGTCAACATTCTCATCACATATGGTGAATACTATTAATATAATGAACAATGCCGACACCTCATCATTGGTGCTTATTGATGAGCTTGGCGCTGGTACTGACCCAATTGAGGGTGCTGCACTTGCTGTGTCAATCATTGAGAACTTGCGCTCAAAGGGTGCAAGGATTATGACCACTACTCACTATGCCGAGCTGAAGGCATATGCGCTTGATACACCTGGCGTAACTAATGGCTGTTGTGAGTTTGATGTCGAAACGCTCAGCCCAACATACCGTCTGCTTATTGGTGTTCCTGGTCGTTCCAATGCATTTGCAATATCACAGCGACTTGGTATGGACGCTAGCGTTGTTGATAATGCGAAGCGTATAGTTGGCTCTGACAACCGTGACTTTGAGGCTGTGCTCGAAAAATTAGAGGCCACTCGTCAAGCACTTGAGGACGAAAAACGCAAGGCAGAGCAGGCAACTCTGTCAGCACGAAAAATGCAAGCGAAGGCACAGTCAGAAAAGGATAAAATCAAGGTCCTTACAGAGCGAGAAATGGACAAGGCTCGTCAAAGAGCTGACAAACTTATTCAACAAGCAAAACAGCAGTCATCAGCTTTCCTACTTGAACTAGAAAAGCTAAAAGAGGAGCAAAATTCATCAAATGCTACCGAGATAGCACGCAAGACTCGCCGTGCCATTAAGTCCCAAATGGGTGAGATGGATGACCTTATTAACCCACAGGAGCTTGCTGATAATTGGGACGATGATTACAAGCTACCTCGTGAGCCAAGAGTTGGTGATGCTGTTGTTATTCGTGGCATTGGTGAGGGCGAAATTGTCGAGATTAACAAGGGCAATATCCTCGTAAAATCTGGTCTATTAAAGACTAGGGTTAAGCTTTCTGACATAATGATTATGGAGAAGAAAAAGAAGGAGATTAAGCCACAGCGTTCGCTGTATCGCACCTCATCTCGTGCAGATGCCGACGTCAAGACCGAGCTTGACCTTCGTGGTCAAACTGTTGACGAGGCTATCGGTAATCTCGGACTATTCATCGACAAATGTGTTCTTAATGGTATGAACGAAATTAGAATTATTCATGGCAAGGGCACTGGTGCTCTACGATCTGCTGTCCAAGAGGAGCTAAAGCATCATCCTAATATATCCGAATATCGCCTTGGAAAATATGGCGAGGGCGAGGATGGAGTAACCATTGCAACATTGAAATAACGAAAAAATGGTGTATATTTCTAATACACCATTTTTCTTTACCTAATCTTTACTTTTGCTTTGCCTTGTATTAGAATATTTGTAGTTAAATGTAGCTATCGGAGGGATAAATATGTTTACTGTTTTAGTATGTGATGATGATTTGGCTATCTTAAATTCAATAAAGATTTATCTAACGCAGGATGGATACAATGTCCTAACAGCCACTAATGGTGTTGAGGCACTTGATATTATTGAGAACAACGAGATACACTGTCTAGTTCTTGATATTATGATGCCACAGATGGATGGTATTACAGCCACATTAAAGATTAGAGAAAAGTATAATTTTCCTATCATTATGCTGTCAGCAAAGAGTGAGGACACAGACAAGATTACTGGTCTATCATTCGGTGCAGATGACTATGTGACTAAACCATTTAACCCATTAGAGCTTCTTGCTAGGGTAAAGAGCCAAATTAGACGATATTCATCCCTTGGTGCCATGGAGATAACTAAGCACCAAATTATGACCTCTGGTCTTGTTATAGATACTAGGACAAAGATTGTCACAGTAGATGGTGAACCGGTACGCCTCACTGCTCGTGAGTATCAAATTGTTGAGTATCTTATGCAAAACCTTGGTACAGTCCTAACCTCATCACAGATTTATGAGGCTGTATGGAATGAAGCGTCCTTCGGTATCGAAAAAACAGTAACTGTACATATCCGTAATATCCGAGAAAAAATCGAAATCAACCCTAAAGAACCAAAATATTTAAAGGTGGTGTACGGTCTTGGCTACAAAATTGAAAAATACTAAACCTATTGTTAAAACACTTGTTATTATCCTATCAGTCATTTTAGCAGTTATCGCATTCTTCTTTGCTACGAATGTTGCATTAATTGGTTCATATTTTTATGATGGAAAAGCTGTTCTTTCTACTAATTTAGAGGAGGATGGCTATACCATCACTGATATGAGACCATTTGATACTTATATTCGTGAAAATCTATGTTTCATAGACTATATGTCCAAAGATCAAAAGACTGACAAAATTAGAGAAACACTCAAAACATATCGTTCTGACTATATCGACAAGGGATATGCTGTATTTATGGAATACAAGAATAATAATGATCCTGTTGGTGAGGATTACGATCCTGATTACGATGATTATTATATGTATGAATTTTATTATGATGTTCTCCCTAATGGCTTGAATGGTGTTAATGTTACGATATCTTATTTGGATTATTCCGAACAGCTTGGTATTCTTCCTATTAATGCTAATATGACCGAAAAAGAGGTCAAGGAGAATTTGGGCAAGGTGTTTGATTACTATTTGTCACTAGACAGATTATATTCTGACCAGTATGGTACATATGGTACAGATGACATTAGCGAAGGCTTTTTCTATTATGTTAAGGATGCAAAAACTGGCAAGGTGTTATCCAATCTTCCAAAGGGCGTTAAAAAAGAGGATATCAAGAATTTTGAGCATCATTATTGTTACAACAATGGCAAGAAAGATTCAACTGCTATATTTAATGGTGTTCTGAACTATGACGTTCTAGATTATATCAACAAGTCTGAATATTATGCTTATGTGGATACAAATACATATCTATATAATGAATATGCAAACACTTACAATCTCATTAAGAATATAAATGTTCGAGCAATGCTCGTTATGTCTATTGTTTTGGGTGTTTTGTCATTGGGATTAGCCATCTATTCGTTCTGTGTTGTTGGCAAGAGAAAAGAGGATGGAAAAATAAAGCTACTATTCCTTGATTATATCCCATCCGATTTGCACCTAGCTATTTCTGCTGGTGGTATATTTGGCTTGGTTATGCTTATGGCAGACTTGCTTAATGGTGTTAATCATTATAGTGGTGCAGATTTTATCATATCGATATTGCTTAGTGCTATTAGTGCTGGTGCTATTTGGCTACTATTCATCGAGCAGATTACTAGCATTGTCCGTGTGTCAAAGAGCGAAAAGCATCTGTGGAAAAATCTGCTTGTCGTTTGGATATTTACTGGTATATTTAAACTGTTCCAAAAGATTGGTAGCAAGATTAAGAATGCTGTTAGCTACAAGCCAGTTAATTTTAAGAAGAGATTAATAGGCTTCCTAGTAGGTTATGGCATAATTAATGTATTCCTTGTTATTATGGAATTCGTTTGGATAATTCTCTCATATTATGACGAAGGTGCTCAAGTTATGGGTATCCTAAATGCCATGTTTATCTTTGGTATTAATATCCTATCAGTAGTGTTCGTTACAAGATATGTAGTGTCCCTTGATAAGATTATCACTTCTGCTCATAATCGCACACCATTAAATATTGATTACAACAAGCTACCAAATAGCCTTAAGATTTTGGTTAACTCTATTAATTACTCAAATCAAGAGCTACAGTCTGCTGTGCAAAAGGCTGTTAAGGATGAGCGTATGAGAACAGAGCTTATCACTAATGTGTCCCACGATTTAAAGACTCCTCTTACTTCTATCATCAACTATGTTGACTTGCTTGAACAGTGCGATATTGATGATGAGAATGCAAAGGAATATATCGCTGTCCTTGATGAAAAGGGAGGCAAGCTAAAGCGTCTTATCGAGGATTTGATTGAGACGTCAAAGGTTACCTCTGGTGTTATTACGCTAAATCCAACTAACCTCAATTTGTCCGAGCTTGCAACCCAGGCTGTTGTTGAGCACCAAAAAGAGTTTGAGGAGAATCATCTTGAGCTTATGTTCAAGGGTGACAGAGATAGCGTCTTTGCTTATTCTGATGGTGTAAAGACATATCGTGTTATCGAGAATCTTCTATCTAATGCCCGCAAATATTCTGCAAAGGGTACTCGTGTTTATGCAGATGTCTATACTGCGAATAACACAGCAATATTCGAGATAAAGAATATATCTGCCCAGCCACTTGATATTACTCCACAGGAGCTAACAGAACGCTTCGTTCGTGGTGACAAGTCCCGTACTGCCGAGGGTAATGGTCTTGGCTTATCTATTGCAGAAAATCTTTGCAAGGCTATGGGTGGACGCCTAGAGCTAGTCATCGATGGTGACTTGTTCAAGGCAAGAGTTATCCTTCCTATAAAATAAAAAATGCTCCTCATCCGATACCCTTTATAAAGAGGGTATCGGATTTTGCGTTTAATGCACCTTGGCAGACATTTTTGGTGTTGCGACAACTTTTTAATAATTAATGTTGACTTTTAATTTTAATTGGATATAATAAATATAGGATAAATTTATCCTATATTTATTCAGAGGTGATATAATGCTTATTAATACTGATACAATTTTTTCTATGACACAAGCAAATCAAAATTTTTCTTCTGTTGCAAGGACAGTTGATAGTAACGGCGAGGCTGTTGTTTTCAAAAACAATAAGCCAAAGTATTTAATTGTTGATATGGAAAATAGCGATTTTATTCTTGATTTAACAGAAGATGAGAGAATTGATATTGTTGCAAAAAGAGTGCTTGAAAGATATTTACCAGCATTTAAGGAGCTTGCAAAATGATTAAGTTTAGTAAAGAAAAGGTTTTACTTCTTCATCAAATTATGGCAGAGGCTACTGGTGGAGATGTTGGTATTAGGGATGAAGCATTACTTGAATCAGCAATTGAAAATATTTATTTGACATTTGATGGCGTTGAGCTTTATCCAAGCAAGGAAGAAAAAGCTGCAAGACTTGGCTATTCATTAATATCAAACCACGCTTTTGTTGACGGAAATAAGAGAATTGGTATGTATATTATGCTTTTGTTTCTTGAATTAAATGGAATAAAGATTAACGCAAATGATGACGATGTGTATAGTCTTGGCATGTCTGTTGCAGATGGTAGTGCTGATTATGATGTTATTTTAAAATGGATAAAGGAGCATAAGGTATAATAAACCATTGGTTGAGTTTTAATTCAACTAATGGTATAGTTGAACAACTAATGGATAATTGCTTGCTAAATGTTTTGATGTTACGATTAACTTACCAAACAAATGGAGGTAGTTAATATGTTTAACAAGATTAAAAGCGAAAGCAATACGGAGGTAGTAGCAATGAATATTGGGAATAATATAGCTACTTTAAGAAAACAAAAAGGAATAACTCAAGAAGAATTAGCAAACGAGTTAGGTGTGTCTGCTCAAGCTGTATCGAAGTGGGAGAACAATAGTTCTTGTCCTGATGTATCATTGCTAACCAAAATTGCAGATTATTTTGGCATTACAGTCGATGCACTGCTTCGCGCCGATGAACAAGAGATTGTTGATGAAACAGCAAACAAAAATGAACAACATCATAAAATGGGTAGCAACAAGAAAATAAACATTAATATTATTCAGCAAAATGGCAAGGAAAATAATGTTAAAGTTCCGTTCGGCTTTATTAAATTAGGATTAAATATTGGCTCAATGTTTGGTCTAGATAAAAGTATTACTGAAAAAATTAATGAAATGATAGAAGAAAATATTACTGATATTGTTGATGTAGATACAGAAAATGGCGAACATATAACAATAACTATTGTATAAAAAGTGAATGCAAAGTTTGCGTGATATTTTAGATATATGTCGGCAGATAATTTTGGTATCGCGCCAACTTTTGTGTCGAAACTGAATCGAAATTTTATGCATATATACAGAAATCGTGTATATATGCATTTTTCTATTTCTCTAATGAAGTGAAAAATATAAAAATGGGTTTTTGTTATTTTTAATGCTAATTGATAAAATAGTCAGTATAATAACTTGAAATAAAAAGAAATAGATGATATAATATATAAATTATATTATATAAGAAATGATAATAAACAGATTAAGGAAAAAACATATATGAATTATGCAATTATAGGTATTGTTGCTATAGCGATTCATCTTATTATGAATCACGAATATTTTAAGAGAAATAAAGAATTAGACGAATCAAATAAGTTATTTAAGCAATTTACAATAGCTGCGTTGGCATATTATATTGCAGATGCTTTTTGGGGAATTATTTATGATTTAGACATTCCGGTTTTGTTATATGCCGATACAATTTTGTACCATTTGACAATGGTAATGTCTGTTGTACTTTTGTGTGCATATGTTAATAGCTATTTGCATTTAAAGTCAGCGTTTGGCAAGTTTGTTAAATATTTTGGATATGTGTTTGGAGCAGCTGAGGTTGTTCTTCTTATCGTTAATCATTTTAAGCATATATTCTTCTGGATTAATCCAGATGGCACATATCAACCTTATCCAATAAGATATGTTGCTTTGACCGCACAAGTGTTACTTTGCTTTTTACTTGCAGTTCAAACTGGCTCTACCATTGCACAATCAGTTGGCGAAATGAAAAAAAGATACTTTACTATATTTATGTTCTGTATCGAGATGGCTATTGCAATTATTTTGCAAACGGTATATCCTTTGCTTCCTTTTTATTCAATAGGTCTTGTTGTAGGAATCACCATTATTCACACATTCGTTAAAAGAAGTGAAAGAGAAGAACAAAATAAGGTCTTGCATTCTATTGCTGATATTAACTATAGTATGCACGAAATTGACCTTGTTAATGATACTGTTAGAGAATTTAATGCTAAAAATCATGTTAAGGAAATAGTTAATCGTTCTAATGGTGCAGCTAAAATGATGGTTCAGGTTATGCAGGGAACTATTGATGATAGCTATTTGGAAAAAGCACTTGAATTCACCGACTTAACTACCCTTGCAGAAAGAATGCAGGGCAAAAAATCCATATCCACCCAACTTTTGGGAAAGCATTTTGGCTGGATTATGGCAATGTTTATTACAATAGAAGCTGATTCTGACGAAAAACCAACTAAGGTTCTTTGCACAATTCGCATAATAGACGAAGAAAAGAAGCGTGAGGAACAGCTCATCAGCAATTCTACTATGGATAAGCTTACTGGACTTTATAACAGAAGAGCTTATGAGGATGATTTGCAAAAATATCCTGTTATTCCTGTAGAGCCAAACTTTGCTTATGCTGCAATAGACGTTAACAGTCTAAAAACTGTTAACGACAAGCTTGGTCACGAGGCTGGTGATGAACTGATAAAGGCAACGGCTCAATGTTTACAGCAAACATTTGGCAATTACGGCAAGGTATATAGAATAGGTGGCGATGAATTTGCTGCCATATTCTTTGCCGATGAGGTGCATCTTGAATCAGTTCAAAAGGATTTAGAAAATATCACTTTGCATTGGCGAGGCAAACTCGTTGATTCATTATCATTATCTGTTGGTGTTGTTGCAAAGCGAGAATTTGAAAACAAAACTCTTATTGATATGGCGAAGCTTGCTGATGAGAGAATGTATAATGCAAAGGAAAAATACTATTCTCAAAAGGGTATTGACAGAAGAGGCAGAGCAGTTGCACACACAGCACTCTGTAATTTGTATACAAAGATACTTAAAGTCAACCTTACTGATGATTCGTTCTCAATTATTAATATGGACCTTTCAGAGCAAACAAGTGAAAAGGGCTTTGCTAATACAATATCTGGATGGCTCTCTGGATTTGGAAAATCGGGTCAAGTTCACCTTGCTGATTTGGATGAGTATTTGCAGAAAACAGATATAAATTATCTTAAAGAATACTTTAAATCAGGCAAAACTTCTATCAATATTTTGTATAGAAGAAAATATGACGATGGCTTTAAGCAGGTTTCCATGGAAATGATACCAGCTGATGACTATTCATCAGATAACCAAACTCTATTCTTGTATGTAAAGAATATTGACATATAAAAAATTCTAATATAGTATTGCATTATTTATTGTTTTGTTTTATACTATATTAGTAAACATTTGGCAAACTTATCGAAAGATAAGGACGCAAAGCTAGGTATCTAAACATTTTAATGCATGATAGACCAGCCGCAAGCATAAGCCTATATGGGCTTTTTACTTGTGGCTGGATTTTTGTTTTTAGGAGGTGGTATTGTTTGAATGAGGTATTGAGACAAGAAAAAAAGTTTTTAATTAGCTTGGCTGAATATACAGCGCTAAAAGGAAAGCTCGAAAAGGTAATGCTTGAAGATGAGCATAACGGTGCAAATGGATATATGATTAGGTCACTGTATTATGACACACCTTTTGATGACGATTATTTTGAAAAGCAGGCAGGTGTAGAACTTCGTCGGAAAATAAGACTTCGTTGTTATGACCCTAATCAAAATTTTGCTATGCTAGAAATGAAACAAAAGGAAGGCATTAATCAAAAAAAGCGTTCGTTAAGAGTAACTAGAGAGGACGCAAAAAGGTTAATTGTTGGCGATTACTCACCGCTACTCCATTATGAAGAGCCATTTGCTGGCGAAATGTATGCCTATATGAATATGAAAATGTATAAGCCAGCAACAATAGTTCAATACAATCGTAAGGCATTTATAGCAAAGGAAAATAAAATTAGAGTTACCTTTGATAACAAAATAGTATCAACTGAAAGTAGCTTTGATATTTTTGACACACATTTGAATATGAATCCTGTTTTAGACGCTTATAATGTAGTGTTAGAGGTAAAGTTCAATGGATTTATGTTGAGCTACATAAAGGATATGATTAACCAAACGGACAAAAGCGAGCTGTCAGTTAGTAAATATCTACTAGCAAGACAAAACGCATATAATACACATTTATAAAAAGGAGAATATACTCATGAAGGATCAATTATTTAATTTATTTGGAAATATGAAAGAGCTTAGTCTTGAAACTATCGCTCTTAACATTGGAATGGCTGCAGTAATAGGATTTTTTATTTTCCTATCCTATTACATAACACACAAGGGAACAATTTATAGCAAAAAGTTCAACGCATCACTCGTTGCAATGACAGTTTTAACTGGTACAGTAATGACAGTTATCGGCAACAACATTGCTCTTTCACTTGGTATGGTTGGTGCGCTATCTATCGTAAGATTTAGAACAGCAATCAAGGATAGCCGTGATACTATCTATCTTTTCTGGGCTGTAATTGTTGGTATTTGCTGTGGTGTTGGCGACTTCCAGGTTGCAGGCATTGGTAGTGCAGTAACATTTGTTGTATTCCTAATTCTTGGTTTCATCAGAAATGACAACAGAATGCTTATTGTTATTCGTGCTTCTCGTTCAAAGCAACAGGAAATTCAATCTCTTATTTACAAGACCTTTGAAAGAAAAGCTGTTTTAAGAGTTAGAAATACTAGCGAGGACAATATCGAGTTCATCTATGAGATTACAGCAAAGAAGCTCGCTCAGGTTGAAAAGAAGAACATTGATATTATCGATGATATCTACAAAATCGGTTCAGTTAACTATGTTAACATCGTTATGCAGAACGACGAAATTTCTAACTAATAATTAGTTGAATAATTTGAAAGGAGAGAGGGTATGAAATACAAGGTTATCGGTGTTGTAATGTGCTTGTGTATAGTTGTTACTTCAATTTTGGTTAAATTTGATTTTGACCCAAAGATGAAACGATATCAACAGCATATCGACGCACCTGCAAAGGTTGCTTGCACTAATCATGGTGAAGACGTATTCTGTACTCATCTTCCAATAGTTGAAATAGATACAAATAATGTAGATATTCCTGGTAAAAAAATCGGTGTAGACAGAGAGAAAAACCTCCCTATATATTCAAAAACAGACGATGGAAAAGACGTTTTAACAGATGCCAGAATAAAAATTATTGATAATGATGGTTCTTTGATGAACCATTACGATGATAAGGCAGATATAGAAAGTCGAATTTCTATTCACATAAGAGGTAACTCATCTCGTGCGTTTGACAAAAGTGGTTATGCAATTAAGCTATTAACTGAAGATGGCGAAAATAATCCACAAGAGGTTATGGGAATGGATAAGCATTTCGATTGGGTTATGCATGGTCCCATCCTTGATAAAACTCTACTTCGTAATTATATGTGGTACAACATAGCAGGTGAAATAATGGACTATGCACCTAATGTTAGATTTTGCGAAGCATTTGTAAATGGCGAATACAATGGCGTGTATGTTATGGTTGAAAGCATAACAGCAGGCAAGGATGGAGCAAGGCTAAACCTATCTGTTGATAGAAAGGATAACACCTATACAGGTTATCTTTTAGCTATGGATAGACGAGTTGAAATGCCAGTAAAAGAGGCAAACAGCTTCACAGGCTATACATACTGGCGTGAACATAAAATTGAAATCAAGTATCCTGGTACAGATAATATTACACCTGAATTACAGAGAAGTATTACAAAGGATTTTTCTGATTTTGAAAAAGCAATATATTCCTATGACTTTGATAATGACGAGAATGGCTACAAGGATTTTATTGATGTGGATTCATTTGTTGATTATTTCATTTTGAATGAATATACCTGCAATTATGATGCTGGATGGCTGTCAACATTTATCTACAAGGATATTAATGGCAAATACAAACTGTGTATTTGGGACTTTAATTCAGCTTGTGATAACTATCAGCATTCGTTTATGAATTCAAATGATTTTGAATTCCAAAATTGCTTGTGGTACGAAATGCTTATGAAGGATGAGGATTTCAACAAGAGAATTATCGAAAGATATAGAACACTTCGAAAGGGTATTTTGTCAGAAGAATACTTGTACAATTATATTGATGATGTTGTTGAATACCTTGGTCCTGCTATCGATAGAAACTATGAAAAATGGGGCTATATGTTTGAGGAAGAGCATGATATGCTCAAACCAACGGAAAGAAACCCTCGAACATATGATGAATCGATCCAAAATATGAAGGATTTTATTGCTTCTAGAAGCAAACTAATGGACCAAAACATTGAAACAATACTTCAATATAGTGAGGATTCAAAAATTAAGAAGTTTAACGAAGCAGCCAATTAATACTTGATTAACGGAGAAAAATGAAAAAATTTATAATTACTGTTTCAGTAATCTTAGCGCTGATATTAACCTTTGATGCAGTGCATTATCGCTTGGGCTGGTACATAGACCTTAAGCCAAATGCACCAATTGAGGTTTTGACAAAGATTGATGGCGAAAAGATACTAATGAAGGACAAAACTGAATATAAAGAGTTTGAGATAAAGGGTGTCAATATGGGTTCCGGTATGCCTGGAGAGTGGTCAACCGATTTTGCTATAAAAAAGGATGCATATCTTCGTTGGTTTAAAGAAATTCAGGATATGGGTGCAAACACAATTCGTATTTACACTATCCAAAAGGACACTTTCTATAACGCCTTTTATGAGTATAACAAGAATAACGACAACCCACTTTGGCTAATACAAGGTGTTTGGGTAAATGACTATGTTCAAAATTCACATAGAGATGCATATGATCCAGACTTTTATGACACTTTGCTAGAGGATTGCAAAACAATGCTTGATGTTGTTCATGGTAACAAAAAGATTTCTCTTGGAAGAATGGCATCTGCAGGCTCAGGTACTTATAACAAGGATATTTCTCCTTGGGTTATTGGTTATATCCTAGGTGTTGAGTGGGAGGACGTTACTGTTGCTTACACTAACGAAAAGTTTTACGACAACGACCAATACAATTCCTATGACGGAGTGTATATGACTGCTAGTGAGGATGCTACACCATTTGAATGTATGCTTGCTAGAGTTGGTGATAAGACAGTTGAGTACGAAACTAAAAAGTATAAAAAGCAATGTCCAATAGCATTTTCAAACTGGCCAACAACCGACCCATTCGATTATGAAGAAAGGGTTTCAAAATATTTTAAGAAATGTGCAAAGGTTGATGTGGAGCATATTAAATGTACTAATGAATTTTCTGCTGGTCAATTTGCATCATACCATGTTTATCCTTATTATCCAGATTATTTGTCATATGTTACCGACTGGTCTATGTATGACATTAGCAAAGATGATTTTGGCTCATCCAATGGTAATCCTAACACCTACAGGGCATACCTAAAAATGCTAAACAATCATCATACAATGCCTGTTATAATTAGTGAGTTTGGTGTATCAACTGGTCGTGGTATGGCACAGCGTGACATGAACACAGGCAGAAATCAAGGCAATATGAGTGAGAAGGAGCAAGGTCAAGCCCTTATTGATTGCTACGATGATATCAAGTCAGCGGGCTGTGCTGGTTGCTGCGTTTTCACTTGGCAGGACGAATGGTTCAAGCGTACTTGGAACACAATGTACGCAGTAAATTTGAAGCGTGATCCATACTGGTCTGATTACCAGACGAACGAACAGTATTTTGGACTCCTTTCATTCGACCCTGGCAATGAAAAAAGTATTTGCTATGTTGATGGTGACATTAGCGAATGGACAAAGGACGATTTAGTTAGCACTAATAACGGCGTTAATGTTTCGATGAAATATGACGAAAAATTTGTTTATTTCCTAATCAACAAAAAGGACCTTGATTTAGAGGCTGACAAGCTATTTATTCCTATTGATACTACTCAAAAGACTGGTAGCAAAATCTGTGATAATTATAAAATATCATTTGACAGACCGGTTGATTTCTTGATTACAATTGATGGTAAAGATAATAGCCGTATTCAAGTACAGGAAAGATATGAGTCGTTGCGCTCAACACATGCGTTATATGTATATGGCTTTAACACATATTTGCCAGAGAATATTCCTGCAGTAGATTCACAAAAGTTTGTTAATATTGATATGCTTTTACAAACAGCTACACCATTGTTGTCAAATGACCCACTTGCGTTGTCCGAGGTTTTTGAAACTGGCAAATTAAAGTATGGCAACGCAAATCCAGAGAGTGACGATTTTGATTCTCTTGCAGATTTTATTTGCAATGGGGATTATATCGAGCTTAAATTACCATGGCAAATCCTTAACTTTGCTGACCCATCAAAAATGACCATTCACGATGATTATTATGATGGTAATTATGGTGTTGAGTATATAGATATCGACAAAATGTATGTTGGTGCTTGCGCAAGCACTAATGATGAAATTAAGCTTTCGCCATTTGACCTCAAGCCATGGGGTAATGACGTAACCTATCATGAGAGATTAAAAAGCTCATATTATATGCTTCAAAGTGTTTGGAGAGAGAATAAATGAAAATAGAAATTCTGATTTATAGCTATCTTGCAATATGTGCATCTATGATTTTGTTCAATATCGCTTGCATATTCATTTTTAAGCAAAATGAGATTAGGCTTGCACATGATAGCGAGGAATTTGAAAAGAAAATACAGTCACAGATTTTAGCAGGTCAGGTTGACGAGGAGCACAAGAATTATATCGTTCGCAAATTGCGCAACGAAAAGTACCTTATGGCTTTTGATAAAACTGTTGAAGCGCTTTATGTTGAGCAGCCAGAGGCTATTAAGTCATATTTTAAACAGCTGACCCTCGCATTTGTTGAATTAACAAAGTTTTATTCATCCAAGGATGAAATCAAGGCTACATATTTTCCTTATGTAATCAATAAGTATCGACTTTTCTATGGCGAAAATATCAAAACTGTTAATGATGCAATGTTTTCGCTATTGAGGAGCAAGAGTGTTTATTGTCGTGAGAATGCGTTATATGCTCTATATTCAATGGGTAATGCCGAAATTATCGTTAAGGCGTTGAGAATTATCGACAGCGAGGAAACTCAGCATAATCCAAAGCTTCTTACTGATGGCTTGCTTTCGTTTGAGGGGAAAAAGGACGAGCTTGATGAATTACTTTGGAAGAATTTTGACAAGTTCTCAATCGCAATGAAAGTGGTAATTCTTGATTATTTTAGATTTTCTGGTGCGTATTATCCAGAAAAGATTCTTGAATTTTTAAAAGTAAAATGTGATAGCGAAATTCAGTTTTCTGCAATTCGCTACTTTGGTAAATACCCTTATCAGCCTGCTTACGAATATCTTTATAAATATGTTCAAGGTGAGGATATGATTTGGCAATATCCTGCTATTGCAGCCTTGTCATTAGCATCATATCAAAATTTAGAAACGGTAGAGCTATTAAAATCAAAGCTATCAGATAAAAACTGGTATGTTAGATATAATTCCTCCCAGGCTCTTGAAAATATGGGACTTGGCTATGATGAGCTAAAAGATATTATCGACGGACCAGACAAATTTGCTAGTGATATAGTTAAATATCGTCTAGACCAAAAAAATATGAGAGAAATGGAGATGAAGACAGCCAATGTATAGTGCATCACTAAATTCATTATTGTTTAATGATGAGCTTTTCCAAGTGATAAAAACATTCTTGGAATGGATAGAAGTGTTCTTTGTAATTTACCTAATTGGCTATTCAACATTTCTATTTTTAGCAGTTGTTATTGGCTCATCAACACTGTATAAAAAACGTCGTCAAGAAACCTTAAAAAACACATTTGCAAAAGATTACTATGTCCCTATCAGCCTTATATCGCCTGCGTATAACGAGGAGGTAACTGTTGTAGAGTCAGTAAAATCACTTTTGACATTGGAATATCCGTTATACGAGATTTTAGTTGTTGACGACGGCTCAAAGGATAGCACGTCTGCAAAGCTAATTGAGGCGTTTAATATGAAAAAAATCACTCGTCCTATCCACAAAAAGATTCCTTGTCAGGACGTCGAATTTGTTTACGAAACTAATGCATATAAGGTGCCTATCACACTTATTCGCAAGAAAAATGGTGGCAAGGCTGATGCTCTAAATATGGGCATCAATGCTTGTAGATATCCGTATTTCATTTGTATGGATGCTGATTCTGTTTTGCAGCACGATTCACTTTCTAAAATTGTTAAGCCAGTTTTGGAGGATCCAAATGTTGTTGCAGTTGGTGGCTCTGTTAGACCTGCTAACAGTGTTCATATCAAGGACGGATATGTTCTTGATTACCATATCCCAGAAAATCTGCTTGCTTGTATGCAGATGCTAGAGTACGACCGTTCATTCCTTGCATCACGAATTTTGTTCGACAAGTTTAATGGTTCGCTTATTATTTCTGGTGCATTTGGTCTTTTCAAAAAGGACGTTGTTATTGCAGCAGGTGGCTATGACCATTCAACAATGGGCGAGGATATGGAGCTTGTTGTAAATCTCCATAACTATTGCACAACTAATGAGATTCCATATTCTATCAAATATGCAACTGATGCTATTTGCTGGTCACAGGTTCCAGAAAGCTTGAATGATTTGAGAAAGCAACGCCGTCGTTGGCACTTGGGCTTGTTCCAAACAATGAAGAAGCACAAGAATATGTTCTTTAATCGCAAGTTCGGTGCAGTCAGCTTTATATCATATCTTTATTTCTTGATATATGAGCTGTTTTCACCATACATTGAGGTTATTGGTGTACTTGCGACACTACTAGCCTTTGCTGTTGATTTAATCAATGTTCCATTTATGATTTTGTTCTATCTTATTTATGCTGTATTCAGCTCAGTAATGACGATTACTGCATTCTTCGCTAGAATACAAACTCTTGATTTGACAATTTCCTTTAAGGACACGATGAAAGCGCTAATGCTTTGTGGATTTGAGATTTCCTTCCTACGATTCATTATGGTTTGGGTTAGAGCAACAGCGTTAATTGGATATAACCGTAAAAAGCAAAATTGGGGAAGAATTGAAAGAAAGAAAATTGACTTGAATTAATTTTCTTTAGGAGTGATAATATGTACGCTATGAGTACAAATATCTTGCTTGATACATTCGACAAGATATTAAAGATTAATCTTACAGAAGATTCTTATACAATAATTAAATATGATGCTGATTCTGAAAAAGATATTGTGTCAAAATCAAGGTCTATTTCGGATTGGTTTTCTTCTTTTGCATTGAGTGGTAATGTATATTCCGAGGATTTGGTGTTATACAAAAAATATACCTCTCTCTCATACCTAAAAAAGTTTTTTAAGAATAACAATAATCACTGGGTGCAATATCGCAGAAGATATGGCGACAGATTCTGTTGGTGCGAAATGCTTATGCTAACTGCAGAGGATTACACCGACGAAGAGCAGAATATCTATCTTTTTGTAAAAAAGCTAAACGAAATTTCAAATGATGATACTAACGAAATCTTTTTTGCAAAATCGAAAAAAGTTCTTATTGTCCACGATAACAAAGAGGACAGAGAATGCTTGTCTGCTATTGTTAGGGAGACCTGTGATGTTTTGGTAGCAGATAGCAAGGAAAGTGCTAGCAATCTGTTGCGAGAGAATTATGAGGATGTATTGGCTATCATAGGCTATATGGGAAGCGATGAAGCAATTATCAAATATATCGAGCTTTTGAGGAATAATAGTCGATATGATTCTATTCCTATTATAATTACAACAAGTAGTTATTCACAAAATAAATTTGTCAAATTTCTTGAAAATGGCGCATTTGACATTATCGTAAAACCATATAATCAAAAGCTTATTATCAACAAGATTAATAATTTAGCAAAGCTAAAGTATTCAATGTCGATGCTTGATAATATGAAAATGGATCCTCTAACTGGCCTTTATACAAAGCAGTTTTTCTTCCAAAAGGTTGAAGAAATATTAGAGTTGAATCCTGACAAGAGCTATCGAATGATTTGTACCGATATTGAGCATTTTAGATTGATTAACGAGTCTTGGGGTGCTGACCTTGGTGACAAAACTCTTGCTTATGTTGCTGAGCATATTACTGACGTAATGCCAAATGTTCTTGTTGGTGGACGACTTTCTGGTGATGTTTTTGCGTTTTTGAGAGAGAATATCCCATTTAAGTATAACAACAGTGTCTGGAAAAAATTTAGGGAAAATGCTCCTGTTCCAAATTTGGTTATCAAATATGGACTTTCAACTGTTGATAGAAGCTTGAGCGTTCAAACAATGTGCGACCATGCAATTGAGGCAGCAAAGAGTATCAAGCAGGTGTATGGTACGCCTTTTGCAGAATATACTGACGAGCTTCAAAATCAAAAGCAGCGTGAAAAGCTCATCGTTGATTATATGGACGAGGCTATTGATAAAGACCAGTTTGAGATTTACTATCAGCCAAAGCTTGATTTGGTAAAGAACGAAATTGGTGGAGCAGAGGCATTGATTCGTTGGACTCATCCAGAATTTGGATTTTTGAGCCCAGCAGAATTTATTCCATTGTTCGAGAAAAATGGCTTTATCACAAATCTTGATATGTATGTGTTCAAGCAGGTGTGCAAGGATATTAGAGCGTGGCTTGATGAGGGACTTAATGTTGTTCCTGTTTCTATCAACCTTTCTCGTCGTGATTTTGAGAATCAAAAGCTATTTTCTATCATATCTAACATTATGAAGAATTATGATATAGCACCTGATTTGATTCATTTTGAGATTACCGAATCGGCTTTTTCTAGTAATATTGAGCAGATTTCTGATATTATTGCAAAACTAAGAGAAAATGGCTGTATTATCGAGCTTGATGATTTCGGCTCTGGATATTCATCATTAACAAATCTTAATAATATGCAAATCGATATTTTGAAGATTGATAAGAGCATATTGAATGAGGACTCTAATAAGGATAATAAGGTTCTTCAGTTTTGTATTCAGCTTGCAAGAATACTTGAGCTAAAAACTGTTGTCGAGGGTGTAGAAACAAAGGAGCAGCTAGAGGAATTAAAGGAAATGGGCTGTGATTCTATCCAAGGATATTATTATTCCAAGCCTGTTCCAAAAGCAGATTTTTTAAAATTTTTACAGTAAATAGAGGAAAATATGGATACCGCATTAATATATTTACCGAACATAACGGCAATTATAATTATTGTCGGTTTATATACCAGCTCGTATAGGTCACTTGACCGTGGTAGCAAGGATGTTAAGGCGATTTCGACTGTTGCATTATTAACTGTTTTTGCAAGCTTGTTCGAAATGCTTTCGCACATTGTAGAGGGCAAAGCAGCTCTTGTGGCATTAATTTATTTGTCTAATACTGCATTGTTTGTTATTAATCAGATGATAGCATTCTCATGGGTGGTATATGTTAGGACAAAAATTTATTATAATGACATTTTGGATGCTAAAAAGTTGTTTTTAGTTTCCATTCCAGCGCTCATTATATCTATCTTAGCAATAGTAAATTTCTTTATCCCAGTATTCTATATCGTAACAGATAACTATTTCTACGAAAGAACATCGCTATATCTCATCCCAATGATAGTAGTTGTTGGATATATTGTTTTTGGTGCTGTTGAGTTTAGCCTAAAGACTGGTAAAAACCAAAAGTATAGATTTTATCCAGTAGTAGCGTTCTTGTTCCCGGTTGCATTTTATTCACTTATTCAGCTGTTTTTTATGGATATTAGCGTAACAACACTTGGACTAGCTATTGGTATTTCATTGCTGTATCTTAGCTTTAAGAATGAGCAAGCCTGTGTTGATTCGCTTACTGGATTGTTTAACAGACAGTATTTTGATAGACACCTGCAGCATTCGATAAAAAAGGATAGCCCTGTTAGTCAGTACCTAACAGGTATAATGCTGGATATTGATAAGTTTAAGAGCATTAATGATACTTATGGTCACTTGATGGGCAATGACGCTATTCGTGAAGTTGCAAAGATTCTCCTTAGGGTCGAAAGGCATACTAAGGGTGACACATTCTGCTTTAGATACGGTGGCGACGAATTTGTTATGCTCCAAACTGTTGATGATGAACAGCAAGTGTTAGACATTATTGATAAGATAAATTATTATACTGAGATGTTTAATGCGTCTAATGATAAGCCATATCGTATCGAGTTTTCTGTTGGCTATACAATTTTTGATGATTCCATCGATACTCAGGAAAAATTTGTCGATGATATGGACACTAAAATGTATGAGAATAAGCAAAGCAAAAGAAAACAATTTTAATAAAACTTAATAGAAAGATTAAACAGCTCCTTTAAAGGAATATATATTTCCCAAAGGAGCTGCTTTTGTATAAAATACAGTTTTGAACGAAATGTAAAGTTGGCGTGATATTTTAGTATTATACCGAGATAAAAGAAAAACCCATTATGGCATCTTTCAATTTGAAAGTGTCATAGTGGGTTACATACTTTCGGGAAGCAATATTTAAGGAGCAATTTATTGCTCCTTTTCTTTTTTGCAAAATACACCCTCTTTATTGAAGGTGTTATATTGGAGCATTTTTTTATATTGAGACAGATGAGACAGATAAATAATCGAAAATGAAATATATATATAAAACCGAAATCGAGCAAAACAACTGTCTCAACTGTCTCACTTTATTACTTTACATAGAATGTTGGTTCACCATATAGCAAGATTGCTGGTGCGATATATTTGATTAGTGCATTGTCCAGTACCTTTGGTAGCACAATACCACTAAAGTCAACATAGTGTGCAGCAAGGGTAGGCAAATCTGGTAGTGATACATTTCGTATCCTGATATGCTTTTCATCAGTAAAGTCGAACACTAGTCGTCTTAGTGTGCATGCTTCTTCTATTCTAATATCAACTGTTAGCTTTTTGCTGTCTGTCCAGCTAGCTTTGGTGTGAGCATTGTACTCGATACCACCTAGATTTATCTTTGAGTGCTCGTATTCGTTGTTCATACCAAGCTTTATTTCGTTGATATAAGTGTGCTCTTTCCAAAGCATATATAGGTCGTCGCTATCTCGTCTTAATGAAAATCTGTCGATATAGCCCATCTGCTCATTATGTACTGTGGTAATAGTAGCATTGAGCATTGATGCAAAGGTTGATGAGTGAGTTTTAAGTAGTTTTTTGTCGTACTTTTTCTCTAGTTCTATGTTTCTTTCGTTCGCTGGCAAATCGTCTTTGTCACCAAGATTTGCTAGTAGCTCGTCAAGCTTATCTTGCCACTCTTCATTGCCACTGTCCCATAGATTTTCTGCCATCTTGATTATGGCATCAGCAGAGTCCTCATCTCTTGATATAGCACTGTTTACGATTAGTACAGTGTTGTGGTCCTTAAATACTACACCACTTTGACCGAACAGACCATATGCTCTGTATGTGTTAGGGAATGCCATTTGCCAAAATCCGTAGCCATATCCCTTTGTTACATTGATTTGACCCTTTTTAACAGTAGGTACTTGGTATTTTGTGGCCTCCTCTACCCATTCTCTTGGTAGCACCTGTTTGCCATCATACATACCCATATTAGCATAACAAAGCATTATCTTTGCTGTAGCCTCGATATCCATATATAGACCCCAACCACCAGAGGCATAGCCCTTGTTGTCAGTTTCCCATATTGGCTTTTCTATCTTTAGTGGCTCAAACAACCTAGGAGTCAAAAAGTCGATTAGTGTCTCGCCATATACCTTGCTGATAATTGCAGACAGCATATAGAAATTATCATTGATATATATGAATACTTTGCCAGGCTTTGCAACAGAAGGTGAGTCGAAGAAAATCTTTACCCAGTCCTTGTCGTGTCTAGCCTTTGCCATACCAACCATTTTACCAGCAGTCATAGTGACTAGGTGGCGAACGGTAATGTTCTTGTTTCTACCGTGTTTGTCATATTCTGGGAAGAATTTGCTTATGCTGTCATCTAGCGAAATCTTGCCCTCTGCAATAGCATATCCTAGCGCTGTTGCTGTGATACTCTTTGACATGGAATATAGCACATGCTTTGTATCGTTATTGAATGGATTATAGTATCCTTCACATGCGACTAAGCCATCCTTGATTAGCATAAAGCTGTTGATACCAAGCTTGTCATTATCGTTAGCCTTGATAAAATCATATACAGCCTTTGGGTTAATTCCTAGCTCGTTACAGCTAGAACGCTTTAGCATATCTTTCATTATATCACAACCTCTTTTCTGTCTAAAATTATAGCACTACTGTCTATTAAAAACAATACAATTATGCCGATATGTATAGTTTGTACAAATGTTGTTGCTGTTATCTGTCTATTATGTATAGAGTAAAAATTGCTTGATAGACGCTTTGATTTATGTTATTCTTTTATATATAAAACAATTAGGAGATTAATATGAAATTTATATCTTGGAATGTTAACGGACTACGTGCCTGTGTTGGCAAGGGGTTCGAGGATTTCTTTAATAGCATTGATGCTGATATCTTCTGCTTGCAGGAAACTAAATTACAAGAGGGACAGATTGATTTTGCTCCAGAGGGATATTTTTCCTATTGGAACTATGCCGAAAAGAAGGGGTATTCTGGCACAGCGATTTTTACAAAAAAGGAGCCTATTTCTGTTATGTACGGAATGGGTATCGAGGAACACGACAAGGAAGGCAGACTTATTACCCTAGAGTTTGATGATTTCTATTTTGCAACTGTTTATGTTCCTAATTCAAAGCGTGAGCTATTGCGACTTGATTATCGTATGGAGTGGGAAGATGCTTTCAGAGAGTATATTCTATCTCTTGATGCCAAGAAGCCAGTCATATTCTGTGGCGACCTTAATGTCGCTCACAAGGAAATTGATTTGAAAAACCCAAAGACAAATCATCACAACGCTGGCTTTACTGATGAGGAGCGTGAGAAGATGACTCTTATGCTCGACGCTGGATTTACTGACACATTTCGTCATTTTTATCCAGATCAAGAGGGTATATATTCTTGGTGGTCATATATGTTCCAGGCTAGAGCAAAGAACGCTGGATGGAGAATTGACTATTTCATCTCATCATCTCGAATTGATGACAAGCTCATTGATGCAAAAATACACACAGATATTCTAGGCTCTGACCATTGTCCTGTCGAGCTTGATGTGGAGATTTAACTATGTTTAAGGTGCTACTATGGGATATTGATGGCACTGTGCTAAACTTTAAGCTAGCACAGAGTAGGGGTATGAAATCTGCGTTTTTAGAGCTTGGATTGGGTGAACTCTCTGACGAGCTGGTGGAGGAGTATTCTGCTATTAATGACAAATATTGGGAACGATTAGAGCGTGGCGAAATTACAAAGGCAGAGGTGCTAACTGGTAGATTTGAGGAATTTATCGCTCTGCACGATTATGATACTGACGCTGTTACTCTTTGTAACTGCTATGAGAGCAAGCTTGTTAATACAATCGTTCCTATTGAGAATAGTATCGAGCTTATTGAGGAGCTATCACCAGTGTTTAATCAGTACGCTGTTACCAATGGTGCATATTCTGTTCAGCGAAAGAAGCTTGATGATTCTGGTCTTGCTGATATCCTCGATGGTGATTTTATCTCTGATGAGGTTGGATATGAAAAACCGTCGAAGCTCTTTTTTGACTATGTCCTTGATAATATTTTGAAGGTCGAAAAGGACGAAATACTTATTATCGGTGACTCATTAACTAGCGATATGCTTGGTGGCAACAACGCTGGTATCAAGACCTGCTGGTATAATCCTAATCATATGCCATTGAATAAGCCTGTTCATATTGATTACGAGATTCACAGTCTTGAAGAAATAAAGAACATTGTTTTTTCGGAGTAGAGCATGAAAAGGTATATAACTCCTATTCTTTCTGTGATTACAGCGATATACACTGTTTGGTATATGCATTTTGGTGTGCCATATAAGAACTCTGGTGCACTTAGCAAAATTGGGCTAGTCCATCATGACGCATTTGTTATTTGGGGCGTTCTGACGATTTTGACCCTTGGTGTCGGTATTGTCATAGCATATAGAGAAACATTAAAAACAAAGATATATATTCCTTTGCTTATTGTGTCAGCCTTCGGTATGGCACTAACGCTAGCATTTAGATTTGATTACGATATCATGCCAGATTACTACTTTCACTGTGTTGGCTCATTGTTGTTTTCAGTAGTTACTGGTGTGACGATTTTTGTACTGTTTTTGCTGAATTACAAAAAGTGTAGATTGTTTAAAATTTTTACATATTTAACAGCAGCGATACTGCTTGTTGATTTTGTTCTGTTACTTATTTTTAAGGAGACTGGACTAATCGAGATTGTGCCAGTATTTGCTGGGTACATTATGCTATCAGCTACTAATATGAGGAGGGAACGGGTTGAAGCTACAAAATAAACTTAACAACCTTGATCGTTACCCATTTCATATGCCAGGGCATAAGCGTAGTAGTGAATTTGGTATCATCGGTGCTAATATCGACGTTACCGAGATTGACGGAATGGACAACCTTCATTCGCCAGCAGATTCAATATTAGAAATAGAGAATAATCTTGCAAGAATATATCGCTCTGCAAAATCGTATCTTCTTGTTAATGGCTCAACTGTTGGCATTCTTGCGTCTATCTTTGCTGTGTGCAATCGTGGTGACAAGATTATCGTCGCTAGAAATTGTCATATTAGCGTATATAACGCTTGTATGCTCCTTGATTTAAAGGTTGTTTATATCGAGCCAGATTTTGACTATGTCGATGGATATTATACTTGTGTTAGCCAGAATGCGATAGACGAGGCTCTGTCTTCTAATTCGGACGCTGTGGCTGTTGTTGTTACCTCACCAACATATGAGGGCAATATCTCTAATGTTAGAGCAACTGTGCCACTTATTATCGACAGTGCACATGGTGCTCATCTTGGCCAGTCATATTTCCCATCGTATCCAAAGGGGGATATTGTTGTATCATCTCTGCACAAAACATTGCCAGCACTTACTCAAACAGCTGTAGTCAATGTCTACAACGATAAATATATCAGTAGGGTTAAGAGATATCTTGATATTTTTGAGACCTCATCACCTAGCTATGTATTGATGAACAGCGTTGATATCTGTGTTGATTTCGTGCTGAATAACAAGCGTGCATTTGATGATTATTATGCTAGACTGTGCGACTTTAGGTGTGATGAGCTACATAATTTGAGACTAAAATTCACTGACGACCCATCGAAACTTGTTATCTCTACAGCGAATACTAATATCTCTGGCACAGAGCTTGCTGATATATTGCGAAATAAGTATTCTATTGAAGTCGAAATGGCTAGCTCAACCTATGTCATTCTTATGACCTCTGTCGCTGATACAAAGGGAGCATTCGATATGCTGTCAAATGCTCTGCTCTCTATTGATGACAGTCTTATCACTCGTGCAAACGATATTGCTATCAAGCCTCCTGTACCATCCAATTTGTGCAATATAAGCATAGATGATGATAGTGCAGAGGTGGATTTTGATAGCTCTGTTGGTAGGGTGTGCAACGAATATGTCTATGCCTATCCTCCTGATATACCAATTATCGTTCCTGGTGAAATTATTACTAGTGATACAGTTTTGTATATCAAAAGAGCATTGTCGAATGGCGTCAATATAGTTACCACAACACCTAATAAAATATTGACAAAACGCTAGTTATAATTTATAATATACAAGAAATATATTTCAAAGAGGTGTTCTTATGAAGAGAATTAACACATTAAGCTCAAGAAATCTTTGCGAGTCAGCAAAGAAGGGTGGCTGCGGCGAGTGTCAGACTTCTTGCCAGTCAGCATCAAAGACTTCATGCTCAGTTGCTAATCAGAAGTGCGAGCAGCTTAAGAAGTAATTAAAATGGAATTAACGGCAGCGATTTGCTGCCGTTTTTCTATGTAAAGGATAGTTTTATGATACATGCTTACAAAATGAATGGCTACAATATCATCCTCGACCAGAACAGTGGCTGTGTCCACAGCGTTGATGAGGTAGCCTATGATATAATTACAATGTATGAGGATAATACCAAGGATGATATCAAGGCGTTTATCCTCGACAAATATTCCGATCGTGACGACGTCACAGCAGAGGATATCGATCTTTGCTTTGATGATATTCAGTCGCTTATCGACGATGGCAGATTGTTTGCCGAGGATACCTTTGAGCAGACTGCCAAGGAGTTTAAACAGCGTCAAGGTGTTGTTAAAGCGATTTGCCTTCATGTAGCACATGGCTGTAACTTGAACTGTGAGTATTGCTTTGCTGGTAAGGGCGAGTATGGTGGTGCTGATAAGGGTCTAATGAGCCTTGAGGTCGGCAAGCGTGCTCTCGATTTTCTAATTGAGCAGAGTGGCACTAGAAGAAATCTAGAGGTTGATTTCTTTGGTGGTGAGCCATTACTTAACTGGGATGTTTGCAAAGAGCTTGTTAAATATGGTCGTGAGCAAGAGAAAAAATATAACAAGAATTTTCGTTTCACATTGACCACCAATGGTGTTCTAGTTGATGACGAGGTCATCGATTTCTGCAACGAGGAGATGGGTAATGTAGTCCTTTCTCTTGATGGTAGAAAAACAGTCCATGATAATTTGCGTAAAACACCTAATGGAAAGGGTAGCTACGATATTATCGTTGATAAGTTCAAGAAATTTGCTGATTCTCGCAACCAAGCAGATTACTATATGCGTGGCACATACACTCATTTTAACACCGATTTTTCAAAGGATTTGCTCCATATGGCTGATTTAGGCTTTAAGGAGCTATCGGTTGAGCCGGTAGTGTGCGATCCAAAGGAGCCTTGGGCACTTAAGGACAGTGATTTGCCAGTTCTAAAGGAGCAATACGAGATACTTGCTAATGAAATGCTACATAGATATCGTAAGGGTGATGGCTTCACATTTTATCATTATATGATTGATTTGGACCACGGACCTTGTATCGTAAAGCGAGTTTCTGGCTGTGGTGTTGGTACAGAATATATGGCTGTAACACCTAGTGGAGATTTGTTCCCATGTCATCAGTTTGTTGGTGATGACAGCTTTAAGCTTGGTAATATCTACGATGGTGTTACAAATCCAGCTGTCCTAGAACAGTTTAAACAATGCAATGTATATAGTCATAAGGAGTGCAAGGATTGTTTTGCAAAGCTATATTGTTCTGGTGGCTGTGCTGCAAATGCCTATCATACCACTGGTAGCGTTAACGGTGTTTACGAGTTTGGCTGTGAGCTCCATCGCAAGCGTATCGAGTGCGCAATTATGCTAAAGGTTGCCGAGGCAGAGGAAGGGCTCAGCGTTAATTATTAAAAAACAAAAGACCATAGGAATTATCCTATGGTCTTTTTTGTTATATCATTGTTGTAACGATTGGTAGTGCTATTGCTAGTACCACCATTATTGCCTCGATTACTGGGCTAGTCTTGATGACACCTACCATATTCTTGATGGATAGAGATGCTAGCTTTCTGGAGCTTGTTTTTGCGCCCATACCCTCGATAGCAAGTCGTAGATTGCTGGCTGTATTACCAGTCTTGTATACCTCGTAGTCTGGTGTTACGAATGTTGCATATGCTCCAGCAAAATTAAGACTGATTAGCTTATGTGTTCTAATAAAGCTTTGACGTAGTGATTTTGATTTGTTCTCTACGATAATTTTCATTTCGCCAACGCCCTTGTCGATTAGCATATCTCTTATCATTTCAGCCTTGCTACCACTAGCGATGAATGCCGACTCCTGTCCGTCCTTGACTTGTTCGATATAAAAATCGATAGCCTTGTCGACACAGCTCTCTATTTCATCATCCTTTGTTTCGCTGAACAGAATAATGTATGCTTTGTCGTGTGCTGGTCTGTGTTTTCCAGCAAGTACTGTGCAGATATATGAGGAGATGATTTGTGTTAGGATTACAGCAGATATGCTAGTGATTGCACTGTTTATCATCATGCTATTTGTGCTTGTGTCACCCTTTGCCATAAGCATTAGTGCACTAATACCGATGGAGAACAGGAGTGATAATCCACCTAGCTTTTCCTTTGATGATAGTATGCTTAGACTGACTAATGCACCGATTAGACCTAGTGCTAATACACCTTTGTGCATTTCTTCTAGTAGGACATATAGCATTGGCAGTGTACTTGCGTGCATTGGTGCATAGTGTGCGTTATATGAGCATATTGCAAACGAAGCACCGATTAGAAGGAGTAGTATTCCTATTGATAGATTTAATATAGTCCTGTCTGAGCACGAATTTCGTCTTGCTCTTTGAACATACATGAATAGAAATGCTAGTGAGAACAATCCGAATATTGCAGCCAGCGTTCCTGTGATATATTCTGTAGCAGAATAATTGTTTAGCTCTAAGTTGTGCACAATTCCTAATTTGTCAACATAGATATGATAATTGTATTCTGCACTTTGAGGCTTTTCCGGATTGCTGGACTGAATTGTGATTTTTACTGTTGTGTCAACTGGACCAGTGATAATTCGTTTGAATACTACAGCCATATATCCGTTACCGGTGTGGAATGTTTCTGCAACTCTTACTACACCGATTGTGCCATATTCCACAGCTACCTGACTCTCATCAAGCTGATATTCGCTTTCTGGGAAGTACATTACATAGTATTTTGAATTATCGTTAATGTAATGATAGCCAGTAGCAATTATTCCTACAATTAGTAGAATGAATATAATTGGCTTAAAATTAAAGTTTTTTAATTTGTATCTCATTTTTTCACCTAGTTTTTAATTATGTCTAATTTATTATACTTTGTTTTATAAAAAAAGTAAATATATTTTACATTGATATCTAAAACTCTTGACTGCTTTTGTCGAAATATGGTATCTTTATATCAGTAAAAAAGGGGGACAATAATATGGTCGCAAAGATAGTAGCAATCGCAATATTTGTAGTAATGTTTGCACTTATTATCAGTGAAAAGATTGAGAGACATATCGTCACATTAGTTAGTGCACTTGCAACTATGGTGGGTGTTTTCGGTCTGTGTATGAGGAGTAGCAAGGCTCTTCTAGAAACATTGAATATTGCAAATGTGTTCAAGCTTGATTTTTGGTATCAGGCTGGTGAGGTGACAGAGAGCAGCAGTGGTATCAACTGGGCTACTATTATCTTCATTGCTGGTATGATGGTCATGGTAGAGGGTATGGCTAGAGTGGGCTTCTTCCGTTGGCTGTGTATGTGTATTGCAAAGTTGGTAAAGTACAAGATTGTGCCTCTCTTTGTGACATTTATGATTATGTCTGCTGTATTATCTATGTTTATCGATAGTATTACTGTTATTCTATTCCTTGCAGCTGTTACTATTGAGCTTGCAAGACTTATTAAGTTTAATCCTATACCAATGATTTTGAGCGAGATTTTCTGCGCTAATCTTGGTGGCTCTGCTACAATGTGTGGTGATCCACCAAACATTATTATCGGTACTTCTCTTGGATATACATTCTTTGATTTCTTGACTAACACTGGCGTTATTGCTTGGGTATCAATGATATTTATGGTTGTGTATTTTCTTCTTGTATTCAAGAAAGACTTGAAAGGCAGTGGTGAGCCAATAGATATCTCATCATTACCAAAGCCTAGCGAGGCAATTCTCGACAAGAGTGGATTTGTTGTATCAAGTGTTATATTTGGTTTGGCTGTAGTGCTACTTATCACACACGCTACAACAGGTCTTACTGTTGCGACAATAGGTGTCGTGATTGCTGTTTTGACACTTATCACAGCACCAAAGCATATTGGCGAAATGCTAAAAAAGGTGGACTACAAGACACTACTATTCTTCATTGGTCTATTTGTTGTAGTCGGTGGATTAGAGCAGACTGGCGTGCTTGAGCTTGTTGCAGAATTTATCGGCAAGGTATCAGGTGATAATGTATATATTATGATTGGTATTATTATTTGGGTATCTGCTATTGCTAGTGCATTTGTTGATAACATTCCATTTGCTGCTACTATGGTACCAGTTATCGAAAGCCTAGCAGCTGCTACTGGTGTACCACTATCTACATTGGCTTGGTCATTGTCTATGGGTACTGATATCGGTGGCTCTGCAACACCTATCGGTGCTTCTGCAAATGTTGTTGGTACCTCTGTTGCAGCAAAGAATGGCTACAAGATTGGTTGGGGCAAGTATTGTGTAAAGGCTGTTCCAGCAACAATCATTGTGCTTGCTATTAGCACACTGTGGATATTCATATTCTATATTTAAGGTGATCTTATATGAAGATTTATAGAAATCCAAATAAGGAGCTGGCAGATAAAATACAGGCTGCTGTTATTAGGAAGAATGGTTACTGTCCTTGTCGTTTGGATGAGACGGATGATACTCTTTGCGTTTGCAAGGAGTTTCGTGACCAAATCGCTGACCCAGAGTTTGAGGGATTTTGTCATTGCCATCTTTATTATAAAGAAAAATAATTTATGAAATTTACTAGGATAATTATATCATTTATTATATCGCTTTGTGTTATTCTATCTAGCTTTACAGCGTATGCATATAATGCTGAATATCTCGACCCAGCAAAATGGGTGAATAGCGATACTCATACAAATTCTATAAATAAAACTAGCGTCTTTGGACAGCTAGTAGGTGAGTATAGCTATTTTGTTGATAGTGATGACTCTTGTATCTATGTTTCGTTCTCTGTTAGTGAGGATAATATTGATACCAATGATGACGTCCAAATTGGATTTTTAGTCACGAATGATAAGGATGAGTACGATTTTACCGTAGATGCAAGTAGCAAAATCTCATCGCTTGTTGATTTGAGCGATAAATTTTCTGCTCATGCTAGCTTTGAGACATTGTCATCTCATAACGGTACATACACAGTAGCCCTTAATATCCATAATGGCTCGAAATCAAATTTGGTGTCTGTGTTCTTTGCTACAAAGGCTAGATATTCTATAAATGGGTTGACGAATATTCTTGTTCAGCCTTTAGAAAC
The DNA here is from genome assembly GCA_937876375.1 of uncultured Clostridia bacterium. GTDB lineage: Bacteria > Bacillota > Clostridia > Oscillospirales > Acutalibacteraceae > Eubacterium_R. The sequence goes on along the minus strand of CALEHY010000009.1, from coordinate 275,610 downwards.
GACAAAGAATACAACAACTAAAAAGCAAACTACTAAAAAATCAATATCAGATAAGAAAAAGTCTGATAATAAAAAATCGACCAAGGCTACTACCCAAAGGTCGACAAAGTATTACAATCCTAATCCAACCTCACCATCACATAGCAGTGCTAGTGATGACGAGATTGACGCTGTTCAATCAACTACTATCGTTGATAACACACATAGCGTGCCAAAAATGTATTCCAGTAGCTATACCGTTGGTTTGGTGGCTGGCTGTGTGCTGGGTACAGCAGGTCTTATGTTTTTGCTCTTTGGCATTTTTGCAAAGAAAAAGTCAAATGATGATAGCGTTAACGATGATGATTTGATATAACAAAAGCCGTAGATTATTCTACGGCTTTATATATTTCTTCGATATTATATTCATTGCGATTAGACCGATATAAAAGCCTAATAGATTTAGCACTATATCGTCTATATCAACGTCACCACATTTGAAGATATACTGATATCCCTCAATTATGAATGGGGTAATCGTTCCAATTATTGCAATATGTGTTGTCTTTAGCTTTTTAAATATAGCGTTTAGTATGAATGCTAGTGGTATTAGTATCAGCAGATTACCAAAGAAGATTAGCGGTGCTTCAAAGTCGACATTCAGATTGCCGATGAAAGCATATAGCATTCTAAATGTTCCATCACCAAGCTTTATATTAGTGCTAGAATTTCCAACAAAAGGCGTTCTTGCAAAGCATAGTGCAAAGGTGTACACATATATCGGTGTGAATCCTATCCAAAATCGCCTGTAAAACGCTTTGTAATTCGTTTTATCGCTTGATATTGTAACAGCTGTGAACACACCAGCCTGTGACATAAAAATCGCTCCTATCCACCATACAGTGAACAAAAATTGGCTACCACTTATCTTTGTAACCTTGTAGTCGATTATGAGTAGCACAGTAGCGACTACAACTATTATCGGCTCAACGATTGATACGAATTTTATATTATCTTTGTTAAAATGTGTTGCTATCAGCACTATAACAAATACTATGAACAGCTTGAATATAACAAGCATTGACCCCATAGAGCCCCAGTAGCCATCAAGGCTGTTAGAGTTCATAGTAAAACAACCGAATGTCAGTGCAACACAAAATATTAGCTTGTATATGCCATTAAGTACATTTTTCATTTTTTCACCATTATATTATATTGCACACATAATAACATATATTATCAAAAAAGTAAAATGCTTATGACTCATTGAGCCATAAGCATTTGTTATTTATCATTATTCTACGATTGTGTTCATCTCATCTCTTGAGATTTCTTCTGCAAGCTTTCTAGCCTCATCATCGTTTGGAATAACTCGTAGTACCTTGCCATTATATCTTGATACAATGATTGATGCTGGCTTGTCATCAACTGTGATTTGCTCCTCTGTGTATTCCTCATTTAATGGAACTTGCTTTGCAAGAGTAGTTTTCTCTGTTAATGCACCAGTAGGGCATAGCTGAACACATAGACCACAGTTTGTACACTTTGTCTGGTCTAGTGGTAGATTGAATGCAGGTGCAACGTCTGTCTTAAATCCTCTACCTAGTAGACCGATAGCAGAAATATTCATTACCTCTTTACAGGAACGAACGCATAGACCACATAGAATACATTTTGCACTGTTTCGCTCTATGAACTCATTGCTGTTTGCTGTGTATGTCTGTGGCATTTCACCCTTAAATCTAGCTGGATTGATATCATATCTCTGTGCAACAGATAGTAGCTTGCACTTGAAATATTCCTTACAACCACACTCAAGGCATCTGCTAGCCTCTGCCTTTGCCTCTTCCTCGGTAAATCCAAGACTAACCTCATCAAAGCTCTTATTTCTAACCTCTGGGTCAAGTACAGCAGCAGTTTTTCTTGGCATTACTGCGTTTGCAGAGTAGTCGATAAGCTCCTCATCTCTGCGAGAGATATATGGAACTCTTGTCTCGATTTCTTCACCATTTAGGTAAGCATCAACAGCCTTAACGCATCTGTCAGCCTCACCAATAGCCTCGATAGCGATTGATGCGCCACGATTTGTTGCGTCACCGATAGCAAATACACCCTCGATATTGGTCTGGAATGTGTCAATATCAGCCTTGATATTGCCTCTGTCAGTTAGCTCAAGCTCCTTAACGTCATCAGTAACAAGCTTTTGACCGATAGCCATAATAACGCTGTCAACACTGATTTCTTCTGTCTTGCCCTCAACTGGTACTGGGCTGCGTCTACCAGAAGCATCTGGTTCACCTAGCTCCATAACCTGTAGAGTGATTGACTTAACCTTGCCGTCCTCACCATTGAATGAGATAGGGTTGGTTAGAAACTTGTATGTTACGCCTTCCTCTTCAGCCTCGTCGATTTCTAGCTTGTCAGCAGGCATCTCATTTCTTGTTCTACGGTATACAACATATACCTCTTTTGCACCAAGTCTTACAGCTGTTCTGCAAGCATCCATAGCAGTGTTACCACCACCACAAACAGCAACCTTTTCGCCAATTTCTACTGGGTTGCCCTTGATAACAGAGCGTAGAAAATCGATACCACCATATACACCATCTAGCTCCTCACCAGGTGTGCGCATAGAGCTTGATTTCCATGCACCTACAGCAACGATAACAGCATCGTTCTCTGCCTTTAGGCTCTCGATGGTAAAGTCAACACCAAGCTTCTTTCCGTTAATCATCTTAACGCCAGTCTTCTCGATAATAGCGATTTCCTTATCGAGTACCTCTTTTGGCAATCTGTACTGTGGAATACCATAGCGTAGCATACCACCCATCTTTTCCATCATATCGTAGATAGCAACCTCGTGACCCATTGTAGCGAGGTAATATCCAGCTGTTAGACCAGCAGGACCACCACCGATGATAGCAATTTTCTTGCCAGTTGCTGGAGCAATCTCTGGTACATAGCTGTCACCATTTAGGTCGATATCAGCAGCAAAAGCCTTTAGCTGTGCGATATTGATAGGCTCCTCAACATTCTTTCTTCTGCATGCCTTCTCACATGGGTGAGGGCATACACGACCGATGGATGCTGGTAGAGCAATCTTGTTCTTAATTAGCTTGATAGCAGCGTCGTATTCGCCATTAGCGATTAGACCTACATATCCCTGACAATCTGTTCTTGCAGGACAGTTTAGCTGACATGGAGCAACACAGTCACCATCGTGAGCAGACATAAGTAGCTCCATAGCAATCTTTCTTGACTGAATAACACGCTTGCTCTCTGTGTTTACTACCATGCCTTCTGAGCATTTTGCAGAGCATGAGCGTAGTAGCTTTGGAATACCCTCAGCCTCTACAACACAAAGACCACAAGCACCATATACCTTTACAGCCTCGTCATAGCAAAGGGTAGGGATATAGATACCAGCTTGCTTTGCTGCGTCAAGGATTGTTGTTCCTTCCTCAACTGATACAGCAACACCGTTAATAGTTAAGTTAATCATATCTATTCCTCCCTCCTTATGCCTTTACGATTGCACCAAATTTGCAAGATGAGTAGCACTTGCCACATTTGATGCATTTATCTGTGTCAATAATATGTGGGTTCTTAACTGTGCCAGTGATAGCATCAACTGGACAGTTTCTAGCACATAGTGTGCAGCCCTTACATTTGTCAGCAACAATTTTGTATTCGATTAGGTCAGAGCACTCACCAGCAGGACATTTTTTCTCCTGAATGTGAGCAACATACTCATCCCTAAAGTACTTGATAGTAGTCAAAACTGGGTTAGGTGCTGTCTGACCAAGACCACATAGCGCACCGTCCTTGATAGAGTAGCATAGCTCCTCTAGTAGCTCAATATCGCCATCTTGACCATTGCCCTGTGTAATTCTTGTTAGCATTTCAAGCATTCTCTTTGTACCGATACGACAGTGGACACATTTACCACAGCTCTCCTTTGCTGTAAAGTCAAGGAAGAACTTTGCCATACCTACCATACATGTGCTCTCATCCATAACAACCATACCACCAGAGCCCATGATAGCACCTGTAGCACCTAGAGCCTTGTAGTCGATTACTGTATCAATCAAATCAGCTGGGATACAACCACCAGATGGACCACCCATCTGTACAGCCTTGAATGGCTTGTCGGTCTTCATACCACCACCGATATCAAAAATAACGTCCTTAAGTGTCTTACCCATAGGGATTTCAACTAGACCAGAGCGCTTTACCTTGCCAGTTACAGCGAATACCTTTGTACCCTTTGAACCCTCTGTACCCATAGCAGCAAATGCCTCACCACCATTGTTGATAATCCAGCTAACATTAGCGAATGTCTCAACATTGTTGATATTTGATGGCTTCTGCCAAAATCCAGATGCAGCAGGGAATGGTGGCTTAAGTCTTGGCATACCTCTGTGACCCTCTAGTGACTCGATAAGTGCTGTTTCCTCACCACATACGAATGCACCAGCACCAGCCTTGATGGTGAAATCACATGAGAAATCACTGCCAAAGATATTCTCACCGATGATACCCATCTCACTAGCCTGCTCGATAGCTCTCTTTAGTCTCTTGATAGCAAGAGGATACTCTGCACGAACATATACTACAGCATGCTTTGCACCGATAGCGTAAGCACCGATTAGCATACCTTCAATAAGTGTGTGTGGGTCTGACTCAATAACAGCACGGTCCATAAATGCACCAGGGTCACCCTCATCAGCGTTGCAGATAAGATATTTTACCTCACCCTCACTCTGTCTAGCAGCGTTCCACTTAAACCAAGTAGGGAATCCAGCACCACCTCTACCAGCAAGACCAGAAACCTTGATGATTTCGATAACCTCTTCTGGTGTAAGCTCTGTTAAGCACTTCTTTAGTGCTGTGTATCCATCAGCCTCTAGGAATGCACTGATTTCCTCTGGGTTAACGATACCACAGCGTCTTAGTGCAATTCTTGTCTGCTTTGATAGGAATTCACTGTCCTCATCTGATACGATGATATCCTTAACAGCGTCCTTGTCATTTTCGTTAACAAACTTTGCAATTTTTTCAGCGTCGCTAGGCTCAACCTTAACAAGTCTTGTTAGCTCGTTGTTGTCGTCATAAATGTCTACGATAGGCTCAAGGTAGCACATACCGATACAGCCTGCGATAGTAACCTCTGTGTTACCAAGATCTTGGCTAAGTAGCGCCTGTCTAACCTTTTCTGCTCCAGCAGCAATACCGCAAGAGCCTTGTCCGATTACAATTCTCATTCTGCTGCCTCCCTTAGCTCCTTAAGTATCTTCTTTGTCTTGTCTGGTGTAAGGCTACCATATGTATCATCGTTAATCATCATAACTGGTGATAGTGAACAGCAACCAAGACAAGCAACACATTTTAGTGAGAATAGTCCATCCTCTGTGGTCTGTCCGTCCTCAATGTGTAGTTCGTCCTTGATTGTTTCAAGGATGAGCTCTGATGAGTTAACGTGACATGCTGTACCTTGACATAGCATAATCAAGTATTTGCCCACTGGTTCAAATCTGAACTGTGTATAGAATGTGCCAACTCCCATAATCTCGCTAGTAGCAATCCCAGTCTTGTCAGAGATTAGCTCGATAGCTTCCTTTGGAAGATAGCCATAAATATCTTGTGTGTTTTGCAAAATTGTAATCAGACTACCAGGTACGCTAGCATATTGCTCTAGAGTATCATTTAGTAGTGTCAAATCTACCATTTGCTTTTCCATATAATCTTCCTCTCTTATATTGATATTAGAGATATAATACAACGATTTATTTTTCATTTCAACAAAATATCTGATATTAGTTTAAAATAATAAATTTTTATCCATAATATATTCCATTACTGTACAATATTGCCATAGTGAAAAATAACCCTTTATCATATTCATTGTATTATCCAGCATATCAATCAATATCACTATCTCCAAAACAAAGACTGAATTTTTGTTAAATATGTGTAAAAATACTAAAAGTTATTGACAATCAGCTCTGTTTATTATACAATTTTAACAAATGATATTAAAAGGGGTGTGCTTTATGAGCATAATTAAAAATGTTGCAATCGTTGGTCATGCTTCAAAGGGTAAAACTACTCTTGCAGAGGCTATGCTAAACGTTGCCGGAATTACAGAAAGAATGGGCAAAATTGCTGATGGCAATACTGTGTCTGACTTTGACGCAGAGGAGAAGAAGAGAGGTATTTCTATCTCATCATCAGTTCTCCAGTTTGCTTATGCTGATGCTAAGATAAATATTATTGATACTCCTGGTCTATTCGATTTTGCTATCGGTCCTGCTGAGGGACTTCGTGCGGCAGATAGTGCTATCGTTGTTGTTTCTGCTAGATCCGGTCTTGCCGCTGGTGCAGAAAAGGCATTTAGAAATGCTGGTAAAAAGGGTATGGCTCGTCTTATCGTTACCTCAAAGATGGATGACGAGCGTGCAGATTTCTACAAGGCATTTAATGGCTTGGTAGCAAAATTTGGTACTACTATGTGTCCAGTTGTTGTTCCTGTTATTAAGGACGGCAAGGTTGCTGGGTACTACAATATGATTACTGACAAGGCATATACATACGATGGTGTACATAAGGTAGAAGCCGATATCATTCCTGATGATACTGCTCGTTTCGACGCTATCAAGGAGGTATTTTCAGAGGCTGTTGCTGGTACAGATGACGATCTTATGGAAAAATTCTTTGAGGGCGAGGCATTGACCGAGGAGGATAAGATTAAGGGTCTATCCATCGGTATTGCTAATGGTGCTATCGTTCCTGTATTTGCTGCTTCTGGTCTATCTGGTGTTGGCGTTGATATGCTTCTTGATTTCATCAAGGATTGTTGCCCTGCACCAAAGGCAGAGTATGCTATCGACAACGCTGGTGAGCCAGTAGAGCTTGCTGTTGATGAAAATGGTCCTCTTGCTGCTGTTTGCTTTAAGACAGTTGCTGACCCATTTATCGGTAAGCTAAATTATTTCAAGGTTATTTCTGGTAAGCTTGTTCAGGGTGCTACCGTTGTTAATTCTCGTAATGGCGAAGAAGAGAGAGTTGGCAAGCTTGTTACAGCACTTGGTGCAAAGCAGACTGATACAAAGGAGATTGTAGCCGGTGATATTGGTGCTATCGCAAAGCTAAATACATTCAAGACTGGCGACACAATGTGTGCTCCTAATAATGTAGTTACACTTGACGCTGTTGCTGTTCCTACCTCTGCATATGCTATGGCTATCTCTGCCACAAAGAAAGGCGATGAGGAGAAGATTGCTAATGCTGTACTCAAGATGATTGAGGAAGATCCATCACTTGGATTTAAGGCTAATAACGAAACACACCAAACTATCCTTTCTGGTCTTGGTGAACAGCAACTTGACGTATGTTTGGCAAAATTAAAGGCAAAATATAATGTTGACGCTGTTCTTGCACAGCCAAAGGTTGCATATCGTGAGACTATCACCAAGAAGGTTGAGGCTCAAGGTAGACATAAGAAACAGTCTGGTGGTCATGGTCAGTTCGGTGACGTATTTATCGAGTTTGAGCCATATGACACAGAAGAGCTTGTATTTGCAGAGCGTGTCGTTGGTGGCTCTGTACCAAAGAATTTCTTCCCAGCAGTAGAGAAGGGCTTGCAGGAGGCAATGCTCAAGGGTGTTCTTGCTGGCTATCCTATGGTTGGCGTTAAGGCAACATTGTTCGATGGTTCATATCATCCTGTTGACTCATCAGAAATGTCGTTCAAGATGGCAGCTTCACTTGCATTTAAGAATGGTATCCCACAGGCTAATCCAGTTATCCTAGAGCCTATCATCACACTAAATGCTATCTGTAACGACGAGGCTATGGGTGACGTTATCGGTGATATCAACAAGCGTCGTGGCCGTGTTCTTGGTATGACACCAAACGCTGATGGTATGCAGGAGATTGTTGCAGAGGTTCCAGAGTCAGAGATGACTACATTCTCAACCTCTATGCGTCAGATCACACAGGGTAGAGGCTCATTTACAACAGCCTTCGCTAGATACGAAAAGTGTCCAGAGCATATCGCTCAAAAGGTTATTGCAGAGTCTTCAGTAGAGGAATAAAATGAAAATTCTTGGTAATATAAAAAAGTTATCATTAGTGACTATAGTGCTATCGCTTATCTTTGGAGTGCTCTTTATTGCATTTCCAGCACAGTGCAAGAAATATGCTGCATTGTTCTTGGGTGTAGGATTGATACTTGTCGGTGCATATTCCATAGTTAAGTATTTTGTCAAGCAGTCGTCAGTGCTTTTGTTGACGCTGGGCATTATTGTCGCTATCTGTGGCATAATCGTTTGTATCAAATATGAGGCTATTATATCCTTTATACTAATATTGTTCGGTATATTTATCCTGACCTCTGGTATAGTGGATTTGATTACTGGATTGCGTACAGTATTTACTTACAAAGTCTTTGGATTTATTACAATAGCACTTTCTATTGCTACTATCATATTTGGTATATACGCTATTACAAAATCGACAGCATTGTCTGAGAGCTTGATACAGCTTACAGGTGTTGCATTGATTGTTTATTCAGTTCTCGATACTATTGCATTCTTCGAGGTTAAGAAGATTGCATCAAATGTTAAGAGTGCTGTTGATCAAACAGTCGACAATGGCGATATTGTAACCGATGCTACTATAATAGAAGATTAAAACAAAAGAGCTCTAACGATTATCGTTAGAGCTCTTTTGTTGTTTTATTTACGCAGCGATATTGTACCAGTTGTCGACACATTCCTTTACCTTTAGCTGTCTTTGTTCGTGCTTTTTGATTTCTTTTGCTCTCTGCTTTTTCTTGCTGTCTTGAATTGTGAGAAATATGAGACCGATGCCGAGATATATTCCTACCTCAATAGCGAACAGAATTCTCATTCCATCAGCAGATAGAAAATCAAAAATTCTAAATGGTACACCGATAGCAACAAATCCAGCAGCTAGTGATACGATTGAAAGCAGTAAACCTTTAACAAAATTCTTTTTCATAACAAAATCCTCCTTGGGTGTTTTTCTTTACAACCACATTGTAGCTTATAGGGGATTTTGTTGCAATATCACTAGACGCCATAGTCCTAAAATTAGGACAGTGCTTTCTTCAGTGCACCTACAGCATTTGCTATTTCCTTTGTATCTAGCGCTGATGGACTTAATATTAGATTGATTTTATCATTACTACATTCTTCAATATGCACAGCGATTTCGTTTTTTTCGAATATATCCGTGCTATTATTGAATGCGCTTTCTAGCTTTATTTGTAGACCATTTTCGCTTATGCTACATTTTGCATTTGGTATTTGTTTTTTAATGTCTTCATACATAGCCTTTGTCTTTGCCGTGTAGTGACGCCTTACCTTTCGTGTTTGCGACTTAATATGTCCATCTCTAATGTATTGGCACAGGGCGATTTGCTCTGTTTTACTTGCTGTTTGGGCATACTTGTCTTTTTGACTGTTGTATTTTTTTGCTAGCTCATCTGTCAATACCATAAAGCTGATACGAATACCTGGTATTAGCACATTTGAAAAGCTACCCATATATACAACATTGCCACCACTTGATAGAGCGAATAATGATGGTGTTGGTTTTGTTTGGTATAAAAAATCATTGTCGTAATCGTCCTCGATTACTATGCTGTTTCTCTGCTCGCTGTAGTGCACTAGCTCTAGTCGTCTTTTAGTTGGCATTACGTCACCAAATGCTGTCATATGTGATGGCGAAACATAGATAATATCGGCATTCTTGTCCCTAGTGTGCACATTGAATCCATAGTCCTCAAACACACTGATACCTTGCATAAAGCTATCGTCTGGGAAACTGACGGTTTTCTTGTCCTTTAGTAGAGAACATAGAATGTTTAGTAGACATTGTACGCCAGCACCGACAACAATTCTGTCTGCTGACGCAGTAACATTTCGCTTTTCTCTAATGTACTCTGCAAGTGCTTGTCTTAAATCAAATTCACCTTGCACGTCACTGTAGGATAGCAATCTGTCTTGTTGTCGTAGCGCACTTTTTATGTATCTGTGCCATAGTGCAATGTCGAAGCTTTCCTTGTCTGCGTCGCCACTTTTTAGGTCATATTTAATGTTCCTTTTTTCTTCTATTGTGGCGTTGTAATCTTGCTTAACTGGGCTAAAATCAGATATGTAGTATCCACTTTTTGGGGAGGCGATAATATATCCATCTGCTTGCAAATCAAAGTATGCATTTTGTATTGTGGTCTTGCTTACACCAAATATGTCAGTAGCTGTCCTAACTGATGGTAGCTTGTCGCCACTTTTTAGCTGTTTGGTGAGTATTAGGTTTTTGTAATATTCGTATATTTCAACATATTTTTTCATATCTGTACCCTGAAAATTTATAAATTTTGGTTATTTATTTATTGTCAGAAATATTATATACTTGTATTTAGAAAATAGCAAGAGAGGAAAACAAAATGGCAGATATAATCTATACCCTGGAGGGTGGAGTATATTTTAATATAACAAATCAGTGCCCTTGCAACTGTGCGTTCTGTATTCGTTCAAAGGGTGATGCTGTTGGTGAGGCAGAGAATTTGTGGTACGATGAGGGCTGTGAGCCTAGCCTTGATGAGGTAAAAAAGGCTGTCGATGACTACGGTTTTGAGAATGTTAGTGATGCTGTGTTTTGTGGATATGGTGAGCCAACCTGCAATCTTGATATTTTGCTTGAAACAGCAAAGTATTTAAGGAGCATTAACCCATCCATTAGATTAAGACTTAACACTAACGGACTATCTGATTTGATTAATGAGCGTTCTACAGCAAAGGAGATTGGCGAGGCATTCGATAGCGTTTCTATATCACTTAATGAGCCATCATCCGAGCAGTATGACAAGATTACTCGAAATATCTATCCTGGTATAGCGTATCAAGCAATGCTTGATTTTACCAAGGAGTGTGCACTTTATTGTGACGACGTTCGTATGTCAGTAGTCGACGTTATTGGAGATGAAAACATCGAAAAATCAAGAGTGATTGCAGAGTCGCTTGGTGCAAAATTTGTCTGTCGTTCTTTTGAAAAGGGAAGATAAATAAAAAGATAAAAGCTAGGTCATTGACCTAGCTTTTTTTAATAATCATTATCAAATATTGAGTCGATTAAATTGTCATACACTTTGATTGGGTCAGTGATGAATTTTGCCTTAATCAGCTCTGCTTGCTCTATCGTTGGAGCAAATAGGGAAAGGGTCATAAAATCAGCATTTGTGTCGCTAATTTTTAGATTAACCTTGTATCCATTGTCTGTCTGTTCTATATCAACAAGATTGTCACGCTTGTATTTTTCTCTAGCAATGATTTTTTGGCATAGCTTGATGCTTCTGTCTCTAATTGTTAGTGGCAAATCCTTTTCGATTAGATCGACCTCGTTCTGTCCCTTGCATAGAACTAGAGCACCGTCTTCCTCTTCCTTGATTACACCATTTTTTATCATTCTAGCGATAGCCTCTGTTATTTCAAAATGATTTGCTATCATGCCTTCTGCCATAGCCTCTGTTATTGTTTGAGAGGTTACCTTGCCGTTGATATTAGCTATGATATAGCACACTAGCATATTTATCGATATAACAGAGCGTAGACCACCATTTTGTATTCCAGCTGTGAATGCGTCAAAGCGTAGTCTTGGCTCAATATCGTCAAAATTTGTTTGATTATTTTTTTTGTTGTTCATTTAATCACCGTCAATTATATTAGCATATATTTATCGAACTTGCAAATGTTTTATTTTTATTATATAATATTATCTTGAAAAATTATGTAAAGGTATTTTTATGACTAAATTATCTAAAAGATTGCTATCAGTAGCCCAGCTAGTTAATGATGGTGCCAGACTGTGTGATGTTGGCTGTGACCACGGATATGTACCAGTATATTTGGTGGAGAATGGTGTTTGCCCATCTGCTGTTGCTTGTGATATAAATGCTGCACCACTAGAGTCCTGTGCATCACTTGTGCGCCAAAATCATCTTGATGATAGGATTAAATGTGTCCTATCTAATGGCCTAGATAATATCTCTTGTGATGAGGTTGATGATATCCTTATTGCTGGTATGGGTGGAGAGCTTATTGCAGATATACTTTCAAGATGCTCTTGGCTAAAGGGTAAGCATATTATCCTTAATCCTATGACTCATCCGGAGCTTGCTAGAAAATGGTTGTTTGATAACGGATACGAGATAGCAAATGATATTGTTGTTCCAGATGGCAAGCATCACTATAGTATATTTGATGCGACTTATACCGGTAATATTACACAAAAAGATGATATCGATTATTTCCTAGGTAATATTGATGATTATAGCGATAGGGAATATTTCGTCCATCTCTTGTCTTATTTGAGAAATAAGCAAAAGGGTGGAGCAGATTATACAAGATTAATTGATTATATTGAGGAAAAGATATGACTACAGTAAAGAATATTTATGACTATATCAACTCTATTGCACCATATTCCACACAAGAGGAGTGGGATAATAGCGGTCATCTCATTGGTGATTTTCGTGGCGAGGTTAAGAGGGTTGTTATGGCACTTGACGCTACAAAATCTGTATGTAATTTTGCAAAGGATATCGATGCTGATTTGGTCCTAACTCATCACCCAATTATATTCGGTGGTATCCAGTCAGTAAAGTCTGATAGTGCTGTCTATACACTTGCTAATTCTGGTATCGCTCATCTTTGTGCTCATACCAATTTTGACTTAGCTGATGGTGGCATTAATGATGCATTGGCAGAGCTTTTGTCCCTTGATAATGCACAGCATATACCTGATAGCTTTGTTGTTTATGGTGAGCTTGATAATGAGATGAGTATGGACGATTTTGCAGAATATGTAGCACAGAGACTTGACTGTGCTGGTATTCGTTATACCGATACTGATAAACTTATCAAGACAGTTGCTGTCGGTGGTGGTGCTTGTGAGGAGTATATCGACCTTGCTATGCAGTATGCCGATTGCTTCGTTACTGGCGATATGAAATATCACCAAATGCTAGATGCTAGTGAGAATGGATATGCTGTTATTTCTGCTGGTCATTACGAGACAGAGAACATTCCGTTCCTATCACTAAAGGATAGATTAGAGAAGATTTTTGTTGATGTTGAGTTCATCATCGCACCAACCGAAAACCCTATTAAAACAGTTTAAAGGATAGATTTATGGCACTTGATGGAATATATCTTCATCTGTTGAAGAACGAAATTAGCGAAAAGTTAATAGGCGCTCGTGTGGATAAGATATATCAGCCATCACGAGAGGAGCTAATGTTCACCTTTAGGACTATTGATGGTAGTGTTAAGCTCCTTTTGTCAGCAAAGGCTGATTGCCCACGAATTCAGATTACTAACGCTCATATTGAAAATCCAAAGAAACCACCTATGCTCACTATGTTGTTACGCAAGCTTCTTGGTGGTGCGAGATTATCAGATATTATCCAAGATGGATTTGAGCGTATATTGACTCTTGTTTTTGATGCAAAGAATGACTTGGGTGACCCAGTAACCTATCGACTTGTTATCGAAATTATGGGTAGATATAGCAATATTATTCTCATTGATAGTGATGACAAAATTGTCGAGTGTGTTAAGCGTATTGATGCCCTTAAATCATCAGTTAGAGAGATTTTGCCAGGGCTAAAATATCAGCTCCCACCACAGCAGAACAAGATGAATATCTTGACCGATAGCATCGATGATATCGAGCGTGCTATTTCATCTCTTGATATGAAAAGGTCAAAGGCTGTGTCCGAGGTGCTGCAGGGTATTTCTCCTATCGTTGCTAGAGAGGTTGAGAATGGTCTTTCATTGCAGGATTTGAGGGATTATATTGCTAACCCAACACCTACTGTCGTCTTTATGGACAGACCAAAGGATTACACCTATTTTATGCCAAGCCAGTATGGTGATTTGTGCACATATAGGAGCTTTGATACATTTTCAGAGCTTGTCGATTTCTTCTACTACGAACAGGTTAGAATTGACAGAATTCGCCAAAGGTCAAATGATTTGTTCCACCACTTGACTACCTTGCAAGAGCGTGCTGTACGAAAAGCGATTAATCGTCAGCGTGAGCTAGATGAGTGCAAGGATAAGGAAAAGTTGCGTATCTATGGCGAGCTAATTAATGCTAACTTGCATCAGCTAGAAAAGGGTGCACTTTTTTACGATTTAGAGAATTTTTATGACAATATGGCTGTCGTTCGTATTCCGGCAGATCCTACATTGACACCAGTGCAGAATGCACAGAAATATTACAAAGAATATCGTAAAAAGCAGATTGCAGAAACAAAGCTGTACGATTTTATTGATGAGGCTCAAAGGGAGGCAGAGTACCTAGAATCTGTTATAGACTCCCTAACTCGTGCAGAAACTGATAGTGAGATTTCTGCTATCAGGGCAGAGCTTTATGACAGTGGTTTTTTGTCAAAGCGTGTTGATAAAAATCAAAAGCAAAAGAAGCTACAGCCAAAACGATATGTATCATCAGAGGGCTTTGCTATCTCCGTTGGTCGTAATAATATACAGAACGACCAGCTAACCTTAAAGACTGCTAGAAATTATGACTTGTGGTTTCATGTTAAGGATTGCCCAGGTTCACATGTTATCGTCACAGCAGAAAAGGACAAGCCTTTTACCGATAAATTGATTAGAGAGGCTGCTATGCTTGCTGTCACTCATTCAAAGGCATCGGCATCATCAAATGTTGCTGTCGATTACACTATAGTAAAGAATGTTCATAAGCCTAATGGCGCAAAGCCAGGTATGGTTATTTATGACGATTATAACACCGAGTATGTCACTCCTAACGAGGCAGAGCTACAGGAGGTAAAGGAAATTGAGTAATATTGCTATCGTTCTTGGTGCTGGCAATGGCACTAGAATGAAGATTGAAAAGAGCAAGCTTTTGCTTGATATAATGGGCAAGACTGTTATCGAGCGTAGCGTTAATGCTTTTTTGGACAATTCGGATATTGATGAGGTTATCGTCACTGTTAGAGAACAGGATATTGATACATTTAGCGAGCTTATTGATGATGAGCGTGTCAGCTTTGTTATCGGTGGTGACACTCGTCAGCAGAGTGTTATGAATGCTGTTGATACCATTGATGATTGTGATTTGATTGTTATTCACGATGGTGCTAGACCGTTCATCACTGATGACGAAATTGGCGATACAATTCGTGCAGCTAGGGAATATGGTGCTGCTGCTATCGGTGTGCCGGTTAAGGATACAATTAAGGTTGTTGATGATGACAATATTGTTGTCGACACACCTAACAGAGCGACATTGTTTGCTGTTCAAACACCACAGATTTTTTCATTTGATTTGTACAAGAGTGCTCTTGAAAAATCTGTTAATGATGGCAAGGACTTTACTGACGATTGTCAGCTTGTTGAGTATGCTGGTGGTAGGGTAAAGATGGTCGTTGGCTCATATGAAAATATCAAGATTACTACACCTGATGACGTTGCAATAGGAGAGAAAATATTGCAACATAGAATGAGAGGTTAATTTATGAGGATTGGACACGGATACGACGTTCACAAGCTAGTTGAGGGACGCAAGCTTATTGTTGGTGGAGTGGAGATACCACACACACTTGGTCTACTTGGACACAGCGATGCTGATGTATTGCTACACGCTATTTCTGATGCATTGCTTGGAGCTTGTGCACTGGGTGATATAGGTGGTATGTTCCCAGATACTGACCCAAAGTGGAAGGGTGCAGACTCACTTATGCTTTTGTCTGCTGTTGCAGATAGATTGCGTGATAATGGCTACGAGATTGAGAATATCGATTCAACGGTTATCGCACAAAATCCAAAGATGAAGCCTCATATTCCTACTATGCGCCAAAATATTGCTGACGCTTGCAAAATTGACATTTCTTGTGTTAGTGTCAAGGCTACAACAGAGGAATGGCTTGGATTTACAGGCAGAGAAGAGGGTATATCTGCACATGCTGTCTGTCTTGTTAAATAATATTGATTTTGATTATCTCTTTTGATATAATACATATTTAGATTTTTAGTTTTCGTTTTGGAGAAAATTATGGAAGAAATGACCTCAATTAAAGAAATACTTGATACCTTTGGTAGATATACTGGTTTGACTATGGGCTCATCAATGTGGCCACTTATTCATCAGCAACAAGACAATATTATTGTTGTAAAGCCAGTAGGCAGACTAAAGAAATATGATATTCCAGTGTATATCGTTCCTGGTGGTAAGTATGTTATGCATCGCATTATCGACGTTAAGGATGATCACTATGTTGTTCTTGGTGATGGCTTGACTAATCTTGAGCGAGTTACTGATGATATGATATGTGGCAAGCTTATCGGCTTTTACAAAAAGGGCAAGCGTTACATAGATTTAGAGAAGAATATTGGCTACAAGATTTATTCTCGTGTGTGGGTTGCACTACGATTTGCTAGGCCAGCTATTTTGTATGTAAAGCACGGATTTGGCTGGATTAAAAGACATATATTTAAGAAAGACGTATAAGAGGGATAGTTTTGGCAACAAATAAGAGAAAAATATCCAAATCTGATTGGATTACTGTAAAGTGGATATGTAAGGTGTGCAAAAAGGAGCTATGGCATATTATTTTGCTAGTTTTTGTGCAAGCATTCAATGCCTCTCTTACTATCGCATATGCTAATTTTTCAAAGAATATTATCAACGCTGCTACAGAGGAGCATTCGTTCGATAGAGTTATCTATTATGCGATTATGTTCTTCGTTCTAATTACGGTGCAGATGCTCTTGTCACTTGCATCTAGGAGTATTACGGAGCGCTGTCGCTGTCGTATGGAGTGGCTGTTAAAGCAGTATATGCTCCGTACTATTATGAAGAAGGATTATTCAAAGGTTAGTGCATACCATACTGGTGAATTGCAGAACAGAATGTTTAACGACGTTAATGTCATTTCTGGTCAGTTCACACAGCTATTGCCTAATATTGTTTTCTTGATAGTGAAGCTTATCAGTGCATTTATTTATTTAGTTGTGCTTGATAGTATATTTGCTGTCGTGTTCCTTGTTGGTGGAGTGTGTGTATTCCTCATCACCTTTGCGTTGAGAAAAACACTTAAAAAGCTACACAAAAAGGTGCAGGAAACAGAGGGCAAGACTCGTTCCTTTATTCAAGAGGTGCTCACTAGCCTGCTCGTAGTAAAGTCATTTGCTGTTGAGGAGAAGGTTGCTGACAAGGTAAACGACCTTCAAGCTGATAACTATAAGCACAAGATGCGTCGTAGATTCTTCGGTATTTGTGCAAATGCTGGATTGTCATTTACATTCAATATTGGATATGTGTTTGCACTGACTCTTGGTGCATATCGTTTGATTAACGGTATCGACTATGGTACTGTTACAGCTATTCTTCAGCTTGTTAACCAGATTCAGCAGCCATTTGCGTCATTATCATCAGCAATGCCAACATATTTCGAGATTATCGCATCTGGTGAGAGATTGATGGAGGTTGATGCTCTACCAAATGAGGAGAAGGACAATATTGCTCCTATTGATGCTGTAGAAATTTATGACAAGCTCGACTATATCGATTTTAATAATATTTCATTTAAATATGACAGAGATATTATTCTTGACAATACCTCGCTAAAGGTTGACAAGGGCGATTTCGTCGCTATTATGGGTATCTCTGGTATTGGCAAGAGCACCTTGCTTAAACTGTTGTTAGGTGTGTTTAAGGTTGATGCTGGCGATATCAATTTGTGCCTAAATGATGGTGCTACTATTCCAGCAGACTTTAACACTAGACGACTATTCTCCTATGTCCCACAGGGCAATTTCCTTTTGTCCGGTACAATTAGAGAGAATTTGTTGTTCATCAATAGCAATGCCACCGATGAGGAGATTGAGCAGGCTGTAAGAATATCCTGTGCAGATCAGTTCATTAACGAGCTCCCAGATGGCTTAGAAACTGTTATTGGTGAGCGTGGTATCGGTCTATCTGAGGGACAGCTACAGCGTCTTGCTATTGCTAGATCACTACTATCCAAGTCACCAGTAATGCTTCTTGACGAGGCTACCTCTGCTCTTGATGAGGATACAGAAATGAGATTTTTGTCTAATCTTAAGGAGCTTCATGACAAGACCTGTATCATCGTATCACACAAGAGGGCAGCGCTTGAAATATGCAACAAGCATATCCAAATCGTTGACCACAAAATCATGCTAGAGGAAAAATAATAACAAATTTGAGGTTTTTTATGAAGAAAATAATTTCTATAATTCTTTCTGCTATCGTGATGCTTTCTAGCATTTCGGTATTTGCTGCAGACAATAGCTTTGGTATCGACGTGTCCGAGCATAATGGCGATATTAACTATGTTCAGCAAGTGAAAAATGGTACCAGCTTTGTTATGATTCGCCTTGGATATTTTAACCATTTGGACAAATATTTTTGGCAGAATGTTAAGGCGGTGTCTGAGGCAGGCATTAACTTTGGCGTGTATCTTTATAGCTATGCCTATGATTTGAACGAGGCACAGATAGAGGCTGATTTCATTCTATCAACTCTTGCAGAAATGCCAGAGGAATATGACAAATATTTTACTATGCCTGTTGCATATGATGTTGAGGATAAACAGCTAGTCAAGTTTGGCAAGGATCAGCTTACTAGCCAGGTTGAGTTATTCTGCAACGCTGTTAATTTTGCTGGATATACTCCTATGGTATATGCTAATGTTAATTGGTTTGAGAATTATCTTGATGCGAACAAATTTTATAACAATGGCTATAAGATTTGGCTCGCTGATTGGAAAGATAATCCTAGCTTTAGCAATCAAAAGGTTATTCCAAATACAACCATTCCTGCTGATATTTGGCAGTATCAGTCTGGTAGCGAACATTCATCTGGACTTGACCAAAATGTATCTTTTAGTATCAACAGCCTAATGCATAAGTATACTCTTGTATCTGATGCAGAGCCAAACTGTGAAAAAGCAGGTAGCAGAATATTTAAATGTTCTATCTGTGAAGATGAAAAGTCTATTTCTCGTCCTGCATTAGGCCACAATAAAAAGACTTATGTTACAACAAAGGCTACAGCATCAACTACTGGAAAGCTAACTACAAAATGTACAGTATGTGGTAAATCACTATCTACAACAACCCTAAATAAGATAGGCACTGTAACCCTTTCAACAACAAAATACACATATGATGGTAAGACAAAAAAGCCAACTGTAACAGTAAAGGATAGCAAGGGAAATAAGATTTCATCAAGCTATTATGATATTTCGTATTCAAACAATACAAAGGTTGGCAAGGCTACTGTTAAGGTAACATTCAAAACTAGATATTCTGGCACAGCTACAAAGACGTTTAGTATCGTACCAAAGAGTACCAGTTTAAATACCCTGACTGCTACCAAGGGTGGCTTTAAAGCAACTTGGACAAAGCAATCAACACAAACAACTGGATATGAAATCCAAATTGCAACAAACAGTGCTTTTTCGAGTGGTGTAAAGAAATATACAGTATCAAGTGCATCCGCTACCTCAAAGTCTGTTTCTTCTCTCACAAAGGGTAAAAAGTATTATGTTCGTATTAGAACATACAAGACTGTTAGTGGTACAAAGTACTATTCTGCTTGGTCTGGCTACAAGACCGTTACAACAAAGAAATAATTGAAAGGAATATATATTATGGAAGCTATTATTAAAACAAATATGGGTGATATGAAATTCGACCTCAATCCAGAGGCAGCGCCAAAGACTGTTGAGAATTTTACAACCCATGCAAAGAATGGATATTATGACGGACTTATCTTCCATCGTGTTATCAAGGACTTTATGATTCAGGGTGGCGACCCAACTGGTACCGGTATGGGTGGCGAGTCAATTTGGGGCACAAAGTTTGAGGATGAGTTCTCTCTAGACGCTAGAAATTACTATGGTGCTCTATCAATGGCAAATAGTGGTCCTAATACTAATGGCTCACAGTTCTTCATTGTACAGGCAAAGTCAGTTCCAGAGAATTTGCTATCTCAGATGGAGCAGATTGGTGCACAGGGTGGCTTTGCAGAGGACGTTGTTGAAACATACAAGCAAAAGGGTGGCACACCTTGGCTTGATTTCCATCATACAGTATTCGGTATGCTTTATGAGGGTGAGGACGTTCTTGATGATATCGCTGCTGTTCGTTGTGGTATGGGTGACAAGCCAGTATACGATGTTGTGATTGAAACAATAGAAATTATTGACTAATCTTTAATATGACAAATTATACCTCCTTATAGGTCTATAATGGACCTGTGAGGAGGTATTTTTATTGTTATCTATATTGACACACTGTTCGTAGTGAATTTTTTTATGACATTCTTTGTGCTACAAATCACGTCGAAGCTAGCCAAGAAATCAGCATCTACTATCCGTATGGTGTTTGCGTCGGTATTTGGTGGGCTGTATTCTTTCATTATTCTATTAGATGAATTGCCATTTTACATAGTATCGGTATCAAAGGTCTTGTCTGCGATTGTTATTGTTCTAATTGCATTTTCACATTACAGGCTGAAATCATTTGTGCTTTGTATCGCAATTTTTTTATTTTCTAGCTTAATTATTCTTGGAGTAGTCGTTGGATTATATATGATATTTAACAATGACAATGTTGCTATTAATAATTCGGCTGTATATTTCAATATTTCTGCTAGAGCACTTGTGCTGTCTGGATTTGTGGCATATGTAATATCATCGTTGGTCGTTAGGGTGTACAATCGTGTCCTATCGTCAAGAGAACTGTACACTTTGGTGATAGAGAACAATGGTGAGCGTGCTGTAATGCTTGCTATGTTAGATACTGGAAACCATCTTCGTGAGCCATTCTCTAATTGTCCAGTTATTGTTGTTAATAGCGATATTGTAGAACATTTGGTAGGGAATAGTTGCGTTCGATATGTTCCAACCTCGTCAATCAATGGTCATTGCCTTTTACCAGCATTTAAACCTAAAAAGGTTGTTGTAAAAACTCCAAAGGGTAGCGAGGTGATAGAGAATGCTTATATCGCTTTGTCATCTGATATGAGTAGCGACAGCATTTCAGCTGTTTTAAATCCCGAAATATTATCTGTCTGAGGTGTACTATGTTTAAGAAATTTATATCTATTATAATTAGAAAATATTTTGACAAGAATTTTTGTCATTATATCAATGGTCCAGAAACCTTACCACCACCACTCACTGTTGAGGAAGAGGAAACAGTCCTTGATGAGCTACGAAATGGTATCGAGGATCATCGTGACTTGCTTATCACTCATAATTTGCGACTGGTGGTCTATATTTCAAAGAAATTTGAGTCACCAACTGCAACAGCAGAGGATTTGGTATCAATAGGTACTATCGGTCTAATGAAGGCTGTAAAGACCTTTGACCCAAACAAAAATATTAAACTAGCCACTTATGCTTCTAGGTGCATCGAGAACGAAATTCTTATGTATCTTCGCAAGGTGAAGAGCGCAAAAACAGAGCTGTCATTTGATGAGCCGTTGTCAGTCGATTGGGACGGAAATGAACTGACACTGCGTGACGTTCTTGGCACAGAGCCGGATGAAATATCTCAAGAGATAGAGTACGACGATGAAAAACGCCTGCTTATGCATATTGTATCGACCTTGCCATCAAAGGAGCGTGATATTATGGCACAGAGATTCGGATTATACGGTACACAAATTCATACCCAAAAGGAGCTTGCAGATAAAATGGGAATATCCCAATCGTACATATCACGCCTAGAAAAGAGGATTTTATCAAAAATCCGTACTGAGATGGAAAAAGCGTTGTTCTAAAAATAGAAAAGAGGGGATTCAACCCCTCAATTAGTCCTCTAGCTCTCTGCTTTTGAATAGTAAGCTGATGCACCATATTGCTGATAGACCTACTAGCGTGTAAATTATTCTTGATAATACAGCGTCTTGTCCACCGAATATCCACGCTACCAAGTCAAATTTAAATATGCCAATACAGCCCCAGTTGATGCCACCGATAATAGTCAGTATTAATGCGATTCTATCAACTATCTTCATAAAAAATCACTCCTTTTGATTTAGTATTATCATAAAGGAGTGATTTTATTCTTTTAATTAAATTTTTGTGACAATTATTTCGATTTTACCATTAATTTTGTATTCACCATATCCAGCTGGAACGAAGAAACTGTCACCCTTTTTTGCATCTCTGCCATTGATATCTCCATTACCATTAATTACCAATATGTGATTAAAGCTAGTTTTATCAGTGCAGAGTGTAATGCTATTTGTAACATTGTGCTTTTCTACCTTGAACAAGTCGCATTCTGCTAGTACACAGTCGTTCTCATTTGCAAAATTGATTACCGGTTGCTTTGCAGGCTCTGTTAGACTAACGTCGACAGCTTTGTCAATGTGTAGCTCTCTTGGCTTTCCGTCCTTGCCAACACGACCGTAGTCGTACACTCTGTATGTGCAGTTGCTGTTTTGCTGTATTTCTGCAATTAATGCGCCCTTGCCGATAGCATGCACTGTACCAGCCTCGATGAAGAACAAATCGCCCTTTTTAACATTAACGCTATTGAGCTTGTCCATTAGAGTATTATCCTCAATAGATGCTCTGAATTCTTCGCTAGTGATTTTGTCCTTGAATCCGTATACAAGCTTTGCATCGTCAGTAGCGTCGAGCACATACCACATTTCTGTTTTGCCAAACTCGTTTTCTACCTCTCTAGCATATTTGTCATCAGGGTGTACCTGAATGGATAGATTATCGTATGCGTCAATTAGCTTGATTAGAACTGGAAAATAAGGGAACTTTGTTGCATTTTCACCAGCAAGATTTTTAAGTCCAACCTTATCGATAACCTCTTGTAGCTCCATATTGTCATACTCGCCACCATCGATAGTGTTCATGCCATCCTTGTGGCATGCAAGCATCCAGCCCTCTGCTGTCTTGTCATATCCAGTGTCAAATCCGTAGTCGTCCTTTAGACGATTGCCACCCCAAATATAGTCCTTGAATACAGGATTAAGCTTTAATATCTCCATAAAATTTGTCTCTTTCTATGATTTGTAATTGTATAATATCAAATTTATTCTTCACATTCAAGCAATTTTGTAGTAAAATACTAATATTATTTGTTTAATTGGAGTTACTATGGCAATTTTAGACGTCCAAAATTTAACATTGTCCTTTGGTGAGAACACTCTTTTTTCTAATGTATCGTTCGATATTAAGGAAAGGGAAAAGGTGGGTCTTATTGGCTGCAATGGTGCTGGCAAGACCTCTTTGTTCAAGCTGATTACTGGTGAGTATACTGCTGATAGTGGCGCATGTTTTATATCAAAGAATGCAAGACTAGGATATATGGAACAGCATACTTGTTCAGAGAGCAAGACCGTTTACGATGAGCTTATTTCTGTTTTTGACGATTTGATTGAGATGGAAAAGGAGCTAGAGCTCATTGCTGATAATCTTACAAAGGGCATTGGTGATACTAATGCTAATATCGAGCGTCAAGATAGACTAACAGAGCTGTTCACTCGTGACGGTGGATTAACATACAAGAGTATGACTCGTTCTGCACTTATTGGTCTTGGCTTTAGTGAGGACGATTTCTCTATGCCTACCTCAAAGCTCTCTGGTGGTCAACGCTCAAAGCTCATTCTTGCAAAGCTGCTTTTGTCAAAGGCTGATTTTCTCATCCTTGATGAGCCTACTAACCACCTTGACATCAAGGCTGTAGAATGGCTAGAGGGATTTTTAAAGGATTTTAGTGGTGCTTGTCTTATTATCTCCCATGATAGATATTTTCTTGATAAGATTACTAACAAGACTATCGAGATTGAGAATGGCAAATGTCGTTGCTATATCGGTAACTATTCTGAATTCCTTGTAAAAAAGGCAGCAGAGCAAAAGGCTATCGAGGACAAGTACGAAAATGATATGAAGGAGATTGAGCGTCTAGAGGGTATTATTGAACAGCAAAGACGCTGGAATAGAGAAAAGAATATCAAAACAGCTGAAAGCAAGGAAAAGGTTATCGAGCGTATTAAGGCACAGCTCGTTGTGCCAGACAGCAAGGTGGCTCGTATTCGATTCGATTTTACCCCAAAATGCATTAGTGGTGAGGACGTGCTCGACGTTCGTGATTTGTCAAAATCATTTGGTAACAAGGAGATTTTTTCATCAGCATCATTTGGCGTAAAAAGAGGAGAGCGAGTTTTCCTCCTTGGTGACAATGGCTGTGGCAAAACAACCTTGCTAAAAATACTTATGCAAGACTACAACGCTGACGGTGGATATTTCAAATTTGGTGCTAATGTGTTCACTGGCTATTTTGACCAGGTACAAGCAAAGCTGGATTTGAACAAGACAGCTCTTGAAGAGGTGTGGTCCAATTTCCCAGCAATGACCGAAACCTCTGTTCGTTCTGCTCTTGCTGCATTCTTGTTCAAGGGTGACGATGTGTTTAAGCGTTTGTCCGATTGCTCTGGCGGAGAGCGTGCTCGTGTAGCTCTTCTTAAGCTTATGTTAGGTAAGTTCAATTTCCTACTACTTGATGAGCCTACTAACCATTTGGATGCATTCTCTCGTGAGGAGTTAGAGAAAACTCTTACCGATTACGATGGTACAATGCTAATTGTGTCTCACGATAGATATTTTATCAACAAGCTTGCTACTAGAGTTCTAGAGCTAACCCCTACCGGTGTTAACGAATACCTTGGCAATTATGATGAATATATTGCAAAAAAGGCTGATATCGCTCCTACTGTTGTTGAAAAGAAGCCAGAGGAAAAGAAACCTAATGACTATAAGCTTAAGAAGGAGCGTCAGTCCCAGCTTCGTAAGGCTCGCACACGCTTTACAAGGTGTGAGCAGGAGATAGAGGATATCGAACTTGAAATAGAAGAAATTAACGAAAAATTATCTACAGCTCCTTATGAGGAACTAATGTCACTTACAGCAGATTTGGAGAGCAAAACTCTAAAGCGTGACTCACTTTATGAGGAGTGGGAGCAGCTCTCTGAATTGTTGACAGAGTGTGACGATTAATTTATAATATTTTTATGAGAAAAATTGTTATTATTGGTGCTGGTGCAGCAGGTCTTGTTGCAGGTGCCCAAGCAGCAAAAAAAGGTGACGACGTCACTATTATAGAAAAGATGCCTCGTCCAGCACGAAAGGTTATGATTACTGGCAAGGGTCGATGCAATGTTACAAATGCTTGCTTTGATATTGAGGACTTGATTGCCAATGTCCCTCGGAATCCTAGATTTATGTATTCTGCGTTTTCGTCCTTTATGCCATATGATACGATTGCACTTATTGAGGAGATGGGTGTTCCAACCAAGATAGAGCGTGGCAATCGTGTCTTTCCAGTATCTGACAAGGCTGTTGATATTGTTGATGCATTGGTGAACAATGCTACCTCATCCGGTGCTAAAATTATTAATGGCACGGTTAAATCCTTTGTTTTAGAGGATAATATTATCAAGGCTGTCGTTCTTGATGATGGCACACAGATGGACTGCGACGCTGTTGCGATCTGCACAGGTGGTCGTAGCTATCCTACCACTGGATCAACTGGTGATGGATATGCGCTTGCTTCATCCGTTGGCCATAGCGTGACCTATATCGAGCCACACCTTGTGCCACTTGTGGTGTCTAATAACTATATTCCAAAGCTTCAGGGCTTGTCGCTAAAGAATGTGTCTATTAAATTATTTGATGGCGACAAGGAGATATATGATGATTTTGGTGAAATGATATTCACTCATTATGGTGTAAGTGGGCCGATTATACTGTCAGCGTCGTGCCATATGACGAAACCAACACAGCATAATTACTCTATCCTGCTTGATTTAAAGCCAGCACTTGATGAACAAGCACTGGACAAGCGTATTCAGCGTGATTTTGCAGAGTTTAATAATAAAGATTTTCTAAACTCTTTGTCAAAACTCTTACCAAACAAGATAATTCCTGTTATAGTAAAGCTGAGTGGTATTGAACCATCAACCAAGGTTAATCAGATAACAAAGGAGCAGAGGCTAGCTCTCACTCATTTGATTAAGAATATTCGTCTTAATATCTCTGACTTTAGACCTATTGAGGAAGCTATTATCACCTCTGGTGGCGTTAATACCAAGGAAATTAATCCAAAAACAATGAAATCAAAAATCATAGATAACTTGTCATTCGCTGGTGAGGTTATTGATGTCGATGCATATACCGGTGGCTTTAATCTACAAATCGCATTTTCGACTGGCTATCTGTGTGGAGAAAATATATAAGAGGTAAACTTTATGATTAATGTTGCTATTGACGGACCTGCTGGAGCAGGCAAGAGCACTATCGCTAAGGCTGCTGCAAAGGAGCTAGGCTTTATCTATGTTGATACTGGTGCATTGTATCGAACTATTGCTTTGGCTTGCGTTCGTGCAGACGTTATTGATAACGACGATGATATTATTGCACTCCTTGACAAGATTACTGTTGAGCTAAAATATGTTGATGGTGTACAGGCAGTCTATCTTGATGGTGAGGACGTGTCCGCGTTCATCCGTACACCAGAGATTTCTATGGGAGCATCTAGAGTATCTGCTATACCTGCTGTTCGTGCATATCTTCTTGATTTACAGCGTAATATCGCCAGAGAGAATAGCGTTATTATGGATGGTAGAGATATCGCAACAGTTGTTCTACCTAATGCAGAGGTTAAAATTTTTCTCTTTGCCTCTCCAGAGTGCAGAGCACAGCGTAGATATAAGGAGCTTATTGAAAAAGGTGAGGACGTAAAATATGATGACGTTCTAGCTGACGTTAATGAGCGTGATTACAATGACTCTCATCGTGAGATTGCACCACTTAAGCCTAGTGAGGAGAGTGTTATGGCTGATACCTCCGAGCTTGATTTGGAGCAGTCTATCCAGCTTATTATTGATATTATTAAGGAGAAAATGTGATGAAGGAATTTGATTACTCTCAGGTTAAGCATTACAAAATGTATGGCTTTATTAAAGGATTGTTTAGACCTCTATTAAAGCTTGTTTATCATTTGAAATATAAGGGACTAGAGAACCTTCCACCAGAGGGTACTCGTTACATAGTTGCTATCAATCACACTTGTGCATTTGACCCAGTTTTTGTTGCATCACCAAAGCAAGTACCAGCACTTCATTTTATGGCGAAGGTCGAGCTTTTTAGCAATCCTCTTGCTGGTTGGTTTATTACACATATGTATGGCTTCCCAGTAAAGCGTGGTAAGGGTGATACCTCTGCTATTGACTACGGACAGAAGATTATTGAAGAGGGTCATGTAATGGCTATTTGCCCAGAGGGTAAGCGTATTAAGGACAAGGATGGTGTTCCACAGCGTGCCAAGGCTGGTGTTGCTGTTATTGCAAAGGCTACTAATGCCTCTGTTTTGCCAGTAGCTATTTGTTGTAAGGGTAAAATTAAGGCTGGCGCTCATGTTACTGTTAATTATGGCAAGCTTATCACCCCAGAGGAGATGGGATTTGATAATCCAGAGTTTGGACCTCGTGATATTCGTAATGCTGCTAATATGGTTATGGATAGAATTACAGAGCTTTGGGAGGCTGAGGTTAAGTGAGCAGAGAAATAAGGCTTGCAAAAACAGCTGGCTTTTGCTTTGGAGTAGACAGAGCTGTTAATTTAGTCTATGACCTTGTTGAAAAGGGCGAAAAGGTGTGCACACTTGGACCTATTATCCACAATGCACAGCTTGTTGCTGATTTGGAGAGTAAGGGCGTTAAGATTATTGAGAATGTGTCCGACGCTCCAGAGGGATATACCATCGTTATTCGTACTCATGGAGTAGAACGACAAATTGTCGACGATATTGAGAGCAGGGGACTTGATTATGTCAATGCTACTTGTCCGTTCGTTACAAAGATTCATAATATCGTAAAGAAGGAAAGTGCTAGCATTCCAGTACTTGTCGCTGGTGACAAAAATCACCCAGAGGTGCTTGGTATTCGTTCATATTGTAACGGCGATTCCTTCGTGTTCAAAAACGAGCATGAGCTTCTAGAAATTATACAAAATCAGCATTTTGATGAAAAATCAGAAATTATTTGTGTATCCCAAACAACTTTTTCACTAGAAGAATGGAAAAAATGTGAGAAAATTCTCAAAAAGGTATGTACAAATTGTAAAATTTTTGCTACAATATGTAATGCAACCTCGGATAGACAGGAGGAAGCGTACGAAATTTCAAAAAATTCCGACGCAATGCTTGTTATCGGTGGTCGCCATTCATCAAATACCTGCAAATTACAGGAGGTTAGTTCCACTAATTGTCCATCGTTTCTTATTGAAACAGCAGACGAGCTAAAGGATATTGACCTTGCTGGATATGAGGTAATTGGTGTCACAGCCGGGGCTTCGACACCCTCGGTAATTATTAAGGAGGTACTCAAAACCATGTCCGAAGAAATTAAAGAAAAGGAAGTTGAAACAACTTCAGCCTTAACTGAAGAAGTTGTGGAGACAGCAGAAACCGCTGATAAGGCTACAAAGCCTGCTGTCAAAGCATCTGCTGATGGTGAGGCATCCTTTGCAGAGATGTTTGAAGCATCTATCAAGGAAAACGAAAATAGCAAGGTAGTAACAGGTACTGTTGTAAGAATTACTCCTACAGAGGTATTTGTTGACGTAGCTGGCAGAAAGCAGACTGGCGTTGTTGCTTTTGATGATCTTTCATCAGAGCCTATCGCAAAGTGTGAAGACGTTGTTGCTGTTGGCGACGAGATTAAGCTTGTTATCATGAAAACAGATGATCAGGAGGGTGTACTTAAGCTCTCTAAGCGTTTGTTTGATGCAGTAAAGGGCTGGGACGATATCGTTGCTGCTCACGAGGCTGATGAAATCCTCGAGGGTACAGTTACCCAGGTTATCCGTGGTGGTGTGCTCGTTACTGCAAAGGGAACAAGAGTTTTTGTTCCAGCATCACTTACAGGTGTTCCTCGTAATCAGGAGCTTGACGTTCTTAAGGGTGCAACTGTAAAGTTCAAGATTATTGACGTAAACTCAGCTAGAAGAAGAGCAGTTGGCTCTATCAAGGTTGTTGCTGATGCAGAGCGCAAGGCACAGCAGGAGTCTCTATGGGCTACTCTAGAGGAGGGTCAGAAGATTACTGGTACTGTTAAGTCACTAACTTCATACGGTGCATTCGTTGATCTTGGTGGTATCGATGGTATGGTACATATTTCTGAGCTTTCATGGAGCAGAATTAAGCACCCATCAGAGGTTGTTAATGTTGGCGACACTGTAGAGGTTACTATCAAGTCACTTGATCAGGAGACAAAGAAGATTGCTCTTGGCTTTAAGAATATTGAGGATAATCCATGGGAAATCCTAAAGAGAGATTATCCAGTTGGCACAGTAGTTGATGCAAGAATTGTATCATTCGCTACATTCGGTGCTTTCGCAAACATTATCCCTACTGTTGATGGCCTTATCCATATCAGCCAGATTTCATGGGATAGAATTAAGACTCCACAGGATGCTCTTAAGGTTGGCGACACTGTTCAGGCAAAGATTATCGATATCGACTTTGATAAGAAGAGAGTTTCTCTTTCAATCAAGGAGCTTCTAGAGAAGCCAGAAGAGGTTATCGAGGAGCTTGCTGATGCAGAGCCTGTTGCAGAAGAGGCTCCAGCAGAGGAAACTGCAGAGTAATTATATTATTTATTTATCCGATACTCTCACAAAGAGAGTATCGGATTTTTTTTACGCAATATACTATGTTTGACATTTTTGGTATTGCGACAAGATAAAACTAATTGAGAATTGAGAATCCAAAATTGAGAGTTTCGGGTGGGCTGTCTCGGCTCCCGCCTCGGTCGGTGCTTCTGCTTCGCAGAGGTGTCCACTGGACACCCGCACCCCACACCTATTATATTGACGGGAAGATGATATCTTCCCCTACGATTGTCCTAATAATCAGCGTTTTCGTAGGGGCGGATATTATCCGCCCGCTTATAATTGCTGTCTGCAAGTCCATTAATTTTTAATTCTCCATTTTCAATTTTCAATTAAAATCTTGGCATGATACCAAAATTATCTGCCAACACTAAATATAAAAACAACTGCCATAGCGAAGGTAAAACTTCGTTATGGCAGTTTCTCTTATGAACGGGCTTTGTTTTATCTTTCGTATAAGTCAGCACCACTTGGACCAATGATTATATCCCTGTTACCATCTAATGTGTTCATTCGGTACACTGTAAAGTTATCATGATTGTATATATTTGTTCCACCATCCTTGATGGTCGCTGTTGGTTCACCACAAAGTAGAACAATAGTTTCTGGTGCGATTATATTATCCTTTAACGCTTGTTCAATATCAATAGCAACGTCACTGTAGCTAAGCTGTAACAATGATAGCTTGCCATCAACAACCTTTACCTTGTAGTCACCAGCATCATATACGATATTAATGTTATTCTTACTACTTGCTTCTTCAAAAATTAGTTGTGGCATTTTTGAGGATAGTAATGTTTTGCAATATTTAATGTATAGCTTTTGTAAATCATCAGCATTTTGCTCTTTTTCAGTGGATAGAGTAATGTAGTATCCTAGCCATTCAGAATTTACCTTTGAGCCAGTTGACGATATTTCGGCATTTGCTGATGGGGCTATGTTCTCATCGACCGAATCAAATATTGCACAAGCAATATCATCATCAAGATAAACGCCACTTATGTCACTATTACCACCTTCGTATGCTTTGCAAATTCGTAGGTTGTATGTGATACCATCGTTCGCTATATCAATGCTATATATCGTGTTGTCACCATCTATTTTTGTGATTTCACCTAGCTTATCATTCTTGTCGAATTTGATATCGCCTAAATCGAAGTCATCACATATTTCTTTCAGTGATGAGCTTGATATAGGATTTACCATTCCTACACCACCGGTATTGTTTTCGTTTGGCTCATTTGTGCTTCCTTGATTAGTGCAAGCACATAATGATATTACTAGTAATATGCTGATTACAGTTATAAATAATTTTTTCATTCTATCAGCCCCTTTCACTTATATAGTGCAATAATTATTCATTTTTGTTGCATGAAAAAAGGACTTTTTTTAAAAGTCCCTTAGTCAACCTTGATGATATTGTCGAATACAGCAGTCATTTTTTTGCTGATTGGCAAATCCATATGCAATGAGCCAAAATACCAGTGCTCGTATTCTACACTTTTCATTAGCTCTTGCAAATATGTGTTCAGCGGTGTCATCTTCATCTCGTGATTTGTATGCAAACGGATGAAATCCTTTGCGATAGCAGGTGCCTCATGAGTGATAACATAGTCAACCTTGTACTCGTAATCCTTTAGATTTCTTGCACCATTCATTAGCTCTTCACTATTTGGCATTTCTTCTTTCCACCAGGTCAGACCCTCTAGTCGCATTTCTGCATCAAGGCTTTCGCCACCGCCCATACAGAAGAATGTCTTTTTGTCAAAGGTGAATATCTCACCACGGAGTAGGTGATATATGTTGGATGCAATCTTGTGTGCGTTGCCACCCTTGAATCTGTATGGCTTGTATTTTGCAAGCATATCGTAGTTTTCGTGTGCACCATCAACAAAACAGATGGTGTATTTCTTTTTTACTAATGTTTCGATAGCTTTTCGTTCCTTTTCGCTATCGTCCCATAAAAAGCCAAAATCACCACATATAATCAGCGTGTCATCCTCTGTTAGCTTTCTTAGTGCAGGATTTTTGAAAAAGCTTAAATCACCGTGGGTATCTCCAGTAATATATACCATTTTATCCTCCAGATAATTTTTGTTAATTATGCTCTTTTATTTGTCACTCAAATATGATATTATTATAATATAATTTATTTCAAGAGG
The DNA here is from genome assembly GCA_937876375.1 of uncultured Clostridia bacterium. Taxonomy (GTDB): domain Bacteria; phylum Bacillota; class Clostridia; order Oscillospirales; family Acutalibacteraceae; genus Eubacterium_R. Next base: position 243,684 of record CALEHY010000009.1, on the reverse strand, counting down.
TGTCAAGTTTATGAAAAAACTGGTATCAGTTTTTATGACATTTATTATATTGTCTATATCACTTTTTGCTCTGCCATTGTCAGCAGATGCTGCTACATATGTTCCATCAACCAAGATATATGCCGATGCATATATGCTCATCAATCTTGATGACGAGTCCCACCCAGTAGTTGCACAAAAGAATCAGGACAAGCTAAAGTATCCTGCTTCACTTACAAAGATTGTTACAGCTATCGTTGCTATCAATAATGTTAAGGATTTGCAGGCTACTACCACAGTATCACAGAATGCTATCGAGTCTCTATATGGTACTGGTGCACAGGTTGCTGGTCTAAAGATTGGCTCAACTATCACTATTGAACAGCTTTTGTATTTAGTTATGGTACATTCAGCCTGTGATGCTTGTAATGTTTTGGCAGAATATGTCGCTGATGATGTACCTTCGTATGTTGCTATGATGAACGAATGGGTTGAGTCCATTGGCTGCAAGAATACCCATTTCGTTAATTGCGATGGCCTACATGATGAAAATCATTACACTACAGCATCTGATATGGCAAAGATTACTCTTGAAGCTATGAAGAGTGAAACATTCAATACCATATCATCGACACAGCAATATGTATATGATGATATCACATTCGTTCATACTAATTTTATGCTCGACAGATTTCATGTAACATATTTTTACGAGTATGCAAAGGGTATTAAGACTGGCTCAACTACAGAGGCTGGATATTGTGTTATCACTCGTGCTGCAAAGGATGGATATAACTACTTGGCTGTTGTGCTTGACTCACCAATTAAGAAGCTTGATGGTATTGATACAAAGTGCTCATTCATTGATGCAAAATCTTTGTTCGACTGGGCGTTCGATACTATCAAATATGCTACTGTAGTTAGACAGAATGAGCTAGTTCATGAGGTGCCTATCGTTAATGGCAAGGACGTTGACTCTGTTCAGCTTGTTGCAAAAGAGGATATTACTACTCTTGTTCCAGCATCGCTAGACCCATCAGCTGTTTATTTTGAGCCTATTGATGCTCCAGAACAGTTAGAAGCACCTATCACAAAAGGGGATTATATCTGCTCTGCAAATATCATTTATGCCGACCAGACTATAGCAACGGTTGATTTGGTCGCAGCGCAAACTGTTGAGCTTTCAACATTTTTAAAATTGTTCAATATCTTTAAGAAGATTTTCACTAACAAGATTGTTCTTGCTATTCTGTTTATTCTTATTGCTGTGGCTGTTTTGTATTTCGTCAGATTTATTAAGCGTGTTAATGCTGAAGATAAGAGAATAAAGGAAAAGAGAGCAAAACAGGAGGAAATCGAACGCATAGAAAATAGCGATGATTATCTCCCACCACCAAGACGAAGATAATATATAATAGAAAAAGGATTGTTGAATATCAACAATCCTTTTGTTTATTCTGTTTCTTTACCTATGCTGTCAATATATTTGTCTAGCATAGCCTTGTCCTTGCTGTTTAGCAATCGAAACTTTAGTAGTAGTGCTCTCTCTTCATCGGACAGCTCTATCATATAGTTGTCACCATATATTCTCGTATCATTTTTGTATGGGATATCATTTCGCAAGGTTGGTAGCTTGTTGCCGTGATTGTTTATCAAAAAGTCAACTGTACAGCAGAACATTTTTGCAAGCTCTGATAGCTGTGCTGGTTTTGGCACGCTTCTGCCAAGCTCCCATGAGGTGTATGTGCTTCTGTTAATGCCTAGCGCATTAGCAACGTCCTCTTGTCTTAATCCGTTTGCTCTACGAATGTTTTGCAAATTCTTTTGTATGTTGTATTTAATTATGTAATCGTTCATAATTTCACCACACTAATCTTTATATATCCATTATATATTAATTACGACAAAAATCAACATAAAATGCAAATAATTACAACTCGTAACACAAAATTGACAACATTATTACATAATGTTATAATTATATCGTAATTTGTATAGGAGAGTGTGTATGACAAAACGCATTTTATCAATAATTATGTCATTAGTTATGCTAATGTCATTGTATATTCCGTTTTCAGTATCAGCATCTAGCTATGAGGATCAGTTAATTTCACTTGGCTTTCCAAAGAGCTATGTTTCATATCTAGTTGATTTACATAGCAAGTATCCTAACTGGAGTTTTAAACCATTTAAAACAAATCTTAAGTGGCAGGACGCTGTTACTGGCGAGCGTACTCCACATAGGGACCAAAGATTGCAGAAAATTTCTGGCAAATCCGATGCTTATTTTTGTAAGTGCTCAACCTGTTATAGTAATGGCAAATATACTGTATGGGAAGGTAGCAACTGGGTGTCTGCATCCGAAGCAGCTGTTGCATACTATATGGACCCACGAAATTGGTTGACAGAAAAATATATCTTTCAGTTTGAGTCAACAGCATATGATTCGTCCCAAACACAAGCTGGTGTAGAGTCAATTATCTCTAACACATGGATGGCAAATAGCTATATATCTTATTACAAGCCTGACCTTTCAATAAAAACATATACAAAGGACGGCAACAAGGTTAAGTATTCAACAGCTATTATCGACGCTGCAAAAAACAGTGGTATGAGTGCATACTATCTTGCATCAAAAATTGTGCAAGAGGTTGGTGGTTCAAAGCCAACAGCTGGTGGCGTTTGTGGTAATCGTGTGCCTTTCACTGGTATATATAACTATTATAATATTGGTGCATACGGTGGGGCAGATGATGGACTAGCTTGGGCAGCTGGCTTTATGAAAGCTAACAAGGACACATATTTGTACCCAAATTATGACTCTACCACAAAAAAGGTTAGTGGAACCAAAACAAAGGTTGCCAATGGTCAGTATATGACTTGGATGGCAACAAGTGGTGATTATTACAAGGTCAGATTATATAATGAGCTTGGTGCCGATAGCTATTCAAAGGATGGCAAAATCGGCTATGTTCTAAAGGCTGATTGTCGTACAACATATTTTAATTACAATAGACCTTGGAACAATCCGTATAAAGCTATATATAATGGTGCTGTGGTTATTTCCAATGGCTATTCAGAGGATCAGTTCACAGGATATCTGCAAAAATTTAATGTAAATATCGATTCTGGTATGCTGTATGGTCACGAGTATATGACGAATCTTGATGGTGCTGCATCAGAGGCTGCTATAAATTATACTGCCTATAAGAATGCGAATGTGCTATCTAGTAAAAAGATATTTTATATTCCTGTTTATACCGATATGCCATCAAAGAATGCACCAGTACCAACTGTTAGTACCTCTACTTCTACTACACAGTCAACTACTCAAGCTGTGAAAATACCAGTAAAGGTGACTGGATTAACTAGATCTGGTCGTGGCTCAACATATATATCATTGAGCTGGACAAAGGTATCAAATGCAACTGGATATTATGTATACACATATGATTCTTCAACGAAGAAGTACACAAAGGTTGCAACTGTTAAGGATGGCAAAACCACCTACAAGCATTCTGGCATAACTCCTGGCAAAACTTATCGCTATGCTGTGTCAGCATATAATTCTGCTGGTACTGGAGAAAAGAGTGCTCGTATAGCGACCACAACTACACCAAAAAAGGTGACACTAAGAGCACCATCAACTACCTCGTCACATACAATATCTGCAAAATGGTATAGCCTTGCAAATTGTACTGGATATCAGGTGCAGTATAGCCGATATAGTAACTTTAGCCCAGTTATTGCGACTATTGATATTAATTCAAGGTCATCAACATATTATGTTGGTAAGAATTTCACCAATGGAGTTAAATATTATATCCGTGTTCGAGCATTTCGTGTGTTCGATGGCAAAAGGGTGTATGGTCCTTGGTCAGATACAAATTCGATTATTTCAAAATAAAAAAGGAGTCATCGACTCCTTTTTTTGTTATTTGTATATCCTTATTGATACAACTATTCTGTCCTTTTTTGTTCGTCTTAATTCGCTGTCGAATATGAACTTGCCATATCCTCTGACAGAAATTATGTCACCATCCTTTAGCGTAGTGCTATCTTTATTTACCACTCTTGAATTAATGAACACCTTGTCTTGGCCAAACAGCAGCGACGCTTGATTTCGTGATAGCTTATATACGCTTGATACTATGGCATCGACTCTAGTCGATGATACTATTATCTCACTTGGCTCTGGTGCTTTGTTAATGAAATCTGGTAGCTCGTCCGTTATCTCACATTTAACGCTAGTGTGCTTTATTCTGTCGAGATTATCGATTATGTATTCGCTAATGCTCTCTAGACAGAATAGATAACCAATATTGCTGTCGATTTTTATATCACCAAGCGTGTTTCTGTTAATTCCAAGGTTCATTAGCGAACCTAAAAAATCACGATGATTTAGCTTGTCAGCAAATTTTTGCTGTAACGGACTAATTTTTATGCACACGATAGGGTATGCCCATATCTCGTCATTACTAAATCCTGCGACACACCTTTCACTATTATCGTATCCACCATATAGCCTTGCTGGTATGTCTAGCTTTAAAGATAATACTTGGCTTATCTCGTCTTGATTTAGAAATTCGGAGAATGTCTCATATCCATGCTCGTATGCTCTGTGTGATAGCTCCGATATTCGCTTTTTTAGTATTTCGTCATCATTCATCGATAATATCCGTCACTGTCAAAGTGCTTCCTTTTACTCTAAATTTAATTTCTTTTTTTGCGAATTTGAACCCATATTCCTTCTCATCGTCACGCTTGTATGCTGGCCGTGGGTCGTTTTGTAGAATAGTTATCAGTGTGTTAATTTTATCATCACTGATTTTATCTAGCAGAGTAGGGGGTATGTTTACCTCTAGCATATTGAATTCATTATCCTCTACATATCCACTAATAGCATCATCATGACTGTCGCTAAATTTGATATATGGCTTAATATCATATATTGGTGTGCCATTCACTATGTCAGCACCACTAACGATTAGGCACAGCCTGTCATTCTCCCATTCGATACCATCAAGTCGAACACTGCTTAAACCTATTGGATTTGGTCTAAATGGTGACCTGCTGGCGAACACACCAACTCTCTTGTTGCCACCGAGCCTAGGTGGTCTAACGGTCAGCGAGGTAGCCTCGTGGCTGTTCTTGTCGAACTCCCATATTAGCCATAGATGACTAAATCCATCTATACCCCTTATAGCCTCATTACTGCTGTATTCCTTGTTTAAAATAACTTTTGACTTTATGTCTGCTATCCCACTTTGTCTTGGCACAGCAAATTTGTCGTCGAAATCATTTTCGACTATTCCAATAGGCTTAATCTCCATTTTCATAGCCCCAAATCAGTAAAATTTTCTATATTATATCATATATTTTCGCTTTTTTGAAAAAAATTGTTGAAAATAAAAAACTTTTAATGTATTATATAGAGGTAATATTCTTTTTTAAGGAGAAAAATTATGGCAAAGGCTAAAGCTAAGGCTAAGAACGGACTTACAAAGTTCAACAAATTTTTAACTATCGTTTTCGCTATTCTTTTGGTAGCAACTATTCTTATCATTACATTTTCTAATGTAGCTCCTGCTGTTCAAGAGGAGGCTGGTGCTATCGAGGATGTATCAGTCCTAGAGACAGAGTTTGCTGCTGGTACATACGGTGGAGTAGAGTTCAAGACTCCAGAGGACGTAGTTAATTATTACGTAGAGGCTTATAATTATACAAAGACATTGACAGCTGATTATGTTGAGGCTGGCGAGACAAAGACATTCTACAAGCTTCTTGGTGAGGAGACTCTTAATGTAGAGAACCTTCTTGTTGAGGGCAAGTCAAATGCTACTATCAACAACCTTGTTCCTGGTATCGTTGGTGGATTGTTCACTGGTGGTGTTAACGGTCTATCTCCATCAGGTGGTAAGGACAAGGCTAGCGATTTCCGTGATGATGGCAAGGTTGACCAGTCAACATGTCACCTAACAGCTGATGACGTTCTTGCATGCAATGTTGTTGATAACAACGATGGCACTATCACACTTAACATTCAGCCAAAGCAGGCTGTACTTGCTATGCCTGACCAGGATTCACAGGGTCGTTTCTTCAATGTACTTGGTGATATTTCTGGTGTTGTTGGTCAGATTAGTGTTCTTTCATTCTCATCTGGTACTATCGACGAGAACTTTGTTGTTACATACACTGGTGGTGTTGGTACTATCACTATCGACACAAAGACAAAGGAAATCACAAAGGCTGATTACGATATGGCTGTACATATCGACGTTAAGCACGCTAATGTTGCTATCCTTAAGGATAAGAGCGCAGCACTTGATATCAAGTATGTATGTAATTTCCCAGCTTCTGATGATTACCTTGCAGAGCGCAATATCTCTAGAAAGTAAAATTATCAAACTTATAAAGGCGACATTTTGTCGCCTTTATTTTATTATTTGAACTATTATATATTATGAAAAATAAAAAATTATTATCTAATACTATTATAGTATGGCTTATTGCTGCACTATGCTGTGCATTGTGGGGCTCAGCCTTTCCGATGATTAAGCTTGGCTACGATGCACTTAATATCTCACAGAATGATACTGGCACTATTATGTTGTTTGCTGGTGTTCGATTTTTTCTTGCTGGTGTGCTGACTATTATTATTTTCAGTATATCTGGCAGAAAGCTTCTGCTACCTACGAAGATAGCATTACCAAAGATAGCAAATCTCTCATTGTTCCAAACGATACTCCAGTATATATTCTTCTATCTTGGCTTGGCATACACCACTGGGCAAAAGGCATCTATTATCAATGGCTCATCATGTGTCTTTGCATTGCTTGTCGCTTGCTTTGTATTCAGGACAGAGCGACTAAATGCCCAAAAGCTGATAGCATCTCTGCTGTGCTTCGTTGGTGTTGTGTTGTCGAATTTTGATACCTCATCTGTATCTTCGTTTTCAGTAGGGGATATATTCATTCTGCTGTCTGCATTGTCGTATTCATTCTCATCAGCGTTTTTGAAACAGTATTCAGCTGACCACAGTCCGTATATGCTGTCTGGATATCAGTTTATGCTTGGTGGTCTAGTGATGATATTGGTAGGTGCTGCTATGGGTGGCAAGCTGTCGCTTGATAGTACAAAGGGAATAGCAATACTCGTATACCTTGCACTTGTGTCAGCAATAGCGTATTCACTCTGGGGTGTTCTGCTAAAGTATAATCCAGTATCTCGTATCGCTGTCTGTGGTGCTATGACACCAATATTCGGCTATGTCCTATCATCAATCATATTCGGTAATACCGGCAACCCACTATTCAATATACTAGCACTCATATTCGTAGTACTTGGTATTGTAGTAATGAACTTTATGAAAAAAACTAAATAATAATCATATAAAAAGGGGCGACCACTGGTCACCTCTTTTAATTTTAATAGACATATTCGAGCTGTTTTTCGCATAATTCTTATTGCTAAAAATATGTTTACAAAAAATTCAAAATTGTATTGACATTAATAAAAAATAGTAATATATTAGTACGGTAAATAATTATGGGTAAAACTGCGCCCTAGTGCGCCTTTTGCCCTATGAACACAAGATATTGTGCCTATTAGCGTAGTCAGTAAGCAAACAGCACAATTCCTGTTGTTTAAATACTTATGGGAGGTATTTTTATGAAAAAAACAAACTTGTTCAAAAGAGCAATAGCTGTATTTATCTCTGTTTTGATGGTTGTTTCATCACTACCATTCACAGCTATTACTGCATCTGCTGCAGAGGAAAACAATGAAAAGTTCCTTTTTGCTTATTTCACAGGTGATGCAGCTGCATCATCAGGCAATGCACAGTCACAGCAGATTAGACTAGCATTATCATCTGATGGTATTAACTATACTCCTTTGAGAAATAATGCTCCTATCATTACTCCAACTGCTGGTACTGGTAATGTCCGTGATCCATATATTTTCAAGGGTCAAGATGGCGCTTACTATGTTATTGGTACAGACCTTGATGCTTCAACTATGGCTTATTGGGGTCATGAGCAATGCCAAATTATTTTGTGGAAGTCAACAGACCTTTGCAATTGGACAAACGAAACATATATTAATCTTGCAGAGATTTGTGGTTTGAATCCAAGCCAAGTTTACAGAACTTGGGCACCAGAAGTAATCTGGGATGCATCACTTGGAGCATATATGGTATATTTTGCATTTGCTGCTGATGGTTATAACTCAACAACAATGTATTATATGACAACAACTGATCTTCTAGATCAATCCAAGTATTCACAGCCTCAACAGCTTTATAATCCAGGTGCGGATGCTATCGATGCTGATATCATCAAGCAGAATGGTGTTTACTATATGTTCTACAAGGATGAGGGACAGGGTACTGTTTCTCTAGCAACATCTAACAATGTTACTGGTCCTTATAGTTTTATTGGTAAGTTTGCTACTTCTGCTGCTACTGGTGGTATCGAGGGATGCGAGGTATACCAGATTGGCGGAAACTACTACCTTGTTGCAGATAGATTTGGTAATAATGCTGGTAAATTCGCTATCTACAACCTTGGTAATGACCTTTCAAGATTAACAACAAAGGGTACTTCAATTTCTGTTAACGATGGTAACCCTATTACTACTGTTAACGAAACTAATGGTTTTGAGAACTTGCATGCTCGTCATGGTTCTGTTGTAAAGATTCCATACGATATGTACAAGGAAATGATTCGTTTCTATGATGGCAAAACCATCAAGGACGATGTTTACTACAACTTTGATAGCAATATTAACCTAAGTGGCTTTAACTGGGCTCCACAGGTTGATTCATCAGGCTTTACATACAACCTTATGACTGGTCATGGCAACGCTGCAAAGTCAGGTGGCTCAAACGCTTATTCATACCCAAATGGTAACTATCTATCACTATATGGTTCTAATATCTTCGTAGAGGATGAGTCTGTTCGCCAGATTATGTCATCAGATTCTTGGACTGTATCATACGATGCTGTTATCTCTACTATCGAAGGCGCTATTCTATTCGGTCTTACCTCTGGTAATGCTAACCCAGATAATACCGACTGGATTCGTGTCCTTGATAATGGTAAGATTTATATCAACACTGGTACAGGTACTGGTGCTAATAACAACAACTATGTAGAAATTGGTGATTTCCATATTGTTGAGACTGCTACATATCATCTCGATATCGTATACAATGGCTCATGGCTATATTTCTATGTTGATGGTGAGCTAGCTTGCTCTCGTGAAGTTGGCAAGCTTCGTTATAACAACTCTGCTCCTGCAAACTATGTTGCTATTGGTGAAACAGATACTAACACTAAATCTTTCAAGGGTGCTATCGCTAACCTTGAGTTTAAGAACAGAGCTCTTTCATCAAATGAGATTAACTATTCTGTGGAGAATGCTAACTCACTCGTTTGGTCATACAACGAGGGTACAGAGATGGTTGATAATCGTCCATATTCTACAAAGACTAATGGTAAGATTAGTGGCGATTATACTAACACTCTTGGCAAATCAATGTCATACACAGTTGCTGGTTGGATTAACCCTGGTGATGCTGTAGATGGCGATGTTTGTATATTTGAGTTCGGTAAAGGTGGAGACGGAGCTGGCAAAATGTACTTCAATGTTATGGAGAGTGGTAAATGGTTCTATTGCTGGCGTGATCCTAACGGAACAGACCATTTCTTCGATGGCTCAGGTGCATTTAATCAAACACTAACGAAGAACACTTGGTACTTCCTACAGATTAATATCCATCCTTATCAGGATTCTACCCGTATCTCATTCTTTGTTAATGGTGTGTCAACAAAGTCAGAATGGTTCAACGGTAGAACACAGCTAAGATATCACGATTATAACCTTATTGATTTCTTTAACCAGTCATCAACTCGTTATCGCTTTGGACAGGGTGGCGCACACTGGACAGGTGTTTCAAATGCTTATATTGACGATTTCCGTGTTTACAACAAGACTATCGACCCACAGCTAATGTACACCTATGGTGCTCTACTAAACAGCGAAAAAGAGCTTGCACAGTATAGAGCTGAAAATGCCAAGAAACTTGCAGAAGGAATTCAAGATTATAGTTATTCATCAGCAATTGATGGCAAATATGGTTCTTATAATGGTGATAAGACTGGCGATTTTAAGAGTGGAACTACTTATACTACCTTTGAACGCAATGTTCTTTGGGGACAAAGCAAGAGTAGTGGTGACAACAGTGCTGATACAACATTGAAAGCTAATGGTGGAACTGGTAGTAATTCTAATACTCATGTATGGCTTAAATATCCAGGCATGACACTATTATATGATGGAACAACTACTCTAAATACACCAATGCTTATCCAAATTAATTCTAATAACGGTTCAACCAGATATGTATATTGTGCTACACCAGCAGCAGGAAGTGTTTTAGGACTAGAGAAAGATGTTTGGTATGGTACAGATAAGAGTGATAACTGGTCATGGTTGTATTCAAACGAAATTTCTAATGATATTGGTCGTATAAATGCAAAAGCCGAAGGTGGAGTTTATGCTAGAACAGCTTATAATAAAGGCTGGGCATGGGAAAATTATAATAATATTGCTTTTAGATGGGCAAATATGACCAAGTTTAATGGTGGTTTTGCTGAAGGTGAATACTATAAAGAAGTATATCCATCATATCAGGTTTATGTAGGTTCTGATACAAACTATAAAACAACTGATATTGCGGGTGTCGTAACTGGTAATAAGCCACTTTGGTATATTAATTTCAAACCAGTATTGGACAGAGTTGATTCTGCAAAATCTATGATGAATACTCTCAAGACTGATTCTTGGATGTATACAGATGCTTCATTACAAACTTATTATGAAGCTGTTGCTGCCTTAGCAAGCTTTAATTTAACAAAATATAGCTATGATACACATGATCATGTTGTTGAGGCTGCAAATGCAATAAAGAAGGCTGTTGAAGATTTTGATAAAAATGCAAAGCTAGTTAAGAAGGTATTCACAGTAACATTCTTTGATGCTAATGGTGGTAGAGCTACAAAGTCAGTAACAGCTGGCGATCAGTTTGGCTCATTCAATGCTAACACTGCTACAAAGTACAACAACGACAGGGCTACACATACTGTATACACTTGGGATACAGATATTAAGTCAACTGACGTTATTCGTGAAGATGTAACAATTAGCGAAAAGGCAACAAAGGTTAATTGTAACTTTACTTCAAACACAACTTCTGCTAACTGTACAACTAACGGTTCAACTGTTTACACTTGTTCTGTTTGTCAGGGTAAATATACAGAAGTTATTGATGCACTAGGTCATGATTTCGCTGATTACGAAGCTAATTATACTTCTGGCGAAACATATGATGCTAATAATACATATGAGCACACTGCATCTTGCTCAAGAGATTGTGGTGCAACTCATACAGAGGCTTGTAAGTTTGGCGAGTATGTAACAACTGTTGAGCCTACTGAAAGAGAGAATGGTTATGCAACAGCAACATGTGCTTGTGGTGGTACTGTAACTCGTGTACTACCAAAGACTGGTGCAACTACTTTCACAATCACATTTGTTGATGAAGAGGGCACTGTTCTTGATACACAGGATGTAGAGGAGAATGAAATGCCAACTCCTCCACAGCTCCCAGATAACTACAAGGATATCGAGGGTGAGCATGTATATTCTTGGACTCCTGCTATCGTAGCAGCTACTGCTAATGCTACATATACAGTAACTGATACAACTACTCCTCATACAGCATTTAATGAGAGAGTTGTTGCTCCAACATGTACAGAGGACGGATATACTGAGTTTACCTGTAAAGATGGTTGTGGTTATTCATACCAGGGTAATTTTGAGGATGCTCTTGGCCATGATTATACTAATGTTGAGTATGTATCTGATGGTCATGGTGTTCATACTCGTGATTGTACTCGTTGCGATTTCGTAGAGGAGAACGCTTGTACAGAGTTTACTCCAGATGTTGTTGAGCCAACTTGCTTGAACAGAGGTTACACATCTTATACCTGCGTTGATTGTGGCTATTTCTACTTCAGTGATTTCACAGACGCAAAGGGACATAACACTGTTGACCCAGTTCAGGAGAACTATGTTGCTCCAACATGTACAGAGGCTGGATCATATGATTTGGTAACATATTGTACAAATGACTTCTGCGACAGCAAGGATAAGATTGCTGCTATCGAGACTATCGAGGTACCAGCAACTGGTCATACATTAAAGCAGACTGTTATCCCTGCAACATGTCTTGACAATGCAAAGCAGGCAAATGCTTGTGACAACTGTGATTATATCGAGGATCCTATCGATCTATATTCAAATGAGGGTATTCAGCTATCTGTATTTACAAATAGCACCCTTACAAATGATGGCTCAGGTAAGAGTGGTTCGCAGCATTATGACGTTGTAAAATCATTGTTTAACCAGCATATTTATATCCATTCTTATGGTCAAAAGACTGATAAATACTCATTCAATTTACCAATCGATGTTACTGAACTAGATAGAATTGAGATTTCTGGTTATGCTCATACTCACTATACAAACAGATCTTATGTAAAGGTTCAATATCACAACAACTATACTGATACTGATGAGTACTTTACTATGGTTGGTAGAGATATAAAGGATAATCACGATATTAATACAACTACAAGTTTCATTGGTAGAGACGCTGGAAATGATTCTGATAGTAGAATTAGCTTTACTCTTACTGCAGAAAATATTAGTACAAATGCAATTAAGATTGATCAGTATTTCTCTAGTGGTCAAGACTATATTGTTATTGATTCTATTAAGATTTGGTCAAAGTCACACAAGGCACTTGGACACAACAATGTAACAGATGCTAGAGTAGAGCCAACATGTATCGCTACTGGTCTTACAGAGGGCTCACACTGTGACAGATGCGGTGATATTAATGTTGCACAGGAAGTTATTCCTATGAAGGATCATTCTTACACTGGTGAAGCTGTTCATACTGATGCTGATGGCGATGCAAATGGTTATACAATGTATCGTTGTGTAAACGGTTGTAACGAGCTAGGTGGTATGGTATATGATACACAGGATTGGTCAGCTTATGATGCAGCTGTTATTGATGCTAATACTAATATCGCTAACACCGAAAAGTACACTTCTGATTCTATCGATGATTACTCTGATGCAATCGATGCTATTACTGCTGGTGTTACCTCTGGTGACAGCACGAAGTCAGAAGCATTTATTAAGGCAAAGATTGAAGCAATTCTTTCATCTGCTAGCCTTCTTAAGTTGAACGCATTTACTGTAATTTTCAACTACGAAGTTCCAGGAAGTCCAGTTGAAACAACAACATACAATGATGTAGAGTATGGCACAGAAATTGATCTTGAAGTACCTACAGGTGTTGGCTCTGTATACAAGTGGACTAGAACAATTGATGATAAGGATACTGGTCTAGCTGAGAACAGAAATTCAATCAAGGTTGTTGTTACTGATAACACAACATTCACTGCATATGTTGCCGACACAACAGAGCGTGTTGACTCTCATGTAGTTGCTGTTTACACAAAGGGTGGCAGAATTTCTGGTGTTCTATATGTTAACGATGGAGATACTATTACAGTAGATAGTACAGATGGTTCTGTATCATATAAGGGACAGAAGATTACACCTATCAAGACTCCTTGCTACAATATTACTGGTTACAAGGTTGGCACAAATAATATCGGCAGTGAGTACACTGTAACTCGTGATGTTAACCTCGCTCCAGTATATGAAAGCGTTACACCTATTGTTGTAAGTATTGCACAAGAGAGTGAAGGTAAACCAACATTTGAGGGTACAACAACTACTGTTTATCCTTTGTGGGATGAAAAGATTACACTAACAGCTGAAAAAGAGGTTGTATGGCTAGTAAATGGTGTTCCAGTAGCACAAGGCGAAACATATACATTCCGTGCTACAACTACTATAACAATTACAACTGAGGAAATTGAACAAGAAACAAAACTCACTGGTTCAATTATCACATTTGCAAAATTTGAGCCTTCAACTCGTAAGGTTAGAGTAGCAGCTTCATCATTTATGGGTGATAGAACAATTAAGGAACAAGGTCTTGTAATCCTTACTTCAACAGAAGAAAACAAGGTGTTTACTGCTAAAGAAATTCAAACAAAAGGCAACAAGTATCAGGCAACAAATACTACTGATACCGACGACCAGTTCTCATTTACACTAAATGTAAAAGCAACTTCAGCAGTAAAGACATTTGGTATTCTATCATATGTAATTTACGATGATGATCCAACTGTATATTACAGCACAGATGCTACAAACGTATATGTTGTAAATGAATAATCAAAAGGAGGGTACAATGATGATTAAAAAGTCTTATACCACTCCAGAAGTGGATATCGAAAAATTTTATCTTTCATCACAGGTTATGACCTTATCTGATTACTATCCAGATGATAAGGGTGGTCTTGATGAAGGCGATAATGTTATTGATTTCTAAAATATTTTAAAATAGACCTCGTGGAAACACGAGGTCTATTTATTTACAAATCTATTGACTTTGTAAGGACAATTTAGTATATTTATAATATATTAAATTATTTGAGGTATTGCTATGAGAATGAATAGTTTATACAAGAGAGTTGTTTCTTTGATGGTATCTGCTGTGCTTGTGTTTACCACAGCATTTTGCGTTTCTGTTATGCCAGCAAATGCCGCCACAACTAGCCTTGTTGCTAATTACTTTGTTTCTGATGCTACTACTAACGAGATTGGTACTGGTAATTTGCAGCCAAATGGCAACATTCCTGAATGGTCAACAGAAGAGAATGCTGTTCATTTTAATGCTGATAACAACAAGCAGAATTATCTAAAGGTTAAGTTTAGCGATATTATTCCTGATCCACAGTATGTTGATGGTATCACTATCAGCTTTATGGCAAAGGATACAGCGAAATATGACAGCTGGCAGAGATATTTTGAGATTACAACCTGCAACCCATATTCTGGTGGTGATGGCTCATATCTTTACACTGCTGTAAATGGTAACGTTCGTATTAAGAACTTGAACTTTAACAATAACGAGACTGATGCACTTTCCATTGGTAATGCTGATAACGAATGGCACAGATACACTATTGTTATCGACACATGCTTTTTGTATGTATATAAAGATGGCAAGCAGTCTGGATATATCTCAAATATTAATATAATTAATCAGTCTTTGTATAACGAATTCGTTAGAAATGGATATATCGTGTTCGGTGCATCTTCATATAACGATGATGCATACACTGGATATATGAAGGACGTTAGAATTTATAATCATAGTATTACTGAATACGAGGAGCGTAATCAAGATGCTATAATAAATTCTGTTTCTATCTATGATTTGAAAAATGCTGTTGTTGACTTCGAAAATAAGATGAAGTTGAACTACTGGTACACTAATACCAAAAAGGCTTATGATTCATATGTTCTTGCTAATAGATACCTGGATGCTGTTAACTATGGTGGTGCTACAGTAGATAAAATAAAGCTTTACTCTGCTACTAGCCAGCTAGTTAATAATATGAAATTGATGAAAAAGTGGGAAAAGGTATCTTACACACCTGCATTGTCATCGTTTAAGGATGATAGCGACAACGGTATGGGATATAGCTACGCTAATGCTTGTACAAATCTTCTTCGTGTTTCATCAGTAGATTACGACTCATACACTTTGTGGGGCGAAGAGCAGGGTGTATATGTTGGCTCAAACAAGAATACTGTTCAGCCTGCTATATTCAGACCTAGTGCTGTTATGGTATATGATGGCACTGACCCATCTATCCCTGTTATGTTCCTAGAGCGTTTGTGGAAGGGTGGAGCATTCGGTGGTCAGCTAAATATGTGGACATTCTATGCATGTGTTACTGGCAAATCACAAGGAATGTATTTGAACGAAAACTGGCGTGGTACTGAGGGCAACCTTAACTATCTAAAATGCTATTTTGGCAAAACAGCTAGTGATTTGAACTATCAGTACAATGATGTTGACTCATTCTACAAGATTTCTCGTGGTAGCTCTAAGGGTGAGTACAAGTATTATTTTGCTAATAGACTATTCTTTGATGGTGATAGCTTCGAATCTGGCGAATATGTTAGAACTGTCAAGGGATTGACATGGGGCTTCTTGTTTACTAATAATGATGACCCATATTATGATGAGGGTGATAGTCATTCAAAGAATTTTGTCGGATCAGAGGGCGACAAGAATGGTATTAATAAAAATGAAGTCGAAAATCCTCTGTATGTAATTAACTACAAAGCTGTTCTCGATACAATGGCTAATTTCAAGGCACCACTACTTAATGTTGAGAATTACAAAGAGGGTGGACTATCTAATGTCCTTGAAAAGTATGATGCACTTGCTGATTTTAACTTTGTAACAGAATATGATTGGGACAACAATGTTGACCAAACTGCTACTGCTTGTAATGACAAGATGAGATCACTGATTTCTGATCTTCGTTCAGCACAGCCACAGCGTAGCACAGCATATTCAAATCTTCGTTCAAAGCTATCAGCTTACAGCACAACATTTAACGATTATGATTTGAAGAACAAATATTCTGAGTCTTCTGCTAATGCATTTATCACAGCATATCAAAATGGTCAGTTAAAAATGGCTGATTTAGTTAATAATAGTTATTCTACTAATGATGATGAGATTAATGCGCTAGTAACTAATATAGAAAATGCATACAAAGGTTTGAAAAAGGGCTTTATCATCACATTTGCTGATATTGATGGAACAGAGCTAAAAACACTCAATCTAGATGAGGGAACAACAGCTGATGCTGTATTAGCGCTTGCCCCAGAAAAGCCAGCTGATGGAATATATGGCGATTATATCTACACTTATTCTTGGGGTGATATAACAGCAGTTACCTCTAGTGCGACATATACTCTTATCGAAACACAGGGTGAGGACGTTTCAGCATATAACATAGCTGTTGCTATTGCAAATGATTGCCTTGCTGATACCGAAAAATATCCACAAGAGGATAGAGATAATCTACTCACTGTTTTGCAGTCAAATGTAGTTACAGTATCATCGACAAGAGAGGAAATTGATGCATATACCTCTGCTATTACAACAGCAACAAATCAGCTTGGTCGCAAGAAGATAAATATTACCTATCAGCTTCAGCTTGATGGTGAGGTTGTATCTACTGAGGAGCTAACCTATAGATTTGAGGATTTGTTCAGTGCTGTTATTCCAAGCAAGACAAATGTCTTCAAATGGGTGTCAATTGTTGGCGATAAATATTCTGTAATCGCTAGAGATACTGATGATATTAGCTATTCTGTTACAGAGGATGCAACTATTATTGCCTATGCTGTAACTGATGAAGATGAGCTGTCACAGATGACAAAGGTTACCTTGCTCGATAACTCAAACAAGGTCGTATCTTCTGTTTATGTCGCTGTGGGCACAGAGCTAGAAATAACCGACAATGGATACATTATCTCTGATACAAGCGTGACAGCAAGAGCTATTCCGTTCTATAACATTGCTGGATTTGAAATAGGAGATACTGTGTATACCTCTGGTAGTAAGATTGCTGTACAAAATGAGGATATAACTATTCACACTTGCTATAGCGTAAAATAAATAAAATCCACTGTAACAATCGTCGTTACAGTGGATTTTTGTTATATTATTTTTTCAGAAATGAATGTGCATGTAGCATCAGATTTTAATATTAGCACACTTTCTTGATTAAAGAATGCACACAAATCCTTCGCTATTTCCTCAGCCTGCTGGTCGGTAATACCAATTAGCATTATGCATGCCGAATTTTCTTTTGTAAAAGTTCCGTCATCGTGGATATAGCCACCACTCATTTTACTTATCGAATATGAGATTTTGTATCCCTTGCAGACATTGATTATGATTTTTTCATATATTTCTTCAGAAAATTTTTGTGTTTTAGTATCTCCATCATTGAAACCAACACATATTTCATATCTAGTTGTAGCTTGTTCGTTTTGCATATGAGTACCTTTCAAGACTTTTTATATATTATTTGCTGTTATAGAATGATTATAGATGTTTTTGATATTCTGCAACGGCAAGTTTGTCACAGATTTCGTTATATTTGTGTCCGTTGTGACCTTTGACCCAAATGAACTCTACTTTGTGCATTTCTAATAGTGCAAGCAACCTATCCCATAGGTCAACATTCAATGCCGGCTTTTTGTCTGCCTTGCGCCAGTTGTTCTTTTTCCAGCCATATACCCATTCTTTGTTGATGGCGTCACATACATATTTTGAGTCTGTAGTTAGTGTTACTTCACATGGCTCCTTTAACGCTGCCAACGCTTCTATCACAGCAGTTAGCTCCATACGATTGTTAGTAGTTTCTTTATCAGAGCCTGACAGCTCCTTTTCAACCTTGTTGTACACTAACACAGCACCCCATCCACCAGGACCAGGATTGCCACTACAAGCACCATCGGTGTATATGTTTATTTTTTTCATTTTATCACCCTTTGTTAATTACAAGGTATATTTTACCATCTAATTGGGTAATAATCAATATAGAATATTTCTTCACTTGACAAGGACTACAATATAAATTAAAATATATCTATCTATACTTGTTCGGAAAAATACATTTAATGGAGGTTTTTTATTTAATGGCAAAAGAGAATAAGGTGCCATCACAGAACGCTAATAGAAAACGGAATTCTAAGCGTCGCTACTACACCTACAAAAAGGCACCGAAGAAATCTGTCGTTCTCCCACCAGTAGAGAAGGAGAAGGTCAAGATTTCTTTCCTAGGAGGTATGAACGAGATAGGAAAAAATATGACCCTATATGAGTACAAGAACGATATGTTCCTTGTTGATTGTGGTCTTGCTTTTCCTACTGCAGAGCTACCTGGTGTAGATTTAGTTATTCCAGATTTCACACATATTGTGAATAGTCAAGATAAGTTAAGAGGAATCATTATCACACATGGTCATGAGGACCATATTGGTGGTCTTGCTTATCTTTTGAAACAGGTTAATATCCCTGTTTATGCTACCAAGCTTACTATCGGACTTATTAAGGGTAAGCTGGAGGAGCATGGTATTATTAATAATGTTAAGCTTGTTGAGATTAAGCCTAGAGATAATATCACACTTGGTTCATTCAATATCGAGCTTATCCATGTTAATCATTCTATCCCAGATGCTGTTGGTCTTGCTATTCGTTGTCCAGCTGGTATCGTTATCCAAACTGGTGATTTTAAGATAGACACAACACCAGTAGATGGTGATATGATTGATTTGCCTAGATTTGCAGAATACGGCAAAAAGGGTGTACTAGCTCTGTTGTCTGATTCTACCAATGCAGAGCGTCCGGGCTATACAATGAGTGAGAAGAATGTTGGTGAAAGCTTTGAGACATTGTTCCGTCAAGCAAAGAACAAGCGTATTATCGTTGCTACATTTGCTTCTAACATTCATCGTGTTCAGCAAATTATGGACGTTGCAAAGGCTCGTGGCAGAAAGGTTGCTGTAGTTGGTCGTAGCCTTGAAAATCTTGTTCAGGTTGGATCTGATTTGGGCTATCTCGATATCCCTGAAAATATATTGATTTCTATCGATACTATTAGGAATTATCCTGATGACAAGCTGGTTATCATTACCACTGGCTCTCAAGGTGAGCCTATGTCAGCTCTTACAAAGATTGCATTTGATGATCACAGAAAGGTGAATATCACCCCTAATGATTATGTTATCATATCTGCTACACCAATCCCTGGTAATGAGAAGATGGTTGGCAATGTTGTCAACGCTTTGATGAAAAAGGGCGTCACCGTTATTTATGAAAAAATGTACGAGGTGCATGTATCTGGTCACGCTTGCCAAGAGGATTTAAAGCTAATGATGGGACTTGTTCGTCCAAAGTTCTTTATACCAGTTCACGGTGAGCAAAAGCATCTTATGAAGCATGCCGGTTTAGCTGTTTCTATGGGCATACCACAGGAAAATATCTTTATCGGTGAAATCGGTAATTGTATCGAGCTTTCCGATGATGGTATCAAGAAACTTGATAATGTTCCTAGTGGTGAGATATATGTTGATGGTATCGGTGTTGGTGACGTCGGTAATATTGTCCTCAATGACAGAAAACGTTTGTCAAAGGATGGTATCATCATTGTTGTTGCAACCATTGATGCACATGGTGGATATGTTGTATCTGGTCCAGATATCGTGTCTCGAGGATTTGTTTATGTTCGAGATAATGAGGAGCTTATGGAACAAGCTAGAGATTTAGCTTGTCGAGTTATTGACGAACAGTATGATAAAAAATATCACGATTGGAATAGTGTCAAGACGAAACTTCGTGATGAGATTTCACGCCTTATGTATGAAAAAACAAAGCGTAATCCAATGATACTACCAATCTTTATGGAAATATAGTTATAGGAGAATAGTTATGAAGGTTATTTTAAAAGCAGACGTAAAGTCACTTGGAAAAAAGGGTGACCTAGTTAATACAAGTGATGGATATGCACGCAATTTCTTGTTCCCAAAGGGACTTGCTGTGGAGGCTAATGCTTCTGCAATGAACGATTTCAATAACAAGGAAAGCGCAAAGAAATTTCACAAGGCAGAGGAGATTAAGGCTGCCAATATCGTTAAGGATAAGATTGATGGCAAGACCTTTAGCTTCACTGCAAAGGCTGGTGCTAACGGCAAGCTCTTTGGCTCTATTACAGCCAAGGACGTAGCAGAGCAGATTAAGAAGGAAATCGGAGAGGATATCGACAAGCGCAAGATTTCTATGCAGGATATCAAGGCTTTCGGTGTTGTCGAGGCTGAGGTAAAGGTTTACCAAGGCATTATTGCAAAGATTAAAGTTCAGGTAACAGAGGCTTAATTTTTAGAGGTATTAAAATGGCAGAATTAAATGTTACATTACCATATAACCTAGAGGCAGAGCAGAGCGTACTTGGTAGTATTCTTATC
Organism: uncultured Clostridia bacterium; assembly: GCA_937876375.1. Lineage (GTDB taxonomy): Bacteria > Bacillota > Clostridia > Oscillospirales > Acutalibacteraceae > Eubacterium_R. The sequence continues at coordinate 222,648 of CALEHY010000009.1, read as the reverse complement.
GAACCAAGGTGTATTGAGGATGCACTACTTTATGTGAATGCTGAGAGCTTTTATTTGCCACAGCATCGCCATATCTTTTCGGTTATGATGTCCATGTTCACCGAGACTAATGGTGCTATCGACCCAGTTCTTGTTGCTGACCATTTAGCAAAGGATGGGGTATATGACTTGGTTGGTGGTAGAGAGTATCTACTACAGCTAAGCCAGGTCGTTCCTTCTACAGCTAATATCGAGCGCTATGCAAAGATTGTGCAGGAGCAGGCATATCTTCGCTCTCTAATTATGGTATCTCAAGATATCATTGAGGATGCTACCAGTGGTGCTGGTGATGCGCAGCTTATCCTTGATAGTGCAGAGCAGAGAATATATGATATCCGTCAGGGAAAGATGGCTAATGGTCCAGTTAAGATTAAGGATGTTATTATTAATGGCGTTTATGATAAGCTAGAAAAGCTTACTGGCGAAAACAAGGATGATTTTAAGGGTATACCAACTGGCTTTGGTATCCTTGATAAATACATAACAGGACTTAACAAATCTGATTTTATTCTTATCGGTGCTCGTCCTGCTATGGGTAAGACTTCATTTGCACTTAACCTTGCTACTAATGTTTCTATGATAGCAAGAAAGAAGACTATATTCTTCTCACTCGAGATGACCAAGGAACAGCTTGCAGAGCGTCTGCTTGCATCACAAGCCGGTGTTACCTCACAAAAGTTCCGTACTGGTGAGCTTAGCGATGATGAGTGGATTAGAATAGGTAACGCTGCTTCAGCATTCAATAATGTTGAGCTTTATCTTGATGATACCTCTTCTATCACTGTTCCAGAAATCAAGTCTCGTGTTCGTCGTATGAAGGACGTTGAGTGTATCATCATCGATTACCTTGGTCTTGTTCAATCAGCATCTCACAAGGAGAATCGTGTGCAAGAGGTATCTGAGATTACTCGTAACCTAAAGATGATGGCAAAGGACCTTAATATCCCAGTTATCTGCTGTGCCCAGCTATCTCGTGGTACAGAGGGTAGAGGAAAGAGCCATAAGCCACAGCTATCCGACCTTCGTGAGTCTGGTTCTATCGAGCAGGATGCTGATATTGTAATGTTCCTATATCGTGAGGAGTATTACAAGAGTGAGGTCGCTGATGACAAGCAGGATGAAATAGACGAGAGCCGTACAGAGCTCATCGTTGCAAAGAACCGTCATGGACAGACTGGTACAATTGAGCTGTCCTTTGATAAGGAATTCACTAGATTTAGAGCTGTTGATAATGTCAGAGAGTACAATTAAGATTTTTAACAAAATCAATTCTACTATAACTGAATATAATATGCTATCCACTGGAGACACCATTGTCGTTGGTGTTTCTGGTGGTGCAGACTCTATGCTACTACTTAGCTTTTTGTTATCCATTAGGGATGAGCAGAGGCTGAATATTATCGTAGCAAATGTGGAGCACGGCATTAGAGGACAAGAGTCACTTGATGACTCTTCTTTTGTTGAGCAATTTTGTGCTGATAATGACATAACATTCAAACAGCTTTCTATCGATGCTGTCAATGGCGCAAAGGAGCAGGGTATGACTGTTGAGGAATATTCTCGCAATATGCGATATGATTTCTTTAGGTCGTTCAATGCTGACAAGATTGCCACAGCACATAATTTGTCCGATAATGTAGAAACTGTGCTGTTTCGTCTGTCACGAGGCACCTCTATTAAGGGCTGTTGTGGTATTCCAGCTGTTAGGGATAATATAATCCGTCCACTTATTAACGTTACAGGTGAGGATATACGCTTGGCTTGTGATGAGCTTGGCGTTCCATATAGGGTGGACTCGACAAATTTGAATAACGAGTATACTAGAAATTATATTAGACACGAGATTGTGCCAAAATTTACTGAGCTTAACCCTTCATTTGAGAATGTGTTTTCAAGATTTATTGAAAGTGTTAAGGCTGATGAGGATTATCTCGATAACGAGGCAAACAAGTGCCTTGACGCTTGCTTTAAGAAAAATGCTTTGTCACTTGACAAGCTTAATACATATCATATCTCTATCATTAAGCGTGCTATTATTAAATTCGTATCGCTATATGATATTTCACTAGATGATTTGCATCTTAACGGTGTCTATGATTTAACAAAAAAGCCTGGCAGATACCAGATAAAGAATAATTACTTCGCAATTTCGGATAAGAATAGGCTACGAATTGCTATTTTTGAAGAAACATTTGATTTCGACAATGTAAAAATTAAGAAACAGATTACTTCTCGTTCTGATTTTTTAACTAACTGTGAACATTTGCGCAAAAATTTTGACTTTTATTGCGACTATGATAAAATAGTTGGTGAAATCTTCGTTCGTTCTCGTGATGCTGGTGATGAGATTGCACCAGTCGGACGAAATGTTACCAAATCCCTAAAAAAGCTGTTTAATGAGTATCACATTAATGTTGAGGATAGAGAGAATATCCCTATTATATGTGATGAAAAGGGTATAATAGGTGTATATGGCTATTGCTGTGACGAACGAGTTAAGATCGATAATACTACCCAAAGTGTTATTTTACTAAATATCTCTACGGAGGATAATTTTTAATGAGAAAAAATTTATCTCAAAATTGGAAATCCATTATTTTCTATATCCTTATTCCAGTTCTGATGATTGGTGCGATATTCCTATTCACCACCCAGAGCAAGCAGGATACAAAGGCATATAGCGAAGTGGTTGATTTGTTTAGAACAAATCAGGTTGCAGAGTATGAGCTTGATTTGAGCAACGGTGCATTAAGATACAAGCTGTTCACCGATGATACAAAGACAGAGAGCTATTCTGTTCCATCTGTTGCATATTTCCTTGATGACGTTAATGATTACGTTAGGGAGTATAATGATACTAACCCAGCGAAGAAGATTAAGTATAATTATAAGAAAGGCTCTAGCAACTCCTGGTGGGTTAGCCTTATGCCTACTATTATTCTTAGTGTTATTGTTGTTCTTACTTCAATTTGGCTCATTAAGCGTATGGGTAGCACCATCGGTAATGAGACCAATCGTACACTTGGCTTTGGCAAAATTAAGCCAAAGGTTGCTAACGAAGAGGATAGCAAGATTAAGTTTGATGACGTTGCAGGCTGTGATGAGGAAAAGGCAGAGCTAGCAGAGCTTGTCGATTTTCTAAAGGAGCCTGACAGATATACCCAGCTTGGTGCTAGAATACCAAAGGGTGTGCTTCTTGTTGGCCCTCCTGGTACTGGTAAAACTTTGCTCGCAAAGGCTGTTGCTGGTGAGGCTGGCGCTCCATTCCTATCGATTTCTGGTTCTGATTTCGTAGAAATGTATGTTGGTGTCGGTGCTTCTCGTGTTCGTGATCTGTTTGAACAAGCAAAGAAAAAGAGCCCTGCAATTATCTTTATCGACGAGATTGACGCTGTTGGTCGTCATCGTGGTACTGGTATGGGCGGTGGCAACGATGAGCGTGAGCAGACACTTAATCAGTTGCTTGTTGAGATGGATGGATTTGGTAGTAATTCTGGTGTCATTGTTATGGCTGCTACCAACAGACCTGACGTCCTTGACCCAGCATTGTTGAGACCTGGTCGTTTCGACCGTCAGATTACTGTAAATAGACCTGACGCAAAGGGTAGAGAGGAAATCCTTAAAATTCATTCAAAGGATAAGCCACTTGCTCCAGACGTTGATTTGCACGATATCGCTATGGACACAGTCGGTATGACTGGTGCAGATTTGGAGAACCTTATGAACGAGGCTGCTCTCCTTGCTGTTCGCAGAAACAAGAAGGCTATCACCTCAAAGGAGATTGTTGATTCAACCTCTCGTGTTGGTCTTGGCGTTGAGAAAAAGTCACACAAGTTTTCTGAAAAGGCAAAGAAGCTTACTGCATTCCACGAGGCTGGACACGCTGTCGCTTCGTTTTATGTTGAGGGCTATGACCCAGTTCGTGAGATTTCTATCATTCCTCGTGGCCTTGGCGCTGGTGGATATACTTGGTTCACTCCACAAGAGGAGAATTATAATTCGAAGAACGAAATGCTTGGTGAGCTTATCTCACTATTCGGTGGTAGAGTTGCAGAGGCTATCGCTCTAGGCGATATCTCAACTGGTGCATCTAATGACCTACAGCGTGCTACAGAGATTTGTCGCAATATGGTATCAAAGTATGGTATGTCGGATTCTGTTGGTCCAGTAGTATATGATGATGGCAATGGCGAGGTATTCCTTGGCAAGGATTACGGTAGAGTTAATAACTATAGTGAGGCTACCTCTGCTCGTATCGATGCTGAGATTGAACGCCTAATGCGTGAGGGTTATGATAAGACTCATGCTATTCTAACTGAACATTTCGACCAGCTTGAGCTAGTTGCCAATGTTCTTATTGAAAAGGAAAAGATTACTGGTGCACAGTTTGTATCTCTTATGGAGAATGGCGAGTTACCAGCTGAAGAGATTGTTGTCGAAGAACCGGTTGATGAAACTGTTGAAGAGAATGTTGAAGATATTCCAGTAGAGGAGATTACAACAGAGGAAACTCCAGCAGAGGATATTTCAGACAATACAACAGAAGAGTAAAATAAAAGAGAAACAGCCATAACGAAGTTTTTGCTTTCGTTATGGCTGTTATTTTCTTGTTCGGTGCTAACAGATTCTTTGGTGTTGTAACAATTATAAATTAAAAATTAAATAACTTGAGAAGTCCTTGTCATAAATAGCTTTTTATGATATTTAGTAGATGAGGTGATAATATGAAAAAATCAAAACAATTATCAGCTGTATTTGCTATGCCAATTTCCTTGTTGGTTGCACTGCTAATTACATATATTATATATAAACTCACTAGCGTTAATTTCTATGAATTAACTTACGATTACAAGGAGTTTTACATTTTTAGCGCTCCTATGATTTTGTTTTTTGCTGGTGGCTTTGCAATTCCAAAAATTTGGGATAGGGATAACAAAAAGCGTTCGAAATTATTGCTCGCAATATCCTTTATGTTGAATGCAATTATTGTGTTTGGTATAACTGCATTTGACAATTTGCATTATAATCTTCGTATATTCAATCCTTTTGAGTTTATGAGTATTGAGGGAATAACTGGTATTTTTGGAACAGAATATACTGTGTTTTTTCCACTTGTTTGGGGTATTGTTTTAGTTGTTTCTTGTGTTTTGCTTGTTGCTGTTCCACTTTTAGGTGCATACTTATTTTCAACAAAGAAAAGATTAATTAAAATTCCAGCATTGGGCGTTATTATTTTAGCTCTCGTTGTTACTGGTGCAATTGGTATACATACATATCTTAATGATAACATTTTTTATGATGTTAAGGGTAATGTGTATAAAAATCCTTACGATGTACTCTATTATGATGAAAGTGGAAAAATATTTAAAATAGAAGAAATTGAGGATTATTATTTCGACTATGAGGCTTGCAATGTTAAGGTTAGGGCAGAGGATGGAAGTGTCCAGTACTATCTTGGCGAATGCTATATTAATGAAGAAACTGGCTTAATGGTTGCTGATGCAAATTGTGAAATAATTGTTCCATTAACTCGAGAAGAACAGGATGAAATGGAAATAAAATCGTTCGATGATGATTCCTATATTCAACTTTATAAGGATAAAAATGGTAACACATACCGTCAAATTGCAAATGCAATATACAATAAAAATGGAAAGCTGTTAAAGAAATATAGATTTAGAATTAATAGCACATTTTATCAATTATTGAAGGATTCTAATGCCGACAACAATTATTATCACTATGATTTAAAGGGCAATAGATATGTAAAAGGCGAAACAATTAAGTTCTATGATGCTGATGGCAACACATATATAAATCAAACTCATAGCTTGGAAGATTACAATTCAAACTATGATATTTATGACAAGAATGGCAACAAAATTGGAACTGTTGATGGTTGGGATTGCCTTGTTGATATGAAAACAGGACTTCTTGTTGTGGCTGATTATGAATATAATGTTGATACAGAATATCACGAGGACAAGAAAGACAATAAATATCGATACCTAAATGAAGTCGAGTATGATGAAAATGGTAAAGTTGGTTATGCTGGATTTATGTCCGATAAATATAATTGGTAAAACAAAAAGTTAACTATTTAAAGATTGTAAGGCGATCATGATATTTTAGCATTAAAGTAACGGAGCAGTAAAAAACTGCTCCGTTATTCATTATCCTTCGATATAGTATCTTTTTAAATGACTCCTCTTATTTTATGTATTCAGCATATTTATCTCTGTATTCTAGTAGTTCATTTTCAGTCAGGTGCGCTGTCAGTGCACCAACACCCGTTACTGACTTACCACCAGTTAGATTGCCGAACAGTATGCTCTCCTTTAGTGAATAATCATAGAATAATCCGTACATGAATCCACTCAAGAATGCATCGCCAGCACCAGTCGAGTCAATATGCTTGAACTCCTTAATGCTTGGCACATAGAATAGCTCATCATTGTCTATTCCTATACAGCCGTCCTTGTCAACCTTTACTACAACTTTGTCAAAATATTTTTGCAACGCCCTTGCAGCTGCCTCTGCTGTGTCGGTGTTGCTTATTCTTTTTGCTTCCTTTTGATTAGGTGTGTAGTAATCTGCGATTTCAAGATAATCATGGTATTTCTCGAACGACATTTCGTCATCCCATCCTGTATCTAGCACCAATATTGTGCCTTCATCATGTAGCTTTTTGTACACGTCAATGAAACCGCCCAACTGCATCATACAGATTTTTGACCCTTTTGCAATGTTATAAAAGGTCTCTTTTGCCTCATCATCTGGATGAATATCTCCCTGACCATATGTGAAGAATGTTCTGTCATCTGGCAGAATAATTGCAGAGGTAATGTTCAGTGGTATTTTGTTGCCCTTGTATAGATTAGTTGGAACAACACCATTTGCAATGAATTTCTCTCTTGCAAAGTTTGAGAATATGTCATCACCCAGCTCTGTTGCAATCCTTGTCTCTATACCAAGTCTGCCAAGATTGATTAGCGTCGCTGGTAGTCCACCACCTAGCTGTAAATCAAAATCCTTGCAGTACAGCTCCTCACCAACACCAGGTATCCTCTCCATACCTTGATATAGTAGGTCGACATTTGTAGCACCTGCTCCTGCGATAAAAGCCATCACTTCCACTCCTTTACATAATTCTTGTTTAGATCCATGTAATCATCAATGAGCTTCGTAGCTAATGAGTATGAGTTAACAAGTGGGTGCATCGTCAACGCTTCAACAGCCTTTTGTCTGCTTTTTGTTCTTATAGCCTCGCTGGATAATCTTTCGTACATTTTAACTCGTCTAATGATTTCTAAATTCTGCTCATCAACCATATCCATAGTGAACTTGTGTGGCACAACACCGTCCTTTGATACCTCACAAGTAATTTCAACCACGTCATCATCTCGTAGAGTAGGGATAGCACCCTCATTTGCAGTGCAGAATATCATACTGTCACTCTTGCCACTGTTGACGATTTCGATGAACTTTAGTGCAACGCCAGCGTATCCACCATTGTCCTTTTCATTTACGTCAAAATGCCACATAACATTTCGCTTTACACCAGTTTCACTAGCCATGTAGTTGTTTTCTCTTTCACCATACCAGTGGTCAAATATTTCCATAGCCCTGTCGAACTCTGTCTCGATATCGACATTCTTTAATTCCTCAATCATGGCTCTATTGATTTCACATATCTGTTCACCACGAGTTTTGTTTGCCTTTAGAATGTTTTCGATAGCCTGCTCTCTGTAGTAGAAATAGTATAGATATTCGTTGAGCACACAGCCTCTTTCTCTTAGTAGCTGCTTTGAGAAATATCTCATATCTGTCTTTTCATAAGCCTCATCATTTTCGATTAGCTCTTGCATAATTTCCTTGCCATCAATAGTGATGGATGAAAAGTAGCTTAGGTGATTTAGTCCATATACCTCACCCTTGATGCTGTTTTCATCAGCACCATATAGCTTTGCAAAGCTGTATAGCATACCACTTGGAGCATCACAGATACCGTATGTAAAATCATACCCCATATCTCGTAGAGTTTGACTAACTACACCAGCTGGGTTTGTGAAATTGAACACCTTGCAGTTTGGCTTGGCATATTTCTTTACCATCTCACAGTATTCCTGTAGTGCTGTAACAGACCTCATCGCAAAGCTGAGCCCAGCAGCACCTGTAGTCTCTTGACCTAGTAGACCGTATTTTAGCGCAATCCTCTCGTCTTGCACTCTCATCACGTCCTCACCCTCACGAATGGTCGTGATGACATAGTCAGCATTAGCAATAGCCTCTTTGCCATCAGTGGTTAGCCAAAAATTTAGGCTAGGGCAGAGTATCTCTGCAACCTTTTTTGCCATACCACCAAATATTCTTAGCTTTTCAGCATTATTATCCATGAATACGAGCTCATCAATACCGAGCTCATCGCATCTGTTAGCGATGCTCTTTGCAAGGAACATACTCCTTACACCACCGCCACCAATAACAGCTAGTTTCATATTATCACCTCGCTAATATTATATATTAATCCAACTATATTATCAATATATAATACAAATTGTCACTAAAATCATACTCTGATAATTTTGTATGAAAGTGTAATGTTTTTTGTCATAAGTTTGTAACTATTTATTATGAAATTTGTGTTGACTGATGCTGCATATTATAATATAATAGAGACCTAGAAAGGGCGTGCACTATGACTATTCTAGTTAAAGATGCTCTCGTTTTTGACGGGAACGGATTTGTAAAAAATGATGTATTAATTAAAAATGATAAAATTGATACCATTAGTGCCTCCATTTCTATTGATGGAGTAGATCGTGTTTTTTATGCACAGGATAAGTATTTAATTCCGGGTTTCGTAGATGTTCATGTTCATCTTCGTGAGCCCGGTTTTTCTTATAAAGAGACGATTAAGTCTGGCACTATGGCTGGAGCTGCTGGTGGCTACACTGGTGTCTGCCCAATGCCAAACATTAATCCAGTTCCGGATTCTGTAGAGAATATGAATGTACAGCTCGATATTATCAATCGTGACGCTGTGATTAATGTTTATCCTTTCGCATCTATCACTGTTGGTAGAAAGGGTGAGGGTGAGCTAGTAGATTTTGACAGCCTAAAGGATATCGCTGTTGGCTTTTCTGACGATGGCACCGGTGTTCAAGCTGGTGATGATATGCAAAAAGCTATGACAGAATGTGCTAGACTTGGCAAAATCATATCTGCTCATTGTGAGGTTAATGATTTACTTAAGGGTGGATATATCCACGATGGTAATTATTGCCACGAGCACGGACATAAGGGCATATGCTCTGCGTCCGAGTATGAGCAAATTGCTCGTGATTGTGTCCTTGCAGAGCAAACTGGTGTGCATTATCATGTATGTCATATCTCCACCAAGGAGAGCGTTGATATTGTACGCAAGGCAAAGGCAAATGGCGTCAAGGTTACTTGTGAGACTGGACCTCATTATCTCACTATGTGTGATGAGGATTTGCAAGAGGATGGAAGATTTAAGATGAATCCACCTCTTCGTTCTAGTGATGACAAGGCTGCTCTTATCGAGGGCTTGCTTGATGGTACTATCGACGTTATTGCAACCGACCATGCTCCTCACTCAGCTGAGGAAAAGAGCAAGGGTCTTGCTGGCTCAGCTATGGGTGTTGTTGGACTAGAAACAGCATTCCCAGTGCTGTATACAAAATTAGTTAAATCTGGGGTTATCACTCTTGAAAAGCTTATTGACTTGATGAGTGTTAAACCTCGTGAAATATTCAATTTAGGCAGTGGCAAAATCGCAGTGGGTGAAGTTGCTGATTTGGCACTACTTGATTTGAACGAAAAATGGACCGTAAATCCTGACGAGTTCGTCACAATGGGACGAGCTACTCCTTTTAAGGATTGGGAGCTATACGGTAAAAATGTTCTTACCATCTGCAATGGTAAGATAGTTTATAACAGAATATAAACACAGGGAGGATATTAAAATGGCAAAAAGAACAGACGTAAAGAAGGTATTGATTATCGGCTCTGGTCCTATCGTAATTGGTCAGGCAGCAGAGTTCGACTATGCAGGCACACAGGCTTGCTTGGCTTTAAAGGAAGAGGGATATGAGGTTATTCTATGTAACTCAAATCCTGCAACAATTATGACTGATACAACTATCGCTGATAAGGTGTATATGGAGCCACTTACACTAGAGTATATTGCAAAGATTCTACGCTACGAGCGTCCAGATGCTATCGTACCTGGTATCGGTGGACAGACAGGTCTTAACCTTGCAATGCAGCTAGAGAAGAAGGGTATCCTTAAGGAAACTGGTACAAAGCTTCTAGGTACCTCTAGCGAAAGTATTGAAAGAGCAGAGGACAGAGAGCTATTTAAAGAAATGTGCGAGTCTATTGGTGAGCCAGTTATTCCATCAAAGATTACATACGACCTTGACGAAGCCAAGGCAGCTGCACTTGAGATTGGCTATCCAGTAGTACTTAGACCAGCATTTACACTTGGTGGTACTGGTGGTGGATTTGCCAACAACGAAGAGGAGCTTGACGAGATTGGTAAGAACGCATTCAAGCTTTCTCCAGTTCATCAGGTATTGATTGAAAAGAGTGTTAAGGGCTACAAGGAGATTGAGTTTGAGGTTATGCGTGACTCAAACGACCACGCTATCACTATCTGTGGTATGGAGAATATTGATCCAGTTGGCGTTCACACTGGCGACTCTATCGTAGTAGCTCCTATCCTTTCACTTAATGATAGCGATCTAAAGATGCTTAACGATAGCGCTATTAAGATTATTCGTGAGCTAAAGATTGAGGGTGGCTGTAATGTTCAGTTTGCTCTTAACCCAACCTCAAGCGAGTACTATCTGATCGAGGTAAACCCTAGAGTATCTCGTTCATCAGCGCTTGCATCAAAGGCTTCTGGTTACCCAATCGCTAGAGTAACAGCAAAGATTGCTATGGGTATGGCACTAGAGGATATCCCTGTTGCTGGTGGTACAGCTGCTATTGAGCCAAGCCTTGATTATATCGTTGCAAAGTTCCCAAGATTCCCATTTGACAAGTTCGCTGATGCACCTAACACACTTGGTACACAGATGAAGGCTACTGGTGAGGTTATGGGTATCGGTGCTTCACTAGAGGAATGTATGCTAAAGTCCGTTCGTTCACTAGAGACTGGTGTATGCCATTTCCATCTTGCAAAGTTTGATAATATGACTGATGACGAAATTCTTGATTATATCAAGGAGTTCAAGGATGATAATGTATATGCTATCTTTGAGTTAATTCGTCGTGGTGTTACTATTGAGAAGCTACACGAGGTAACAATGATTACCGAGTTATTCCTAGAAGCATACAAGAAGATTGTTGATGAGGAGAACAAGCTAAAGGCTAATCCTATGGATGTCGCTACATTAAAGGAAGCAAAGATTATGGGCTTCTCTGATGAGTATATTTCAAAGATTTGGAATATTGATGAAAAGGAGATTTATGCTCTTCGTAAGTCAAATGGTATTGTTCCTATCTTCAGAATGGTTGACACTCTCCATACTGGCAAATATATCGCATATCTATATTCATCATACACTGGTGAGAATGAGTCAAGACTAACAGACAAAAAGAAGATTATTGTTCTTGGTGCTGGTCCTATCCGTATCGGTCAAGGTGTTGAATTTGACTATTCTACAGTACACGCTGTACAGACAATCAAGCGTGCTGGTTACGAGGCTATTATCATCAACAACAACCCAGAAACAGTATCTACTGACTACACTACAGCAGATAAGCTATACTTTGAGCCACTTACTCCAGAGGACGTTATGGCTATCGTTGATTTTGAGCAGCCAGAGGGTGTTATCGCTTCTCTTGGTGGTCAGACAGCTATTAACCTAGCACAGCCACTTATGGACAGAGGTGTTAAGATTATCGGTACTGATTGTGCTGCTATTGAGAGAGCAGAGAACAGAGATAGCTTTGAAAAGATTCTTAAAGACCTTAATATCCCACAGCCAAAGGGACAGGCTGTTACAAACATTGATGATGGTCTAAAGGCTGCTAACGAGATTGGCTATCCTGTACTTGTTCGTCCATCATTCGTACTTGGTGGTCGTGCTATGCAGATTGTATCTAATGACGAGGCACTAAAGCATTATCTAAAGACTGCCGTAGAAATCGATGAGGACAAGCCAGTTCTTGTTGACAAGTACATTCAGGGTAAAGAGCTAGAGGTTGATGCTATCTGTGACGGTCACGACGTATTCGTTCCAGGTATTATGGAACTTGTAGAGCGTACTGGCGTTCATTCTGGTGACTCAATCAGCGTTTATCCAACATTCTCCGTATCAGATAAGGTTAAGGGTATCATACTTCAGTATGCAAAGAAACTTGGTCTTGGTATCGGTATCGTTGGTCTATACAACATTCAGTTTATTGTTGATGCTGAAGAGAATGTGTATATCATCGAGGTTAATCCTCGTTCATCAAGAACTGTTCCATTCCTATCAAAGTCAACTGGCTATTCACTTGCTGATATTGCTACAGAGGTTATCCTTGGCAAGTCACTTAAGGAGCAGGGTATATTCAGCCTATATCCAGAGGAGAAGAAGCGTCACTATGTAAAAGTTCCAGTATTCTCATTCAATAAGATTAAGGGACTTGATGCTTACCTATCACCAGAGATGAAATCTACTGGTGAGGCTATTGGATATGATGACAAGCTATCAAGAGCTATGTTCAAGGCTCTAACAGCTTCTGGTATGAACCTACAGAACTACGGTACTGTTCTTGTAACTCTTGCTGATGAGGATAAGGAAGAGGCTATCCCACTAATCAGAAGATTTTACAATATGGGATTCAATATCGAGGCAACAAGTGGTACAGCTGCTGTACTTAAGGAGAATGGCATTAGAACTAGAGTTCGTGGCAAGATTTCAGAGGGTAGCATCGATGTGCTTGATTCAATTCGTGCTGGCTATGTAAGTTATGTAATTAATACAAGAGCTGTACTTTCTGGCGTACATTATGAGGATGGTATCGAAATTCGTCGTGCATCAACAGAGAACAATGTAACTATCTTCACCTCTCTTGATACAGTTAGAGTATTGCTAGACGTACTTGAGGAAACAACACAAACAATTTCTACAATCGATGCTTAAGGTGTAATATGAAACAAGGCATTTTCGAAATTTTAAGTAATGAAAATATCGCAAAAGACGTTTTCAAAATGATATTAAAGGGTGACACACAAGCTATCACAGCACCTGGTCAGTTCATTAATATTGCTCTTGATGGCAAGTTTTTGAGAAGACCTATATCTGTGTGTGACTACGATGATAAAACTGTCACAATCATCTACAAGGTGGTTGGTGATGGTACAAAGCAGATGGAGTCATTAACTGCTGGTGAGCGCCTAGACGTGTTAACTGGACTTGGCAATGGCTATGATGTCTCAAAATCCACCAAGCCACTGCTTATTGGTGGTGGTGTTGGTGTTCCACCAATGTTTAATCTTGCAAAGGCACTTATCTCTGCTGGACAGAAGCCATCTGTAGTGCTCGGCTTTAATACAGCGTCCGAGATTTTTTATGAGGATGAGTTTAAGGCTATCGGTTGTGACGTTTATGTTACTACAGTTGATGGTAGCCACGGTATCAAGGGATTTGTTACTGATGCAATGGCTGACATTGATTACGACTATTTCTATACTTGTGGACCACTACCAATGTTTAAGGCTATCTACAATGCTACTCAGACCTCTGGTCAGTTCAGCTTTGAGGAGCGTATGGGCTGTGGCTTTGGTGCTTGTATGGGTTGCTCTTGCAAGACCAAGTATGGTAATAAGAGAATATGTAAGGACGGTCCAGTTCTAGTAAAGGAGGAGATTATATGGTAGATTTGTCCGTAAATCTTGCTGGAATGCAGATGGATAATCCTATCGTTCCTGCCTCTGGTACATTTGGCTTTGGTAAAGAGTTCAAGGATTTTTATGATATCAATATTCTTGGCTCATTCTCCTTTAAGGGCACAACCAAGGATTCTAGATTTGGCAATCCAACCCCTCGTATTGCAGAGTGCAAAAATGGTATGATTAATGCTGTTGGGCTCCAAAACCCTGGTGTGCACCATGTTATTGAGCATGAGCTACCAGAGATGAAGGAGTATTTCAACAAAAAGGTTATTGCTAATGTTTCTGGCTTTAGCGTTGAGGATTATGCTTATACCTGTGAGCTTCTTGATAAAGAGGAGCAGGTTGGCATTTTAGAGGTTAATGTATCTTGTCCAAATGTTCACGGTGGTGGTATGTCTTTTGGTACAGACCCACAGTGTGCTGCAGAGGTTACTAGAGCAGTAAAGGCTGTTACTACCAAGCCAGTATTTATTAAATTGAGCCCTAATGTTACTGATATCGTATCTATCGCAAAGGCTTGTGAGGAGGCTGGTGCAGACGGTATTTGCCTTATCAACACATTACTAGGTATGCGTGTTGATATTAAACGTCGTCAGCCAGTTATTGCAAACAAGATGGGTGGATTTAGTGGTGACGCTATATTCCCAGTAGCTGTTAGAATGGTATATCAGGTTGCAAAGGCTTGCAATATTCCAGTAATGGGCTGTGGTGGTGTATCAACAGCCAAGGACGTTATCGAGATGATGATGGCTGGTGCTACAGCTGTTCAGGTTGGCGCTGCTAATCTTGTTAACCCTTATGTTTGCAAGGATATTATTGAGGCTTTACCAAAAGAATGTGAAAGCCTTGGAATAGAAAAATTAAGTGATATTATAGGAGTGATTGACTAATGGGTAAGGATGTTATTATTGCTTGTGATTTCGCAAGTGCAGAGGATACCTTCGCTTTTCTCGACAAGTTCACAGAGGAAAAGCCATTTGTTAAGATTGGTATGGAGCTTTTCTATGCAGAGGGTCCAGCAATCGTTCGTGAAATTAAGAAGAGAGGACACAAGATTTTCCTTGATTTAAAGCTTCACGATATTCCAAATACAGTAAAAAAGTCAATGTCTGTTCTATCAAGACTTGACGTTGATATGACAAATCTTCATGCTGCTGGTACAGTTGATATGATGAAGGCTGCTATCGAGGGATTAACTCGCCCAGACGGTACTAGACCTCTACTTATCGCTGTTACACAGCTTACCTCTACCTCAGAGGAGCGTATGCAAAATGAGCTACTTATTAATGCATCTATCAACGATGCCATCGTTAAGTATGCAGAGAATGCAAAGCTTGCTGGTCTTGATGGTGTAGTGTGCTCTCCACTAGAGGCTGGTATGGTAAAGGATGCTTGTGGTAAGGCGTTTATGACAGTAACTCCTGGTGTTCGCTTTGCAGATGGTGAGGTTGGTGATCAGGTTCGTGTTACCACACCAGAAAAGGCAAAGGAGATTGGCTCTGACTATATCGTAGTTGGTCGTCCAATTACACAGGCTGATGATCCAGTTGCTGCATACAGAAGATGCGTTGCAGAATTTGTAGACTAAGGAGATAATTATGGAAGCATATAAGAGAGAATTTATCCAGTTCCTTGAGGGTGCTGGCGTACTAAAGTTTGGTGATTTTACAGCAAAGAGTGGCAGAAAAATTCCTTATTTCATCAATGCTGGCGATATCAAAACTGGTGAGCAAATCCAAAAGCTTGGCGAGTTTTATGCAAAGGCATATTTTGAGAAGGTAGGGGACAAGAAAACTGTTCTCTATGGCCCAGCATACAAGGGTATTCCTATCGCTGTATCAGTTGCTGTTGCACTTGCAAAGAATGGACTAGACGTTCCTTTCTTCTTCAATCGTAAGGAGGAAAAGGATCACGGCGAGGGTGGCGTTTTTGTAGGCTACAAACCAAAGGCTGGCGAGGAAATCGTCATCGTCGAGGACGTTATCACTGCAGGAACAGCTATCAGAGAGAGTATGTCAATCCTTTCTGGTCTTGATGCAAAGGTATCAGCTGTATTCGTTATGGTTGATCGTAAGGAAAAGGGTAAGACTGAGAAATCTGCTATGGCAGAGGTTGGCGACGAGTACGGATTCCCAGTATATTCAGTAGTAGACGTTTATGATATTATTGAGTATCTTGAGGAGGACGAGAAAAACGCTGAAAATGTTGAAAGAATTAAGAAATATCTAGAAGTAAACGGAGCAAAAGCATAATGCGTCATTTATTAGATACAACTGATTTAACCCTAGATGAAATCAATGATATGATTTCTCTAGCGATGGATATTATCGAGAACAAAAAGAAATATGCACATGTTTGTGATGGCTTGAAACTAGCTACATTGTTCTTTGAGCCTAGCACTCGTACTAGATTGTCTTTCGAGGCTGCTATGTATGAGCTTGGTGGCAATGTTCTTGGCTTTTCAGAGGCTGCCTCATCATCTGCCTCAAAGGGTGAGACTGTTGAGGACACTATTCGTATAGTATCTGGCTATGCTGATATTATTGCTATGCGTCATCCTCTTGAGGGTGCACCTAGAGTTGCTACAACAAAGACACTTGTTCCTATCATCAACGCTGGTGATGGTGGCCACGCTCATCCAACACAGACACTTACTGACCTTCTCACTATATTTAGAGAAAAGGGTAGACTTGACAATATGACTGTCGGTCTGTGTGGCGATTTGAAATTCGGTAGAACAGTTCATTCACTTATCAAGGCTATGTGTCGTTATACTGGTGTTAAGTTTGTTCTTATCGCACCAAAGGAGCTACAGGTACCTGATTATATCATTACCGACGTGTTGGAGCCTAGTGGAGCAGAGTATGTACAGGTAGAGGATATGGAGAGCGTTATGGCTGACCTTGATATTCTTTATATGACTCGTATTCAGCGTGAGCGTTTCTTCTCAGAGGATGAGTACTTGAAGCATAAGGATGCTTTCATTCTTGACCCACAAAAGCTAGAGCCAGCAAAGGCTAATTTAACAATTATGCACCCACTACCAAGGGTTAATGAGATTACTACAGACGTTGATGATGATCCAAGAGCAAAGTATTTTGAGCAGGCTCTTAACGGAAAATATATCCGTATGGCTCTTATCATCACATTGCTAAAGTGGGGAGGTGTGCTGTAATGAATATTGATTCTATCGAGAATGGATATGTTATCGATCGTATCCCAGCTGGCAAGGCTATGAGAGTGTACGATAGCCTTAATTTATCTGCACTAAAGTGTCAGGTCGCTATTATCACTAATGCCAAGTCAAAGTCAACTGGCGCTGTAAAGGATATTATTAAGATTAATGACCTTGTAGAGCTTAATCTTGATATAATCGGTTATATCGCACCAGATGCTACCGTTAATGTTATCAAGGATAGCAAGATTGTCGACAAGATGGTTATGGCACTACCACACGAAATTAAGAATGTTATCAAATGTCCTAATCCTCGTTGTATCTGCAATAACGAGAATATCGACCATATTTTTAAACTTACTGATAACAAGGGCACATATCGTTGCCTATATTGTGAAACACAGTCAAAGTAATACTATTAAAGAGGTGCATTAACTAAATTGCACCTCTTTAAAATTTACTCTTGACAACGCTATTATATTTAGTTATAATACAAAAGCAGAAAAGAAATGGCCCGGTAGTTCAGTTGGTTAGAACGCCAGCCTGTCACGCTGGAGGTCGACGGTTCGAGCCCGTTCCGGGTCGCCATTTTGGGCGACAAATGTCGCCCATTTTCATTTTTGCTGATATGGCTCAGGCGGTAGAGCACATCCTTGGTAAGGATGAGGTCACCGGTTCAAGTCCGGTTATCAGCTCCAAAGGAAAAGAGATACCAATGTGGTATCTCTTTTTTCTTTGGCAACCTTATCTAGCTCCAAAAAAGGTTCGTTTACGACTGCTCCCAGTGGGAGATAAAAGGAGCAATAAGAACTTAGTAGTGGTCAAAATTTGCCTGCGCCACAAGCAGATAGCAAATTTTGGGTACCACCCTGCGTATGGTTTTTCAACCTGCTTTTTCTTTTACCCAAAATGCCTCAAATGTGCTTAAACACTCACTTTTCCAAACACCCATAGACCACTTGAGTAGCTCTCGCAAATCTACAGATTTCTTCGATAACACCAACTTCTCAACCAACTTGCAACTGGATATGCAACCAAAAAAGCGTTGGATTATTCCAACGCTTTTTTAGTTTAATGTTTCTTAAATGATGAGTCTTACTCAATTGTATAAGAACTCAATTGGCAATATGTCTTTCCATTCTTATCCATTGAAACATTGATAATGTTTTCTGCGATTTTACCATCATTAAATTCAATAGATATATTGATATCATCATTGAATTCCGTCAATTCATAATTTGGATTATTTCCAAGCATATTATAAAAATCATCTGTGAAATCATAATCAATATAGAATTCCTTACCTGTTGCAAGTTCCATTCCATAAAATGGTGACTTCTTATCAAGTGATTCCTTACCATATGCTTTTACTTGTGGAGCTTCTATTTGCCTACATTTCAAATATCTGTCGCCAGACAAGGTTATATTATGACCTTTAATGCTCGTTAAATCTGTATTTACGCCTACATTATCAAAGATATAATCTCCATTTGCATTTTTTCTATAATATAAATCATTTGCCTCAATTATAGGGGTAGCGTATTTGCTTGAATTATTAATTCTAATTTCCTTAACTGTTGATGGATCATCTATTCCACAAATAGTAAGTGCTTGTTCCACCGTTCCTCTTTCTGTTGCATAAACAACATTATTGTTAATATGAACATTATTCTTTATAGAGTCATTGAGTGTAAAATCATCAAATGTTTCCTCATTCAACATTAATGAATCGCTACTACAAAGCCAAAGCTTTGCCATTTCAACTTTTTCTTTCTCAATTTCTTCAGCAGATAACCCCTCTATATTCTTGGTATATATGCGATATCCCCAATCATATTTACCGTCAGCATTTGTGCTACCAAGTTGAGATTTAGCCTCAACTGTCATTATACCACCAAGATTATATCCAGCAGGTGAAACATATTGACTTTTGCTGTTGTTAAGTGAATTAATACCAAAACCGCTTCCAATAAGAATAGCAAGTGCTAATGCTGCAGATGCTAATCTTCTAAAGGTTAAACCTTTATTTGCTTTTTTGTCTAATGTCATATCAAATATCCTTTCAACTGACTGTTTGGATGGCTGGACATTTGACATTATATCCTTATAAAATTCCTTATTGTTCATCTATCCAATCATCTCCTAAAAGTGTTTTTAATCTAGTTCTTGCTCGTTTTAATCTTGTTTTTACTGTATTTGGATTTGCTTTGATTGCGTTTGAAATTTCATCAATGGACATATCTTCATAGTAAAACAAGTGAACAACAACACGTTCCTTTTGCGGTAGTGACATAATTGAATTGAAAATATCGATTTTATCAACGCTATCAAAGGTGTAATATTCTTTAACTTCATCTAGCGATACAGTTTTTTTAACAAAATGCAATTTAAAATGGTCTTTGCATTTGTTAATACAAGTAATTGTTAGCCATTTATCAGTATGCTCATCATTACTAAATTCCTTATCGGTTTTCCAAAGCTTAAGAAATACGCTTTGCATAACATCTTCAGCATCATAATGATTGCCTAAATAAGAGAGAGCGATTTGATAAATTCGTTTATTGTTTCGCTTAACTGCTCTTATATAATCATCTTTTTTCAATTCATCACCACCTGTTGTTGAAAGGTCCTTTCACTTATATAGCGACTGATTAAAGTAAAAAGTTTCAATCAATTATAGCTTTTTGAGAAAGAAATTACAATTACATCTGTATTACTACTTCGCTGTACATTATAACAAATAAATGTGACAAATTTGTAATGGAACAAATCATTATTATATGTTAATATATTATTGAGGTGATAGTATGAAAATATTTGTACTTGAAGATGACGAGGCTATCGGCATTGGCTTGACCTATTCTCTTGAAAATGAGGGGTATGAAGTGACACTTGCTAAAAGTGTTAAGCAAGCTACTGATATAATTAACTCGTCGAGTTTTTCATTATATATTCTTGATTTAACATTGCCAGATGGTAATGGCTATGAAATTTGCAAATTGATTAAGGCAAAGGGCGATTTGCCAGTAATATTCCTTACTGCATATGATGACGAGGTTAATGTTGTTACTGGATTTGACCTTGGAGCTGATGATTATATTTCAAAGCCATTTAGAGTGCGTGAGCTTATGGCTCGTATAAAATCCGTTCTTCGTAGATATAGCAAGGAGAGCGTCGATGGTGTAGTTACTATCGGTAATGTAATTATTAATACTAATGAGGCAAAGGTTTCAAAAAATGGTGAGGATATTATCTTGACAGCTATGGAATACCGTTTGCTTTTAACCTTGCTTAATAATCGTGGAAACATTTTGACTCGCAACAAGCTTCTTGAAGAAATTTGGGATGTTGAGGGCGATTTTGTAAACGACAACACACTAACTGTTTATATCAAACGATTGCGAAATAAGATTGAGGACAATCCTGCAAATCCAACTATTATAAAAACTATTAGAGGACTGGGGTATCAGATAGAAAATGAGAAATAAGGAGTTTACTTTGCCAATTATTATTGGCTCAATTTTTGCTGTTATTGTATCAATAATAGTGCTCTGTATTAATACGGTATGTGGTGCACTCTGCCTTGTCCTAAGTTTTGTGCTTATTTCAGTATTTATTGCAATTACCAAGAAAAGATATAACAAAATCGTTGAACTAGATATGTATTTATCCCGTGTTGTCGATGGCGATTTTGATATGAATATAGCACAAAATACCGAGGGTGAGCTATCTATTCTTGAAAACAATCTTTTCAAGGTTATCACAATGCTAAAGGCATCTAACGAAGCAATAACAAATGACAAAATCTATCTTGCTGATTCTCTTGCAGATATATCTCATCAGCTCAAAACACCATTAACCTCTATGATGGTGATTACAGACTTGCTTAAAAATGAGCAAGATGATGACAAGCGTAACGAATTCGTTGATATAATTGAGAATCAGTGTGAAAAAATGAGATGGCTTATTGCAACACTCTTAAAGTTATCAAAGCTTGATGCTGGCACAGCAGAGCTAAATTCTAACGAATTGGATATTTGTGATATAATTGACAGCAGTCTTGAAGCTTTTGCTCTTACTCTTGATATACGAAATATTGAGCTAATCAAAAGCATTAAGCCATTCACCTTTTGTGGAGATTTAAACTGGAGTATAGAGGCTGTTCAAAACATTATTAAAAATTGTATTGAACATACAGATGATAATGGTAGATTGACAATCACTGCCGATACGACCAGTTTGTATAATCAGCTTACTATAGAAGATAATGGATGTGGCATTTCAAAAGAGGATTTGCCACACATATTCGAACGATTTTATCACGGTAAAAATTCTAGCAACGATAGTGTTGGCATTGGTCTGGCATTGTCACAGGAAATAATGAAAAAACAGAATGCAACAATTAATGCCTATAGTGAAGAGGGTATTGGTACAAAATTTGAAATTAAGTTCTACAAGTCAATTATATAAAGTGACAAAATTGTTATTTAAAAGTCACTTGAATGTAAGGTAAATGTTGTATTATTGCAATTGTCGAAGGGAGATAAACAATATGAAAATTCTAGAAACAAAAAATTTATCAAAAATATACGGCAAGGGCGATACTATGGTAAAAGCACTTGATAATGTATCATTTAGCGTTAACAAGGGCGAGTTCGTTGCTATTGTTGGTCCATCTGGCTCTGGAAAGTCAACACTTCTTCATATTCTTGGTGGTGTCGATGTTCCAACCTCTGGTGAGGTTATTATCGACAATACCGACATATCAAAGCTCGATGAAACAGCACTTGCTATATTCAGACGCAGACAAATTGGTCTTATTTATCAGTTCTACAACCTAATTCCAATTTTAACTGTTCAAGAAAATATGGAGCTTCCTATTCTACTTGATGGTAAAAAACCAGATAGCAAGCAGGTTAAATCACTAGTTAAACAGCTAGGTCTTGAACATAGAATGAATCATTTGCCAAACGAGCTTTCTGGTGGTCAACAGCAGAGAGTTTCTATCGGTAGAGCATTATTAAATCATCCAGCATTGCTATTGGCAGATGAGCCAACAGGTAATCTTGATAGTGAAAATAGCAAGGAGATTATTTCACTCCTTCGTCATTTCAACAAAGAATATAACCAAACAGTAATCATCATTACTCACGATGAGCGTATTGCTCTTGCTGCTGATAGAGTTATCGCTATCGAGGATGGCAAAATCACAAGGGATGAGGTGAGAATGTGAACATAGTTAACACACTCACACTCCGTCATGTTAAAACACACAAAAAGCGTAGTATTCTAACTATATTAGCTATCATTGTATCTGTTGCAATGGTATCAGCTGTGTTTACTAGTGCCATATCATTCGTAAAGTATTTTCAAAATGTTGCAAAAGCTGTAGATGGTACATGGCATAGCTGTGTGTATGTCGATGATTTTAATAGCAATAAAGAGTTGCTAGATAATTACGATATCGAAAAATACGGTATTAGTTTAGATTATGGTGTTGGTGCTACTAACGTTGATGACAACAAGGTAAGCTTTGCTATCAATGCCTGTGATGAAAATTATCTTGAGCTAAAGAATGTAAAGATTAGTGAGGGTAGAATGCCATCAAAGGATGGCGAAATACTTGTCCATCGTGGCTATGTGGACAAAAACAAGCTGGATTGGAAGCTGGGCGATAAAATAGATATGCCAATAGAATTCTATAGTCCTGATGAAAACTATTATGAGGATAAGGATTTTACCATTGTAGGCTTCACTGATAGCAATGTGTTTGTAACCGATTTTACCGATGGCTTTGTTTTTGCTAGTGATGATTTAGTAAAAAACAATTCGATAGCTGTTGATATTAAGTTTTCGAAGCTTGACAATTCTGTGTTTGACAAGACAAATGAGATTAATATAGCTCTCAATGGTGAGGACACAGAGCATGGCGTAAGCTATAACAATAGCTTATTGACATATTCTGGTGTTACAACTGATGATGAAACATTGTACGTTTTAGGCGGTTTTTGTGCAATTATTCTTGCTATTATTGCTATTGTTTCTATATTTATTATTTATGACAGCTTTGCTGTATCGTATCAAGAAAGAGCAAGATATCTTGGTATGCTTGCGTCAGTAGGTGCTACAAAAAGACAAAAGAGAGCATCTATTTATTTTGAAGGATTGATACTTGGTGCTATTGGTATCCCACTTGGCATTTTAGCCGGTATTGGTGGTATTTGGCTTACATTTAAGGGTATTGATGGCGTATGGGCTAGCACTCTTGCTGTAGAATATGATGGTGCGTTGAGAGTATATGTCAATTGGATAGTCATTCTTGGCACTGTGCTTGCTAGTGCGATTACTATTCTTGTATCCTGCTATATTCCTGCACTCAAGGCATCAAGGACAACTGCTATTGATGCTATTCGTCAGGTAAATACAGTTAAGGTAAAGAATAGCAAAAAGCTAAAATCTTCAAAGCTTGCAACCAAGCTACTTGGCTTTGAGGGTGCTATGGCTGTCAAGAATTTTAAGCGTAATGGCAGACGCTCTAGAAATATTGTTTTTGCTTTATTTATGAGTGTAGTGGTGTTCCTATCCGTTGCAAACTTTAGCCTAATGTTCTCTGATTTGATGAAGAGCAATTATAGCGAAAATGCTGATTTGATTATGTCGGTTGATTATAGGGAATATAAGAATTTCAACAAAGCACTTAAGAGTGTTGACGGAATTGATGATGTTTTTTGTGTTGATTATGAGTATGCAATGTTTGATACAAGCCTTGTTAGTGATGATGCAAAAGACTTGTTCACTAATGATCAGGTTATCATAGCATTTGTTGACAATGATACTCTTGATAAATATTTAGGTCAGCTTGGTGTTGATAATAAGCAGTTCCATGACACAGAGCATCCAAAAGCAATCCTTCATAACACAGCACTCACTAGGGATGAAAAGAAAAAGGTGAGGGTAAATCCTCTTGTAAATATTGAGGGTAAAAAGCTCGAAACATCACTTGCTGTATTCGATGGTGAGGATGATGAAAAGATAACTATCGATCCAACTATTGCCCTTCAAACAACAGTTGACTATAAGAATGATCAGTTTTATTTACAGGATATACATTTGCCACTTGTTATGATGAGTATTGATTTGGCTGATCAATATTATGGCAAGAGTGAGTATATGGCTACGGAATACAGCGCATATATCACTACCGAAGTATCCGATAGTGTTGAGGAACAGCTGCGCTCAATCAATAATTTTGACTATTTCTCAATCATTAATTCTACTAGCGAGATGCAGGCGATTAATAATATTCTAACTATTGTTAAGGTCTTTGTGTTCGGATTTATTGCACTTATTACCCTTATTTCAATAATTAATATTGTAAACACAATTTCTAACTCGATGAACGAGAGAAGAAGAGAATTTGCAATGATTCGTTCTGTTGGTATGACACCAAAGAGCTTTAAGAAGATGGTCTATTACGAAAGCTTTAGATATGGACTTATTTCTATAGTATGGTCAGTTCCTATTAGTATTGCAATACATTTTGCTATGTACTATGTATTGTCAAAGAGCTATGATTATGGTTTCGTTCCTCACCCATGGATATATCTTGTAGCTGGTGTTGGTGTTTTTGCTGTAATATGCATTGCGTTGATTTATTCCTTTACAAAAATCAAGGATGATAATATCATCGAAACCTTAAAACTTGATATAAACTAAAAATGAAAAGCGAAGGAGCATTCCTTCGCTTTCCTTTTGTTCGTTTATTTAGAATAATTGTCCTGGTAGTACTAGCTTTTCTTTTGGTGGGAATTGTTTGTCGAATATTTCGGCTTCACATTCATCAACAAAGTATCCGTTTGGCGTTTTGTATACACCTGTGATGCCATCAAGGTATCCTGGTATTAGCTCTTTGCATAAGAAGAACGATGCATCCTCTCCGTCAGGAAGTCCGTGATATCGTATTCCGTAATCACTAGCGTATGTGAATCCACTTTTACTGTAGAAATCGATATTACCCTCAAAGCATACAGCACCACAGCCAAGCTCCTTCGCTTTTTCTAGTGAATAGTCTAGCAGAATTTTGCCATAGCCTTTTCGCTTTAGCTCATTTTTGATGCAAATTGGACCCATTGTCATAATAGGTATTTTTCTATCATCATCTGCTATTATATTTGTTCTAACAAATATGTTTTGACCAATGATTTTGTCATCAAGCTCCATTACGAAATCTAATTCTTTAACAAAATCCTTGTCATCTCTTAGTTGATTTAGAACATAATGCTCCAAACAGCCAGGACGATATACATTCCAAAAACTTTCTCTTACTAGATTTTCTACCTCTTTGTATTCATTCTTTTTCTCTAAACGAATATTGATATTTTTATTCATTGTTTTTCCTCCTGAATATTGTTTTGTTCAATTATCTAATGTTAGATGGGAGGTTTGGTTTTATTGTAGCCAACCCTCCACGGTTATGCTACAATCTCCATTGTGTTGTACTTAGTCAAAAAGCACTCTCCTAAAAAATAATATTTATCAAGATATATTCTTGATGATATAATTATATATTATATTTTCCTTGTTTACAATATAAGATATAAGTCTTATTTGATTTTAATGTTTATTTGTGCTATTATTATGACAATATGTTTTAAATGGAGAAATTTATGGATATAAATAATCTGTTACAAGAGGTTAAAGATGGCACTTTGTCTGTTGAAGATGCTGTGTCTATGTTAAAAAAAGCTCCTTATGAGGAGATGGGGTATGCAAAGCTCGACACTCATCGTGAAATACGCCAAGGATTTGCCGAGGTTGTGTTTTGTTCTGGCAAGAGTGATGAATATCTAGTTGATATATTTAAACGCTTGTATGACCTTCACGGTGAGGTTATGGGTACTAGAGCGACAGAACACCAGTATGAGATTGTAAAAGCTCATATTCCGAACATTCAGTACGACAAAGAATCTAGAATACTAAAAATAGAAAAGACAGACAAAGAGCTAAAGGGTAGAGTGGTTGTCTGTTCTGCAGGTACAGCTGATATCCCGGTAGCAAAAGAGGCTGTAGAAACTGCAAAATTCTTTGGTGCTGATACCGTTGGAGTCTTTGATATTGGTGTTAGTGGTATTCATCGTTTGTTAGATAATCTCGATATCATTCAGTCGGCAAAATGTGTTATCGCTGTTGCTGGTATGGAGGGCGCACTTGCTAGTGTTATCGGTGGACTTGTTAGCTGTCCTGTTATAGCTGTGCCAACCTCTGTTGGCTATGGTGCTAGCTTTGAGGGGCTTTCAGCACTTTTGACGATGATTAATTCTTGCGCTAATGGTGTTGCTACAGTAAATATTGACAATGGCTATGGTGCTGGTTATATTGCAGCACAGATTAATCGCCAGTCTGTATAGTTAGGTGAACTTATGAAACAAGCTTTGTATTTTGAATGCTTTTCTGGTATCAGTGGTGATATGTCCGTTGCTTCGCTGATTGATTTGGGTGTAGATATTGATGGACTAAATAGTGTCCTAGATAGCATTGATGCTCATGGCTTTACTACCAAGATTAGCAGAGTGAATAAATCTGGCATTGATTGCTGTGATTTTGATGTTGTTCTTGATAATGAGCACGAAAATCACGATCACGATATGGAATACCTCTATGGTGACAAGGTACAGCATAATCATCACCATCATCATGAGCATAGAGGATTTTATGATATCAAGGATATAATAGAAGTAACGACACTTACTGAAAATGCAAAAAGAGTAGCTATTAGGATTTTTGAGATAATTGCTAATGCAGAGGCTCTAGCTCATAACAAGCCATTTGACGAGGTACACTTTCACGAGGTTGGAGCGATTGACTCCATTGTCGACATTGTAGCATTCGCATATTGCTTTGATGCAATAGGTATTGAAGAAGTTATAGTGCCATTCTTGTGTGAAGGTTGGGGTAGCGTTAGGTGTCAGCACGGCGTTTTGCCTGTACCAGTTCCAGCTGTTGTCAATATCTCATCAGCAGAGGATATTGCTTTGCGTGTTATTGATATTAAGGGAGAATTGGTTACACCAACCGGCTGCGCTATAGTTGGTGCTGTCAGAACTAGCAAAACATTGCCAGATAGCTTTACTGTTAAGAAAGTTGGACTTGGCGCTGGCAAGAGAGCGTATGACGGTGCTAGTGGTATAGTTAGAGCAATGATTATTGAGTACTAATATGAATTTACAAGATTTTTTTAAAAAATATAACAAGGTCGCTATAGCATTTTCTGGTGGTGTTGACTCTGCGTATTTGCTATATTGTGCAAAGATATATAACGCTGATGCAACGGCTTATTATGTAAAATCACAGTTTCAGCCACAGTTTGAGTATGATGATGCTGTTCGACTTGCAAATCAGCTTGGCATTAAGCTAAAAGTAATCAATTTGGACATTTTGTCCTATGACGAAGTTAGACAGAATGATGATTTGCGTTGCTATTATTGTAAAAGACGCATTTTTTCATCGATTATAAAAGAAGCAAAGAATGATGGCTATGATATTGTTCTTGATGGTACTAACGCTTCTGATGATGCAGGGGATAGACCTGGTATGAGAGCACTAGAGGAGCTTTTTGTTATGTCACCATTACGCTTGTGTGGACTGACAAAGGATGAGATTAGACAGCGTTCAAGGGATGCTAATCTCTTTACTTGGGACAAGCCTGCATATGCTTGCCTTGCTACTAGGATAAAGCCTAATGAGTCTATAACTTTCGACGCTCTAAATAAGGTCGAGATATCAGAAATGTTTATGATGAGACTTGGCTTTTCTTCTCATAGAGTAAGGGTGTCAAATAATATTGCAACAATTATTGTTCTACCAGAGCAAAAGAGCCTCCTTGATGATAAAAAGCAAACTATACTTGATGAATTAAATAAATATTTTGATGGAATAAATATCTAAAAAATAACCCCCCACCCGGCTTGTGGTGGGGGATTTTAGTGTGTTAATATGATATCGTAATAAAGGAGGAAATATTTACTATGCATATTCCAGAGAATTATTTGAGCCCATCTACTTGTGCTGTTATCACAGCTGCCACTGTTCCTGTTTGGGCACATGCTATCAAAAAGGTTAAGAATGAGATTACAAAGGACAAGATGCCTCTACTCGGTATCTTTGCTGCATTTTCATTTGTTGCTATGATGTTCAATATTCCACTACCTGGTGGTACAACTGGTCACGCTGTTGGTGGTACACTTATCGCTTTGCTTTTAGGACCAGAGGCTGCGTGTCTTTCAGTTAGTGTAACACTTATTATCCAGGCATTGTTGTTTGGTGATGGTGGTATTCTTGCTATTGGACCAAACTGTTTTAATATGGCATTCGTTCTTCCAATGGTTGGATATAGTGTATATTCTTTGATTTCTAGCAAGATTAAGTCAAAGTCTGGCAGATATATCGGTGCTGCTATTGGCTCATATCTTGGCATTAATGCTGCGTCACTATGCGCCGCTATTGAGTTTGGTATTCAACCATATCTGTTCAAAGCTGCTGATGGCTCTGCTATGTATTGCCCATATGGTCTAAATGTTTCTATTCCATCAATGATGATTGGTCACTTGACTATCTTTGGTCTTGCAGAGGTTATCTTTACTGTTGCTGTTCTTATGTTCGTTGATAGCACAGCACCAGAGATTAGTAGAAATCAGCCTAGAACAAAGAAGGGTACAACTCTTATTGGTGTTCTATTAGCTGTTCTTATCTGTGCATCACCACTTGGTCTGCTTGCTACTGGCACAGCTTGGGGCGAATGGGGTGCTGAGGAGTTTACCGATATGATTAACTATATCCCACAGGGTCTTGCAAGTGGTCCACTATCTAGCTTTGAGGCTATCTGCCCAGACTATGCTATTGGTTCATTACCAGAGTGGGTTGCATATATTCTATCAGCAATTATTGGCATCGGTATTGCAATAATTCTGTTCAAGGTTGTTAGCACATTTATGAAGAATAAGGTAAATTACGACAATGACTAATATTCCGGATTGGCTGTGCTCTAATGAGGAGTATACGCCAAAAAAGGATAGTATCTCGTTTGTAGACAAGAGCATTAGTTCTGCCATGCGTGTACTGTCCAATTTTAAAAGGAATACTGATAATAAAAGGGCGAAAGAGGTCAATACCTCTCTTCGCCTTTTAGTCATGTTAATGGCTATCGTTTTGACCAGCTTATCTCGAAATTTCAGCTTTGTTATTTTTATGATTACATTCGTTGTTGTTAGGATTGCTATGCTACAAGGCGATAGCATAAAGCGCTGGCTAAAGACTATTCTGCCAGTTATTTTGTTTTCTCTACTGATATTATTGCCATCTGCTTTTTTAGGCAATCCAAAGACACCACTCACTATTCTTGGTAAAATATTTGTCTGTGTGTCATTGGTCAGCATCGTCAATTTGACCTCTAGCTTTAATGATATTACTAGTTCACTAAAGCGCTTTCGTATACCTGATATCTTTATTTTTACGATAGATATTGCACTAAAGTATATTTATATCCTTGGCGACGTGTGTGTTAATATGCTCCATGCATTAAAGACTCGTACAATCGGTAAGAATAAGAATAAACAAACCTCTGCATCAGCAATTCTTGGCACAGTTTTTATCAAAGCAAAGGGCTATGCCGATGATACGTCAAAGGCTATGGAGTGTCGAGGCTTTAGCGGTGTGTATTCAGTAAAAAAATCAAAGATTAGGTTTTCAAAATATGATTGTCTAACCATTGCTGTTTGTGTTATTATTGTTGTAGCATTTGTTTATTTGGAGGTGTTGATATGATTAAACTTGATGATATCTGCTTTGCATATGATAGTAGTCCAGTTTTGTCACATTTTGATATGACAGTATCAAAGGGTGAATTCATCGTCATTAAGGGCGACAACGGCTGTGGCAAATCAACACTTTTGAACATTTTAAATGGTCTTTGCTTTGCTGAAAAGGGAATATATCTCTTTGATGGCAGGGAGATTAATGAAAAATCAATGAAAAGTAACACCTTTTCAAAATCTTTTCATCAGCGTATCGGCTATGTTTTTCAAAATACCGATATTCAACTTTTTTGCTCTAGGGTTTGGGATGAAATTGCCTTTGGACCAAATCAAATGGGTATACCTGATGATGAGGTAAAGAAAAGGGTAGAGGATATCATATCCCTTCTTGACATATCTCATCTTGTTGATAGAGCACCATATCAGCTCTCCATGGGTGAGAAGAAAAAGGTTGCCCTTGGTGCTGTTTTGGCAGTTAATCCAGAGGTGCTAATACTCGATGAGCCAATGAATTTTTTGGATAAAAAATCACGACAGTGGATTAAGGAGTTTTTGTCTAGCCTAAAGGGAATAAAGACGATTGTTATCGTATCACATACTAGCGATTTTGACGATTTGGCAGATAGAATAGTTAATATGTAGGAGCATTATGAAGGATTTGCACATACATATCGAGCGTGGTCCATATACAAAACAGTGGATAGACCAGTTCGTTGAAAAGGCTGTACAAATGAATATTGACGAGATTAATCTCCTAGAGCATTCTATTAGGATTAAGGAGTTTCACCCTACATTTAAAGAGGCTAGGGAGTATAATCTTTACCAAAAGCGTTGGTTTGAGGGCAAAGAGAGGGATGCTCATACAATGGCTGAGTATAGAGCTCTTATTGATGAAATTAGGGCGTCTGACTATCCTATTAAGATTAATTTCGGGCTAGAGGTTTGCTGGTTTGAACAGCATGAGGATTATATTAGAGAGCTTGTGTCCGATGGGTATTTTGATTATCTCATTGGCTCTGTGCACTGGATAGATAATTGGACCTTTAATCAGCGAAAATATCAGTGGAAAGGTAAGGATATCGACCATATTTATCGTAGGTATTACGAAATGTCGAACACCCTTGTGTCATCAGGTATTTTTGATATTATTGCTCATCCAGATTTAATTGGGTGTCATGGATTGTATCCGTCATATGATTTGGGGGATACATATAACGCACTTTGTGAGAACGCAAAGAATAACAATGTCGCTATAGAAATGAACACTTCAAAGTCATTTGGTATTAATTCACAGTTTTTACAAATCGCATTAGATAGTGGTGTATCGCTATCTGTTGGCTCTGACGCTCATCGTCCTCAAGACGTTGGCAGAGGAATAAAAGAGGTTAATATGCTAATAAAAAAGAACGCTGATTAAGGTTGCCCCTTAATCAGCGTTCTTTATTCTATCTATAACGGCTTGTGCCTTTTTGTAAATCTCATCGGTGTCTGTGTCGATGAATACTCCGTTTTCATATAGGATTTTGCCATTAATCATTGTCATCTTAACATTTTCTTTACTACCAGAGTAAACAATATTTTTAAGTATATTGTTTATTGGTTGCATATTCGGTCTGTGCAAATCAATGACAATTAAATCAGCCTTTTTCCCAATGTCGATTACGTCACAGTCATATAGTCCCATACAGTGAGCAGAGCCAATAGTAGCCATCTTTAGCACCTCTGTAGCGTCAGTGCTTGCAGCATTTTTATCGTTTATCTTTTGTAGTGCACAGATTAGGAACATTTCTCTGAACATATCTAGTGCATTGTTACTGCTTGGACCGTCTGTGCCTATCGCAAGATTAATGCCCTTGTCAATCATTTTTGACACTGGTGCGATACCAGATGCTAGCTTCGCATTTGATCCTGCATTGATGACAGCGTATACTCCACGCTTTTTGTATATCTCCAAGTCCTCATCGTCAACCCATACGCTGTGATATGCGCCACCACCGTAGTTGAATAGTCCGATTTGGTCGAATAGCTTTGTTGGTGATACTCCGTATCTCTCCTTGCAATCCTCGACCTCACTCTCTGTTTCACTACTATGCATAAATACAGGAGCTTTGTACTCGTTTGCAAGAGCAGAAATTTCCTTCATTCTTTCTAATGAGGTTGTATACTCAGCATGAAAACCCATCTTGTAGCTAATCAATGGATGAAAGCTATTGAATGTTGTGTAGTATTCTTCTAATTTCTCAATACTCTCTTTAAAATTGTTTATGCCACAGGTCATTACTGTCCTGAATCCAGCATCAACACTTGCTCTTGCCATATCGTGTGGAAAATAATACATATCAAAGCAAGCTGTTATACCACTTGTCAAATATTCTAAAAAAGCAAGTCGAGATAGGTCGTATATATCTTGACCAGTAAGCTTTGCTTCCATAGGGAATATCATATCATATAGCCATGGCTGAAGTGGCAAATCATCAGCGTATGACCTAGCGAATGTCATGGCAGAATGTGTATGTGCATTCTTAAATCCAGGCATTAGTAGATTACCATCCAAATCGTATACAGTATCAGCATTTATATCTGCATTACCTATAGCGACAATGGTATCGTTATCTACATATACGTCTGATTCTATGATATTGAAATCCTTATCTAATACTAATCCGTTTGTAAACTTAATCATTATCCCTAATCCTCTCTAGGTTTTCCTTATATGGTGCTCTGATGATGCCACGGTCGGTGATGATTGCAGTGATTAGCTCGTTGTCGGTAACGTCAAATGCTGGGTTAAAGCATTTTGTCTCTGCTAGAGCCATTGGCTTTTCGTACCACATATTCTTGATTTCGTCGCTATCTCGTTCTTCGATAACAATATCTTCACCAGTCGCACAGCTGTAATCGATGGTGCTGTATGGACCGAGCACATAGAATGGTATACCATAGTGCTTTGCTAGTATTGCAACACCAGAGGTGCCAATTTTGTTTGCTATATCGCCATTTGCTGCAATTCTGTCTGTACCTACTAGAACAGCATCTATTTTTCCTTGCTTCATTACAAGGCTTGCCATATTGTCACATATTAGTGTGACATCTATACCAGCCTTTTCAAGCTCGTATGAGGTCAGTCTTGCGCCTTGTAGTAAAGGCCTTGTTTCATCAGTAAATGCGTGAAAAGTGTATCCCTTTTCCTTGCCTAATAGTAGAGGACCAAGACCAGTACCATACTCGCTAGTTGCTAGTGCGCCAGCATTACAGTGAGTTAGTATTCCGTCACCATCCTTTAGTAATGATAAACCATATTCACTGATTTTTTTGCACATTTCAATATCTTCGTTATGGATAGCAATAGCTTCATCAATTAGGCTTTTGCCGTCTTTGTATGCCTTTAGCATTCTTGAGGTTGCCCACGATAGATTAACTGCTGTTGGTCTGGAGCTATCTAAATAAGCCTTTAGCTCCTCCTTGTCCTCATCTAGCAGAGCCATTGCATATCCAGCAAATATTCCTATTGCTGGTGCTCCTCGTACTTGTAGCTTTTTTATAGCATCGTAGTAATCTTCCTTCGTTTGTGGTGTAATGTATTTCTCTTCGTTTGGTAGCAGTGTCTGGTCTAGGAGATAGAGCACACCATTTTCATATTTTATATTTCTCATATTGCTTTTACAATTTCCTTAATTAGTTTTTCAAAGTCTGGAGCAACTCGGTCTGCTGTTTCGCAAACCTCCTCGCTAGTTAGAGGCTGGTCAAGTATACCACAAGCTAAATTTGTGATAAGGCTGATTCCACATACCTTCATACCACAGTGATTTGCAGCAATACTCTCGATAACTGTGCTCATACCTACAGCGTCTGCACCAATGATTGACAATGCCTTTATTTCTGCAGGGGATTCGAACTGTGGACCTTTTAGCTGTGCATATACACCGTGCTTTAGTTCAATATTATTCTCTAATGCAACCTTTTTTATGATATTCTTTTGTTCCTTGTCGTATGCGTTACTCATATCTGGGAATCTAACACCGATACTCTCATCGTTTTTGCCAATAAGTGGTGAGTCAACAAACATACTGATATGGTCATCAATTAGCATAAAATCGCCAGCATTAAAGTCTTTGTTGATGCCACCACTAGCGTTTGTTAATATCAGCTTTGATACACCAATAGCCTTCATTAGTCGTATCGGCATAACTACCTCTTGTGCTGTGTAGCCCTCATATAGATGAACTCTGCCTTGCATCAATACAACCTTTTTGTCACCAATGTTGCCAAAGACAAATTGACCTATATGACCAGGTGCTGTTGATTGTGGCATATTAGAAATTTCATTGTATGGGACAGTTGCTACTATGTCAATTTTGTTAGCCAAATCACCTAGTCCAGAGCCTAGCACAATAGCGATTTCTGGCTCAAAATCAGTGATTTTTCGTATTTCGTTTACTTGTAATTCTAGCATGATAATCTCCTAAAATTTACTATATCTTCATTATATAAGATAATATATTATAAATCAAACTATTTTTATAATTAATCTATTGCAATATTATTTTGGATTTGTTATTATTAAAGGGTGATAAATTCTTTTTTGAGAGGATATTAATGATGAAAAAGCTTGTATCAATTTTAGTATGTGTTGCACTTATTGCTACTTGCGCATTCGGCTTTGCTGGTTGCAAGAAGGGTGCTGATACATATCAGCTTGTAATGATTACTGATGGCGCTACTATTACTGATGGTGGTTACAACCAGAGCGCTTGGAATGGTATCGAGCAATACGCTAGCGATAACAATATGGCTTGTCGTTACTATCAGCCAAAGACAGAGGATGATGGCTCTCTATCAGTAGATAGTGTTAAGAACTATATCGACCTTTCTGTTAAGAATGGTGCAGAGTATATCATTCTTCCTGGTGAAAAATTTGCTGCTCCTATCTGTGAGCTTGCACCAGAATATAAGGATATTAAGTTTATCCTTGTTGATGCTGTTCCAGTTGATATTAACGGTATTGAGCAGGTTATCTCAAATGTAATGACTATTGATTTCGATTTGCTACAGGCTGGATATCTTGCTGGATACACTTCTGTTATCCTTGGTAATACAAAGCTTGGCTATCTTGGCTCTGTATCAGATGAGGAATCTGCACTATATGGTGCTGGATATGTTCAGGGTGCTGCTCTTGCTGCTGATGAGTCAGCAAAGCCTGTATATATGGATTATGCAGAGTATGATGCAGAAAATCTCGATTATGACTATTCATTCACTATTAGACCAGTTTATACAAAGGTTTCTGATAGCAAGGAAAAAACATTTAAGGTTAATGTTGTAGATGGTCTTGGCTCTGGCGTTTATGCCGATGGTGAGAATGTTGCTATTGTTGCTAACCCTGCACCAGAGGGCAAGGTTTTTGATCATTGGGAGGTCAAGAGCGATACTGATGGCGTTCGTGATGGTAAGGTTAATATCTCATCAAAGAGTAAGTCAACTATGAATCTTCTTGTTGGTGATTGTGATTGTACTATTACTGCTGTATGGGCTGAAACAAAGACACAGCCTGTTATCGTTCACAGGACTTATGGCTATATGTCCAATATTGGTGAGGTTGTTGCTACATATAATGTACCAGAGAATATAACTGTCGAAATCGTTGCACCTACTGCATTTCCAAACTCAGTATTTTCTGGTTGGGCAGTTAATGAGTGTGATATCGACGATGTTGTTGAGGACTCAACTAACCCTTGGGCAAAGGTAAAGGTTACTGACAAGCCTATAGAGCTAATTGCTTTGTATGACGATTCAGATGTTCCTACATTCGATGTCACTGTTGAGAATGGTACTGGCTCTGGCTCATATCGTATTGGTGACTATGTAGAGGTTGTTGCTGATGCTCCACAAGACGGCTATATGTTCTACAAGTGGGAGAATGTTGATAACCAAGGTCTTTCAACTGGTATCTCTATGGAGAACGAGTTCTGCTACAAGACAAACTTCAATATGGTCGACAGATATGCTTCTATTGCAGAGGCAATGTTTGACGATGGTGCACAGGTAATCTTTGGTGGTGGTAATTCACAGAGTGATTCAATTTTCACAGCAACATGGAACTATGATTATCAGGTATATGCATTTGGCGCTGGTGTTGACCAGAACGGTTGGGGTAATTGTCTTGCATCTGTAGTTAACGATTACGGTGCTGCTATCAAGCTTGCACTAGCAAACTTTGAGGGAGCAACAAACATTACTGGTAACTGTGATAATGGCTGTATTTATACAACTAATATTCCAGAGGATAATGCAGAATACCCAGCTGTATTTGAAAAGCTTGCAAAGGGCGATATCAAGGTTAAGGCTCCAACAGGTGATATCAGAACAGTATATTCATCAAAGTGCCTAACACTTAACTATTGGGTAAAATAAGATATAAATATTAAAGGCTTGGTTCGTTTGAACCAAGCCTTTTTTGTATACTTTTATTTATTAGTCAGCCATTAGCTTTACTAGCACAGCCTTTTGAGCGTGTAGTCTGTTTTCAGCCTCGTCGAAGATTTCATCGGCATGCTCCTCAAATACCTTTGCTGTGATTTCTTCTTCTCTATGAGCAGGCAAACAATGTAGCACCATAGCATCATCTTTTGCTACAGCCATAACCTCGTCATTGATTTGGAATGACTTGAAGATTTTCTCTCTTTCAGCCTTCTCTTCCTCTTGACCCATTGATGCCCATACGTCAGTATAAAGTACGTCAGAGCCTTTTGCACAAGCTAGGATATCATCGCTACATGTGAATTTGCCATTCTCGTTTGCCCATTTGATAACGTCCTCATTTGGCTCATAACCCTTTGGACAGGCAACAGCACATTCCATACCCATTGTAATAGCACCGATGATAAGACTGTTTGCCATATTGTTACCATCACCGATAAAGCAGAACTTTAGACCATCGAAGCTCTTTTTGTACTCTCTAATTGTCATTAGGTCAGCAAGCACCTGACATGGATGACAATAGTCGGTTAGACCATTTATGATAGGAATTGAGCCATATTCAGCCAAATCCTCAACCTCTTTTTGCTCAAAGGTTCTAATCATAATACCATCAAGATATCTGCTGAGTACTCTCGCTGTGTCCTCGACTGGTTCACCTCTGCCAATCTGCAAATCTCTGTTTGATAGGAATAGTGCTTGACCACCAAGCTGGTACATTCCAGTCTCAAAGCTTACACGTGTTCTGGTAGAGCTTTTTTGAAAAATCATACCAAGTGTCTTGCCCTTTAGCAAATGATGCTCAATTCCATTGTGAGTCTCAAATTTTAGCTGATCAGCAAGATTTAATATGTCCAATATTTCTTTTTGATTTAAGTCCTGTAGCTTTAGCAAATGCTTCATGCTTCAATTACCTCCTTGAGTATATCAAGTCCCTTGTCTATCTCATCGTAGCTGATTGATAGAGCAGGGAGTAGTCTTACTTTATTCTTGTGTGCTGTTAGTACTAGTAGTCCTTTTTCTAGACATGATTTGGCGATATCACCAGCGTTTTTGTCTGTAGCGATACCAATCATCAGTCCCTTTCCACTAATGCTGTTTACACCCTTTATATCCTTGATTTTACCTATGATATATTCGCTTTTGGCATTGACCTCATTTAGAAAATCATCATCAATTCTCTCAACAATGCTGATAGCACCAGCGCAAGCGATTGGATTACCACCGAATGTTGAGCCATGGCTTGATGGTGTGATACAGTCAGCAACCTTTTCACCAAAGATTACAGCACCGATTGGTAGTCCACCACCCAGACCCTTTGCTGTTGAAACGATATCAGGTTTGATGCCAAAATGCTGATATGCGAAGTATTTGCCAGTTCTTCCGTTACCAGTCTGTACCTCGTCAACAATCATCAATATATCCTTATCATTAGCTATATCATTTATTGCGTTAACAAATTCTGGTGTTAGGTCGTTTACACCACCTTCACCCTGAATGCATTCGAACATGATGGCGCATACGTCGTCTGTAATCATATCCTTGAGCGCATTGATGTCATTAGCAGGGCAATACTTAAAACCTTGTGTAAATGGTCCAAATGTTGTGTGGAATACCTCTTGACCAGTAGCAGCAAGAGTAGTGATTGTTCTACCATGGAACGAGTCTGTTAGAGTGATTATGGTAGCTCTGCCCTCACCATATTTGTCAAAACTGTATTTTCTAGCGAATTTGATTGCACCCTCATTTGCCTCTGCACCACTGTTGCTGAAGAAAACCTTTTTCATTCCACTCTTTTGACATAGTAGCTCTGCAAGTCTTGTACATGGCTCTGTGAAATATAGGTTAGAGGTGTGCTGTACCTTGCCAAGCTGTTCAATAACAGCCTTGTTCCACTCGTCATCACAGATACCAAATGCTGTAACACCAATACCAGAGCCAAGATCTATGTATTCCTTACCATTCTCATCATAAAGAGTTGAACCCTTGCCTTTAACTAGGCATACGTCAAAACGTCCATATGAGTGAGCGATATATTCGTTGTCTAATTCCTTTGTATTCATAATTAATCCTTTTATAGTCTAAACATAGTTCCCATACCTTCATCGGTAAGTAGCTCCATAAGGATGGAGTGGGGAACTCGTCCATCAATAATAAATGCCTTTTTGCAACCCTTTCTGAGCGCCTGGGTCATACTGTCAATCTTTGGTATCATACCACCACTGATAATTCCATCAGCAATTAGAGCAGGTGTGTCTGATACGAATACCTTGTGGATAAGTGTTTCTGGGTCATCCTTGTCCTTGCAAAGACCTACTATATCTGTCATAGAAATTAGAGCCTCTGCCTTTAGTGCACCAGCAATCTCTGCTGCAGCAGTATCAGCGTTGATATTGTAGCAATGACCGTCCTTATCAAATCCGATAGTGGATATAACAGGAATCCAGTTGTTGTTAAGTATTTCGTTGACAGCTTCCATATCAACGTCAATGATTTCGCCAACATATCCGTGCTTGGTATCTAGTGGCTTGCACTTTAGCATACCACCATCCATACCAGATAGACCAAGGGCATGACCACCTAGGTTGCCGATTTGACAAACTAAATCTTTGTTTACCTTTCCTGCAAGCACCATTTGTACGACGTCCATAGTCTCGCTATCAGTTACACGCAGGCCATCAACAAACTTGCTCTCGATATTCATTTTGTTGAGAGTTTCGTTGATTGCTGGTCCACCACCGTGAACTAGTACAACCTTGATCCCAACTGTAGTTAGAAGAACTAAATCGTGCATAACAGCTTCCTTTAGCTCATCATTGATCATAGCATTGCCACCGTATTTAACAACGATGGTCTTTGTTCTATATAGCTGGATATTAGGTAGAGCGTGTGCTAGTATCTCTGCCTTCATTTGATTATCGATTTTCATATCCTCACCTCATTAGGTTCTGTAATCACCATTAATCTTTACATAGTCGTATGTCAAATCACAGCCCCATGCTGTAGCTTGTCCATCACCATCATTTAGATTAATGTGAATATATATTTCATCACTTGATAGTATGATTGCAGCCTCGTCCTCACTGAACTCAACGCCAGCACCATCACGACATACAGCAATTCGACCCTTGTCACTTGCCAAATCAACGTCAACCTTGTTAATGTCGAATTCTGCGTCAGCATATCCGATAGCACAGAGCACACGACCCCAGTTAGCGTCCTCACCAAACATAGCAGCTTTGAATAGTGTAGAGCATACGACACTCTTTGCAACTGTTATTGCAGTGTCCTTGTTCTTTGCACCGATGCAGATGCATTCTAGTAGCTTTGTAGCGCCCTCTCCATCCTTTGCTAGCATTCTTGTAAGGTTAGCCATAACCTCGTATAATGCAGCCTTGAATGTGTCAAATTCTGCGCCCTCAGCAGTGATTTCGTCATTAAATGCTAGTCCGTTAGCAAGTAGCGTTACCATATCATTTGTGCTTTGGTCACCATCGATTGATAAACAGTTATATGTAACCTTTACTATCTCTGACAAAGCCTTTTGAAGCATCTCTGATGATATCGCACAGTCAGTTGTGATAAAGTTCAGTGTCGTAGCCATATTAGGGTGAATCATACCAGAACCCTTTGCCATGCCACCTAGTGTGCACTGTACTCCATTTATATCGAATGTAACAGCATATTCCTTTTTAACTGTATCAGTTGTCATAATAGCTGTAGCAGCCTCAAGGTGTTTGTTGTAGCAAAGACCCTTTGCAAGCTCTGGTACAGCATTTGCGATAGGCTCGATAGGGAGTATCTGACCGATAACACCAGTGCTAGCAACGATAACCTGCTCCTGTGGAACACCAATCTCATTTGCTACTAGCTCGCACATTTTGTTGGCCTTTTCCTCACCATCAGCGTTGCAGGTGTTAGCATTCTTGCTGTTAGCGATTACAGCAATAGCCTTGCCGCCACTTTGTGCTAGATTTTTCTTTGTAACAAGGATTGGTGCACCCTTAACCTTGTTCTGTGTGTATACAGCTGCTGCATTTGCAACCACGTCACTAGTGAATAAGCAAATATCATTCTTGTGCTTTGCATTTGGGTCATCATTTGCTGGACGCTTAATGCCACAGTAGAGACCGTTAGCCTTATAGCCCTTTGCTGCACATATTCCACCTTCAACTATTTTAAAATCCATCATTTATTCTCCTAAATTTAGTCCAGTGCTTTCCTCAATACCTAGTGCTATATTCATACATTGTATAGCAGCACCACTAGCACCCTTGCCAAGATTATCAAATCTTGAGGTAACAACTATTCTGTCATCATTACCATTTATCTCAATTTCCATATCATCACGATATGCAAAATTATTAGCACCAATCATACCTTGTGTGTAACCAAGCTCTCTAACCTTAACGAATTGCTCACCATCATAGTGCTCTGCAAATAGCTCATGTATATCAGCCTTGCTTACTTTTTTTGTAAGCATATCGGTGAATATTGGAATAGATACAACCATACCACAAGGATAATCACAGATATGTGGAGCAAAGAATGGAACTCTGTCAAGCTTTGATATAGCCTTCATCTCTTTAAGGTGCTTGTGCTCTTGGGTTAGAGCGTATTGTCTTGGAGAGTCAAGCTCTGCATCTCTGTTTTCATCCTCATATTGTGCGATACCTTTTTTGCCAGCACCAGTGTATCCGCTCATAGCGTAGCAGGTGATAGGGTAGTCGCTTGGCATAATGCCTGATTTAACTAGAGGATAAACTAGACTGTTGAATCCACTCGCATAACAGCCTGGAACAGCAATCCTGTGACTTTCACTAATCTTATCTCTAAATGATTTGTCTAGCTCTGCAAATCCGTATGCCCAGTCAGCATTTGTTCTGTGTGCTGTGGACGTGTCAATAATTTTAACATTCTCGTTTTCAACTAGACTAACAGCCTCTATGCTCGCCTCATCCGGCAGACATAAAAATGTGATATCAGACTCGTTAATTAGTCTTGCTCTTTCCTTAGAGTCCTTGCGTTTGTCCTCATCAATGGATAAAAGCTCGATATCATTTCTATTTTCAAATCTATTGTATATTTTTAACCCGGTAGTACCTTGACTACCATCAATAAATACCTTTGTCACAGTATAATTTCTCCAAGATATAATTATAAATATTTTATTATTATACACTTGAAAATATCAATGTCAAGAGAAAAGATGAAAAATATTATAAATATACATTAAAAAGAATATTTATACATTATTTTATACCAAAACTCTGTGTAATTGGGTCTTGAAATAGTGGGATTTCTGGTGGCATAAAGGTGAATAGAAAGAAGATGAGTGTTGTCAATATTATCATTATAATCGATAATGTATTCGTTCTTCTATTGCCAAATGATTTGTCAATTAGTTTATAGCTAATACAAAAGGCAATTCCTATACCTATATAAAATGTAAGAATGTTGAACCATTCGATATATTTTCCGCTAGCACCAAGTACTGTATAAAATAGTACTATTGTAGTTATCATTCCAATAACTATGCTAATATATTTTGAGGTAATAATATTCTTGTCCTTAAACGTGTATATTTCGAATATACTGTATATTATAAATGGAAAGAATAGTAGCTTTAGGTGCTCCCATGGACTTTCGTTTACTGGGCAGAGTAGAGCTACGATTGTATTTTCTCCACTCCATCTGTATGCA
Source organism: uncultured Clostridia bacterium (assembly GCA_937876375.1). Lineage (GTDB taxonomy): Bacteria > Bacillota > Clostridia > Oscillospirales > Acutalibacteraceae > Eubacterium_R. Next base: position 180,533 of record CALEHY010000009.1, on the reverse strand, counting down.
AAGTGTAGTAATGCCCCTAGTATTCCTAATAATACAAATCCCGCTATCTCGTATTTCATTAGCTTATTTCTCATAGTATCACCAATGATATAATATGATTATATACTCTGATTTATTATGCATATTCATCATTTCCACTCTGCGTGGATTAGTTCTAATCAGCGTTCCTTGAATATTTTTGTGCTTAATGATATAATTATCACGAGGTGATGATATGGACCCAATCAAAACAGGTCAGCTTATTGCTGAATTGCGAAAACAAAAGGGAATGAACCAAACAGAGCTTGCTAATCTCCTAAATATCAGCAACCGTACGGTATCAAAATGGGAGAATGGTGATGGCTTTCCTGATATATCTATTTTGCCAGATTTGGCAACAATATTTGGAATAACCACTGACGAGCTATTCGCTGGTGAACTTAATACAAACGAGGATATAGCTACTCCTGTTTATCCAACATTCACATTTACAGGCAAGAGTGAAATCAAGGATTATATCATTATATATAAGAAATACTACCGTGATAGAATTCCACTATGGCTACAGATTATTTATACGGTTTGCATTTCGCTCATAATAATCTTTTTAGCGAATGGTGTAACCGAATTATTTGACATTAGCTCTAATTTTATAGTTTATTTTGTAGTATTACTTTTCTTTCTGTTATTTAGTTTTTTTGCTCCGTATATCAATGGCTATTTGGCATATAGAAACAATAAAGCCTTGCTCGGCGACAAGAATGTTGACAGTAAACTTGTTATATCAGATAAGATATATATGGATAATGGTACCTCAAATCATAGGGAATATGATTTTAGCGACGTAACCGGCTTTTATGATTACAAGGGATACTATATGTTCAAATTATATAAAAGGGTATTCATTGCATCAAAAAAATCATCTCTTCAAGATGCTACAACAGAAGATTTTGAGCGATATGTCAATTCACGCATTACTCCAAAGAAGGCGTCCCATGCTCGACTGATTATTGCCACTATTGTATGTGTACTTTTGATAATTGATACTGTTGTATTCGGTATAGCTAGTGTGTACATGGCTAATAATGATAGCAATATCGAGTATTCTACTGAAGAAATTGTAGAGCTAGATGACAATAATCTTTGTTATGTCGTAATTGGTAAGATATATGATAAAATTGATTATGATAGCAATACAGAAACATATATTCTTTCATCACTAAATCAAAGTGAGCTTAATTTCTACTATGTGTATAGCTTTTATGAGGAATATTTGGATGGTGGCGTTAATCAATATGCATTCAACTATAATGACGAAATGCCATATCTATCTAGTGCATTGTCCTTCTTCGGTTTGGATGATATCGTAAAGGAATATGGAAAGTATTTAAGTAAGAATAATATTGATGTTTATTCATTTAGCAAAGAAAAGTTTGTGTATGAGGACGATTATGACAGTATGATGGCAAAGCTTGATGATAGTGGATTTAATTCCTATCTTGAACAAAGTAATAGCGACCAAAAAATCATGAAGGCGCTTGCTGATTACTATCGAGCACATACAGTCGATTTTGAGTAAAATAAAAAAGAACAGTCATTTAATGACTGTTCTTTTTTTGGCGCAGAAGAGGAGATTCGAACTCCTGCGTCGGTTTCCCGGCCTACGCCCTTAGCAGGGGCGCCTCGTCACCAGCTTGAGTACTTCTGCGTGTAACTTAGGTTAAACCTGTCAAGTTGTCTGCACATCTCGTGCTCATATAATTTATCATAATGTTATTAAAATGTCAAGTGTTAAACTAATTTTTAATAAATTGAAATTTTTTCTTGACATTGTTTTATTGTTATGTTAATATAACTAAGCATTCGAGTTACGCAGAGGTATCGAAGTGGTCATAACGAGGCGGTCTTGAAAACCGTTTGTCCGAAAGGGCGCGTGGGTTCGAATCCCACCCTCTGCGCCAGAAAAGCTATCCGATATGGATAGCTTTTTTCTTTTCTCATTATTAAAAACAAAAGCCATCCAAAATAGGATGGCTTTTATCATTTTATTTGTTATTTATTCTGCTTCGCTTAATGCTGCAAAACATTCACTACAATATACAGGTCTGCCTTCTTTTGGCTCAAAAGGAACCTTGCAAGCCTTGCCACATTGTGCGCATGTTGCATCGTGCATCTCTTTTGGAGCTTTTGCAGCTGCTTTTCTTGCATCTCTACAAGCCTTGCAACGCTGAGGCTCATTAACGAATCCCTTTTCAGCGTAGAATTCCTGCTCTCCTGCAGTGAAAACAAATTCTTTTTGACAGTCTTTGCAGACTAAAGTTTTGTCTTCGTACATTTTCGATTTCTACCTCTCTAAAGATTTTGCCGGGGGATAAGGCTGTGAGCCGTATGGCTCTTTACCTTTAGTGCTGGGGTAATATATATTCAAAAAGCAACTCCACTGAGTTTCTTACGAATACGCTGCATCGCATTATCAATCGCTTTTGGGTTTTTGCCTAGCTTATTAGCAATCTCGTTATAAGAGCAACCAACAATATGTAATCTTAAAACTTCGTTTTCAAATTTTGATAGCTCCTCATACAGTGTGTCAATAAGCAATGTTACACTTTCTTTTGCAAGGAATTCGTCTTCGGCACTAAGACCGATTTGACCATTGTATATATCCTCATCAAGCTCTATAATGCTGGCTTGGGGAATATCCTTTATCCTAGAGAACTTGCTTATAGCAGTCTGCACAGAGTTGTTAATACATCTTGATGCATAAGTGATGAATTTGGCACCCTTGTCGCTACTATATGATTTTATAGCGGCAAGAAGACCAATCATTCCTTCTTGTATTAGATCATCCTTTTCTAGTGGGGAATTGATATATTTGTTTGCTATTGCTTCCACGACATATCTGTATCGTAATATCATCTCGTCAATAGCAGATTCATTCCCACCTTGGATTTCTACTAGAAGCATTTCGTCATTCATTAGATTCGCTTCGTTCATAGAACCTCCGTTATCAAGAATTTATTTAATAATATATTAAATTAGTTATTGTGTCAACCGATTTTTTGTAAAAATAAACAAAAATTAATTAAATTTGTGAAAAAATATAAATAATTTTACCAATTTTTGTAAATTTAAACATTAAATCTGAACAATACTATGTCACCATCGTTCATTACATAGTCCTTACCTTCGGAACGAACGAGGCCTTTTTCTTTTGCAGCAACCATTGTTCCACAAGTCATTAAATCATCAAAGCTGACAACCTCTGCTCTAATAAATCCACGCTCAAAATCGGTATGAATTTTACCAGCAGCTTGTGGAGCCTTTGTACCTTTTTTAATTGTCCATGCTCTAACTTCTGGCTTTCCAGCTGTCAAATAGCTGATTAAGCCGAGTAGGGAATAGCTCTTTTTGATTAGTCTGTCTAGACCTGATTTTTCTAGTCCCATATCCTCTAGGAACATGTCCTTTTCGTCAGCGTCTAGCTCTGCGATTTGGGCTTCCATTTCAGCACAGATAGGGAATGTTTCAGCGCCCTCTGTAGCAGCAATTTCCTTTACAATATTGTAGTATTTGTTGCTGTCAATTGCATTATCTACAAAGTCGTTTTCACCCATATTACAAGCGTAAATTACTGGCTTAATTGTTAGTAGAGCAACCTCTTTTAGATACTCCATTTCGTCCTCATCAATCTCGACAGCTCTAGCAGTTTTGCCAGTCTCCATCTCTTTGATTAAACGCTCTAAAAATGCTACTTCGCTAGCTATAGTTTTGTCGCCCTTCATAGCCTTTTTTCTGCTGTCTACTCGTCTGTTTAGTATGTCTAAATCGCTTAAAATAAGCTCAAAATTGATTGTTTCAATATCTCTTGCAGGATCGATATTTCCGTCAACGTGGGTAATGTCATCATTCTCAAAGCATCTAACAACATGAATGATAGCGTCAACCTCTCTGATATGTGACAAAAACTTGTTGCCAAGTCCTTCACCCTGGCTAGCACCCTTTACAAGTCCTGCAATATCAACAAATTCGATTGTTGCAGGTGTAAATTTATCTGGGTCATACATTTCTGCTAGCTTGTCTAGTCTTTCGTCTGGTACAGATACCATACCAATATTTGGCTCTATTGTGCAGAATGGATAGTTTGCACTTTGAGCACCAGCATTAGTGATTGCGTTAAATAATGTGCTTTTTCCTACATTAGGAAGTCCAACCATACCTAATTTCATATTTAATCTCCTTTTGGACACAAATGTGTTGCAAAATATTATAATACATTTCAAAAAAATTTACAAGTATGAATAATTCTTTTATATACTCTTGACATTACAATATAAATAATCTAAAATAACAACTAATATTTTTTCATCTTTAATGAAAATGAAGGAGAGGATAAAATGCAACTAAACGGTTCTCAAATTGTTCTAGAGGTACTAAAGGAGCAGGGTGTTGACACTATCTTTGGTTACCCAGGTGGAACAATTCTAAATATTTTTGATGAGCTGTACAAATATGGCGATACATTTAACCATGTTCTTACAGCACACGAGCAGGGCGCTTCACATGCAGCTGATGGCTACGCTCGTGCTACTGGCAAGGTTGGTGTTTGCTTTGCGACCTCTGGTCCTGGCTCTACTAACCTAGTTACTGGTATCGCTACAGCTTATATGGATTCTATTCCTATCGTTGCTATTACCGCTAACTATGCTACCTCTGGTCTAGGTAGAGATAGCTTCCAGGAGGTTGATATTTGTGGTATTACTATGCCTATCACAAAGCATAATTTCCAGGTAAAGTCTATCGAGGATTTGGCTCCTACAATTCGTCGTGCATTCAAGATTGCACAGAGTGGTCGTAAGGGTCCAGTACTTGTTGATATTCCAAAGGATTTCACTGATCCAAAGAATTTATATGAGTATATCCCACAGCCAGCACAGGTGCCAGACGAGAATGTTCAGCCACACGAAAACACTTTTGATAGAGCTGTAGAATTACTAAAATCTGCAAAGAAGCCAGTTATTTATATCGGTGGTGGTGCTATACTATCCGACGTTGGCGAAGATTTGATTAAGTTTGCAGAGAAGGTTGATGCTCCTGTAGTATCATCACTTATGGGCCTTGGTGCTTTTCCAAATGGTCATCCATTACACCTTGGTCTTATTGGTATGCATGGCCATTTTGAGTGTAACAAGGCTGCACACGATTGTGACGTTCTTATCACTTGTGGTGCTCGTTTCTCTGATAGAGTTGCTGGTAACAGAGAAAAGTTTGCTCCTAATGCAGAGATTTTACATATTGATATCGACTCTGCAGAGATGGACAAGAATATTAATTCAAACTATCATCTTCGTGGTAACTTAAATGAGCTTCTACCTGCACTTACAACTGTTTTGGATCAGCTAGATCATTCTGATTGGAAGGCTGAGGTTAATACCTTTAAGCGTCCATTCAACCAGATGCAGATTGGCGATTATGTAAATCCACAAACTCTTATTGAGAAGATTGACGCTGCTACTGCAGACGATACTATCGTTGTTACAGACGTTGGACAGCATCAGCTTTGGGCTGCACAGTTCTATAAGTATGTACAGCCTAGAACACTTTTGACCTCTGGTGGTCTTGGTACAATGGGCTATTCTATGGGTGCTGCATTCGGTGCACAGCTTGGTTGTCCAGATAAGACAGTTGTTATGTTTGCTGGTGATGGTGGATTCCATATGAATTTGAGCGAGCTTGCTACACTTTCATCATATAATATTCCAGTTAAGGTGTTCATTATGAACAACACTGTTCTTGGTATGGTTCGCCAGTGGCAGAAGCTATTTTATGACAACAGATTTGCTGACACTGACCCTCATCGTCAGACTGATTTTGTTAAGGTTGCAGAGGGATTTGGTGTTAAAGCATTTAAGATTAATACTAATGATGAAATTGATGCAGTGCTAAAGGAGACATTTAGCCACAATGGACCTGTTCTTGTTGAGTGCAGAATTAGTCCTGACTCAAATGTTCTTCCTATGATTCCTCCTGGAGGAGCACACACTGATATCATCGAAGAGTTTAAGTAATAAGGAGGTCCAGCTATGAAAGAAAAGCTTGTTTTATCAGTTCTTGTTGATAATGAGAGTGGTGTACTTCAAAGAGTTGCTTCCTTGTTCTCAAGAAGAAATTACAACATTTCATCTCTTACTGTTAGTGAGACAGAGGATGAAAAGTTTTCTCGTATGACAATTGAGACTAATACCGAGAGAGAGAATTTCCGTCAGATTAAGCGTCAGCTTGCAAAGCTTGAGATTGTTAAGAAGGTAACAGAGCTTACAGATGAGAATTCTGTAGCATCAGAGCTTTTGCTAGTTAAGGTGCACGCACAGGGTATCGAGCAGAAGAATGAGCTTCTTGCATTCAATATGCGCTATGGTGCTCGTGTAATCGATATTTCTCTTACAACTATTACACTAGAGTTTACTGGTGCTGGCGAGACTATTGACAGATTTGTCAATTATCTTGAGGAGCACTTTGGTATTGTTGAGCTTGCTCGTACAGGTATTACCTCACTCCAAAGAGGTGACCAGTCCTTTACTGAGGACGTAGAATAATAAGGAATAGGTGATTGATATGGGAATGACTATGACTCAAAAAATCCTTGCTGCTCACGCAGGACTTGACAGTGTTGTAGCAGGTCAGCTTATTGAGGCTAATTTGGATATGGTGCTTGGTAATGACGTTACCTCTCCAGTAGCTATCAACGAGATGAATAAGTTTGAAAAGAAGTCAGTTTTCGACAAGACTCGTATCTCTCTTGTTATGGACCATTTTACTCCTAACAAGGATATTCAGTCTGCAGAGAACTGCAAGCAGGTTAGAGAATTTGCAAAGGCAAATGGTATTACACATTACTTTGACGTAGGTAATATGGGTATCGAGCACGCTCTTCTACCAGAGCAAGGTATCGTTACTGCCGGTGATTGTATTATTGGTGCTGATTCTCATACCTGTACATATGGTGCACTTGGTGCATTCTCTACTGGTGTTGGCTCTACCGATATGGCTGCTGGTATGGTTACTGGCAAGGCTTGGTTCAAGGTGCCATCTGCTATTAAAGTTGTTATCACTGGCAAGAAGAATGGCTTTATCAGTGGTAAGGACGTTATCCTTCACCTAATCGGCAAGATTGGTGTTGACGGTGCTCTATACAAGTCACTAGAGTTCACTGGTGATGGTATTGCAGCGCTTTCTATGGACGACAGACTATGTATTGCTAATATGGCTATCGAGTGTGGTGCAAAGAATGGTATTTTCCCAGTTGATGATATCACACTAGAGTATGTAAAGGATCGTTCAGAAAGAGAATATAAGGTGTTTGAGGCTGATGCTGACGCAGAGTATGATGAGGTTATTACTATCGACCTTTCTACTCTTAAGTCAACTGTTGCTTTTCCTCATCTACCAGAGAATACAAAGACTATCGACGAGATTGATGAGATTAAGATTGATCAGGTTGTTATCGGCTCTTGTACAAATGGTCGTATGGAGGATATGCGTATCGCAGCTGAAATCCTTAAGGGCAAGAAGGTTGCTGATGGCGTTCGTGTAATCGTTATTCCTGCAACACAGACAATTTATCTAAATTGTATCAAAGAGGGACTTGCAGAGATTTTTGTTGAGGCTGGTGCTATCGTATCAACTCCAACCTGTGGTCCTTGTCTTGGTGGACATATGGGTATTCTTGCTGCTGGTGAGAAGGCAGTGTCTACCTCAAATCGTAACTTTGTTGGCCGTATGGGTCATACAAAGAGTGAAATCTATCTTGCATCTCCTGCAGTAGCAGCAGCATCAGCTGTTAAGGGCTACATTGCAGATCCTGCAAGCCTATAAGGAGGTTATCTTATGAACGCAAAGGGTTTAGTACATAAGTTTGGCGATAATGTTGATACTGACGTTATCATTCCAGCAAGATATTTGAATCGTTCTGATGAGGCTTGGCTGGCTTCTCATTGTATGGAGGATATTGATGCTGATTTTGCTAGCAATGTAAAGGTTGGCGACATTATGGTTGCAGAGGCTAATTTTGGCTGTGGCTCATCTCGTGAGCACGCACCAATCGCTATCAAGGCTTCTGGTATTTCATGTGTTATCGCTTCAACATTTGCACGTATTTTCTATCGTAATGCTATCAATATCGGTCTTGCTATTCTTGAATGTGATGAGGCTGCAAAAGATATTAAGGCTGGCGATGAGGTTGAGGTTAACTTTGATACTGGTGTTATTACTAATATCACTACTGGCAAGACCTATCAGGCTCAGCCATTCCCACCATTCATCCAAAATATTATTAAAAATGGTGGTTTGATGAAATCAATAGGCTAATATTTGGAGGAATATTTGGTATGAAGAGTTTTGTTCTTGATGCTGATTCGCTCCGAAAGGGTTGGAGTGGAGCAGATCAATTTTGGTTCTCTTTAAATGACTATACTATTCGTGATATATTATCCTTATCTGATATAGAGACTCCTGATGATATGTCACAGTCTGCTTATTTCTTATCACTTGGCTATATACCATATTTTACCGTATCTGACGAAGAAGTTATGCGTGCTTATGTATCTGGCTTGTCTAATACAAAGCTGAAGAATGCTTTTTCTAAGATTGATAACGAAAAATATGTTGAAACTTTTTGGAAATATTTTAATATTTATCCAGAGCTTTCTGAAAACTGGGATGGCTTTGAGGATGAATATGTGCTCAACAAGGCTGTTGCCTGGTGCGAGCAGAACTCAATTGATTATGTAAAGAGTAGCTTATAGGCTACTCTTTATTATTTTTATATTATCTTTTATTCTTTTATCATTATTAATGTCATATGCCTTTTGAGCGAAATCTAGAGCCTTTTGATATAGCCCTATATTATAAGCTGCTATGCTTATCATATCGTATGGCAGACTGTTCCAGCAGAATGCTTCATTAATATAAGTTTTCGGCTTTTCAGTGATTTTTAATGCCTCGTTTATTAAAGCATATGTTAGCTCCCATTTCTCATTATCATACATAATTTTTGCAAGCTCGATATATGGCTCTCTTAAATACGGAGCTTCAGCTATGGCTCTGTATAGCCATGCTATAGCCTCGTCCTTATTGCCTAATGCTCTGTATGACCTTGCTATATATCTCATTGATGCACACCTTTCGTCACGCCATGTTGCGTTTGGCAAAGAAAGGTGTCTTTTTAATGTTTCTATGCAGTTATCATATTGCTTGTAGTACATGTACTCTCTGCCAAGATAGTGCATATTTCTATCATCATTTGGATCTTCATCTACACTCATCTCTAGTAGTGGTAGATATTGTCCTCTTGATTTGTTCTTGTCCGGAAAGTGTCTTAAGGTAATGTTTTGTAGTGTAACATAATTATCAGGCTTTTTACCATCGTAGCTCAATACCTCGTGAACAGGGTGTACCCATTTGAATCCATTTCTAGCGTGTATCTTTTCTATCCAAAAACTTGTGCCAATACTACCGTCATCATTTGTGCTCCAAATATAGTTATATCTTGCTCTTGTTGTATCTTTTGTCCATATGCGTTCTAACTCATTTCTCCAGCCTTTGTCGAACACTTCGTCCAAATCAGTACATACACATATATCAGCATCAGATGGGACAAATTCTAACGATTTGTTTCTAGCTTCGTCAAATCTCCAAGGTGAAATATTTATCTTGTTTACAGTAACATTTCTGCTCTCTAATTCATATATTGTGTTATCAGTAGAGCCAGTGTCAGTAACAAATACTTCATCAGCCTCACTCATTGATTTGACCCATCTATCAACGAATTGAGCTTCGTTTTTGCATATCGCATATACTACTATTTTCATTGTATCACTCCTATAATTATGTATGGGATGGCTAACCATCCCTTGTTTTTTACATTATTTTCATAATGCTAATTGAGTTTCGAATCATTTCACCATTTGAGATGAGCTCGATATTACTTCTAGAATCTGATGGATTGTTAATAGTTAGGACAGAATTTGGGGTGGTTGTGTTTACAATAACTGAGTTAGTAATTGTTCCTCCACTGAATACGCCATTGGTTGAATGTGGTACAGGAGTATTGTTAATTCTTACTTCAAGTCTACCTGAAGTGCTAACATTTGCTGTGTAGTTAACACTGTAGGTTCCTGCTTGAGTTAGTAGAACGCTTGTTGCTGTGTTCTTAACAATTCCTTTTGTTGAAAAACCGATATTAGTGAACTCGATTGGGTCACCAGGCTTGTATCTGGTTGCGTTAATTGTAGCAGGTGTGAATAGATTTGCTGCTTCTGCTACACCAGCAGGACCGGTAGGACCTGTAGGTCCGGTTGGACCAGTTGGGCCAGTAGCGCCATCAACGCCATCAACACCATCTGTACCATCTAAACCGGCTGGACCTTGTAAGCCTTGAGGACCGGTAGGACCAGTTGGACCTGTAGCACCAATTGGACCAGTTGGACCAGTAGGTCCGGTAGCTCCATCTGTACCATTTGTACCAGCTAAGCCCTGTATACCTTGAACACCCTGTGGGCCAGTAGGTCCGATAGGACCAGTTGCACCAGTTGGACCCATAGGACCTTGTACACCCTGCATACCTGTAACGCCTTGTGGACCAGTTGGTCCCATAGGTCCTGGAACACCTTGGATACCTCTTGGACCCTGTGGACCTGTTGGGCCAATAATGTATATTGGTTCAGGAGGAATTGGTGGAAATGGAGGCACCGGTGGTACTGGAGGTACTGGAGGTACTGGTGGAAATGGTGGGAAAGGAGGTCTTGGAGGTCTAGGACATTGGTTGTTATCATTGTTTCGATAAATAGTCATATGCTCTCTCCTTATTAGATTTATATGTCTTGCCATAACAGCCAAAAGACATATATTACATAATATGAGATTTTTCGACATATGATACTGTTTATTTGTTTGTTTAATTGTCAATAATCTTATTGATTTATTCTGTAGGGGGAATTGTTATATTCAGATTTAATTCTTTTACTCAAAAGGCTAATGAGGTGCTCAATCTTGCCATCAAGGCAGCAGAAAACTACGGTCATAGTTATGTCGGTAGTGAGCATATACTTGTTGGATTGCTTAAGGAAGGTACTGGACTTGGTGCAACTGCTCTACTATCAAAGAATGTAACTCTTGATAGCATCGAAAAATTGATTATTGCTAATATTGGAATTGGTCAGCCAACAAAGCTAACACCAAATGATTTTACTCCTCGTTCAAAAAGAATTATTGAAATATCTTTTCAGGTTGCTAGGGGAATGATGAATTCATTTGTTGGTACAGAGCATCTGTTAATAGCATTAACTAGAGAAAATGACAGCTATGCTGTTAGATTTTTAAATGAGCTTGGCGTTGATGAAAATCAAATTATTGATAATATTGCTACCTCTCTATCAAATATGGACAACGATACAACTCAACAGCAAAAACAAAGTAAAAAGTATAAGTCCAAAACTCCAACATTGGATGAATTTGGAACAGATTTGACCGAGGTTGCAAAGCAAGGCAGAATTGATCCTGTCATCGGCAGAGATAAAGAGATACAAAGAGTTATACAAATTCTATCTCGAAGAAAAAAGAACAATCCTTGCCTTGTTGGTGAACCAGGCGTTGGCAAAACAGCAATTGCAGAGGGACTGGCATTAAAAATTGTCTGTGATGAGGTGCCAGAGCTATTAAGAAGAAAGAAGATAATTTCATTAGACCTAACCTCAATGGTTGCTGGAACGAAATATAGAGGCGATTTTGAGGAGCGTGTTAAAAAGGTTATGCAGGAGGTAAAGGATAATGACGATATTATTCTTTTTATTGATGAGATGCATAATATTATGGGTGCTGGAGCAGCAGAGGGCGCTGTTGATGCAGCAAATATACTAAAACCATCACTTGCTAGAGGTGAGATACAGATAATTGGTGCAACCACTATTGACGAATATCGTAAGAATATCGAAAAAGACAGTGCACTTGAGCGACGCTTTCAGCCTATTGATATTGAAGAGCCAACAGAGGATGAAGCAATAGATATATTGTATGGTATTAGAGATAAATATGAGGCTCATCACAAGGTGAAAATAACTGATGATGCGATAATATCTGCAGTAAAGCTTTCTAGCAAATATATTGCAGATAGGTTTTTGCCTGACAAAGCGATTGACCTTGTTGATGAAGCAGCGTCGTATGTTAGATTAAATGCTCAAATGTTTCCTCCAAATTTAAGGTCTATGGAGGACGAAATAAAGCGTATTGAACAGGAAAAGCAGTCTACAATAAAATCTCAAGATTATGAGGGTGCAGCAAGATTGCGAGATGAACAAAATCAGCTTGAAATACTTCTTAATAATGAAAAAAGCAAGTGGAAAAATGCATCTTTTCATTCAGTAAAGGTTGTCACTCCAGATGAAATATCAGCTATAGTCTCCGATTGGACTGGTATTCCTTTGTCACAGTTAAATCAAGAGGAGTCAAAGCGATTATTGGAGCTAGAGAACATAATACACAAGCGTGTTGTTGGTCAGAACAAAGCAGTATCATCAGTTTGTCGAGCAATTCGTCGTGGTAGAGTAGGATTAAAAAATCCTAATAGACCTATCGGATCGTTCATATTCCTTGGACCAACTGGTGTGGGCAAAACAGAGGTGTGCAGAGCACTTGCTGATGCTATGTTTGGCAGTGATAATGCTATCATAAAGCTTGATATGTCCGAATATATGGAAAAGCATTCTGTATCAAAGCTTATTGGCTCACCTCCTGGATATGTTGGCTATGATGATGGTGGAGCATTGACGGAAAAGGTCAGACGCAAGCCGTATAGCATAGTTCTTTTTGATGAAATAGAAAAGGCTCATAATGATATATACAATATGCTCCTGCAAATATTAGAGGATGGAGTTTTGACTGACTCGCAAGGCAGAGCTGTATCTTTTAAGAATACAATTGTAATAATGACTTCAAATATTGGAGCATCAAAAATCACTAGCAAAACCCAGAGTCTTGGTTTTGTAGAGGACGATGGTAATAAAAGTATTGATGACCTTATTATGCCTGATTTAAAACGCACATTCAAACCAGAATTTCTTAATCGACTTGATGAAATAATTGTTTTCAATCAGCTTGAAAAGGGCGAAATTGAGGAGATTGCAAAGCGTATGCTTAACAATGTTGTACAGCGTGCTAAAGCGATTAGTATTAATTTGTCATTTACTGACAAAACTGTCAGTGCTATAGCGGGTGCTGGGTTTGACAAGGATTATGGTGCAAGACCGTTAAGAAGAGTTATACAATCAAAAATAGAGGATAAATTGTCTGAATTAATACTAGATAATAGCATTGATTATGACACTGAATATATTATTGATTATGTAAATAATGAGTTTGTATTTAAGCATTAAGGGACTGTTTTGGTCCCTTTTTTCTATTAATGCTTGAAAACCTAGTGATTTGGTGGTATTATATGTATTGGGTGATATTATGAAAATTTCAACAAAGGGGAGATATGCCCTTAGAATGCTTATTGATTTAGCAGAAAACCAAGGTGACGGATATGTTTCACTAAAGGATATTGCTGCAAGACAAGAGATATCAAAAAAATATCTTGAGCAGATTGTCGCTATGTTAAATAAGCCAGAAATATTACAAACTAATCGTGGATATCAGGGAGGCTATCGTCTTGCAAAATCTGCTGATAGCTATACTGTTGGCGATATTCTTCGTATTACAGAGGGTGGTCTAGCTCCTGTAGCTTGTCTTGACCAGCCAACATTACAGTGCGACAGAGCAGAGTATTGTAAAACCCTATATGTTTGGAAGGGATTGAATGACATTATCAATGATTATCTAGATGGTATTACATTGCAGGATATTATTGATAAGAGTAACGATAATTCATTCGATTATGTAATATGAAATTGATTAATCCAAAGGACTCGATTACAGAGCTGTTAGAGGACGAATTCGATTTTAACTATCGTGCTGATGCTGTCAGAATTACTACTGTTGACGAATTTGATGAGCTTTTGCTAAAGCCAAGTGAAGAGAAAAAGCATATCTATTATCGTGGCGAAAGGGTAGAAAGCTTATCTCGTCCACTTTTGCCAACTATTTTTAGAAATCGTGAGAGCTTTTTCACCACAGGTGATACAGCCACGGTTGTTGACGCCAACAGCTTGTATGACCACTATCATTCATTATCGTCGTATTTTGACTTGTACGAAAACATTATTGGCAAAATCTCTGTTGATAAATTATATCCATTTTTAGCTTTTTCACAGCACTATTTTGGCATAAGTCCTCTTATTGATTTTACCAAGAGCCTTGACGTTGCATTGTCTTTTGCACTTAAGGACAGAAAACAGTATAAGAAAGATATAATTATCTATACCATTGAGTTAAAAAATGATGAGGATTATACCGATTCGGTTGATAAGGCAAATGAGTGGATAAAAAATTATAGTGTTGTACTGTTTAACAATTCTGTGACAAATTTTGATTTTAAAAATCATAATTCATTGTCAAGCTTTAAGAATATCCATAACAGATTAAAAGGCAGAACATTTCTTGATTTGACCTCGCCATCGGCAAAACTTATTGACGTTCCTACTAACGATTTGATGAGATTTCAGCAAGGGGTATTCCTACTTCTTGATGATTTTTCACTTATAGGTAGCTCATATCTCACAAAGAAGATTAGAGATGAATTTGTTATTAAAAAATGGGTGATTAGCAAGGAGGTTTGTCCAGAGCTAGTTAATCGCTTGCTTGATGAAAAGCCATATTATTCCTATAAGAAAATAACTAATCTTAACAGCATTGTTAATGATTTAAAGAAGAATTCAAAGCTATAAGCTAAAGGAGAATATTTATGAATAATATACCATGGGAAGATTTGCTATCGCTAAGTATTGATGCCTTGTTTAATGTTATAGGTATTGTTATTGTGTTGATTTCATTTAGAGTATTTATGACATTAGCTATACATTATGATGCAAAATCCATTGGCGTTAAGGATGAGGTAGTATGGATTGTGTTCACTGTATTTTTTCCAATTACAGTACCATTTATCTATCTTTGCTGTCGCAAGACTATTGAGAAGAATGTGCCAAAAATGTGCACAAAATGTGGTGCGTCATATCCTAGTACACAGGTTTACTGTACAGCGTGCAATTCTACTGATCTTGTTGATTACCAAATTTCGAATAAGAAAAAACACAAGAAAAATTCATACTTTATGCTAGCACTTGCTGGTGTGATGATTGTTGTTTTTATCTCGTTTGTTGTACAGCTTAGTGCAAATATTACAGATTATGTAGTTAATTACAATGACGATTTTACTAAGTATTTTAATGAATTTGATGATGATTATAGCGACGATTTCGATTTCTATTACGACGATGATTTTAGCGACTTTTTTGAATAAAATTAAAAGGAGTAGGTTAATTGCCTACTCCTTTATTTTTAATGCTTTTGCCCATATACCAAATACTTCTCTAGTGTAGAATGTTGGTATACAGTACCATTTTGTTTTTGATGGTATTAGCAGAGGATTGTCTATATCGCAATCCTTTGCAATGCTCTTTGCTCTGTGCAAATGATATTCTGATGATACAATAGCATATGGCTGATTTATACCATTATTTTCAAGTATCTTTTTGCTAAATATAATATTTTCACGAGTGCTTGTTGATTTGTTTTCAATCAGTATTCTTTCTTCGTTTATACCTTGTTTTGTTAGTAGGGAACACATGCATTCAGCTTCGCTGATTAGCTCATCGCTACCTTGTCCACCGGATAAAATTGCTACTGTATCTGCGTGCTCATTTAAATATTTTATGCCTGCATTACAGCGCTCAATTAGTGCAAGGCTTGGCTTGTCACCCTTAACCCTACAGCCGAGTATAATTACTGCATTTGTGTGCCTGTCTTTCATTCTTGTGTCCATTTGTATTCTGTGTATTGTTATAAGGAACGGAATGAGAAATACGATTAATAAAACAAGTAATATTTTAAACAGGATAATATCAAAGAATATGCCACATAGTATTATACAAATGCTATATACTATACCGAACATATTGCCTATATTTAGTGTCACACTCATTAGTGGAAGTGCAAATATGGACAAAAGCCCAATGCCGATTATGCACAAAAATAACTTAAAAATCATAGAATTACCTCGCAAATACAATAACATATAAGTGTATAAAAATCAAATATTTATACAAATTGACGAAATTTTTTTGAATAAAACAAAAAATGTTTACAATAAAAATACATAGTGCTAAAATTGTATATAATTTAGACGGCTAAAGTGCTTTCTAAAAATATTTTAATTTCAGAGAGGACAGAGAATCATGGGATATGTTGATGAAATTCTAGATTATCTAAACAAAAAAGATTACTATGAGCCAACATTTATTCAGGCTGTATCAGAGGTGCTTAATTCACTTCGTCCAGTAATCGACCAAAACGAAAAAGAGTACAGACAGGTTGCTCTTCTTGAGAGACTTATCGAGCCAGAAAGAATTCTAAGATTTAGAGTTCCTTGGATTGATGACAATGGTCAGGTACACGTTAATCGCGGCTATCGTGTACAGTTTAACTCTGCTATCGGACCTTACAAGGGTGGTCTTAGACTTCACCCAAGTGTAAATCTTGGCATTGTTAAGTTCCTTGGTTTCGAGCAGATCTTTAAGAACTCACTTACTGGACTACCAATCGGTGGTGGTAAGGGCGGTTCAGACTTCGACCCAAAGGGCAAGTCTGACAGAGAAATTATGATGTTCTGCCAGAGCTTTATGACAGAGCTCTGCAAGATTATCGGTGCTGACACTGACGTTCCTGCTGGTGATATCGGTACTGGTGCTAGAGAGATCGGTTACATGTTCGGTCAGTACAAGAGAATTCAGGGCAGATATGAGGGCGTTCTTACTGGTAAGGGTCTATCATACGGTGGTTCTCTAACTCGTACAGAGGCTACTGGTTACGGTCTTCTATACCTCACTGATGAGATGCTAAGATGCAACGGTCACGACCTAAAGGGCAAGACTGTTTGCGTATCTGGTTCTGGTAACGTTGCTATCTACGCTGTAGAAAAGGCAGAGATGCTTGGTGCTAATGTTGTTACTGTATCTGATTCAACTGGTTGGATCTATGATAAGGACGGTATCGATGTTGCTCTTCTTAAGGATATTAAGGAGAACAGAAGAGAGAGACTTACAGCTTATGCTGAGGCTAGACCTTCTGCAGAGTATTATGAGGGTAGAGGCGTATGGCAGATTAAGTGTGACGTTGCTCTTCCTTGTGCTACACAGAACGAGCTTGATATTGATGATGCAAAGATGCTCGTAGCAAATGGCGTTATTGCTGTTGCTGAGGGTGCTAACATGCCTACAACTCTTGAGGCTACAAAGTATCTACAGGAGAATGGCGTTCTATTTGCACCTGGTAAGGCTGCAAACGCTGGTGGTGTTGCTACTTCTGCACTTGAGATGAGCCAGAACTCAGAGCGTATGAGCTGGACATTCGAGCAGGTTGATGCAAAGCTTAAGGATATCATGGTTAACATTTATCACAATATGGACGATGCTGCAAAGAAGTATGGTCTTGATGGTGACTATGTTGCTGGTGCTAACATTGCAGGTTTCCTAAAGGTTGCTGATGCTATGATGGCTCAGGGTATTGTATAAGTTATATACCAATATCGTATTTTGACAGGTAGGGATTATCCCTACCTGTTTTATTTATATATTATAATATTGCATATTTTATAATTATGTGGTATAATTAACAAAATTATTATGGGAAATTATGTTTTATGGTGATTTTGGGCATTGATCCTGGCTACGCTATTGTCGGTTGGGGTGTAATTGAATATAGTCATTCAAGATTTAAGGTGCTTGGATATGGTGCGATAACTACTGATGCTGGCACTCCTTTTCCTATCAGACTACAGACTATTTATAACGATATGTGCTATATCTTTGAAAAGTATAAGCCTGATGCAATGAGTATGGAAAAGCTGTTCTATAATTCAAATCAAAAGACTGTTATCGATGTTGCACAAGCAAGGGGAGTTATTACTCTTTCTGCTCAAATGTACAATAAGGACATATTCGAGTACACACCACTACAGGTTAAACAGTCGGTTACTGGCTATGGCAGAGCAGAGAAAAAACAGGTTATGGAGATGACGAAGAACATTCTTGGTCTACCATCAGTGCCAAAGCCTGATGATACAGCCGATGCATTGGCGATGGCTATCTGCCACGCACACGCTAGTGGCTCATCAATTAATCGAGTTAACGATATGATTAAACAACAGATGGAAAGAGAGGGTATGGCAAGATGATATATAATCTTCGTGGTACACTTACATATTCTGACCCTAATTTTGTAGTGGTAGAATGTGGTGGAGTTGGATTTAAATGCTTTGTTAGTATGACTACATTAACTACCTTGACCTCTGTTGGTAGCGAGGTTAATCTGTTTACACACCTTGCTGTTCGTGAGGACGCTATGGACCTCTATGGATTTGCTACAGCTGATGAGTTGGAGGCATTTAAGCTTCTTATCACTGTTTCTGGCATTGGACCAAAGGCTGCTATCGCTATTTTGAGTGTGTTGCCACCTGATAGATTGTCTATCGCTGTTTCTAGTGGTGATGTTAAATCTATCCAAGCTGCTAACGGTGTCGGCAAAAAGACAGCAGAAAGAGTTGTGCTTGAACTTAAGGACAAGATGGTTGGTATCGGTTCTGCTGGTGTTAGTGCTGTGGTACAAGGTATTCAGAGCGTTGCTAGTAACGATAATGCAAAAGAGGCTGTTGAGGTTCTTGTATCTCTTGGATTTAACCAGTCAGATGCATCCGCTGTTGTCGGTGCTATGGATAAGTCGCTTAGCGTTGACGATATGATTAGACTTGGACTTAAACAACTTTCAACCCAGCTATGAGGTATTGATTTATGATAGAGACAGAAATGGATTTTGAGAGCAGGATTACTGCTCCAGAATATACTGAACACGATACTGATATAGAAAATTCCCTTAGACCTAAACAGCTTGATGATTATATCGGCCAGGCAAAGGCAAAGGAGAATTTGAAAATATATATTGAGGCTGCAAAGCGTAGAAATGAGCCTCTCGACCATGTGCTACTATACGGACCTCCAGGACTAGGTAAAACTACTCTTGCCGGTATTGTTGCTAATGAGATGGGCGTTAATCTTCGTATCACCTCTGGTCCTGCTATCGAGAAACAGGGTGACTTGGTAGCTATTCTCTCTAATTTGGAGAGTGGTGATGTTCTCTTTATTGATGAGATTCATCGTCTTAACAGAACTGTTGAAGAGATACTTTATCCAGCGATGGAGGATGGCAAGATTGATATCATCATAGGCAAGGGACCATCTGCTAGGTCGTATCAGCTCAGCCTACCAAAGTTTACGCTTGTTGGTGCTACTACTAGGGCTGGACAGATTTCTGCTCCACTTCGTGACAGATTTGGTGTTATCCTTCGTCTAGAAATGTACACTAATGAGGAGCTAGCACAGATTGTCACTCGTTCTGCTAGAATTCTTGATATTCCAGTTGATGAAAAGGGTGCATATCAAATTGCGTCACGCTCACGTGGTACACCTCGTATCGCAAACAGATTGCTAAAGCGTAGTCGTGACTTTGCTGAGATTAAGTATGACAGCGTGATTACATACGACGCTGCTAACGAGGCTTTGTCTAGCATGGAGATTGATGAGCTTGGTCTTGATTCTATCGATAGACGACTACTTATGACTATGATACGCAACTACAATGGTGGTCCAGTAGGATTAGAGACTATTGCTGCTGCTATTGGTGAGGAGTCAATTACTATTGAGGATGTGTATGAGCCTTATCTTATGCAAATTGGATTTTTATCTCGTACACCAAGAGGTAGATGCGTTACACCAGCTGGTTATAAGCATCTAGGTCTTGAATTTAACACACAAAACAATGGTCAAACGACATTAGATTTATAAGGAGATTATTATGGGAAGATTATTTGGTACAGATGGCGTTAGAGGCGTCGCAAATGAGGATTTAACAAATGACCTTGCTATGAAGATTGGTGCAGCTGCTGCAACAGTTTTGCTAAAGGGTGCAAAGAGTAGCAAGCCTACAGTTCTTATCGGAAAGGATACTAGAGCATCTGGTGATATGCTAGAGGCTGCTCTAACAGCTGGACTTTGTTCTGTTGGCTGTAATGTATTGTCAATCGGAATCGTTCCAACACCAGCTGTTGCATATCTTGTTGGTTTGTACGAGTGTGAGGCTGGTATTATGATTTCAGCATCACATAATCCATGTGAGTACAACGGTATTAAGATTTTCCAAAAGACTGGATACAAGCTAGATGACGCTATTGAGGATGAGATTGAGTCTATTATTCTTGATGGTACAGAGAAGCCGGCAGTTAAGATTGGTGGCGAGGTTGGTAATCGTATGTTCTGCAAGACTGCAGTACAAGATTATATCGACCATGTTGTATCTACAGCATCAGTTAGATTTGATGGTCTTCGCATTGCACTTGATTGTGCAAATGGTTCTGCATCTGTATGTGCAAAGGAGATATTCACAAAGCTTGGTGCAAAGTGCCTAATGCTTTCTGATACTCCAGATGGTACAAATATTAACAATAATTGTGGCTCTACTCATCCAGAGGAGCTTATGGCATTCGTTAAGGATGCAAATCTCGATTTGGGACTTGCGTTTGATGGTGATGCCGATAGAATGCTTGCTGTTGATGAGAATGGTGAGCTCGTTGATGGTGATAAGGTTATCGCTATCTGTGCAAAGAGAATGAAGGATGAGGGTACACTAAAGCATGATACTGCTGTTGTTACTGTTATGAGTAATATGGGCTTCTTCAAATTCTGTGATGAGAATGGTATCTCTTGTGCAAAGACAGCTGTAGGTGATAGATATGTTCTTGAGAGAATGCTAAAGGATGACTACAACATTGGTGGTGAGCAGTCAGGTCACGTTATATTCCTTGACCACGCTACTACTGGTGATGGTGAGCTATCTGGTGTTCAGCTTGTAGAAACTGTTGTTAAGAGTGGCAAGAAGCTTTCTGAGCTTGCATCAATTATGAGTGTGTATCCACAGGTGCTCATCAATGTTAGAGTATCTGCAGAGGGTAAGAAAAAATATAATAATGACGAGTATATTATTGCTGCTACTCAAAAGGCAGAGATGGAGCTTATGGGTGATGGACGTGTACTTGTCCGTGTATCTGGTACAGAGCCACTTGTTCGTGTTATGCTAGAGGGCAAGGATATCGACCATATCCAGCGTCTTGGTGAAGAAATTGCAGCAGTAGTTAAGGAAAGATTGTCATAATGAGATATTCAACTGATTGGAGGGACTATGAGCTCATCGATTGCTCTAATGGCGAAAAGCTAGAGCGATGGACTAGAGAGATACTCATTCGTCCAGACCCACAAGTTATTTGGAAAACTGAAAAGAATAATCGTCTATGGGCACAGCCATCTGCTAAATACCATCGTTCAAAAACTGGTGGTGGACAGTGGCAGGTATTCACTCGAATGCCAGCAGCTTGGCAGGTTAGATATAAGGACCTTATATTTAATATCAAGACTATGGGATTTAAGCATACTGGCTTGTTCCCAGAGCAAGCTGTAAACTGGGATTTCACTCGTGAGCTTATTCGCAACAGTGGTAGAGATGACGTCAAGGTGCTTAATCTATTTGCATATACTGGTGCCGCTACTGTTGCTTGCCTTAAAGAAGGTGCATCAGTAGTCCATGTCGATGCCTCAAAGGGTATGACTAATTGGGCAAAGGAGAATGCAGAGGCTTCTGGTGTAGCAGAGGGTGACGTTAGATGGATTGTTGATGATTGCCTAAAGTTCGTCAAGCGTGAGATTAGA
The DNA here is from genome assembly GCA_937876375.1 of uncultured Clostridia bacterium. Taxonomy (GTDB): domain Bacteria; phylum Bacillota; class Clostridia; order Oscillospirales; family Acutalibacteraceae; genus Eubacterium_R. The sequence goes on along the minus strand of CALEHY010000009.1, from coordinate 158,598 downwards.
CGAGAGAATAAGTATGATATCATCATCCTAGACCCACCATCATATGGCAGAGGTCCAAAGGGTGAGATATGGCACCTTGAGGATAGCTTGTTTGACTTTATGACAGAGGTCGAAAAGGTGCTATCTGACGAGCCAATAGCAATTTTGCTCAATTCGTATACTACTGGTCTTTCATCATCCGTTATGAAATATATCCTTGATGAAACAGTTACAAAGAAGCATGGTGGCTCTGTCACAGCCGATGAGATTGGTTTGCCAGTCACTGATAGTGAGGGTATACTACCTTGTGGCGCAACAGCTATTTGGCTAGCAAAATAAATTAATGGAGTGTTCAAATGGCACTTATAGAATTTGAAAATGTTGATTTTTCCTATTTTGTTGATGAGGATAATGGTAGCTTTGATTCAACACAGCAAAAGGAAATCAAGGTCCTTAAGGACTTTAATTTAAAAATTGAAGAGGGCTCCTTTGTCGCTATATTAGGTCATAATGGCTCTGGTAAATCCACTGTAGCAAAGCTTACTAATGGTATCGTCTTTGCTAATAAGGGCAGAGTTGTTGTTGATGGTATTGAGGCAAGGGATGACGATACAATATTCGATATTCGTAGGAATGTTGGTATGGTGTTCCAAAATCCGGATAACCAAATTGTATCCTCTATTGTTGAGGAGGACGTTGCATTTGGCGTTGAGAATTTGGGTATACCATCTGATGAATGTCGCAGAAGGGTCGATGACGCCCTAAAGACTGTAGATATGTATGAGTATCGACACAAGTCACCAGCTAAGCTTTCTGGTGGACAGAAGCAGAGGGTTGCTGTTGCTGGTATCATCGCTATGAGACCAAAGTGTATTGTTCTCGATGAGCCTACAGCAATGCTTGACCCATCTGGTCGTAAAGAGGTTATCGATACCATTTTAGCCTTAAATAAAGAGGGTATAACTATTGTTCTTATAACTCATTATATGGATGAGGCTGTAAAGGCTGATAGAGTAGTAGTTATTGATGATGGTGTTATTCGTATGGATGGCACACCAAATGAGGTCTTTTCTGATATTGAAAGACTAAAATCATTACAGCTAGACGTTCCACAATCAACGGAGCTTGCTAGCAAGCTCGGACTACAATCCGAGAACACTGTTTTAAATTCACAGCAATGTGCTGATTTGATATTTAACAACCTAAAATAGACATTACCAAAAAGGAATGTACTTATGGCTTTATTAGAATGTGAAAACTTAACATTTGTGTATGGAGTTGGCACTCCGTTTGAGACTACTGCTCTTGACGATGTGTCCTTTTCCTGCAATGAGAATGAGATTGTCGGTGTTATCGGTCATACAGGCTCTGGTAAATCGACCCTTCTTCAGCATCTCAATGGTCTTATCAAGCCTCATAGTGGAGTTGTTCGTCTTGATGACAAGGATATTTGGTCAAAGGAGAACAAAAAGGATATTCGAAGTGTTCGTTTCGCTGTTGGTCTTTGCTTCCAGTATCCAGAGTATCAGATTTTTGAGGATACTATATTTAAAGAGATTGCCTTTGGTCCAAAGCAGATGGGACTTGATGATGACGAGATAGCAAGACGAGTATATGAGAGTATGGACTTCGTTGGTATTTCTCGTGATATGCAGGACAAGTCTCCGTTTGATATTTCTGGTGGACAAAAGCGTAGAGTTGCTATTGCATCTATCATCGCTATGAAACCTAGAATCCTTATTCTTGATGAGCCTTGTGCTGGCCTTGATCCAAAGGGTAGGGAGGCTATACTAAAGCTTGTTTCTGATTATCAAAAATCAGAGGGCAATACTGTGCTGTTTATCTCTCATTCTATGGAGGATGTTGCAAAGATTGCTGATCGTGTTCTTGTTATGAAAAATGGCTCTGTTGCTATGCTTGGCACTGTCGATGAGGTTTATTCTCGTGGTCAGGAGTTGAAGAATATGGGACTTAATGTTCCAGAGATTACAGACGTGTTCCTTCGTTTGCGTGATATGGGTGTTCCTTGTAGAACTGATATCTACACTTTGGAGCAAGCACAGTCAGAATACCTTCGTTTAAAGGAGGTAGCACTATGATTGGCGATATTACACTAGGTCAGTATTTCCCTGGTAATTCCATCTTGCACAAGATGGATGCTAGGATGAAGATTGTCCTTACTATTGTGATGATGGTGTCGATATTCCTTTGCAAGAGCTTTTGGGCACTTGGTGTACTTTTATTATCAACAGTGATTGTCGTTACTATATCGCAAATTAATATAAAGACAATACTTAAGGGCGTTAGACCTATTATTGTTATTGTCCTGTTTACAACATTGTTAAATCTATTTTATGGTTCTGGTGATCCAGTTGTTCATATCGGATTTATCAAGATTACGGAGAATGGTATATTCAATGCCATATTTATGGCTGTTCGTATTATAACTCTTGTTATATTCGGTTTAATGCTGACCTATACCACTACTCCAACGTCGCTTACTGACGCTATAGAAAGTCTTTTGAAGCCACTAACATATCTTCATATCGATGTTCACTCAATCGCTATGACAATGACTATTGCATTGAGATTTATCCCAACCCTTATTGAAGAGGTGGATAAGATTATGTCTGCACAAAAGAGTAGGGGCGCTGATATGGAAACTGGTGGCTTGCTCAAGAGAGTAAAGGCTGTTGTTCCTATTATGATACCATTGTTTGTATCTTCATTCCGTAGAGCAAATGAGCTTGCATATGCCATGGAGTGCAGATGCTATCGAGGTGGCGATGGTAGGACAAAGATGAACAAAATGAAACTTAAGGGGCTTGATTTTATCTCCCTTACTGTTGCACTATTGTATTTTGCTGGAATTATTACTATCAGAATATTAGTTGAGAATGTTATATGAGACGATTGCTTTTGACAATTCAATATGACGGCTCTGCTTATCATGGCTGGCAGGTACAGAATAACGCTGTAACTGTTCAAGAAATGCTACAGAATGCAATTGAGTCTGTTTTTGGAGAGAGGCTAAATGTTATTGGTTGCTCTAGGACTGATAGTGGCGTTCATGCTAATGAGTATTGTGTTAGTCTTGATACTGATATGGCTATTGGTACAGATAATGTCGTTATGGCACTTAATGGCTATTTGCCAAAGGATATTGCTGTTATTGATTGCAGAGAGGTTGCATTGGATTTTCACCCTAGGTATAGCGTGAAATCAAAGCAATATGTCTATAAGCTATATAATGCCAAAGTACGCAATCCGTTTTTGGCAGATTATGCTCTTCATTATCGACCATATATTGACGTTGATTACCTTAATAAAGAGGCTCAAGCCTTTGTTGGTCAGTTTGACTACAGTGGTTTCTGTTCGGTAAAATCAGATGTTGAGGATACTGTACGAAATGTGTATTCCTTTTCTGTTACTAGAGAGGGTGATATGGTGTGTTTCACTGTTGAGGCCGATGGCTTTTTATACAATATGGTTCGTATTATGGTTGGCACACTTTTGTTTGTGTCAGAGGGCAAAATACCAGAGGGAGAGCTGAAAAATGTTATCCTATCCTGCGACAGAAAGAGAGCAGGCAAAACAGCACCACCACAGGGTCTGTATCTTAACAAGGTGAATTATTAGGAGTTTATATGCCATCTAATGAAAGAGAGAATGCGCGTCGAGAGCGTGCTAGAAAAAAGGATAAAAAGACAAAAATAATAATATGGTCTGCTCTTGGAGTGATAATTGCCTTGCTACTTGCAATGCGAGTGTCGGAAATTGATTTTAAAGCTATTAAGAACAAGTATACCGACTCCAATGGCAAGGTGTCACTATCTATGACTACTGATGCCGATGCTTATCCATTACAGCTTGACTCACCTAGTGGTGTTAGTATTGAGAATGTTAATGATAAGCTATCTATTCTCACCAGTAGTTCACTAACTATCATTAATCCTAGCAATGCCGAGCGTGTATATTCTTATGATCACGGATATGCTAACCCTATGATTTCATATTCTGGCAACTATATTTGCCTTGTTGACCAGGGTGGTACTAGACTTCGCCTTGATACATTCAGCGATAACAAGTTTGAACAGTCTATGCCAAAATCAATACTCACAGCTGATGTTGCATCAAATGGCAATATTATTTACGCTACACAGAGCGATAATGCAAAATCATCTGTTTTTGTTATTAACCAGTCCCTTAAGACTTTAATGAAACTCGACGTTAAAGACGGATATGTTGTTGACGTTGCTATCGATTCATCTGGTAAGAAATGTGCTTATGTCACTGTAAATTCTGTTAACGCTGTGCTAAAGACTACGCTACACACCATTAATGTTGGCAAGGATAAGGATATTGCTACCTTTACATATGACAATACTAATATTCTTGATATGAGATATGGTTCATCATCGCTATATGTCGTTGGTGATAATATGGTGTCAGTCATTACCTCTCAAATGAAAGAAAAGGTAACATTTAAGTCGAATACAATTAATACGCTTTACTATACTTATACAAAGAATAATGAGCTGATTATTGACTATACTGATTATGCTGGTGCAAATGAGAATACTATTGCCTATGTCAAGGAGAATGGTAAGGTAAAAACTAGTATTAAGCTTGATAATAGGGTAAAGGATATATCTTCATCATCTAGTGAAATTACAGCATTGTTCTCTGATAAGATTGTTACCTATTCCTTATCAAAGGGCAAGGAAAAATCATCTATTAATTGTGATGACAGCATTAATAGTGCTGATACCTTATCATCAAAAACATTTGTTCAGGTTGGACAACAGCTTGACGTTATTAATTAGGGTGAAATAATTGATTAATTATATTGACATTACAATATTAGCTTTGTTTATTATTTCAGCTTTTTTGGGATACAAAAAAGGCATACTTTTAAGCATAGTTAATATTATTAGATATGCGTTTGGATTTTCGCTCTGCTTTTTTTGTAGTGAAAGTCTTGCTCCAGTGTTTTATGACACGATTCTTAAACAAAGAGCATTAGAATATATCCAAACAAAGATTGTCGAGGGTAAGGGTATAGATAATACGCTGAAAAATATTAATGAAGCGAAATCGTCAATACCAGAATTTCTAAATGGGATGATTAATCTCGACAATATTACCGTTCCCAAAGGGGACGATATTTCTACATATTTACTCAACACTGTGGCAGAGCCAATTTTGATTTCATTATCAAAGGTGTTGATATTCCTGCTAGTTTTTATCGGCTTTTTTGTATCGACAGGCCTTATCATTAGATTGGTACAAAAATCGTCTAAAAGGCACGACAAACGCCGTAAGGAGAAGGACAAACGCGTTCCTGTCACCAAGCGTGCTAACCGTTTGCTAGGTGCAGCGTTTGGAGTACTTAAATCTGCTGTTTTAGTGCTTGCTGTTGTGTCATTATTATCATTTTTGCAACAGTATTTTGATGAAAAGAGCACCTTTTACACAATGCTTGAAACGAGTAGAGTGCTAGGTGTGTTAGATAGTATAAATCCATTTAACTTTATAACGGAGGGTATGAAATGAGTAAGTTTAATGAGAATGTAAAGGATTTGTTCACAAATTGGAACACTATTCCTAATTGGTTGTGCTTTATTCGTATAGCACTTATTCCAGTTTTTTCTGCTTTGTTTATTAAGGAATATTACATAGCAGCATTTGTTACAATGATAGTAGCAGCACTTACTGACGTTTTTGATGGCAAGATTGCAAGAAAGTACAATATGGTATCTAATCTTGGTAAAATCCTTGACCCAATCGCTGACAAGCTATCACAAATCGCTATTGTAATCATTTTAATTGTTAAGTTCTGGTCTATGCAAGGTCCACTTAAGTACTTGTTCTTCTTGTTCATTTTTAAGGAGCTACTTATGGTATGTGGTGGTGCACTCCTTTTGTCAAAGGGTATGAGACCAGTTGCTGCAGAGGTTTGGGGCAAGCTAGCTACAGTTGTTTTCTATGTATTTATGATTACAATTATTGCTATCGGTCCTAATGGCGCGCTTGTTGGACATTTGTTCTTCAATGCTCTACCAGACCCAGTTATATTGGTAATGGTTATTATCTCTGCTTGCCTAGCATTTGTATCACTATTTGGTTATATGCCAGGATTCCTTCGTCAGCTAAAGGAAAACAAGGCTAATGCTGACATTGATAAAGACTAATTTTAAGGAGCACACATTTATATGAAACAACAAATGTGTTCACGCTGTGGTGAAAGACCTGCAGTCGTGTTTATACAAAAAATGGAGGGTGACGAGGTCATTCCAGAAGGACTTTGCATTCAATGTGCAAAAGAGCTGAATGTTGGTCCAATTCGTCAAATGATTGATAAGCTTGGCATTTCTGATGAGGAGCTTGAACAAGCATCACAGCAGATGGCACAGTTTATGGAGAATATGGACGATTTCGATTTTGGTTCATTGGGTGATATGTTCAATGGTGACAATATGGACGGTGCCCAAACAATGCCTTTTGCTAATATCTTTGGTGGTGTAGAGAACAGTGCTACGGATAATGATTCCTCTTCACCAAAGGACAAGAAAAGAAAGAAGCCAAAGAAGTCACAGGATGAGACTAGAAAATTTCTAAATACCTACTGTAACAACCTTACAGATAGAGCAAAGAATGGCAAAATTGACAATATCATCGGTAGAGAAAATGAGATACAAAGAGCTATCCAAATTCTATGTCGTAGAACAAAGAACAATCCTTGCTTGATTGGTGAGCCTGGTGTAGGTAAAACTGCAATCGCTGAGGGTCTTGCTATTAGAATTGCAAAGGGTCAAGTACCAGCTCGTCTTGCTGATAAGGAGATTTATCTTCTTGATTTGACTGCACTTGTTGCTGGCACACAGTTCCGTGGTCAGTTCGAGGGCAGAATTAAAGGCCTTGTTGATGAGGTTAAGCACGAGGGTAATATAATCCTCTTTATTGATGAAGTACACAATCTTGTTGGTACTGGCGATAGTGAGGGCACAATGAATGCTGCCAATATCCTTAAACCAGCACTATCTCGTGGTGAAATTCAGGTTATTGGTGCTACAACATTTAACGAGTATCGCAAGTATATCGAAAAGGATGCTGCTCTTGAGCGACGCTTCCAGCCAATTAAGATTGAGGAGCCATCTATTGACGATGCATATAGAATGCTCCTTGGTATAAAGTCATATTATGAGGAATATCATAAGGTAGAGATTAGTGATACCCTCGTATATAAGGCTGTTACTATGTCAGAACGCTTTGTTACAGATAGATATTTGCCAGATAAAGCTATTGATTTGCTTGATGAGGCTTGTACAAGTGCTAATCTTCGCAACCCTGCTATTAGCGAGTGCCAAATTCTCACAGAGAAGAAACAAAATCTTGAGGAGAATATTGAAAAGCTATCCATCCCTGATGGCGACAAGGAGATTGACTATGAGCTAATCTCTAAGCTAAAGGGAGAGGTTATGAGCATCGATACAAAGCTACCAGACCTTATCGAAAAGGCAAAGGATAATCAAGTGCTAGAGTCTGATTTGGCAAAGGTTATTTCTTTATGGACAGGTATTCCAGCATCAAAGATTGAACAGGGCGATATTAAAAAGCTCGCATCACTAGAAAATGAGTTGAAAGCAAATATTATTGGTCAAGATGACGCTATTGAAAAGGTGGCAAATGCAGTTCGTCGTGGACGAATTCAGATCAGTCCAAAGAAGCGTCCACAGTCATTTATATTTGTTGGACCAACTGGCGTCGGCAAGACGGAGCTTGTTAAGAGATTAGCAGATGCAATGTTCGACTCTCCAGATAATCTCATTAGACTTGATATGAGTGAATTTATGGAAAAATTCAGCGTATCTCGTATTATTGGTTCACCTCCAGGATATGTTGGATATGATGACGCTGGTCAGCTTACCGAAAAAGTTCGTCGCAAGCCATATAGTGTTATCCTATTTGACGAGATTGAAAAGGCTCATAAGGACGTGTTGAATATTCTTCTCCAAATTCTTGATGAGGGTAGAATTACTGATGCACAGGGTAGAGTAGTTAATTTTGAAAATACGGTTATTATAATGACCTCTAATGCTGGCTCAACTGACCAGAATACAATGGGCTTTGGCAAATCAGCAGGTGATATCACCAAAGAGGTTACTATGAAAGCATTGGAAAGATTTTTGCGTCCAGAATTCCTTGGCAGAATTGATGAGATTGTAATATTCAACCAGCTGACATTTGACAATTTCACTCTAATTGCAAAGCTTATGCTTGACGTGCTTGTTCCTAGCCTAAAGGATAAGGGAATAGATCTTACCTATGATGAGTCTGTTCCAGTATTTTTGGCAAAAATGGCGTACGGCTCAAAGAAAAATGCTAGAGGTCTTCGTGATGCTGTTCGCCGAGAGGTTGAGGAAAAACTAGCTAATGCTATTGTTTTCAATCAAGACGAGGATATCAAATCGTTTGCTTTGTCATCAGGTGATGAAATTACAATTAAAATTAATTAAAAAGGTATTGACAATTCGACGCACATTAGATATAATAATGTGCGTCGTGACATGCGGGTGTAGTTCAATGGTAGAATCCCAGCCTTCCAAGCTGGTCGCGTGGGTTCGATTCCCATCACCCGCTCCAATATAAATATGCGCTGTTAGCTCAGTTGGATAGAGCAACTGCCTTCTAAGCAGTAGGCCGGAGGTTCGAGTCCCCCACAGCGCGCCAAAAGTATGGTGGGATTGGCCTAGTTGGTTAGGGCGCCAGTTTGTGGCACTGGAGGTCATCAGTTCGAATCTGATATCCCACCCCACTTTTTTTATTCGGCACATCAAATATTGGGGTGTAGCCAAGCGGTAAGGCACCGGACTTTGACTCCGCTATGCGTGGGTTCGAATCCCGCCACCCCAGCCAAAGCTACACCATTATGTTGTAGCAAATGGTTCATTAGCTCAGATGGCAGAGCACTTGACTTTTAATCAAGGTGTCCCGGGTTCGATTCCCGGATGAGCCACCAAAGCGAATACGCCTCAAACACTGGGTTTGGGGCGTATTTCCTTACTAAATGTCGCTTGCAAGATTTCAATAAAAACAGTTTTGTGTGACATTTGTGTGACAAATAAATAAAGAGGTCACTTTTTGTGTGACCTCAATATTATATTATACAGTATTTTGTTTGAGCATATTATCAAAGATTTGTGCAGGTCTTTCGTCAACTTTTTTGATTATGTGTGCATAAACATTCATTGTAGTTGATACTTGTTTGTGACCTAATAACTTTGATACTGTAACAACATCAAGATTTTGAAAAAACAAAACTGATGCACATGTGTGTCTAAATTTATGAGGTTTTAATTCCTCTGGTACAGTCTTTACATATTTTTTATCAAGATAACAATAGTTGTTATCTTCAACTCCACCAATTTGTATTTTGTATTTTTGGTCGTCAACTAATCTTACAAAATGTATTGGCTCATTCTGTTGGTATTCGATTACTTTGGTTTGTTTGCTTCTATGGTCAAAGTATTCGATACTGACAGTTTGTGTTACTATACCTCTCTTGTCATATCGTCTTAATGCTTTACGAACTGTGCTAGGGTATATAGGTGTACTTACATCGTCATCCTTATGACAAACAAAATAGTCGCTATTTAAGTTAAGCAATTTTTCTTGCTTGGCTTTTTCTTTTATTAATGAGAGTAAATAAGGTGGAAAAATGACATCTTTATCTTCACCATTTTTAAGGGTCTCAATATACAATTCATATTTTCCTGTCTTATAACTTTTAGAATACTGTACATTGTTTGAAATATGTGTTATACCATTTTCAAAATTAATATCACAATATTTTACGCCTAGTGCTTCACCAACACGAACACCCGTAGTAAGCATTATATAAAATATAATTCTCATCCTTAAATCGTATGTTTCCATGCACTTTATTACGATTGGCAAGTTTTCCTCACTAATTACGCTTGCCTCTTTTTTCTTTTGCTCAATTCGTTCTGCCTTATCACAAGGGTTTATTTGAATTGCATCCTCACGGCAAGCAAATGACATTACTGCACTAATAAAACTGTGATAATGATGCACTGTGCTTGGCGATAAACCTTTCCCGTTGTTTTGATTAACTGCTTTTTCTAACAATGTGGTGTAAAATGTGGTTAAGTGAGAGGATTTAATATCACCAATCAACATATAACCAAATCCATTTAATGACACATCGTTAATGCGAGTCAAGTAGTATTCGTAATTTGTCGATGTGTTATTTTTATGCTTGCCTGTAACACTTTTGGTACGAATGTATTTTCGAGCATATTCATCGAATGTGACCTTTTCTATCGACACTGTACCCTTACGACATTCTTCCTCAAAGAGCGTTGCAATACGCTCAACCTCTTTTTCTATTTTCTTTTGTGACCATCCACTAGGAATAGACTCGCCTCGCTTTTTATCTGGGTACGAGCGAGTGAAATCCTTTAGTCGTTTGCCGTTGGCATCACGACCTCTGCTAACTCTAATAGTGTAAGAGGTGATGATGCCGTCTTTGTTTTTTCGAGGTGTAATATTAGCCATTATTTACTCCCCCTTTTTGTCACTCAATACTGCATCAACGATTTTCTTATCTCTTTTAGGCAAGGTATGATATTTAAGCATCATAGACTCGTCAATATCACATACAGTACGATTTAATACCTCGTCAAGGCTACAATGTAAAACATCGCATAAAGCGATTACAGTAGACAATGACGGGTCTTTTACTTTTGCGTTGCGTAGTTTACCGATGGTACGAACTGATATCCCAGATAACTCGCTTAATTTTTCACTCGTGACCTTTTGAGCAGTCATTAAAGAGACTAATGACTCTGCCAAGGTCTCTGCTATATTAGTCACACTAATACCTCCAAATTCCTATTTTTATTTTCATTCAGCAACCTAATTCCTTGTTGTCTCGTTATTCGAGTGTTATCATTAAAACACAAACCCATAAAAGGAGGGGCGACACTGTGGAAATAACCCCAGATAATGTAAATATTATACTCGCCCAACTTGACAAAGGGCAGTTAGAACAGGTTGATAATTTAATACAGACATTACTCGTTGATAAATCCCAAGATTAAGGCAACGACTTTTTTCTTGCTCTCATCGTCAAGTTTATTATAGTCACTTTTGATTCTGTCTATAACTTCTTGATTATCATTAAGACTTTGCAGAGCATCATCGTCGAGTACATCTTCTTGTGGAACGCCAAATTTTTTCATAATTGCAATTTGCTTATGAAATGGCACATTTTCACCTCTTTCCCAACGAGATACTGTTTGGTATGATGAATTGATTTGGTCTCCAAATTGCGACTGTGAAAGACCTAGTCTAAATCTCAACCTTTTGATTTTGTCACCAGATGTCATTACGAACCCCTCCTTTTCTTATATTTGATGATTACATTATAATATATGTTCTCTCGAAAATCAAGAGAAATTCTCGAAAAGTGGTTACAATATTATGACAAACTTATCAAGATTGCAAGGGGATAGGTGGAAACTCTATAACAAAGTCACCAGTCCAGACAAAAGAACATTCGTAGTACAGACAGTACAGTACGATAGAAATAAGTATGAAATATTAGTTTTTAGGTCGAGCAGGCGAGGCGAGGTGTTCGATTACAGAGCAGTATATTCATATCAGTGTAGTAGTCGTAATGAAGCAGTCTACCGAACAGATGTGATTTGTATATTGCTACGCAAGGGTGAATATATCTTGTTTGAGCAATACGACCTATATTTTAATTAGTTATAAAGGTGTTGTTTTATCGCACCTTTATATATTTTACACTACAATTCTCGAAAAACGAGAATTAGAAAGGAAAAGGAAATGCTAAATAAGGATTTTGAGGGATTTATCTTTCGACACTATGACAACGACATAGAGTTCGTAAGAGCCTTGCAGACGATTAACCCTGCTTGGAATGATAAAAAGTTTAGCCGAATCAAGTACGGGCAGATGCCTAAACTGAATGATGCAGTCGAAATGTCACGAGCGACTGGTGAGCCATTAGCCGTATTGGCTAATATTTTTTGTTCTAGCAATTCTCGAAAAACGAGAAAATGAGTTATTGGGGTATGAGTTATGACGAGTACGAGAATGAATTGTATCGCCAAGAGCGACTACGAGAGTATGAGGACTACGAGTACGAACGGGCAGATAACGATTATTACGAAGCGAGGTATGTAAACGATGAATATTACTAACGAGAATTATTACTCTAACGAGGCTAATAAAGAGTACATGAGCGTATCACAACTCAAATCTTGGGTTGACTGTCCTGCAAGGGCAAAAGCAGGGTTAGAGGGTGAGTATCAAATGCCTGCTAAAACTGCACTGCTTGTTGGTGGTTATGTTGATGCGTGGGCAGAGGGAACGCTCGATGAATTTAAGGAATTACACCCAGAGATATTCAAAAAGGACGGCACATTAAAGGCAGATTATATTAAGGCTGATGCGATTATTGAGCGTATCAAGAGTGATGAAGTTTTTTGCCATTATGTTTTGGACGGCGAAAAGCAGGTTATTGAGACTGCTGAATTTTTCGGTTGTGAATGGAAAATTAAGATGGATAACTTGCGAGACGATGCGATTGTCGACCTAAAGGTTATGAAAGATATGCAACGAGTTTTCGGCAAGTCATTCATAGAGCATTATCACTATGATTGGCAGTTAGCAGTTTATCAGTATGTTCACTATTTGAACACAGGTATTAAATTGCCTTGTTACTTGGCAGTAGTGACTAAGGAAGAACCTAGCAACATCGAAATTATCAATGTGCCACAATGGCGACTCGATGAGTGTTTGGTCGAAATTGAGGCAGAAATGCCACAGGTTCTTGCTATGAAAAACGGCGAGAAAGAAATCGTAGGATGTGGCGTATGTGACCACTGTCGAGCAGTTAAGAAATGTGGCGAACCACTAGATTTTCAGTTGGTTGGAATGACTAACTATGAAATCGAAATGGCTAAAGCACAAGGCTTATGCTAGGAGGTTGCGATGATTAAGATTGAAAACGCTTCTGTTTATGGTTTTGAGGAAACCATAAGAGGTATGCGAAATCCTATGAATAGTTGGGATAAGAGCGATAGTAAGTGGCATAAGGATGCTGAACTAAACTTGACACCAAGATTTGATGTTGGTGCAAACGACCTTAAACTTATGCAGAATCTTATAAAGGCAGGTAGTGGCGACCACAGAAAATATCTACGAATGATTATTGTGTATGTTGATATTACTGCCCCTTTGTACTGGTGGAAAGAAGCCGACACTTACAAGGTAGGTACTGTGGCGAACAGTTGCTCTACAATGCACAAGATTCACGCTAAAGAGTTTACTGTTGATGATTTTAGTCACGAAAAGTTATTCGGTTGCAGTATGTCCATCTTGAATAAAACAGTAGAAATGCTTAATGAATATCGAGATTTGTTTATCAAGTCAAACAACAAGTGTTATTGGTGGCAAATGATTCAACTGCTACCTAGTTCATACAACCAAAAGCGTACTGTAATGCTCAACTACGAGGTGTTGAGAAATATGTACCACAGTAGAAAAAATCATAAGTTGGACGAATGGCGTGACTTTTGTGAATTTATCAAATCTCTGCCATACGGCGAGGAACTTATTGCATTTGAAAATTAGGAAAGGAGGTTAAGAGTGATGGTTACTGAAAGAATGAAAGAAATCTTTGAGGAACAAAAGGAACTCGAAAAAGAGTTAAAAACCGAAAAGGCAAAATCTCAACTTAATGAGGGTGCAGAACAGTTGGCACTTCTTGTTGAGTCACTAAACGATAACGGCTTTACTCGTGATGAAGCAGTCAACATTGTATGTTCGCTTTGCAGTTCACAGAGTAAATAAATAATTACGGCACATTGGAGGAAAAAGATATGGCAGTAGCACTTATCTATTCAATCTCTGGTGGAGGTAAGACAGTCAACTCCACTAGAGTACAAGGTGGTTTTACCACTTTCGACGAAAAGACTGGCAAGTTGGTTACAAGTAAACCAAAGGGCAAAATTAAGTTGCTTTCGAGCGACAACTCACACATTGTACTTAACAATTTCCAACGACCTAATGTCGATGTTGAAGTTGTAAAGCAGTATTTGGAGGGTGACGGCGATATTGGATTCATTCAGCGATTCACTAACGCTATCAACGAAAACAAGTACGACACAATTATTTGCGACAACTTATCAACTTTGTTTGATACTGCAATCCTAGAAATGACAGAGAGTGGCAAATTTAAGGATTTGCGTAATGCTTACCAAACTGTATATCTAGCGTTCAAAAGGCTTGTTAGACAGGCTAACAACGCTAATTGTAATATCATTTTCACTGCATGGTGTGATTACGAGGACACTATGAACGCCAATGGTGAAATGGTAAAGCGTTCACAACCTAAATTACCAGTTAAAATTCTCGACTCATTCTGTGGCTTATGTAATATCGTTGGTACAGTTGCCAAGAACGATAAGGGCGAATATGGATTTGCCTTGGAGGGTACATCAACACGCTATGCTAAAGACCAAATTTATTGCAGAAAAGCGTGTAAGCCAGAAGAACTATTTAACGGAGGTAAGAAATAATGGCTAATTGGATTTTTGATGCTAATGATGTAGAGGAAAGAAATTTTACCCCTATCCCAGAGGGTAATCACCGAGTAAGAGTTTTGAGCGTTGAGGAACAGTTCTCAAAGACTCAAAAGCAGATGCTTAAACTTACACTCGAAGTGTCTGGTTATGCAGGCAAGGTATGGGATTATCTCGTGTTTGACGGCACGGATGAAACTGCTCGTAAGAGAACAAACACCAAGATTCAGCAGATTGCAGAATCATTCGGTGTAAATCCTAATGTGGTTGTAGCACAGATACAGGGTCTAGTTGGCAAGGTCGGTGGTGTTCGTATTAAGCACGAAAACTACAACGGCGAGGCTAACCCAAAGGTAAGTTATTACCTTGATGCCAAGAAAACTGCTCAACTACCTGCTTGGAAAAACGCAGGAAATGGCACTGCACCATTACCAACAAGCGACTTTGAACCTATCGGCGATGACATCGTAGAGTTCTAATGGACTATAAGAATCTAGGTAAAATAATTGGATATATTCTCTTATTATTAATAGTTTTAGGTTGTATTCCATTGTGTGTTTATGGCTTTTGCTATGGAATTGGCATTGATTTCAAGTGGAAATATTGTCTAGTTGTTATCAGCGTATATCTACTATCAAGATTATATCCAATAAAGTTGCAAATCAAAAAGGATGATTGATTTAAGACCTTACCAGAATGATGTGTTGTTGCAGATACATAAAGCATACATACAACGACATAACCCTTGTGCTGTCTTGCCGTGCAGGTCTGGTAAGAGTTATATCATCGCAAAAATCTGTGAATGTACAAAAGGTGAGGTGCTTGTTTTAGCACATCGAATAGAGTTGCTATCACAGTTAAGCGAGTTGCTATCACAGTTTGATAATGTGCGTGTGGCTAGTGTGTTTACCGAGGTTCGCCGACTAGGTAAATATCCACCACCAAAGTTAATCATTATTGACGAGGCACATTTAAGTGAGGCGATGAGCTACAAGCGAGTTGCCGAGTTTTACTCGACATCTGCAAGAATATTGTTTACGGCTACGCCTGCTAGACTTGACGGCAATCCACTTACACTTGCCGATGAGTTGATTATAGGTGTAAGTATGGACGAGTTGATGAGCCAAGGTGCTATTGCAGAGTTCGATTACTATGCACCAGACCTAGGGATTGATACCGACCAGATTAGCCTTGTAGCAGGCGATTTCAACAACAAAGAATTAACCGATATGATGTGTCAATCACGATTGTATGGCAACATCATAGAAAATTACAACAAATTAGGTGATAGTAGGCAAGCGATTGCTTACTGCACCAGTGTTAAACACGCAGACGATATAGCCGAATTATTCAATAACAACGGCATATCTGCAAGGTCTATTAATGGTGGTACACCGAAACGAGTTCGAGAGCAAGCGTTGCAAGATTTCAAGGATGGCAAGTACAGAATACTGTGCAACTGTAATCTTATCAGTGAGGGTATTACCTTGCCAAACGCAAGCGTTGCACTGCTATTACGACCAACGCAGAGTTTGCCACTTTATATTCAACAGGCTTGCAGAGTGCTTACTCCACAAGAGGGCAAGCGTGCAACCATAATTGATTTCGTGGGAAATTTTCAACGACACGGACTACCTAATACAAAGCACGAATGGAGTCTTGACAGGAAGTTAGAGGTAAAAAAGCATACAAATGAGGACGGCTCGTTCACTATTAGAACTTGCGACAACTGCTTTAAGGTATTTCAAACTGCCCCTGTATGCCCGTATTGTGGTTTTAAGTATGAGGTTAAGGGTAGAGAGTTGCGACAGATGGAAAATGTTGAATTAAAGCGTGTAACGGCAGAGGAACAGGCAAGGGTTGAGGAATATAAAAAACTTATGCGTATGGAAGTCGGTGCTTGTCGAACTTTGGACGACCTTTGGAAGATTCAGCGTGAGCGTGGCTATTCGCCTGCGTGGGTTTATAAAATGGCACGAGTGAAAGGAATACGACGATGATAGACCCATTAGAGTTTAGATGTAATACATCATCATTTGGAGGGAATGAAAAAATGACTATTGATATTAGACTTGATAAATTTGCTATTCCACCTACAAGAGGTCATAAGACTGATGCAGGATTGGATTTGTATGCAGCGAAAGGTGCAATTATACCTGCAAAAGGTTCTTGCACATTCTGTACAGGCGTGCATCTTGAAATCCCAAATGGATATGCAGGTTTAATTAAATCAAAGAGTGGATTAAATGTTAAACACAATATTACGGCTGACGGCGTTATTGATACTGGTTATACAGGCTCAATCGTTGTTAAGTTGTACAATCACGGCGAGGATGATTACGAGGTTAATTACGGCGATAAAATCGCACAACTTGTCCTTGTAAGTATCGCTTTGCCAGAGTTAAACCTAGTTCATATTGAGGATAACACACCAAGATACGACAAGGGATTTGGTAGTACAGGGCGTTAATGAACAGAGAAACTGCACTACAAAACAAAATAATAGTAGCACTGAATGAGGTAGGTTGTTACGCCGTAAACCACACTGTCGGTTTGTTTTACTCAAAGAATGGCACGCCTGTGAATATAGGACATCACGGCGAGAGTGATGTTTGGGGTCACAGACCAGACGGAAAAGCGTTTTACATAGAGGTTAAGTTACCAAATGAATATCCTAGGCAAGACCAAAAGGATTTCATTAAGGCTATGCGTGACAGTGGTGCTATTGCAGGTGTTGCTCGTTCAGTGGAGGATGCTTATGCGATTATCGGATATTAAAAGCAACCTAAATCGTAAGGTGTTATATCACGGAAACGAATACATTTTCGATAGTGTGACAGTGCGACTAGGTGAGGACGGCTACGAGTATGTAGCAAACATTAAGGACATATCAGCGAAAAGTAGTTATATCGTAACAGATGTAGCAGATTTGAGGTTGATAGAATAATGATTATATGGGAAGCAGTATCGGCTGATGAGTACGAACTACCAATCGCACAAGCCGAGACATTATACGAATTATCAAAAATCCTTGATGACTCATATACTGCCACTCGTAAAAGGGTGAGTGAGCAGTATAGTGGTCGAGACAAAGGGTTTAAGATTTTAAGAATAGAAATTGAGGACGACGAGGAATCGTTATAAATTATTGAGGAAAAATTATGAATATATTAGTTGCTTGTGAGGAAAGTCAGCGAGTGTGTAAGGCTTTCCGTGACAAGGGGCATCGTGCGTTCAGTTGCGATATTCAACAGTGTTCTGGTGGACACCCAGAATGGCACATCCAAGGTGATGTAATACCACTGTTGAACGGCAACTGTGAGTTTACGACTGCTGACACACACACACACACACACACACAGGTGGGCGAGTGGGATATGATAATCGCATTTCCACCTTGTACAGATTTAGCCGTTAGTGGTGCTAGACACTTCGAGAAAAAGAGATTAAATGGTAGCCAAAGGGCGAGTATAGAGTTCTTTTGCAAATTCCTTGAAGCCAAATGCGACAAGGTTATGATTGAGAACCCCGTAAACATTATTAGTGGCGAATATGTAAAAGAACATTTCCCAGACCTTTGCGAGAAGTACAATCTGCCTATTAAACCTACACAACACATTCAGCCGTTTTGGTTTGGTGAACCTATTAGAAAAAAGACCTGTTATTGGCTAAAGGGTTTACCAAAACTAAAACCTACAAATGTCGTTGAGCCAGAAATTATAGAGTACACAAGGAAAGATGGACGAAAAACCACATTTTCCAAAGCACACTGTATCGGTTTGGGTAAAGATAGGTCAAAGACAAGAAGTAAAACTGCTATCGGTATTGCACAAGCAATAGCAGACCAATGGGGATAATTTTACTCAAAAATTAGGAGGTTAATATGGAAGAACAGATTTATTTGTCTATTCCAAAAGCAAGTGTTCGACTCGGTATATGCGAGAAAACACTGCGTGACTGGTGTAAGCAAGATAAAATCCCTCACATTATGTGTGGCAACAAGTTTATGGTAGATATACCTATGACCATACAAAAACTGCGAGAGGGTGGCGTTAAGTGATTAATGTTGACGAGATAAAGCAACGAATCAACTGTATCGACTACTTACAGATGTTCGCAGGCGTTTTCGTGGAGGCAGGAAAACGATGTATTTCGCCACTACGAAACAATGCTAAAAATCCTACGAGTTTTTATGTTACAGAGGATTTTTTCTTTGATTTTGGACTAGCACAGGGTGGTGATGTCATCGACCTATGTGCTATGCACAAATTCGAGGGCAATCGAGGTCGTGCAATCTATTTCCTTGCTGAAAAACTTAACATCAAGGATGAGAATTACGACCCTAAAGCCGAGCAAAAATGGTTGGCTTATACCAACACACTTAACAACAAAATCGCTCGTTGGCATAGCAAATTAACACAACAAGATTATGAGTATCTTTATTCTCGTGGAATTTCCAACGATATAATCGAAAGATACCGAATCGGTCGTACACCAGACGGCAGATTATCTCTGCCATACTATAAAAACGGCTACTGTTGTTATTATGCAACAAGAGCGATGCCAAATTGTAAAAATGGCGACAAAAAGTATATGAAAATGCCGATAGACGACTACAACGAGCATATCGTGTTCGGTCTTGATACGATAACCGACGACAGAAGCCTTATGTGCATCGCAGAGGGTATGTTTGACTGCTTATCGTTTATAGATGCAGGCTACTCGTGTATCAGTGCTATCACGGGTCATTTTTCAGCAAAACAACTTAAAACTGTTTTGCCATTACTAAAAACCTATAAAAAGGTACTTATTGTGTATGATAACGACTCTCGTACACACGCAGGTGAAAAATTCACCTATAAAATGGCGAACATACTAGCCAAAAATCAAATTCCTTTCGTGGTAGGACAAGTACCTACCTCACATAAGGATGTAAGCGAAATGTACGCAGACCCTACATATTATCGTATCGGTCTTAAAAATCTTATCAACGATGCACAAGATGGTCTTAATTTCCTAGTAAAACAGTTAGACGAGGAGGATTTCTGCTCGTTCATGCAAACTGTTACAAAGGGAATGACCAAAACACAGACTATGATTATCTTTGATAAGTTGCTTAATGATGACCAAATCAAAATTAACAAGCAATTTATAAGAAAAGTCGAAAAAATCTGTACTGCACCACCTACCGAGGAGGACATCGCCAAGGAAATATGCGAGGAACACGACATATTATTCAATCCTGCGATAGGACACTTCGTTTGGAATGGCAAGCAGTGGGAAAAGCATTTGAAAGAGCAGATTATGCAGTTCGCCGTTAAAAAACTTGGTGATTCAGCATCGGCAACTCGTGTTAATTCAGTTCTTAAACTTATCGAGGTTAAAACAGTTACAGATAAGAAATTTAACACACAACCAGTGCTTAATTTCCAAAATGGTACGCTCGAACTGACAGGTGAGTTCAAATTTCGTAATCACAGTAAGGACGATATGTGTTCTTACACGCTGAAATACAACTACAACCCACAAGCAGAGTGCGTAGAATGGGAACGATTCATCGACAGTATTACTGCATACGATACTCGTAAATCTGCTTGTTTGCAGGAATTTATGGGTTATATCCTATACCCAGATAATGAAATGCAACGAGCGTTGTGTTGTATTGGTGGTGGTTCTAACGGAAAGTCAGTGTTGCTTAATGTTATGACCCTTGTTTACGGCAAGGAAAACATAGCAAATGTCGAAATGTCTGCGTTTGCACAGGATTTCCAACGAATTAAACTGATGGATTGTATGTTGAATATTTCAAGTGAGACACGCTCGAATGTTGCACAAGCAGAATCTTACTTTAAGTCAGTTGTAGCAGGTGACACCTGTTCAGCGTGTTACAAGGGTAAGGACTATGTTAATTTCGTGCCAAGAGCGAAAGTAATTATGTCGTGTAACGAATACTTGAAACCAAACGACACTTCTAATGGATTTCTACGCCGATTACTGTTTGTGAGATTTCCTGTCAAGTTTTGCGACGACCCTAACCCAGATAATGAACTCGAACAACCAATCGACAGAACACTAGAGGCTAAATTCAGCAACCCAGAGTATTTATCTGGAATTATGAATTGGGTCATCAGTGGTTATCGACAACTACGAAGCGTAGGGGAGTTCACCAAGGCTGACGATACAGAGGAACTTATCGAGGAATTTACTGCTCTTACAAATCCTGTTATTGATTTCGTTACGGAATTTCGTATGCCTATTCAACGAGACACAGGATTTAAGCGAGTTACTAACGGAGAGTTTTATGCCCATTACACTGCTTGGTGTGCAGTATCTGGTCATAAGCCATCATCACGCCGTAGGTTCATAATGCAGGTCAACGCACTGCTTCCACAGTACAGACCAGACATTGTGGCTTACAGAACGAACACTGAACGAGGCTTTGAATGTAAAGCCGAATAACTTTACGGCGTATAGTAGTGTAAAAATACCACTATACGCCATTGTAGGTGACTATATGCAAGCAAAATACTTTACACTTGTAAGTACAATGCAAGTGATTTTCTTTACAGGAGTGATACTATGGATAACACCAATTTATGTGCAGTAGCCTGCCCACAATGTGGCTACAAAGGTGTGCCAACGCTAAAAATTCGCAACAACGAATTTCTTATTAAGTGTCCGTGTTGCGAGTGGACTGTTCACACCAACAAGGTTATAACAGACCTAATCAAAATATGGAACGAGGAGGCGAATAATTATGCCAACAAGTGAGAACGGCGTACCAACACTGTATAACAGTGCAGGTAAGAACGCACCTCGATATGAAATGGTCGCCAAGCACGCAAGTGAAGCACTTGATGCTCTCGAGGATTTTAACGAGCGTATGTGTGTGCCTTGTAGGAATAATGATTTAGACGAAATTAAGCGTAGGTCGGCAGAGTATATTCAATACTGTCAAACTCACGCTATTTTGCCTACTGTGACTGGTTTATCAGCGAGGTTAGGTATTTCGTTATACCGACTCAAAGAATGGATGAAAGATACAAACTACCCAGATGTACAAGCATATTTGCAGTTCGTTAAAACTGTATTTGCTGATATGCTAGAGCAATCTGCGTTGGATGGGTCAAGTGATAAGATTTTTTCAATGTTTCTGTTGAAATCAACTCACGAGTATCAAGAGACCAACAAAGTTGTACTTGAAGCCAAGCAGAGTCAATATGGCGAGGAACTTAGTGATGCTGAAATTTTGGATATTATTGAGGACGACTAAATGAAAAAATGCAAATTGCTACAAGGTGACTGCCTTGAATTAATGAAGGATATTCCTGATAAAAGTATTGATATGATACTTTGTGATTTACCTTATGGAACTACTCATTGTAAATGGGATGTTGCTATTCCTTTTGAACCATTATGGAAACAATACAAAAGAATTATTAAAGACAATGGAGCTATTGTTTTATTTGGTAATGAACCTTTTTCTAGCACTTTAAGAATGAGTAATTTAAAGTGGTTTAGATATGATTGGATATGGGAAAAGACTAGAGGTACTGGGTTTTTAAATGCAAAAAGAATGCCATTAAAAAGCCACGAAAATATTAGTGTTTTTTATAAACATTTACCAACATATAACCCACAAATGAGAAAAGGCTTTAAGCCATATGTGTATAAACAAGGAAAACAAAGTGGAGCATTTCAAGCGAATATAGACGCAAAAACCATTGTTACAACAAACAATAATGGTGATAGATACCCATTATCTGTTCTAAACTTTTACAATGTAAATGGAAATAATGTACACCCAACGCAAAAACCAGTTGCACTCTTGGAATATTTGATTAATACATACACAAACGAGGGTGAAACTGTATTAGATAACTGTATGGGTAGTGGCTCAACAGGTGTCGCTTGTATTAATCTTAATCGTCGTTTTATTGGTATTGAATTAGATAAAGATTATTTTGAAATCGCAGTTAAAAGGATAAGAGGAGTAATAAATGAAAGCAATAACTAGAACACGCCGTAGTAAGACAGAGCGTGACTTTATCAAGAGTGAGGTCGACAAAGTCTATCGTGAGAATATGGAACATCACGAGGATAAAATGTTAAAGCGATTTATGTTTTGGTTTATGTTGTCGCTTTGTATAACTATGGACGAGGAATTTGGATTTGGTGAGCAGAGACTAAACCGACTAAAACAATCCTTGCTAAAAACTATGAACGAGGTTAGTGAGTATTTGACATCAAACACTTGCGAGACCAAGGATGGTGAGGAGTTCGATGTAGACTACAACCGAACTATTCTGCAAAGACTTGCCTATCAATATGGCGTAGAGTTTAACGAGGAATTATTTAATGATGAGGAGATATTAATATGAATAAATACCCTAAAATTGAAACTGTTTTTGAGAGAGATAACAAAGGTAAACTGTTATATGGCGTTTATAGAAATTCATTAGTTGAATACCTTGCTAAATGTCAGTGGATTGGTACAGAAAAGATTGACGGAACAAACATTGGTATAGTATGGGATGGTTACAGGATTTCTTTTCAAGGCAGAACAGAAAAATCAGTTATTCCTAGTTATCTTTATGATTACTTAACTGCCAAGTTTTGTACTTACGAAATGGAACAATTATTTGAGCAGATGTTTGATGATAAAAAAGTTGTTTTGTTTGGTGAGGGTTACGGGAACAAAATCCAAAAAATTGGTGCAGAATACAGAGAGGACAACTCATTTATACTGTTTGATGTGTACTTCCCAGAAAAGAATATTTGGCTTGATTATTCTAATGTTGCTGATATTGGCAAGAATTTAGGAATAGATGTTGTGCCTTTGGTTTTTGAGGGCGACATTGAAGAAGCAATCCAATTTGTGAAAAAACATCCTAAATCTACAATAGGCACTGCACTTATGGAGGGCATTGTAATTAAGCCAAAGATACAAATCAAAACAAACAAGAACGAAAGGCTTGTTGTTAAGGTCAAATGGAATGATTTTAAGGATGAGTAATTATGACTTGCTATGATATATGTTTATGTTGTGAACCTTGTATTAATACAACTTCTTACGAGAATGACCCAGAGAACTGCCCGTGTCTAAAGGACAAGAGGGAGTATGTTAAGTTAAAACATGCTCATTGGATATTGGTTGATAATGACATCACTACATTTGTGTATCAATGTAGCAACTGCAAAGACACAATAGCAGTACCTTTTGGAATGATTAACGAATTTAATGGCTGTCCTTATTGTTTAAGCAAAATGGATGAGGTGGTTGAATGAAGACTTATATTAACGGAAAAAACGATTTTGAATCTTATGTTAAAGAGCGTGACGAGGCTTTATTGTCTATGGATAAGGATAGAATCATAGCGTTTTGCGAGAAATACGATATACCTTATTCCAAGGACGATAAAATCTTTTGGGCGACTGTTTACAAGTGTATTTATAACCTAGATTCTGCTACGCACTCACACAGGATAGATGCTTTACTGTGGTGTATTAGAAATGGGTTTGATTGTAGAATAAATTGAGGTGATATTATGAAATGTCCTTACGCAGTTACTCGAGTTATTAGAACTCACATGGATGCCGAATATAACGAGCAAGGTTGCCAAACCGAGTACACAGAAATGCAAATGAATAAAGCAGAGTTTGTAGACTGTGCAGAGAATGAATGTGGTGCTTGGAAAAATGGCAAGTGTTGTTACAAGGAGTAAACCTATGAGCAGGATATGTTTATTTTGTGCGTATTGCAACCTTAAACGCACTAATGACCTTATGCAAGCATACTGTATTAAGTTTGATACATTTATAGATGTGTTCGACTATTGTGATTACTGTGAGGTGGAACAATGAAATGGCTATGCTTAATATTGTTTATTGCGTTCTTTGTTTGGTTATTTAGACCTATCGACAAGGACGACGAGCCACAAACTGTTGAACGCCCGTCACAGAAACTCCATTATAAACACCATCCAACAGAGTTTGTTTATAATGGGCGAATTATACACCCACTAAATATTACAGTGGAACATTTATATGGTGGGCATATCAAACATAGGTTTAAGGTGAGCCAAGAGGATTTATACGACCTAAATCTTCGAGAACCTTTTGCACACATAACCTATGGTGGTAAGGATATGAAAACTTATATAGGTGAGTATGATAGTTCTGCGATGGTTGTATATTTAATCGAGTGCTAAAATAAAAAGAGCAGGGGAATAAATCCTCTGCTCTTTCATATCTTACCACCAATACCAATTATCACTGCCTGTCGGTAGCCACCAGAAAAACAATTTACCGATGAGCCACAGTGGCACAATAATAGGGAATAATAATATATATACGAGTACCTTAACACATCCATCCATTACTTAATCAACCCGTTCTTTCGTAGTTTGAACTCCATTAATTCGATGATGAATGATTTACATTCACGCTCACCTAATTCCCAAGATTGAACTGTTCTTATCGGTACACCGAAATAATCACCGAACCCTTGTTGAGTCATTTTACTCGCCATACGCAAATCCTTGATGTTATCATACACCATTTTCGAGTCAATCTTTTCTTGGATAATCAAGTCAGTCTCGTAAGTCTGTGCCTTGCGTTCTTCCTCTGCGTTATCAAAGAATATGCTTATGCACATTATACCAGACTTATTCTCATACACCTTATAATCAATGTTATTCTGGTCAAAATATGCCTGCATTTTAACCAACCTAGACCCATATTCTGCGACTGTTTTAACTGTCATTAAGTGTCACCAACCTTTCATTAAGTGTCATTATAACGCACAATGTACATATTGTCAAGAAAAAATTACGCACAATGTGTAGACCTGTTTTTTCAAATTACGCACAATGTGTATTCCCACCAACCCTGTTTACGCACACTTTTTCGCCGTTTTTCGTAAAAACCTCATTTTTGTCCAATAAGAAAACCTCGATTTTCTCTCGTTTCGTGAGATAGACCCTGTTTTCTTAAATGGCAAATCTTGAAATTCAAGTGCCGTACGGTTGCGTACGATTTTTCAAGTGTCACAAGTGTCACTAAAGTGTCACCTTTCCGTCACTCCCAAAACCCCCTTATTTACTTACTTTTCTTTACTTTTGTGACAAATGACACTTCTATTCTTAAAGTCAATTATAAAATAAAAAAACGGCTTGCGTTAATTTCATATAGAGCAGTATAGGAAATAGTGTCACAAGTGTCATTGACCTTGTACAGACCTTGTGCTGACCCTGTGCCAACCCTGTGCTGACCTTACTAACCTTGTGCAGACCCTGTGTAGACCTTTTCCCACCAACCCTTTTTTCGCCAACCCTTGCTGACCCTGTTTTTTGTGATTCTCACTTTACGGCGTGTGGGTCGGTCGATTTTCGTATTTTTTTCAAAAAGGGGGCAGATTTTCGTCGTTTTTTCGTTTTCTGGTGTAGTCGTCACGGGTTGGCGTTCTTTTGAAGTGTTTTTTTGGTGTGCTGTTCTGTGGCTCTGTGTGGCTCTCTGTGGCGTGTTTTCGTCTTGGGGTATATACTTATATTAATATTAAAAAACGCTTAAAATTAAGCGTTTGAGCGTGTGTGTTTATAGCAAAAAAATAACGGGGCATAATTGCCCCCCTATTACTTGCAAGTCTTATATTTGTTGTTGCTTTATGCGTTAAAAAATAAGTGCATCCGCTTTTAGATGCACTTTATATTTTAATATTCTATTATATCCAGCTCCCAAATGTTAGAAATAAAAGTTATTATTTCTTCATCCGGGCAAGCCTTCAATTCATTAATTAATTCGATATTCTCGTCGCTATCCGCCCACTCTATCGCTTGCGCTCTCCATGCATCAGAGCTCATGACTTGTCCGACTGCGAAGCTGCCGCCTTGTAAATCCGCAATGCAAATGTAATTTTTCATAATATAACGCCCTCCAAAATACTCTGTAAATAGCTTTTAGCTTCGCATTCGTTACTTGCTATTATTTGCACTTCCTGGACAGTTCCAGCAATTAAAACACTAATATTAAACACTTTCATTTGCTAGCCCTCCAAAATAAAATTGTTAGCTTGACAAACATTATTAATTAATGCAGTTTTTATAATTTCTGCATTTGCTATAGCTTCAGCTTCAGCCTTTTTGCTTGCTCTATTGACTTTTAATAACTTTTGGCGTTCCGTTTTAAATTTGAATAGATAAACACTTACAAGTCCATTGTCTTGACGCTTTACTGGGTAAACATCAATATAATACATGCCTTTGTTATAGCGTATATCAATGTCAATGTGCGTTTGTTCGTGCGTTCCTTGCTTAATCTTTACGCTTTCAGTTTTTATTGTTGCCATTGTGTTGTGTCCTTTCTAGGGTTAAAGCTCCGCAGCTATATTTTTAGTGGTGTAGTGCTTGCTTTGGCTCAGGCGTGCAAACACTCAAGAAAACGCCTTATATTTAATTAATTAAATAAAATATAAATTTATATGGAATAATTAAGGGGAAGAAAGCAATATATAATAATAATTTGATTAATAGCATTTTATTTGTGCAACTCCTCCCAAACGTCGCCGATTATTTCAAGAATAATTTTTTCGTCTTCTTTTGGGATTGGCATATATTGCCAACTTGTGCCGTATTTATAGCCACACACTGGGCAAGATTTACAAAGTAAGCCGTCGGGGTGTTGGCTTTCTTTAAGCCAGCCCAAAGTTTTTATTTCTGTTTCTTTCTCGTTTAGTTTATAAAATTCTGCCAGTTCTTCGCTCACATTGTTTTTATGTGTTTTTATGGTATAGTTTAAATTTAATATAAGCCTTTCTCTTGGTGATGCTTTTACAGTTTCGCCGTTGATTAAAGCGTTTAAAAATCTTTCTTTTGTCTTGCGTTGTTCGCTTATTGCTTCATGTGTTTGATTAAAATGATATATTGTGACTTTTTCGGTTGCTTTCTCTCGCCAGCCTAAAGCTCGTTGGTGTTCGCATTCTGGGTGCATCTCGTTCAAATGGTATAAATTCCATAATCTATATATTTCATTGAATAGTGGAGTGTCAAAGTATTCTTTCAAAGTGTCGAGGCATTGTCCCCCTGCTTGCCACCTGCCGAATCTGTCGATAATACTGCCACTAGCAGAAAAGCACATTTTGCCGTCTTCGTTTGGCTTATATGTTATTTCAACTTCTGCCGTACAATCTTTTTTGCCATGGTCAAAATAGTCGATTTTGCCTAGAATTATTTTTTTGTTCATTTTTTTATTCCTCCAAATTATGCACATTGTGCGTATTTAATGATAAAAAATAACATGCACGCACGCACGGTACGGCAAAATTATTTAATATCTTGATTATTATTATACGCACATTGTGCGTATTTGTCAACAAAAAATAAAAATTTTGTACAAAAAATCTTGATTAATTGAACTAACAAAATCCATTATTTTAAGGTCAGTTTCAGTGAGCCTTTTATACCTGTCAGTGAACACCTCATCAGCCTTATCCTGCCTTATCCAAGTAAGCAAACTAACGATAAATCCAGCCACTCCAAGCAACCCCACTGTTGCTCTTATTACCTTTTTCAACAACGCTCACCACCTGTATGCAACACCTATAATCGCTTCTTGCTGACCAACTACCCACTCATTATCCTTGCCGTAGCGATACATACCCTTGTATGTGTTCTCGTTATCCAAAATAACCTTTACTGTGGATGGGTTAAACTTACCACCCCTAGAACTCTTGAACCCAAGTTCGTTCAACTCATCACATATATTCCTTAACGACATTCCTTGGTCTCTCAATTCATATATGCGTTGAACTACTTTCGCTTGCTCTGGGTTAATAACTAATGCACCATTCATAGTGTCATAGCCGTAAGGTACTTTACCACCACAGTAACCACCGATTCGTCTCTTGGTCTCTCTACCACCACTGGTACGCTGATTAATCGTGATACGCTCTATTTCAGCGTATGATGCAACAAGTGCCTCCATAGCAGGTTTCAATATTCCCATACTACCGAAATCCTCGTTTGCACTAACCAAATCAATACCAATCTTTCGCAACTGTAATTTCAGTGCGTAGTAGTATTCAATGTTACGAGCGAATCTGTCGCTCTTGGCAACAATGAGATAGTCAACATCGTACTCGCCATTTAGTATCTTGGTCATTTCTGGTCTTTCTTCACTGTAACCTGTAATGCCCTCCTCGAACCAATCGACAATTTCAAATCCGTGTGACTCGGCGTATTCAAGTATAGTACGCTTTTGAGCAGGGAATCCGTACTTGTCAATTTGTTGCTTGGTAGATACACGCAAGTAACCTAATGCTCTCTTTTTCGACATATTATATCATCCTTTCTCTCGTTTTTCAAGACCTATTTTAACACAGTGTTCAATAACTGTCAAGCAGTAATTGAACAGTCTTTTTGTTTTTTGAGTCAGCAAGAGGGAGTTAAAAGCCACCCCCCGTGCATGCGTTCAAGGGGTACGACCCCCCCGTCTATATAATGTATACAATATAGAAATTATTGTTGACTGTTCAATTAATCAAGATAAGGTGTACAAGCGTAAATGAGCCAGTTAGAGTCAAGAGGGATATTGTAATGGATAAGGTGATTTTTAAGGACGGCGATGTTGAAAGACTGCTTGAATGGCGTGACGAAAATAAGGATTTAGTTCGTCGTATGCCGATGCCATGTAAGGCGTTGCAGTTGGTGTTTACTGTCACTGATATTAGTATTAAGTGCATAAGACAGAGCCGTGAAAGAGTTGTATTCCAAGTTAATGAGCGAGGTCGCAGTCTTGGGGCATTAAAGATTGATGTTTTAGAGACTGGGGGATATGCCGTAAGGCAGAAACCGAAATCGTTAAATGAGGATAATGTTATGACAGTGGTTACAGTGTATTCATCGTTGATGGCACTGATGACCTACGGGGATGGCGTTGATTATACGCCGAAAGAATTAGAGGTGTTAGACTCGGTTGTTGAAACTAAAAAATTGAATAAAGATGTACATACGCAACAGACCAGACGACAACCGAGCATAACATACCTACTCAACAGAGGGTCGAATGGTAGGCTCTCTGTTGGGGGTAAGGGAACACACGCATCACCGAAAGGTGAGTTTAGAGTTAGAGGACATTTTCGTCACTATGCAAATGGTGATGTTGTATGGATAGCCGAGTATAAAAAAGGTACTGGCAAGCGAAGGGTCAAGGTTTACAGGATATGAAAAGGATGTGATGGGATATATGATTGATTGGAAACTAGAGAGTAAAAGTCCGTTAATGGTTGTTTATGTTCAACAGTGTAATGATATTGATAAAAATGTCGCATTTATTGACTTGCAGAGCAAGACAATCAAGGTCGAATATCAAGAGTTTGAATTTAACGACACCGAGTATATAGAGGGCGATTATAAATTGTCGGCTGGGTACGGACACTGGGTCAACAGACCTGCTGAATTAAGCATAGAGGATATGAAATGGCTAACCGAGTTAGCAGAAAGGGAATTAAAATGTTACAGGTAAAAATTTATAATGAGGATGAGGACAAATTAGTTTTCGATGGTAGGTTAAAGACTGCGATTATTGCAGGAATGACAGAGGAAAATAACGAGGGTAATATTCATAAACTAGAATGTACCTTTGCAGAGGCTACTACATTGGAAATTGCTAAAACTATTATTTGTGCTAAAGAGGCAATTAACGGTATTTACAAGGATGATATTAGTATGGAATATGCAGTTAAGGCAATAGAAAACGCCGACAATGGTAAATTCGGTGAAGCACTGTTTAATATATTAAAAGCGATGGCTAATGAAGACGAGGAATAATGGAATTTGCAAATAGCATATATGACATAGTGTTTGGTCAAACAGATTTTACTGTGGATGGTAAATGTTCTGGTTGTGGTGAATGTTGTAGCGATTTTTTACCGATGACGAAAACTGAAATTGAGGTTGTTAAGCGTTACATTAAAAAACACAATATTAAAGAGTTTAACGCTATGCCGAAAGTTGTTACCAATGGTATGAATATGACCTGTCCTTTTAGAGACGAAAAACAAAAGATATGCACGATATATCCTGTAAGACCCTCGATTTGTAAAGCGTTTTTGTGCAGTCATAGAACCGAGGATATTGCTAGAAATAAGACATTATCTTATACCAAAGATTATAAGATTGTGTTTATGCGTAAGGAATTTTTCGATAGTGATGCTGATAAGGGGCTTATTGATAATTTCCTATATCTAAAGGAGGTTTTGTAATGTTGAATTTCGATGATTACGGCGAAGTACAGTTGATTATCAGCAAGTACAGTCATTATGGTAATTTGGCACTTATATTAGAATCGCCAAGTGGTGAGAAAATTGCAATATTATCTGTTAATTTAGAACCTCTATATAAAGATTATGTGTATCTTGATACAAATAATGTACCAACGGCAGAAAATTTTATAAATAAATATAAATTGGGACAGTTTATTAATGCTTACGGCGAAAGTGGATTTTGCAAATATCCATTGTATAAAATGGATTTGAAGCGTTGTAAAATGTTTGGTGCGAAAATTTTGGAGGATTATGATGAGTAAAAAGACTTATATATCACTTGTTATAACTAGCGTATTTTTTTTGGTTGTAGCAGTGGGATTTGTTGGATTCGGCTTATATAAAATGTTCACAGATAGTGC
Organism: uncultured Clostridia bacterium; assembly: GCA_937876375.1. Classification (GTDB taxonomy): domain Bacteria; phylum Bacillota; class Clostridia; order Oscillospirales; family Acutalibacteraceae; genus Eubacterium_R. The sequence goes on along the minus strand of CALEHY010000009.1, from coordinate 127,300 downwards.
AGAGCCATATACCTACATGATGTGTGGTGTATGGGTGTTGATATTTCTTATCAATATATTGACGCTAGTATCAAATGTTAGGTCGTTTAAGCGTGCAGAAATACTTGCTATGCAAATGAAAATGATTGATGACTTTTTGAATGAAAGTGTGGAGGCTATTGAAAATGAGCAACATCCACATTGAGAGTGATTTCGAGTACAAAGGTTATAGATGTATTGTAAGTGTAAATGTAATGTGTATTCGTTGTGGTTATGTGCTATTAAAGAGTGGTCATCCTCTGTATGGCAAAGGTGGTGACGACATAGATGTTTACTGTCATGGAGGTATAACTTGTAGTGCTAATTTCAGCGATATAACTTGGAATAATAACGATAAAGAATGGTGGGCAGTAGGATTTGATTGTTGTCATTTTGGCGACAAATTAGCCGTTGATGAAGCGATAGAATATGGTTTGGTAAAAAGATGCTCACCGATAGTTGAATCAATGCGAAGAATCAGTGATGAAATTGACGGAATAAACCCTTGCAGTAATGTTTACTGTCAAGAGGAATTAAAAATAATGGTTGACCAGATGGAGGAAATTGTAAATGCCAAGGAAAAGTAAATTTGATGAGGAAAAACAAGCCGAGATTATTCGATTTCTAGTTGCAGGTCATAGTCAGCGAGAAGCACACCTAAAATATGATTATGCACAATCTGCCGTTAATGGTTTGTATCGTAAGGCTAAAGCGATGGTTGCTGATTATGCGACAAATCATTCAGTAGAAGATACTGTAAGTCATTTCGATAAATGGGATATTAGTGAGCAGTGGTTGGCTGATAATGAAATTGCTTGCACCCCCCCAGAAAAAGAGTTGAACGAATCAGCATTAGTAAGAAATTACCAGAATGGTGTATCAATGGATGAATGTGCTGAAATCTACGATATTGGTATTGATGAGGTAAGGGAAGTTCTTGATAGAAATAGTGTTATTATTCGTGAGGATAAAGCATCAAGCAAAGATATTGATAATGATGAATTATATAAACTACCAAAATTCCATACATACGATATTGTGTTTGTTAAGAAATCGCATTATGGCGTTGATAGAATTAATACGGACAATAATGTTTGTAGACCTGCTATTATAATAACTCCACAAGACTATTTGAATAATAATGATGCGAATAGAAAATATGCTAACTTGACTGTCATATATGGTTCGACTAGAGTTGTGGCTGACAATAAATATAATTTTGTTGTTGAAAAATATTATACGGGCAAAAGGTCACAATATTCTGTCAATAGTGTTGATACGATTAAATACAGTGATGTTGTATTACCTAGGAATGATAGTTTTTCTCACTTAAATGATTACGATATTGAACGACTAAAAGAAAAGTTGTATTGTTATTTTTTGAATGCTGTATACTATCATACAAATAATATCGCAGATAACGAGATTGATATAGATGTTACTGAACCTGTTAAACAACTGTTTGAACACGGGTTTAATAGAAATGAGATTCTTGATTTTCTTAAATCAATAGAGTTAGATGTCGATAAAGCAGAAATACAATCTATCCTCGATAGAGCAGGCTACGGAGGAATCAAAGCACTGCCACCTATGCCACAAGAATTAGAGGCGTTGTCTGTTGATGAGGAACAACCAGTTGACTTGCTACAACAGATAGCAGTTCTTGAAGCAAAATTATCTGTCTATGAAAAAATATTTACTAAAACGAATGTGAGCGTTAATATATGAATTTCAAACCTGTAATACCACCAAGTGAATTAAATATACCACACCGAGACTCTTGGTTTTTTTTGATGACCGAGGCTTGGGTAAGCGATACATATATGGTTATGAGCCGTGTTAAATGTGGGATTCGGCATATTGCTATGTGCCGTACAGATGGTGATAAAATGGAATATCTCGAAAAGTTTGACATTAAAAACGAACTGTTCGGCGATGATGTAAAAGCCGTTGAGATATTTCCACCAAAGAATGAATTAGTTGACGACAAAAATGTTTATCACTTGTGGGTGTTTGAGAACGGGTGTGACGAATTAGACAAAATCGAATTATAATTTATTATAGTGCCAGAGTGCCAATGACTTAAAGTTGTTGGCACTCTTTTTTTATTAAACGGAGGATGCTAATGAACTTAACGGAAAAACTCTTGCAAAGGGATTTAGACGATTACGACAATCTGCTCTTGTTATTCAAGCACGGAATGAATACCAACAGTTACAAATTGATAAAAACTGTACGCCGAAACTGTGCGAGAATGATTAAAAAAACTAAAGAGGGTAGATACCTTGATTTATACCATAAAACGCTTTTGATTGGTTGTCAGCGTTTCCACGATTTTGATGCTTATATGCGTTACTTGGAAAAGGACAGAGAACCAGAAAAAAGGTTTTATGAACCACGCCGAGCAAAATTAAAGGTTGCCGTTGATGCCTTGCAGGATATGCTTGATGATAAACTTGACATACTTACGATTTCGATGCCACCTGGAGTTGGTAAATCAACTTTAGGCATTTATTTTATGAGTTTTGTTGCAGGTTTATATCCTAATATGCCAAACTTGATGTCTGGTCACGCTACACCACTAACAAGAGGATTCTATGATGGTGTTTTAGCGATAATAACGGATGAAAGCGAGTATTGTTGGCGAGAAATATTTCCAGATGTTGAGATTGAAAAAACCGATAGTAAGAATACAGTTATTAATCTTGGCGACCCCAATAGATTCGGTACGATTACTTGTAGAGCGATTGGTGCATCACTTACTGGTGCAACTCGTTGTGAGAGTTTTTTGTATGCCGATGACTTATGCTCTGGCATTGAGGAGGCTATGAGCAAGGACAGACTTGATTTGCTTTGGAGTCACTATACAAACGACTTAAAATCTCGTAAAAAAAACAAATGCAAGGAAATACATATTGCAACAAGATGGTCAGTTCACGATGTTATCGGTAGACTCGAAAGACAGTATGCAGATAACCCTAGAGCAAAGTTTATAGTTATGCCTGCTTTTGACGAAAACGGCGAGAGCAATTTCGACTATAAATATGGTGTTGGTTTTGATACACAGTATTTTCGTGATATGCAAAATTCACTTGATGAGGTGTCATTCAAAGCCTTGTTTATGAATGAACCTATCGAGCGTGAGGGTCTATTGTATCACGATGATGAACTACGCCGTTATTTTGAATTACCAGACGACGAGCCAGATGCAATTATTAGTATCTGTGACACCAAGGATAAAGGTAAAGACTATGGATTTATGCCTGTCGGCTATGTGTATGGTAACGATTACTACATAGAGGATTGTATCTGTGATAATTCTGTTCAGTATGAATCAAGACTTGTTGATTTATGTCTACGCCACAAGGTGCAGATGTCAAGATTTGAGTCGAACTCGGCAGGTGGTCGTATTGCAAAAGATGTTCAAAAAGAGATTAAATCTCGTGGTGGTATTACTAAAATCACAACGAAATATACAACTCAAAACAAAGAGACCAAGATTATTGTGAATAGTGCGTGGGTCAAGGAACACTGCTTATTCAAAGACAGGAGTTGTTATAAACCAAACACTGATTATGGTCGAATGATTGGATTTTTGACCTCGTACACAGTAAGTGGTAAGAATAATTTTGATGATGTACCCGATGGAATGGCGATGTTTGCACAGTATGCACAGTCGTTAAATGGCAATAAAGCGAGGGTAATGACAAGATTTTTCTAATAAAGTGTGACGAGATTGAATTTTGTATAGTATATTTCGATTATGAAAAGAATTGAAATATACTGCCCTATATGCGAAAGCAAGGGTTTTCATAAAAAACTTATGGAAGTTGACGATGAAACAGTAGGAATTATCTATCCTTACTGCAAACATTGTAAGAAAAATATCAAAATAAAAGTGCCAGTGTGCCGTGTTGATGGAAACCAATAAGGTTTTCATAGCACGGCTTTTTATTTTGGCAGAAAGAGAGAGGCTGAATGAGACTACAAGGTCGTAGACCTATTTACACAAGTGAAAAGGCTATAACTCGTGACAATGTTCTTAAAGTTCTCGAAAAGGCGATGTCGATTCATTCAGTGAATCGCAGTGAGATTGTTTATTTACAAAGATATGAAAAAGGCGTGCAACCGATTCTTCATAGAGTCAAAGAGGTACGCCCAGAGATAAACAACAGGGTTGTAGAAAATCACGCCAATGAAATTAAGACATTTTACAGTGGCTATATCTTTTCAAAAGGCGTGTCTTATGTTCAAAGAGCAGAAAAAGACATTTTAGGCAATAACGCTGAAAGAGACGATAGAAAAATATCAGCACTTAACGAAATGTTTATTGAGGAGGGTAAGACCTCTAAAGACCAACAGTTAGCAAATGACTTTTTAACAGTAGGTCTTGGCTATCGAATGGTGTTACCAAGAAATGAAATTAAGGGCATTTCACCATTCCATTTACTGCCACTTGATGTTCGTAACACTCTAGTTATTCGCAGTGCTGATGTATTTCACAAGCGTATGGCAGGCGTTACCTATTATCGAGACGATGACAGAATCGTTCATTGGACTGTGTACACCGATACAGAGGTGTTTTTCATAGATGGTAATAATTTCTTTTCACCTCAATTCGTTAAGGCTGTTGAGCCTAATTACATAGGTATCGAACCTATTATCGAGTATCAGTGTAATTTTGAGAGAATGGGTATCTTTGAGAGAGTTATTCCTCTATTGGATGCTTTGAATAACTGTACAAGCGATAGGCTCAATGCTCTTGAACAGTTCATTAACGCTTTTATTTGGATGAACAATGTTGACCTCGACGAAAGCCAAAAAGAGGAACTTAAAGATAAGTTGATGTTGCTCACCCAGAATATAGACGGCACAAATCAAGCATCAGTTCAGTATTTGACTGCTGATTTGAACCAACAGGACACTGAAACACTTTCAACATACTTATACAACCAAATCTTACAGATTGCAGGTGTACCAAGTAGAGAGGGCAGTGCATCTGGTGAAACAGGTGTAGCCGTTGAATATCGTAATGGTTGGCAGATTGCTTCAACCAACGCAAGCACTATTGAAAACTCTTTCGAGATTAGCGAGAGGGAAATGCTAGAGGTCGCTATCGAGATTATCAAAAAGTCACATATCGAGGGTATTGATATGGACGGACTGATGATTAGCGATATTTCTGTTAAGTCTGCTCGTAGCCGTACCGACAACTTTGTATCAAAGGTTCAAGGTATCGCACAGGGTATTCAAGCAGGAATACATCCAAAGCACATGATTTCAATTAGTGGACTATTCCCAGACCCTCAACAGGTTTATATAGATTCAAAACCTTTCCTCGATAAATGGCTTATTTCTGCTTCGTTGTTAAGTGGTGACGAGGCAGAGGATAACGCCAACGATGAGGATGATTTGAATGATGATGAAAGCCGAAAGTAATTATAAGTTCACTGATAAAAAGATAAGTGAACTAAAAAAGAGAATCCCTCGACTCCTTAATAATATTCGTTTGAGGCTTGCGATTTTCGATGAAATTAATCTGCCATTGATTGAGAGAATCGCAAGCGACGAGTATCAAGCAGTTCGAGACGAAGCCGTTGACATTTACTTGGAAATTGCAAAGCGTACCTACAAAGAGGCTTACGACTATGCAGTCGCTTTAGGATTTAAGGACGGCACATATAACCCTCTATGGCTAGGGGCAATAACAGATTGGCTACTCGAATACGACGAGGTTACAGGCTATGTCTTTGAAAATGAAATCCCTCGAAAGAGAGATAGATTTGTTGAAAAGATTGTCAGTCTGCTACTTAAAGGCGTTAGTCACGAAAGTGTTGAAATGCTAGTCGCTTACAAAAAGAGTTGCAAATATTTAGGCGACCAAATCGCACAGTATGGTGACATTGTTACCTACAAAGCGATGGAAAAAGCCTATAAAGATGCAGGTGTCACCAAAGTAATGTGGTTGAGCGAATATGACGACAGAGTTTGTCCTACTTGCTTATCTATGAACGGGTTGAAATTCCCTATTGATAGAGTACCTGCAAAACCACACTGGGGATGTCGTTGTTGGCTAGTACCAGTGAAATAAGTGACAGAGAAGTCGTTAAAACGCAAAAATTTGTGAGAGAACACATTAAAACGCAAGTACAGACAGAGAAGTCTTAAATCGCAGGAGGAATTTAATATGGCAAAGTATGACACAAGCAAAATCACAGGCTACGCTGAAATGTCAGCCGAAGAAAAGGTTAAGGCACTTGAAGCACTAGAAATCCCAGATGAGGTTGACCTATCCAAGTATGTAACAAAGGAAGTTGCTGATAGATACGCTAGTGAAGCAAGCAGTTACAAGAAAAAGTACAACGAAAAGTTGACTGATGATGAACGAATCAAGCAAGAGCAAGAGGATAAGTTCAATCAAATGCAAACTGAACTTGACGAACTAAAGCAGGAAAAGGCACTTAATGGTCACATAACACATCTAATGGGTCTTGGCTATGACAAGGACACTGCCTCAAAGGTTGCACAGGCAACAGTTAAGGGTGATTTTGATACTGTTTATCGACTACAAAGTCAGTTCATAGACACTACTAAAAAGAATGTCGAAAGCGAAGTCCTTAAAAAGACACCTGCACCTAGTGTTGGTGGCGATGATGATAAGGGCATTACCAAAGAGGATTTTAAGAAAATGTCTTTGGTAGAAAAGCAAAAGTTATATGAGGATGACCCAGAAACTTTTGAGCAATTAAGCGAAAAATAATTAATTTTTAATGGAGGAATTAAAAATGTCAGTGACACTAAACCACACACACAAGACTTATGACAACAAGGTTCTTGAATCAAAGTTCAAAGACCAGTACGAGTCAAAACTAGACCTTATGCAGTTCTGTACTGTTGATGACAGTCTAACAGGCGTTGCAGGTGATAAGGTTACTATCAACACTTACACTGCAACAGACGGCACAGAGGTTCTCGAAATGGGCGAGGGTAATACAGAGAATATCGAAGTATCATTCGAGCCAAATACATACGAGATTGAACTATTACAGAACAGATTCCCTTACTACGATGAGGAGGAAATGAGAGACCCTCTTGTTATCGAAAAGGGTATCAATCACATGTCTGTTGATATGTTCAACACAGTTAATGCAAAGGCTATGGGTGCTTTCGCAGAGGCAAAACTAAAGGCTTATGTATCAAAGTATGATTTTGATGCTTTTGTTGACGGCGTTGCTCTATTCCCTAATAACGAGGCAGAGGAACTAAAAATCTTTGCTTTCGTAAACCCAGAGAACAAGGCAGAGATTCGTAAGAATCTAAAGGACGACCTAAAGTACATCACAGATTATGTACGCACAGGTTACATTGGCACTGTTAATGGTGTAAATCTTTACGCATCTAACATCGCTAAAAAGGACGAGGCTATTCTCGCTACAAAGGATGCAGTTACATATTTCCGTAAGAAGGGTATCGAGATTGCACAGGACAGAGACGAGAATATTCGTCTTAACAGAATCTACTCTCGTGAGTACGGCATCTTTGCTCTTACCGATGCTACAAAGGCAGTTAAGGTAATTAAGGGTGAAGCACCTGCTGACGAAACACCTACTGGTGGCGACCAGCAGTAATAACGGATAAAGGAGGGCGTTTACTTTGGATAATCTAGCAAGGTTAAAGTTGAGAATCCCAGAGGAAGAAAACGATGAGTTACTTATGGATATTCTCGATAGTGCGAAAAATTTAATACAAACTAAACGCTTTCCATTTGTCGATGATTTTCCTGCTGAACTTGAAAGTAAGTATGTTGAGTTGCAACTACAAATTGCTATTCGCATTTATAACAAACTCGGTGCAGAGGGTGAAATGCTACACACCGAAAGTGGCGTAACAAGAAACTATGGAAATAGTGAGGAATACGCTGACTTACTCGCAAGGGTGATACCAAAGGGGTGTGTTAGATAATGCGAAATTTATTGCGAAATCAACAGACCATTTACTATTCAAATCTTACAGAGGATGCAGTCGACGAGTGGGGTAATGCTTGCCGAGAGTATGAGAGTCCACAACCTTATAAAATCTCGGTAGCACCTAACACAGGTGAGACTGTTTACAGTGGTTTTGGTACGGCTTTGGAATATGACCGAACTATGACCACAACTGATAAGAACTGCCCTATAAACGAGTTTACTCGTTTGTGGATTGGTATTTCACCTACTGAACCTCATAATTTCGAGGTTAAGAAAAAGGCTGAAAATCTCAACCAGATTGCTTTTGCCGTTAAGCAAGTAGAGGTAAGCGTTAATGAAACGAATTAATGTTGACCCGTATGATAAGGCTTCGATTGTTAAAGCAGTTGAGGAATTGGACGAGTATTACGAGGAACTTGAAAAGAATTGTAAGAAACTCGTTTTAAGCCTTGCTGAACACGGGGCAGATGTGGCGAGAGCAATCGTTGAATCCTTACCTTATAGTACCGATGACCTAGCGAGCAAAATCACGGCGTATTACGATGCCAAGAATAAATGTGCATTTATTAAGGCTGATAGTGAACACGCAGTATTTGTTGAGTTTGGTACAGGTCTTAAAGGTGAGGGTACATATCCCAATGCTGATTACTTGGCTATCGCTCAACAGTTCGGTTGGCAAGGCTACGATGTTGGAGGATTGAAAGGTCGTGAGTTCACTACAAAGGATGGACGGCGTGGTTGGATAACCATTATGAACGACGGCAATTACTACTTCACCGAGGGTCAAGAAGCAAAACATTTTATGGATAATGCAGGTCGAGATATAGTCGAACACTTTGAAGATTATGTAAGAGAGGTTTTCAAAAATAATGATTGATAAGGAAAAAGAGGTTTTCGATGCAGTCGCAAGCAGACTACGAGAAAAGTATTCAGTTATTTATATAGTCGGTGATGAACTTGTTAATGCACCAAAGACATTTCCTGCCGTTGTTATTAGGAAATCATCAAGTTCAGTGAATAAGAGATATTCTACATTCGATAGTCTTGAAAATGTAGTTAGAGAAGTTTATTACTGCACAATTTATAGCAACCTTGAAAAAGGTAAAACTGCTCAATGCAAAGATATTGCACAGACAATTAGTGATGTAATGAATGAACTTCGTTACTCACGAATTTACGAGGAACAACTCTTTAATGCCGACCCAAATATCGGTAGGAGGGTTCTTAAATATTCAGCAGATAACATCTGCTAATCATTAAATATTATGGAGGAATAAAACTATGGCTTCAAAAGGCGTAAGCACTGCTGGTTCAAAGGTAGGATATGCACAACAGGTATCTGGTGGTGCAGTACCTACATCATTCACAAAGATTCCAGAGGTTAAGGAAGTACCAGAACTTAACCCAGAACCTGCAACACTAGAGACAACAACTCTCGAAGAAAATGAGTACAAGACATATACAACAGGTCTTAAAGACCTTGGAGGTGCTTTGCCACTTACTTGCAACTTTACAGAGGAACTAAAGACTGCGTGGTCTGCTATGTGTGCAACTGCTAATGGTGATTCAGTATGGATTTGTGTTCAGCACCCTACAATCGGTGCAGTAGCATTTCTTGCAGAACCAAACCCACTAGGTATGCCACAACTTACAGTCGACAATGTACTCGAAGTATCTGGCTACCTTGTACCAACATCAGCACCACAGTGGGTTACTGGCACTGTAACAATCGCTGATGCGTAAACAACGAACTTTATTTTAAGATAAGTCTAGGAGGACATACTAATGGGAAAGAAAATTACATTTGATTTTAACGATAAAACATACACTCTCGAATTTAATCGCCGTTCTATCGAAAAGATGGAACAGGCAGGATTTGACATTGAGACTGCAACAAGCAAGCCAATGTCAACTATTCCAAAACTTTTCGAGGGTGCGTTTTTAATGCACCATCCTTACTGTACGCCAGAGACTATTGACGAAATCTTTAGTCTATTTACAGATAAGCAGGGTCTATTTGAGGCGTTGGTTGAGATGTACGCTGAACCACTAGAGGCTCTAGTAGAGGATAGTAACTCAAAAAACGCAATACAGTGGGGCAAGAGTTTTTAACTAAAAAAGACGATTCACCCCACAAATCATATACGGAAGTGTTCTACGAGCAACTTCCGTTCTATCTTGCCATTGGTATGTCCTACACGGAATACTTTGAGGGCGATTCGTTGCTTCCAAAGTATTTCCGTGAGGCTTATCGAATTAAGCGAGAGGTGGATGATTATGATGCTTGGCTACAAGGTGTGTATGTATATCAAGCCGTAGATTGTGCTATATACAACAACCCTCCTTTAATGAAACGAGGAAAAGAACCAAGACAGTATTTCAAAGAACCATTCTCTATGCAAGGCAAGGAAAATAAACACGAACCAACCGAGGAAGAAATTGCTATGAAGAAAAAAGAGGAAGAAGCAAGATTTTCTGTATGGTTGGATAATTTTGTAAACGCTTATAAAGACATTTAGTGCCTGTGTGCCGACTAAAAGGCAGGTGCTTAAATTTGAATATTGATGAATTAAATATTAAGATTTCGAGCAACTCTACCAAGGCTAAAAATGGAATTGATAAGGTTAAAACTGCACTCACAGAGTTGGGTGCAGTTGACACATCTAACCTAGCCAAATTACTCGAAGAATTAGATGCTTTGGGCGTTGCATTTAAGAATGTTGGAAAAGGTAGTAGTACCGATGCAACCGACAAGCAATCTACTGGTGCAAAGAAATTGAAAGTATCGGTAGAAAATGCGACACCAAAGATTACTGAACTGCGTAAGGAACTCGCACTATTGAGCGAACAAGGATTGTCGTTTGGCGATGAGAAATTCGATAAGACTTACGCTGAATTGGCGAAAGCCAAGGAATCATTAAAGTCATATAAAAAGACTCTTAACGATTCAACTAAAACTGAAAAATCACAGTCCAAATTGGACGAGGAAACCGAAAAGGCAAAGCGACTTGATGAGATTATACAGAGAGTCGTTGATAAAGAGAAAGAACTCGAAGCAAAAGCAAACAAGACTTTTAACGAGGTTGCATCTTATGGCAAAGATAAGGTTAAAACCTCATATAAAGACACTCCAAGTGCTAAAGGCTCAACTTTAGGTGGATATTTTGCTAATGACCCTGCCTTAAAAGAACTCCGTAGTGAGTTGAGTATGGTAGGTGATAAATACAAAGAAGCATTTGAAAATGGAACTGTTCATCGTTCTGCACAAGATTGGGCGAACTTTTCATCAAAGGTAAAAGAAACTGGTTCTGCTACTGAATCAGCGATGACTAAATCAAAGGATTCGGTTGCAAAGTTTGACTCGAAAATAGTTACCACAAATGCTGATATTGAAAAGACAAAGCAAGAACTTGCACAATTAAGTTCACGAGGTTTGTCGTTTGGTGATTCAAAATTTGATGCTACTTATTCAAAGTTAGTAAGACTACAAGGCGAGTTAAAAGAATACAAAAATACTCTCGGTGGCACATTTAAGTTTAGTGATTTTACGGCAGGACTTCGTAAAGGGTTGTCAAAGGTTGGAACTGTCTTAAAATCACTCACTAAATTATCGACCAAGTTCGCAAAGACTCTTATTAAAGGTACTAGAAATGCTTTGACCCAAGGTATTCGCCCTTTGAGCGAGGGTCTAAAAAGAGCAAAGAATATGTTTAAGAATATGCTTACTCGTTCTATTCTTTACTCTGCTATGTCAGCGATTCGAGAGGGATTCGGTCAACTTGCAAAAGAGGACAAGAGATTTAATGCCTCTATGTCGAGGATGTACTCGTCATTAATGCAGTTGAAATATGGCTTTGTATCAGCATTTGCACCGATTATTGAGGCAGTCGAGCCTATTATCACAAGGTTCTTAAATATGTGCAACGAGGTTGTACAAAAAGTTACTGAAGTATTTAGTGCTTTGACTGGTGGCAAGACTGTAACAGTTGCTACAAAGCAAACTCTTGATTTTGCTGATGCTATGGATGAGTCGAGCAAGAGTACCGATAAGGCTACAAAGGCTAATAAAAAATATGTTGCAGGTTTTGATGAATTAAACATAACGACCGACAACAAAAGTAGCGATAGTGATAGCACCGACGATGCTTATAAAACAGTTTACACAACATCTGGTGCGAACGAAATTGCAGAAGCAATTAAAAGAGCGTGGGAAAACTTTGATTTTACCGAAATTGGTTCAAAAATAGCAGAAAAAATCGTTAGTAGCCTAAAGTCGATTAACTGGGATAACATTCAAAAAAAGGCATTTGGTGCAGGTAAATCTTTTGCAACGCTAATTAATGGACTTTTAGAGTATACCGATAAGGACGGCGATTCGTTTGCTAGTACATTAGGCTCAACTCTAGGAAACGCAGTACAAACGGCACTCGATTATTTAGGTGGATTTGTCAAAAATCTACATTGGGGTAGTGTCGGCGATGCGATTAAAGATGCAGTCACAGGTTTTGTAAAGAAAATTAATTGGAAGAAAAACTTTGAACATGCACTAGAGGCAGGTAAAGGGTTAAGCGAGTTGTTGGTACACGCATTTGCTACCAAAGACAAGTACGGCAAAACAACTCTATCTAATATTACCGAGTTTATCGCTAATATTGTTAATGCAATAAACAAGTTTATTAAAGGTGCTATTGATGAACTTGACAAAGAAATTGACGGCGTGTCTGGTTGGGAAAAATTAGGTCAGTCGTTAGGTGAGGCATTAGCAGATGGAATATTAGCAGTTGATTGGGATTTAGCATTATCGAATGTCAAGGGTGTTGGCAAGGGTATATATGACTTTATGCACGGGTTGTTTGGTGTGTTCTTTGGTGGAATCAACGAGGCGACGGGTCATACTTACGCACAAGACCTTTGGAATGAAATCGGCAAGCAAATTTGTGCAGGTATTTTAGCAGGTATGGTATCAGTTTTAGCATTACCATTTCTAAAGGGTGCAAATTCAAGCAACGATTTTAACACGATTTTCACATCTGTTTACGATGGATTGTGTAATGCGTTTGGTATTGAATCGCCTGCAAAGAAAATGTACCCAATCGGTAAGTATATTTTCTTGGGTATTTTAGAGGGCATTAAAGAGGAAATCAAGACAGGAATTTCTACTTGGTTTAAAACGCATGTTGTCGACAAATTCCAAACTGCTTTAGATAACCTAGGTGCGTTAAAGGTTAAATTTACTGAAAAAATCAGTGAATCTTTAACAAAATGGCGTACTTGGTTTGATTCAAAGAAAAATGAATCCAAAGAATTAAAGGCTAACTTTAAGAAATCTATTGCAGAAAAACTCCAAAATTGGCGTGATTGGTTTAGTTCAAAACTAAATAACGCAAAAACTTTGACATCTAATTTTGCTAAATCACTAGGTAGTGGTATGCAAACTTGGAAAGATTGGTTTTCTAACGCATCTAATAATTCCAAGTCACTAACTGCTAAATTCGGTTGTACTATTTCAAACGCTCTTGATTCGTTTGTTAAAACTTGGAATGGTTTGAAAGATAAGGTAGTAAACCTAACTTACAACATCACTCAAAAACTTAACGGCGTTTTGAATAATGACCCAAATTTAACCAATAAGGGTGGAGGTTTATTCTCTGGCATTTCAAATTGGTTTAAGGGTTTATTCCACGCAGATGGAGGATTCCCAGAGTCTAATGATATTTTCTTTGCTAATGAAAATGGCATACCAGAATTTATAGGACGAATGGGCAGAAGAACTGCCGTAGCAAATAATGAGCAAATCACAGATGGTATCGCTAATGCCGTTTTTGATGCGATTATTTCGGCAGGAGGATTGTTTGGTAATCAAAATCAGCAGACCAAGGCAGTAGCGAATATCAACCTAAAGGTTAGTGAAGATACTATTGCAAAGGCTATGTACGATTATCAAACCAAGCAATTAAGACAAGGAGGCACGATGCCAAGTTATGTATAAGGAACTGCTAGGTACAGAGGCACGCTATATACATAATGTTGTGGAGGAGTTAAACAAGGATAGCGTTTTACTCCTCCGTGTCTATCGCAACGAGGTAGATTACGAAAACAATGTGTATACAGAGGTGGACGGGTCAAAGATTTCAAAGTTGGTTTATGACCAGAGCGTCAATTCAAGCAACTATATGAACTTTGGCGATGTTAGTTCAGCGTGTATTGAACTTAACCTTTTAACTAAAGGTTATAGCGAGGACAGAAATTTTATTCAACTTTTCAAAGAGTTTACTATCATTAGACCTTACATTTTGCAGTCTGGCAAAATCAAAGGTGCAAGTGATGCAAGACTTGTTAAGGTTATATCGCAAATTGAGTTTGAGACTCGAAAAGATACCGAGGATTTTGATAAGACTCTTGATTATGTTACATACAGTGTCACCGAGAACGATTATGAATATGTTGGATATTTCAATTACTACAACGGCTCTTGGAGGGAATACGAATATGTAAATGAGTATAACGAGGTTTATAACAGTTTTCCTCTTGGTAAGTTTTATGTAAGTAATTTATATACCAATGATTATTACAAGAACCTTAAAGTTACTGCTTATGACTTTTTGGGATTCAGTGATATTACATCTGGCGAAATCAAAGGTCTAAAGCCAGATATTAATTATACCGACCAAGTAGGTTTGGTTAATTGGAATTTATATAAAAATGGTTTGGTGTTTTATGATGAGGGCGACGAAAAGCCTTATTGTGATTTTCCAACCTACTGCTCATTAAGGCTCGGTTTTGGTCACGCTCTTGTTAGCGAGATTCCTAAAAGAGGTGCATATAACAACACTTATTACGAAGTACCAGTAGGTGATGGTACGCCTCGATTTAGAAGTAATAGATGGGTTAATGAGGAATGGCAATCTGGTAGTAGTTACGATAAAACGGCTGATACATCTGTAATGAGTAATAAGATTTACTTTACTGCAACTTATGTAGAGGGGGTTGCATTTTACCATTGGGTAAAAAATCCTGTTGCAAGTGAATTAAGTAATTATTATGAAGTTCACCCAACTTACAATGGTTCAACTTCATCATACATTTTATTTTACCCTAGTGATTCAGTAAGCGTTAGAAATCTTATCAGTTATCTAGCCTTATTAGGCACAGATGTTGAAAAGGACATTGTAAGAGCAAAGCCAGAGAATGTTTATAACGCTTGTGTTGGTAGAAATGGCGAATTAAAGTTTGTTAAATACAATCTTATTAAATACAGAGACGGCATTACTTGGAATAAGCAGTATCTAATTGACTATTCAAAAATGCTCGGTTTATCACTTGATGGTATGCCAAACGAAAAAGTTACAGTAGGACAAGCAAGATGTACAAGTTATATCGTCGATGAGGAAACGGGCGACACAACAAATGTAAAGACTGTTGGTAAGAGTGGCTCGTCACTTGATTTTGCATATCCTGCTCGCTATCCGTATTTTTCGGCTTGTTATGCTTTGGAACAAATCGTTTTGTTGGCAAATCCTGCTTTCGCAGAGGGTACAGAAATCAAAAAGGTCACTATTTACAATGAGCCTTATGATGAAGAACGCATGGTGCAACAGTGGACTGCGAATTTAGGCTATGTACAAGAACTTCGCTTGATAGAGACAAGTAAAGACGATACGGCGAATGGTTTTCACGCTTACAGGTGTGTCGTTAAAGAAAACTATTTAGACGAGAACGGCGAAAATGTAGATGTGTATTATTGGAAACGAATAACTGCACAGTTGTACGCTTATTTATCTGGTCAAGTTACTTGGTTCGGCGATGTCAATTTGGAATGTGGCGATTGTATAACAGTGACTGATGAACTATCTAATACATATCGTTTTCCTATTATGTCAATGAGGATTGAATATGACGGCTCTGTGAAACAGACTTTGACTGCTAAAGGGGCAACCGATTCAAATGCACTTGCTCAACGAGACAATACAGGTACTAATGCTTTGCCGTCGCTAATTAAAAACAACTATAACCTTATATCCAATGGAATTAAAAAGGTTAATGTTGGTGAGTTTGCGGGTAGTGACAATATGGCAATCCTCGTTGATGATGCTGATTTGGATATTCCTACGGCTTTAATTTTGAGTGAGTTTTCTATGAATAATGGGGAACATAACTGGCTCACAGAGGGCAAGGTTGTAAGAATTGATATTAACGGCATCCATAGGTCTTATAACGGACTTCGAGGTGAGTTCGAGGATATTCAATCATTTTAAGAGGTGAATAACGATGGGAATTAATATACCAACAGTCAAAGCCGACAAAGCAGGTATGCTGATTGCTAATGGTATTCGCTTACCGAATCCAAAGGCAATCTCGTGGTCTAAAAATGACCTCGATAGTGAATCCTCTGGTCGTGATATTAAGACTGGCACGATGAATCGTCAAAAGGTTGGCGAAAAAGTTAAATTAAATGTTACTTGGGGCGTACTTAACGCACAGGATATGAGTAAGATACTCAAAAACATCAAAGGTAAAGCAAAGACTGGCGAGTTTAGTTTGCAGTATTTTGATGCCGAGCAGAACTCTTATAGGACAATGACTTGTTATGCAGGCGAAAGAACTGCACCAACTTTATGTCAAATGTCAAATGGTAGTTACGCATATCAGCAAATGACTGTAAATTTCATTGAGTGTTAAGGAGGAATAATAATGTTAAACTTCAAAATCACAGGACAGATAATGCAACGCACCGATGATTTCGGTGTAGTTGCTGATTCTATCAAATACCTTACTGCAACTTTCGACTTAACAGGAAGTGATTTTAAGGGTAATCTATTGGCTATCTTTACGCCATTATACGATAAAGGCGATAGTTATGAGGTTGTACTCGATGAAAACAACACTTGTCTTGTACCTCACGAGATTATTAAGTCACGAGGCTTTAGTGTTTGCCTTACATCGTTTTATGACGGCATTACCATTCCAACTAATAAGGTGAATGTTGCAGTCATTGAAAGTGGCTACAAAGAGGGTAAAACACCTGCTGACCCAACACCAAGTGTCTACGAACAGATTGTAGAAATGGTTGAGGAAAAGCAGGATAAGTTGATTGCAGGCGACAACATTACGATTGAGGATAATGTTATTTCATCAACTGGTGGTAGCGAAATCGACCATATCCAAGTCAATGGAACGGAGCAACCTATTGTTGACAAGACAGTTGATATCCCAGTGCCAACGAAAACAAGCGAACTTAACAATGATAGTGGATATATCACAGATGACAGTATTCCTATCAAGAGTGTTACTCTTGCTGGCGAGGAGCTTGTACCTGATATGGACAAGAATATCAATATCCCTGTTGATAGTGAGGTGCTTGGTGAGAGTGACAACCCTGTTGCAAGTAGTGCAGTCGCTAACACTGTGAATAACCTTGCAAGTGTATTCGGACAAGAAACACAGAGAATTGAGGCTATCGCAAAGGGCAGAGCCACAGGATATGTGTTTGACACAAAGGCTGATATGGACTTGGCACTAGAGGACACAGAATTTGTATCTAAACTTGTTTTAGGTGACAATCTATATATCCGTGCAACAGATACACCTGACTATTGGTGGGACGGAGAAAACGCACAGCAACTTGAAACACAAAAAGTTGACTTGAGTGAATATGTCAAGAATACTGATTATGCTACTTATGCAAAAGCTGGTGTTGTTACTGTTTCTCTTGGTACTTATGGTCTAAATATGGATAAAGGAAATATTCGTGTGCAACCAGCAACTACTGTGGATATAAAACAGTCGTCAAATACTTCACGCCCAATTAATCCATTAAGACAACACGAATCAACATTCTATGGTCTAGCCAAAGCAAGTGGTGATACAACACAGTCAGAAAGCAGTAATCCAGTAGGACAATACACTGATGATGCTAAAGAAAAGATTAAAGAAATGTTTGGTATAAGTGATGAACTTAAACTAAAGCAAGACATATTAACTGCTGGTGAAAACATCACTATTGACGAGAACAATGTTATTTCTGCTACAAACAATTATGACAATTTAAGCAATCGTCCTATTACTCGTTTAGATGCTACTGAAATTGATATTAATTCACTTGTTACAGGTTTATATAAAACAAAACTACCAGCGAGATTAAAATACTTTGATTTAGGTCTAAATGTAGCAACTAATGCTCTTATGAGCGTGAAAACATTAAGTGGTTCAGTAAATCAAGCAATAATTTATACAGAAAACGATATTATTCGTTTTTCGTATGATACAAAAAATCAAGTTGCTGTTAGACAATATGTCTTTCTTGAAATTGATGGTAAACAAGACAAACTTCTAAATGGTTATAACGATTTACCACAAGATAGTTTACCACAAATTAATGGTAATGCATTAGTTGGAAATAAGACAGGTAAAGAACTTGGACTTGCAAGTACAAGTGATATTATCAAAGATTATAATTCACTTACAAATATTCCTATTGTAAATCTTGAAGTAGGAACAATTACGAATCCGTTAGATATATTTAGCCTAAGCACTGGTTTATATAAAGTATCAAAACAAGGTTATATAGGAATCTTCAATTCAGATGGGACACTTAGAAACAGAATGTTAGTTTATGTTGGTACTGAAATTGCTATATTCAGACCAACTGCAACACAGGCACAAGCAGCAACAATTCAAACACACAACGCTTACTATGTTGTTACACCTGATAGCCAAACATTTGATGAACATAAACTTGAAGATGTTTCAAATAAGGTTGACGCTATCACAGACGAAAACAAGGATAGCACAGACAGTTATACAAGTGTTAAGGCTGTTACTGATTATGTTAAATCAGCAATATATAATGTTCTAGGGGGTGCTAGTTAATGCTTGATACAAGTAATTTGACAAACTTTTTACAAGGCATAACAAATGCTATTAGAATAAAAAAAGGCACAACAAATCCTATACAACACGCATTAATTGATGAGGAAATTGCGAGCATACAGACTGGTATTACACCAATAGGCACTATTGATATAACCGAAAATGGACAAGTTGATGTTACCAATTTTGCAAGTGCTAATGTTAATGTACAAGGTCAAGATACTGGTGTTGGTAGTAGACAATGGTGGTTAGACATATTAAGTGTTAAAACTAATTTTAGTTATCAGTTTAATCTCTGTACTTCATTAACAACTATACCACAGTTAGATACTTCTAAAGGTACTAATTTTAGTTATATGTTTAATGGCTGTACTTCATTAACAACTTTACCACAGTTAAATACTTCTAAAGGTACTAATTTCGGTAGTATGTTTACTGGTTGTACTTCATTAACAACTATACCACAGTTAGATACTTCTAAAGGTACTAGCACCACTGCTTTAAGTGCTATGTTTTTTAATTGCAGTTCATTGACAACAATTTCATTTGTACCGGGCTCAATAAAAATGCCTATCTCGTTTTCTGATAGTTCAAAATTATCAGACGAAAGCATACAATCAATCATTGACGGATTGTACACCTATACTAGTAGTTCAAGAAAATTAACTTTGGGTTCAGCATTAACAGCAAAGTTGACAGACGAGCAAATGCAAACAATTTTAAGTAAAAAATGGACAGTTGGATAAGGAGGTAAAAAATGACAGTTTACGATATTCCAAACATTGAACATTGCAGTGTTCACCCAGTCGGCAATCCACCGATTGGATATAGAATTATTAGTGAGGACGGTTGGTACATTCATTTGAATGATGGGGACGAGGAAACAGCTAATCTTTATAAATGGGCAGTTGTTCTTCCAGCAACCTATCCATTTGAGCAGGTTGAAATCACTGCAACTTTTGAAAGCGAGGTGGTGAAATGAATACTGCCTCAATAATCTCACTCTGCATCAGTTCAGTGATGATGCTCATCGGTATATCAACTTATTTTCGCAACAAGAATAAGGATGACAGAGATAATGACAACAGCATCAAAGAGGGCTTGATTAAAGCAAATATGAAATTAGACCAAGTGTGTTCTACTACTAACGAGACAAGAACAGATATAAAGGCACTGTCAAAAGACTTTGTGTCGCTTGACAAGAGAGTGTCAAATCTTGAAGTCCGTGTAGAGCAAATAGAAAATGAAAGAGGTTAAAATTATGAAGATTGAAAAGGGTACTATTGTTAGAACTATTCTTATGGTTATTGCTTGCATTAACCTAGTTCTTAAAATGAATGGTAAGTCACCTATCGAACTTACAGAAAGCGAACTCTTGATTTGTATTGACACAATTATTGATTTCGCAATCATCGTTATCGGCTTTTGGAAAAACAACTCTTTTAGCCAGAATGCTATTAAGGCAGATATTTATTTGCAAGGTTTGAGAAATCAGCAGATGGAGGATTTGGATGAGACCAACGCCACCTTGCTATAAGTGTGAAAAAAGAGTCCTCGGTTGTCATTCGACTTGCGAGAATTATAAATATTTTATTAACGAAAATGAAAAATACAAACAGTTAGTTCGTGAGGAACGAGAGTTTGTTGATTTTGATATAACTATGAAAGAGAGGTTGTTGAAATGATTTCTTTTGATAAGTGGGTTAAGACCTATGTCGGTAAGAAGATTGATTTTGACGGATGCTATGGTATTCAGTGTGTGGATTTAGCAGACCATTACATTTACAATGTAATAGGCTTAAACATTGGATATTTTGGCAACGCTAAAACTTGGTGGGAAAATCGCAACAACAGTTGGATAAAGAAAAACTTTACTGCGATTACGCCACAGTACAAAAATGGCGAACTCAAAGCAGGTGATATTGGTATTAGAACATCTGGTACTTATGGTCACATCTTTGTTATCGCAGGTGTCAATAAGAATGGCACTTTTGATTATTACGACCAGAACGCAACAGGTAATGGCGATGCTATGACACTTCGCACAAAGCCTTACAACAAGACTTACATTAACGGCGTTCTACGACCAGTTAATCGTGCAAACTTACCAAAGGAGGAAAAGAATATGTACGGAAACGCAAAAATGCTTACAGGTGCTAATACATACGCTGATAGCGACCTATCACTTAAAATTGGCTCTGTTTCAAAGAACGAAAGAGTTGAGTATCTCGGCTCTAACGAGGGTCGCCCAATGATTTGTTATAAGACAATCGCAGGCTATAAGGTTGGATTCGTAGCAAAGGGTATCGTTAGCAAGGATTAATTATATATAAGAGGTGACTATTATGTATAAGGTAATTGATATATCACAACACAACGACTTAAATATTAAGTTGCTAAAGGTCGATGCAGTAATTCTACGAGTAGGTTATCGTGGTTATGGTGATGCAGGAAAGATTGTACTTGATAGCAAATTCAAGGAATATATCAAGGCACTAAATAACGCCAAAATCCCTGTCGGCGTATATTTCTATTCGCAAGCCATAACAAGTGCAGAGGCAAAAGCAGAGGCACAATTTGTACTTGATAAAATTAAACCTTACAAGGTTGATTTGCCAATTTATTTTGATGCAGAGTATGCAGAGAACGGCGACAGATTTGTAGGTAGACTTTATAATGCGAAACTTGGCAAGGATAAACTTACAAAGATTTGTAAGACATTCTGTGATAAGATTTCAGCGAATGGATATAGAGCAGGTGTGTACGCCAACTATGATTTTTATAAGAATAAGTACATAGCAACTGAACTCACTAATTACTCATTATGGATTGCACATTACAGTGTTAAATCTGTACCAACTATTAAGGGGGTTGAGTTTGATTTATGGCAGTACACTGATGACGGAAAGGTTAATGGTGTGACTGGCGAGGTTGACTGTGACCAGATGGTTAAGGATATGATTTGGTGTCAATATAAGACCACCACAACACTTAACTATCGTAGTGATACTAACCTAAAATCATCATCACTTAATGGTTGTGTGAAAAAGGGTACAACTGTATATGTATTCACAGGTAGTGAATATTATGCGAATGGTTATACTTGGGTTAAGATTAAGTTCAATCGAGACGATAAGGCTACATATTGGGTGGCAAAGCAATACTTAACTATGGTGTAATTTGTGTGACATTTGTGTGACACGATACCAAAAATCACTATATTCAACCATATTTCACTATACGACAAGTTTTCTCTTAAAAATCGGTAGAACGCTGATAAATAGGGTGTTTGCGTACAGTTTACTATGGTTGCGTATGGTGGCACAAAAGTGTAGAAATTATAACTTTTAATCAAGGTGTCCCGGGTTCGATTCCCGGATGAGCCACCATTAAAGACTTAAGCGAAGGCTTAAGTCTTTTTTGTATTATTTTATTGAAATGGTGTTATTTTCGTGATATAATTTCAATAAATGATTATAGGAGGTCGTTATGGATTTAAAATGCAAGATGATCATGGACGAGTACAAGACACAGCGTCCTGATTTTATTCAGCTTGGTGATGTTGTTCACAGTCTTCTATCCTCTAGATTAAAGGAGAACAATATTTCTCCTCTAGCTATTGAGCACAGAGTAAAGGAAGAAAAGAGCCTGGCTGGTAAGCTTGAGCTTAAGGGTGAAAAATACAGCTCACTTGCTGATATTACAGATATTCTTGGTGCTAGAATTATCGTTTTCTTCTCTGACGAAATCGATGATATTGCTAGACTTGTTGAGAATGAGTTCGATATCGACTGGGAGAATTCAGTGGATAAGCGTGCTATTATTAAGCCGGATGCATTTGGTTATCTTTCACTACATTATATCTGTTCACTTCCAATGGATAGTGATTATCCAGACAATATTTGTGGTAAAAAGTTCGAAATTCAGATTAGAACAACTCTACAGCACACTTGGGCTGTTATCAATCATGATTTGGGATACAAGACTGACTTTGGTGTGCCTAGAATGGTAACTCGTAATTTCTCTCGTATAGCTAGTATTCTCGAGATTGCTGATGAGCAGTTTGTGAAGATTCGTGACGATATTGAAGCATATGAGGATAGCGTTCGTGAGCATATCACTAACGGTACAGCTGATGATTTACATATTGATAATGTATCACTAAATACATTTGTTAGCCTAAATAAGAATATGCAAGCATTTATGCATGAACTATCAGATTTGTGTGATGGTGCAGAAATCAGTAATATTTCTGCTGAGCCATATATTCAGCAGCTTGCATTCCTTGGTGTAACAACACTTGGCGATTTGAACAAGCTATTAGTTGATAACAAGGATCTTGCTCTTAAGCTTGCAAAGAGAATGCTCATGAATACTGATTTGGATATTCTGTCATCAAATGTTGGTTTGCGTTTCCTTTGTCGTGCAGAACTTATTAACAAGGGTTATGATTACGACAGAATAGTTGAGTTTATGACTATTTCACTTGGTGCTGGTGCTAGAGCAGAGCGTCAAGCAAAGAGAGTGCTTGCCCTCGCACAAGAGTTATGATTATGAATGATACAGAAAAATATTTAAAGGCGCTTGGCTACGCATCAAGAAAACACGATGGTCAGTATCGCAAGGGTGGAGAGCCTTATATCATCCATCCTATTGCTGTTAGTGTTTATGCTCGTGATAAAGGGCTTGGTATCGACTACCAAATTACTGGACTGTTTCACGATTTGTTAGAGGATACTGACGCTACAGAGCAAGAGATACTTGAATATTCAAACGAAAAAGTGCTTGAGGCTGTTAAGCTGCTTACCAAGACGGATGGCTACGTTATGGCAGAGTATATCGACGCTATTAAGAAGAATGATATCGCATTTCAAATTAAGGCTGCTGATAGACTACATAATTTGCGTAGTGCATATGTCACCTCAAATGAGTTCAAAAGAAAATATATTTTAGAGACTGTTGACTGGTTCCTTGATTTCTCTGATGATATTAAGACTGCTGTTAAAGAGCTTGCACAAAGTCTTGACGAGCCGATGACAGAAATGTCGTTTCTATATGAGCCTATCGACAGTTGGAAATTATAAAAAGGAGATTATATTATGGTTATTAATAAGAATATGGACGCTACTGTTCTAACAATTGCTATTGAGGGTAGAATTGATACTACCACAGCACCAGAGCTTGAGAAGGAGATTGACGCTATCGCTGATATCACTGATCTTGTACTTGATTTTGCAGGAGTAGAGTACATTTCATCAGCTGGTCTTCGTGTTATCCTTAAGGCACAGAAGATGATGAATCAGCTTGGCAAGATGAAACTTGTTAATGTTAACGATGACGTTATGGACGTTTTTGACATTACTGGTTTTCTTGATATTCTTACAATTGAGTAATATTAAAAAGCAGAGAACAATTTGTTCTCTGCTTTTTTGTTTAGAAGCAATTTATTACTTCGCTACCTTTTTTCACGAATGCAATAAATTCATTTATATTTGCCTTTACACTATGCCAGCCTTGCTGGTATATTTTTTTGTCCTTTGTCAGTATCCATTCGCCATCTGGTAGATACACCATACGCTCTGTTTCGCCCTTATTTACTATTGGAGCAAAGAGTATGTCATCACCAAACATATACTGTGTGCCTAAGTCGTAGCATACCTCATCATCTGGAAATTCAAAGTACATTGGCCTCATAACTGGATATCCACACTTTGACGCTGTCTCCATTTGCTTTTCGATATATGGTCGTAGTCTTTCTCTTTGGAATACTAGCTCTTTTAGTATCTCGTAGTTGTCCTCACCATAGCTCCAAATCTCATTTGGGTCACCTGATGGCTCTTTTAGATTGCTTCTTTCACCATGCCTGTTTCGGTTACCATGAATACGCATAACTGGAGAGAATAGACCATATTGAAACCATCTAACAAGTAGCTCTCTGTAGTCATCACTTGTAGTGTCGCCACCATAGAAACCACCAATATCTGTGTTCCACCAAGGAATGCCACACATAGCCATATTTAGACCAGCCTTTACCTGTGCAGACAAGCTTTTCCAGGTCGAAGGTATATCTCCACTCCATACTAGAGCACCAAATTTTTGACTACCTAGATATGCGCATCTAGTGAGTGTTACAGGTTCTTCATCTTTGATTGATTTAAAGCCGTCATATGCCATTTTTGAGTAGTAATAAGGGTAGAGCATAGCTACTTCATCAGCTCGTCCTGCGTGCCAAATTAGATTGTCAAAATGTTCTGGGTGAATTTCCGGTTCTGCCTCGTCAAACCATAGCGCATCAACGCCATTGTCGATATAATTCTCCTTTAGCTTTGAGAATACATAATCTCTGGTGTCAGGATTGGTGACATCAATTTCACAGTTCCATCCATAAAAATCAAACACTCTGTCTGGACCCTTTGCAGTACGCATTAGCATATTGTTGTTTCGCATATAGTGGTAGTTTTCGCTACCGCCATTGATTGTTGGCCACATTGATACAACAAGCTTTGTGTTCATTTCGTGTAGCTCGTTAGTCATAGCCTTTATATCTGGATAGTAACGCTCATCGAATTTGTAATCGCCTTGCTCGGTCCAGTGAAAATAGTCACATACTATCGCTGATAGTGGTATGCCTTCTTCATTATATCGTCTTGCGACAGCCATTAGGTCATCTTGTGTTTCGTATCTTAATCTGCTCTGCCAAAATCCAGTTGCCCAGTGTGGCATAACCGGTGCGTGACCAGTCAAATCAGCAAGGGTAGAGGTAACCTCCTTTGGATTACCAGCAATGATAACGAAATCAATCTTTTTCGTTGCACCAACGCTCCACCTTGTTCGGTTGTTCGATAGCTCAACATTTCCAACAGCTGGATTATTCCATATAAATCCATAGCCAAGTGATGAATATATGTATGGTATAGTGCATTTTGCATTTACATTTCTCAAATCGAATGAACAGCCCTTTAGATCGAACAAATCAGTGGCCTCGTGGCCAAGACCGTAAAGATGCTCACCATCATTACCCTTGAAGGTTATCCTGGCAGACCATAGGTCACTTGCAATGCTTTCGTAATGTCTGTATCCATCCTCAAAGGTGAGCTCTGGCTTTTCCTCCAGTATGACCTTGTCGTCCTTGTATACCGTTAGCTTGCCATTTTGCTCTAGCTTGAACATTAGTGAGCCTACCTGCATAGTAACAAGTCTATCGTGTTCCTCTATTATAGCGTCTGCTGATTGCGGAATAAGGGTGAAGTTTTCGTCATTTAACTTGCAACTAGGAAAGCCCTCAAACCTAATAGCGTTTTTGCCACAAGCTGTAAGCCTAACTAGTTCACCAAATCGGTTAAATAATATAGTATTATTTTCTATTTTAATATTATCCATAAATATATCCATCCTTTATGATTTGATTATATTTCTGATTTTAAATATTGTCAATAATTAACATTTGATATGACTTTTATATACTGTTTCAAAATGTTATAATATTTTTTGAAAAATGTGTAAGGTTTTGCGATGCTAATCGTACATACTACTGAAAGCACATTGAGGGGAGGTGTGGCTAATGTCGAGTGTTCAAGATAAGAACAGGGCAGATGAGCTGTTTGCTGTAGCATATGATGAGTGCTATTCGCTCATATATCGCTTTGTTGCATCTAGGCTAAAATCAATGCCGTCAAGCATTGAAGATTGTGTCCAAGATACATTTGTTGCCTTGTATAAGAATTATCTTAACGGTGTTGAGGTGCATAATTCAAAAGCTTTTTTGTTAAAAACAGCTGACAACTATGTACATAAATATTATGAAAAATATCGTCGTGATCTTAACTCTGTTGAAATCAGCGAAAATGTTGATACAAAGGATATCAGCGTTGAGATTGATGATAGATTGGCGTTTGAACAGTACTCTCGACAGATATCAGCTGCACTTAGTGAAAAGGATGCAGAGCTTTTCTCACTGCGATTTGTTGAGGAGCTTAAGATTAGCGAGATATCGGCAATAACTGGAATGAGTATTCCAGCTGTTACAACCCGAATATCTCGTATGAAACCAAAATTACAAAAATTACTGGAGAATATTATCTCTAGTTAGAAAGGAGATACCTATGGCACATTTAAATATTGACAAAAGGATTGTTGCTAATATTTATAATGATGATATCAAGGCTGAGCTAAATGCTATCATTGATAACGAACTACTTAAGGATGAGTGCGATATCGACGTGGATTTGGTAGAGGCTTGTATCGTTGCGCTCGATGAGATTGAGCGTGAAGAAGGTAACAATATTCTAGTGCCATTAGTCTCATCAGATAAGTATCTATCTGCTATTCATTCAATCCTTCATCTCAATAGATTACAGCGTATATCACGACCAGTAAAGATTGCAATGCTTGTCGCTGTTATCGCTTCTGGCACATTTACAGCCAATGCTGCTGTAAAGGCAATTACTGATTTCGATATTATCGCTACTATCGCTGAAAGAATCAAGGGAGCAACACCACTTGATGATAACGATTTGTTTAATAACAACGACAAGTTCGAAAATATATTTGGCGACGACATAACTACTGATAATAATTCATCTACAAATAATAACGAAAAGACTACTAATACGGACAAGACGACTTCTTCAAGTAGTACAACTAATCCTTCTACAGTGGATAACAGGGGTACCACTGTTAAGGAGGTCGATGATGGTGGGGAGCGTTCAACACAGCCTACCTCCCAAAGTGCTTATGTTGCACCAACCTCACCAACCGACCTTAATGATAAGGGTGAAACAACACTAGTTAGATTGCTTTACGATACAAAGAATATGAAGACTGATTATATCTATGGTGAACGCTTAAATTATAACGGTCTTGCTATGACAGCATATTATTCTGATAACACTAGCAAGAGTATTACGCTTGCTGATTGTGATTTTTATACTAAGTCAGTTGATATGAACAAGACGGCTGACCATGTATTAACCATTCTATACAAGAACGCTACTATCAAGATTAATATCACAGTTAGACCAGATGAGGAAACAAGGGGCTCACAAATATGCTCAAACAGTCAGTTCAGTTACTTGAAGAATGACAAGGGTGCATATATCACAAACTATCTTGGATCAAGTACTAGCATTGATGCTAGCTATATTGATGGAACACCTGTGTATGCAATCAGTGCAAAAATGTTCAAGGACACTGGTGTTAAGAGCTTTTCATCAAGCACTGTCAAAAAGATATTTGCCCAAGCTTTTGAGGGCTGTGGAGATTTGACATATTTCAATGCACCAAATGTTGAATATGTTGGTAGCTCTGCATTTAAGAATTGTAGTAAATTGTCTGATTTAACTCTTGGCAAGTACACATATATTGGTGAGTCAGCGTTTAGGAACACTGCTATTAAGGAGCTAACCATTCCATCTAGCATTTCATCGATACCTGATCGTTTGTGTGAGAATTGCTCAAAGCTAACGAAGGTAAAGCTTGATGGTACAGTGACTACCGTTGGTGATTATGCTTTTAGTGAGTGTGAGGACCTAGAACTCGTAAAGGGTGCTGGAAATATCGTGTCAGTAGGCAAGTTCGGCTTTTATGCTGATGAGAATGTCGAGTTCGACAGCTTTAATTCAAGATTTAAGTCTGCTGGTGAGAGTGCATTCTACGCTTGTAGAAACATTGATATGGGCGAATTGAATCACCTAGAAAGCGTTGGTGCTGGTGCGTTCGAGCGTTGTACTGGTCTTACTGGTGTAACTATTCCATCATCGATGACCTCGATACCATCAAATGCGTTTAAGACAACTAATATAAAATCATTAGTTATTCCAAGCACTGTACGGACTGTTGGTGACTATGCCTTTATGAGTACGAAGATAACAGAGTTGACATTACCTAGCTCGGTTACCTCGATCGGCACATATGCGTTTTATAGCGTTACATTAAGGGATATATATCTTCCATCAACACTTAACTTAATCGGCTCTAATGCCTTTTATAACGGTAGTAGGGTAAAGATATATGCACCATCAGGCTCATATGCCGAAAAGTATGCGACTGATAACAAATTCAATTTCGTTCCAAAGGAGTAGGGGGTATAAATATGAAAAGAATAAAGAAGTTCGTTGCAGCAATCCTTGCCACATTAATGGTACTTACCTCAGCGCCATTATCTGCACTTGCTGACGAAATTACAGATCTCTACCCAGATCCGATTTATCAATATTATGTTATTGGATATGTTAATGGTGACAAGAATATCACCTTTGGATTTAATCCTGATTTACAAGCACTTTATATAGGTGGTAAAAGAGGCAATGTTGATATCCAGGGTACATACAAATACGATGATACATATCATTCTGGCGAAAAGAATTACCTCAATTTTACTATCACTGAATGTGATGAGGAGTCACCATATATCATTGGTGATATGTATGATGCATATTGTATGCATTTTGAGCATATCGCTATTTTGAATAATGTCACATCACTTGAGTCTATTGATTTTAGTAAGTTTAATACTGATGACATTTTCTTTGAGGACAATAGCAAAATCACAAAAATCGGTGATAATGTGTTCAAGAATTGTCCAGTTACAGATATTTCTGCTTTGACAGAGCTAGAAACTATTGGTGACTATGCATTCTATAACTCTGATTTGCAGTCTTTTGTTGTCCCAGATAACTGTACAAAGATAGGCAACTATGCATTTTCAAAATCAGATATTAAAACCTTTGATTTTCCATATACCTGTGATAAGCTAAGACAATATGGTAACTATATCGCAGCTAACTGTAAGAGCCTTAATACAGTTAATGTACATTGCGAAACTTTAATTCCTAATTATGCATTTGATAATTCACCTGTAAATAGATTAGAATTACCAAAGGAAGATGTTGTATCAATTGGTGAGTACGCATTCCGTAAGACAAATCTTAAGAGTGTTGATTTTTACAAAACAGAGTTTGTTTTCACTGGTGCATTTTTCGAGACACCACTTGAGAGAGTTACATTCCACGATAATATATCTGTAATCGAGGAATACGCTTTTTCAAAATGTAATATTAATCAACTCGAATTTGATATGTCTCGTTCGGAAGGGTATGAGTATTGTACTATCTACAGATATGCATTTTCTGATAATGTAAATTTGACATATATAGCTATTCCAGGTTATGTCAGAGATATCTATGAATATGCATTTGCTAATTGTACTAGCCTTGCAGAAGTAGAGTTTTGGAATGTTGTTATAGATGTTGATGGTGGGTATGTTACTTATAAAACAGAGTATATTGACCCAAAGGCTTTTGATAATACACAGATAGATTATGAGGAGTCACCAGCTGTTAAATATTTAAACTACATAGGTAATAAAGATATAGTTGAACTTGATTTGTCGGATGTTCATGGTTATGAACTTGAAAATTTCTGTTTTAGTGGTTGTACTAATCTAGAAAAGGTTATTTTGCCAACAGATATAAAGCAGATACCTAATTATTGTTTCATGAATACTCCATCTCTTCGTGAGGTTGTTATACCAGAGGGTGTTGAGCGAATTGGATTGGGTGCGTTTCAGTCATCAAATATTCATTCAGTATATTTGCCATCAACTCTAAAAACAATAGACAAATTTGCATTCGCTATGTCAAATCTAGAAGATATTGAATTGCCAGATTCTGTTACAAGTATTGGCGAAAATGCATTTGAATCAACAACATTTCTTAATTATGTGAAACTATCAAAATCAATGCGCAAAATTCCAAATAATGCATTTAACAATTCTGGTCTATTTTCTTTTGAAATTCCTGCATATATTACTAGTATTGGCGACAATGCTTTTGGTGGAAACCTCATAAAATCTATCACAGCAGAGAAATCATCTACACCACTCGAAATTTCAAAAAATTCATTTTCTAATTGTAAAAAAATGATAAATATTGATTTGGGTGGAAGAGTAAAAAATATAGCAGCTTCCTCATTTGCCGAAATGAAGACATTAACTTCATTTAACTTTGATGGTGTAGAAACTATTGGCTCTTTTGCTTTTAGATATACAAAGCTAACCGATATCAATATTTCTTCTTCAGTAAAAAGTATAGGTTATAGTGCATTTGGATATTGCGATAGCTTAAAGAACTTGCACTTTGATGATGGTGTTGATTTGACTATTAACAACAGTGCTTTTGAGTATTGTTCAAATCTCAATAATATTGTCTTCCCATCAAGAGTTAAAGAAATACTAAAGCGTGCATTCTCATACTGTACTAGTTTAAAAAATGTTTCGTTTGAATCAAAGACTATTACCGACGGCGATGGTAACGAAAAGGTCGACAAGATTAAATTTATTGCTTATGACGCTTTCTATCAATCTCCAGTAGATAAGAATATTATTGCTGATGCTTATAATGACTTGATTTCACAGGACCCAGGTGAATTTGAAAAAACATTATCTGATTATGAGTATTATAGCTATTACGAGCTTGGTGCTGGTTCAACCGTATATACTAAGGATATGAGCGTAATTGCAAACAAGAAATACGCTGTTCGTATAGCAGATTCTGTTACAAAAATTGATGATAAAGCATTTGCAGACGATAAGTATCTAGCAGTTATAATTATTCCAGAGTCAGTAACTGAAATCGGTGCAAATGCCTTTGATGACTGTTCTTCATTGAGTGGTATTATCTTTGAGGGTGAGTCTAATTTAAGTAAAATCGGTAAAGAGGTATTTTGTGGTTGTTCCGCATTAGAAATTGTTTATCTAAAGGGTAAATATGACACCCTTCCTACTAGTGCATTTTTCGATTGTGGTAATTTGAAATCCGTATGCTTACCATCAACAGTTAAGCATATTGGTGCCGGTGCGTTTAGAAATTGTACTACACTATATGATTTCACATTGCCAGAGGGTTTGGTGAGTGTAGGTAGTCAAGCGTTTAGCAATACCTCCATTTCGTCCCTTGTTATTCCAGAAAGCCTAACTATTTATCAAGACTATGCTTTTGCTGATATGTATGGGTTAAGCAAAGTTGTACTTCCAAAGTCGCTAAAGGATATTCCAGAAGGTATGTTCTATGGCAATTCTCGTTTAACGACTATTAATCTTGATGAGGGAATAAAAAGTATTGGTGCTAATGCATTCAGCAAGACTTCAATTCCAAACGTTGTAATACCATCTACTGTCGAGGAGATTGGTGAGAGTGCTTTCTCTTATGCAAATTTCGATGTCTTTGATATGACAAAGACAGAGCTAAAGTCAACTAGTAGCAAAATGTTTTACTATGCTAATATTGGTACATACAAGTTTAATGACGAGCTAGAGAGCTTTGGTACATTTACATTTATGTATGCGACAATAGGTAGCTTTACAGTACCAGATACTATTAAGAAAATTGGTAACTCTTGCTTTAGTCATTCCGATTTGAGCGAGATTACACTTGATGCAAACTTGGAGCAAATAGGTGAGAGTGCATTCCGTGACACTCGTATTGAGTCACTCGATATGTCTATGTGTACCAAACTTGCAACTATTTATGACAATGCTGCTCTTGATTGTACAAAGCTTAATAAAGTAGTTTTACCTAATAGTGTTGAAAAAATTGGTGTTAGCGCTTTTTCTAACACAATTATTACAGAACTTGATCTATCAGCTTGTACAAAGCTAAAGTCACTTGGTGCAAGCGTGGCAAATAAGTGTGCACAGCTAAAGTCTGTTAAGATACCATCTAATGTGGAGAGCATTGGCAACAGCGCATTTAGTGGCACAGCTATTAAAGAGCTTGATTTGTCACATTGTACAAAACTTACAGAGATTAGTGGTGCTATAGCATCTAATGTCAAGACTTTGTCCAAGGTTTACCTACCAGACAGTATTAAATCTATTGGCAAGAGTGCTTTCTATGGCTGTTCAATAACTCATATCGATTTGCCAAAATCTTTGGAATCTATAGATAACAATGCGTTTCACGCTAATTTGATAGATGATATCATATTACCAAAGAATGTAACATTTGTTGGTACTTGTGCATTTGGTGGCACAAAAACTCGTTCTTATCAAATTACTGTTCTAAATGCAGAGTTAGAGATTGACGATGGAATATTTACTAACGCATCAAATAAAAATAATATTTATAGACCAACTGTAATCAGAGCTATATCGAACAGTAAAGCTCACGAGTACGCTACAGAGAATAATATTGAGTTTGTTGCAGTTGATGAGAATGGTAATGCATTGAATTTCACTATGCTAACTGGCTCATACAATGGTGGTACATGGGAGATTAAGGCTGAATCAACTACTCAAAATGTAATTCGCTTTATTGGTAGTGGTAATATTGACGTGTCTACATTCACTGATGAGAATGGCAAGCCTGTTGATATTAATGCATTAATTAAAGAGAATATTATAACAAAGGTCGTATTCCCAAGAAATATTACCATTATTCCAAATGGCTTATTTAACGATCTAAAGAGCCTTAAGGAAATTACTATCCCAGACGGTGTTACTACTATTGGTGACCATGCATTTGAGGGCTGTTCTGTTCAAAAGGTTATATTCCCATCAACATTAACTACTATCGGTGCATATGCATTCTATGATTCTGGTGTTATTACTGCAGAACTAAATGAAGGTATTACAAGAATTTGTAGCTACGCTTTTTCAAAGTCTAATATTAACGAAATTGTGTTGCCAGATAGTCTTACAGCACTTGGCTCACATGCCTTTGAAAAATCAAAGTTAACTACCGTTACATTTGGCAATGGTATTGATACCATACCAGAGTATTGCTTTGCTAATACTTTACTAACCAGTGTTACAATCCCAGCAGGATATAAGAAGATTGATTCTGCAGCCTTCATAAATTGTGAGGAGTTAAGTGACTATTATATTCCATCCACTGTTAAGGAAATTGTTTATAGTAAGTTTAACACAGCTCCTATCGGATTGCGTGGCAATGGTACAGAGATACCTTGTAGAGTTCACTGTGCATTCAATAGCCAAGCATTTCTCTACACCAAGAAATTTGATAATATAACTTATGTTCTTGATTATGGTACTGAGTCTGGATTTGATTTAACTCAAGCAGCTGTCTATGGTGAATTTGAGGATGCTACTAATAGATGGTATTACTATCCAGAAACAAATACAATCTTTATTGATGGTATCGGTACACTTGTTAATTCAAAGATGATATTTATGGATGGTACCGAGTTTACTGTAGAGGCATTGAGAGAATACAAATATCCTCGTCAGCAGTATGAACAAGAAGTTAAAAGAGCAAAGACAGAAGAGAATAAGACATTGCCTGCATGGGAGTCACTTGATCTATATATTGACACAGTAACTCTAAAATATGGTATTGGTGAATTAAAGTCATTCTCAAGTGATGGATCTGCATTTACACAGATTAATCCTAGAAATATAGTTCTACCAGATTCTATCCAAAAGTTGACTGGTAAACAGTTCTATAATTGTACAAACCTAGTTGGTATTGAGATACCTAGCTCTGTTACTACTATTTCTAAGGATTCATTCAACGGCTGTACAAATCTTGAATTTGTTAAAATTGGTGGTGGCTTGTCCGAGATTACTCGTGATATGTTTGCTTCATCAACAAAGCTAAAGTATCTTGAGCTTGCTAGTGGTGTTAAAAAGATTGGTGATCGTGCATTCTATCGCTGTACAAATCTGGAGAGTGTTACAATCCCTAATACCGTAACAATGATTGGCGAGCAAGCGTTCTACCAGTGCTATGGTATTAAGAAAATTACTATTGGCACAGCTGTTAACTATATTGGTGCCGAAGCTTTTGCAGATGCTGTATTGTGCGAGGAGCTTAATATTAACACTCCAAAGGTGTCATATGCATATTCTGATGCGCTATCTGATTCAAAGGGCGTGTTTAAGAACATAGGCGATAGTACGACTGGTGTTACTGTTACATATGGCGACAAGGTTGTTACAGCAAATGTAGGCGTTCTAAACAATCATAATATCAGCACTCTTGTTCTAGGTAAGATTGTTGAGAATGTCGATAATGCAACAGATTTAGTAAATCTTGAGAGTGTAGTAGTAAGCTCTAGCA
Organism: uncultured Clostridia bacterium; assembly: GCA_937876375.1. Classification (GTDB taxonomy): domain Bacteria; phylum Bacillota; class Clostridia; order Oscillospirales; family Acutalibacteraceae; genus Eubacterium_R. Next base: position 92,370 of record CALEHY010000009.1, on the reverse strand, counting down.
ATACAAAGTTGAGCGTTATCAACGATTGCTTATATAAGGGCACAACACTATATCTCGTTCCTGCAACATTTACAGAGGTTGATATCAATGATAATACAACAACTATTGGTACTAATGCATTCGCATCTAGTCTAGTATCATCTGTATCACTACCAAATGGTGTGATTAGTATTGAGAACTCTGCATTCAAAAATGCATCAATGCTAAAGAGAATAGCGTTGCCAAAAACTGTTTTAACCATTGGTGATAGTGCATTTGAAAAGTGTATCTCTCTAAGAAATATTAATATTGGAGAAAATGTAACACATATCGGTGCTAACGCATTTAAGGATTGTGTTAAGCTTCCAACTATGATACTTGATGACAAGCTTGTATCAATAGGTTCTGGTGCTTTTTATGGTTGTGCAAAGCTAGAGGGTCTAGTTATCCCAAGAAATGTTGAAAGGATAGGGGATAATGCTTTTGCAAATTGTCCTGCACTAGAAAATATATTCCTATGGAATGCAGAAATAGGCGATGGCAACTTTATCGACTCACCTGATATCACAGCTTGGGTATATGTTGCTACATTACCATATGCTTATGTTAGAGAAAATAATATTTCCTACAATGTCTACACTGACGAGGAGCTATTCAGAGACTTGTGTGCAATGAATGTTGACATTTATGCTGGATACTTAGGATTCTGTGATGGTAGCCACGGTGATATCGAATGGCTAACTGTTTACGAGTCAGATTGTCAGAGCGATGGTTATATGATTGGCGTATGTGAGTATTGTAGCGAGATAATTGAGGAGAAACATATATCATCAGTTGGACATAATTACACTCTAATTGCTGATATTCCTGCAACAGAATACACTAGTGGTAGTCAAGTATATCTATGCTTAAATTGTAATGAGAGATATACAACATTTACTCCACCTACTGAATACTTTGCTCCTGAGATGCATACCGTATCTGGACGAGTAACTATTGCAGAGAATAAGAACGCTGCACCAACTAATAATGCTATCAGTGGCGCTAGAATTGTTTGTGATGGTAATGTTATTGCAGTAACAGACAAGGATGGTAATTTTGAGGTTTCACTTGATAGTGGAGTATATGAGCTAACAATTAAGTATACATACGGAATTGATAGAACAATATTTGTTGTTGTAGGTAATAGCAATGTTGATTGTGGCACAATTAGTGTTGTTGGTTGTGATTTCAACAAGGATGGAGTTGTTAATAATGATGACTATGTTCTATTTATGTATGTAATCAGTTGCAAGGTTGATGATGAATCATATTTGAATTTTGTTGATTTGAATAATGACGGCTATATCAACGCAAAGGATAGAATTATCGTTAATTCCTGTCTTGGAATAGATGGTACATTCTCCTATGAAACATTGGTTATTAAGGCGTAGTGCACCTTGATAATATATGGAAGTTAAGAAGTAAAAGAGACGGCGTAAGCCGTCTCTTTTACATTAAAAAAGCAGAGATAATTATTATCTCTGCTTTAATCATATTAGTAGCTGAACTTGTGTCCGTCGCAACGCTTTAGTAGCTCGTCCCAACGCTTGTCAACTTCCTTTTGGAATGCTTCAATCATCCATTCGTTGCCAGGCTTGAACATATGCTTAAATCTGCCTTGCTTTACTAGCCATTCCTCGATAGGAACATACTTTGTTGGCTCGTAGTTAAGTATCCACTTGCCATCAACTACCTCGAATAGAGGCCAGTATCTTGTCTCAACAGCAAGCTTGCAGATATCGATGATATCATATGTAGGATATCTCCATCCTCTTGGACAAGGAGCCATAATGTTAAGAAATGCTGCACCCTTTGTGTAGATCGCTCTTTCACTCTTGCAGTGTAGGTCCTTAAAGTTCTTAACAAATGTTGTCTGTGCTACATATGGGATATGGTGCTCTGCAATAATTGCTGCCAAATCCTTTCTGTACTGTAGCTTACCATTGCTTTCCTTACCGATAGGAGTAGTGGTTGTGTCAGCGAACATTGGTGTTGCTGATGAACGCTGAATACCAGTGTTCATATATGCTCCGTTATCGTAGCATACATACACCATATCGTGACCTCTCTCCATTGCACCACTTAGTGACTGGAAACCGATATCGTATGTACCACCATCACCACCGAATGTAATGAATTTGAATGTATCGTCGATTTTGCCCTTTCTCTTTAGGACATTGTATGCACCCTCAACACCTGATAGAGTAGCACCAGCATTCTCAAATGCATTGTGAATGTAGCTATCCTTGTATGCTGTGTATGGGTACATAAATGATGATACCTCAAGACAGCCAGTAGCGTTACCAACAACAGCGTGGTCACCAGGCTTGATAGCCTTTAGTACATTTCTTACAGCGATTGTACCACCGCATCCAGCACACATTCTGTGTCCTGGTGCAAGTCTGTCATCTCTTGCAACATATTCTTTAAAATTGTACATAATGCTAACCCTCCTTATTCTCTTACGCCCATATAGCGATAAGGATTTTCAACCTTGCCATCGTTAGCAATTTTTTCTAATTCATTGTATATGCCTTGCATATCTTCAACTCTAACGTCTCTACCACCAAGACCATATACATAGTTTACAGTCAAGCAGTCTCTGTTAGCTCTGTATAATGCTGTTGTTACATCAGCACCGATAGGACCACAGGTGTCATTATAGCTCTCTGTTCTATCCATTAGAGCAACAGCCTTAACGCCTTCAAGTGCATTTGCGATTTCGTCGGCAGGGAATGGACGGAACAATCTAATCTTGATTAGACCAACCTTCTTGCCCTGTGCTCTTAAAGCGTCAACGGCATCCTTTGTTGTTCCTGCAGCAGAACCCATGATTACAACAGCATATTCAGCATCGTCCATCTTGTATTCTTCGAATAGACCATAGCTTCTGCCAGTAATTTTTTCATATTCCTTTGCAACGTCAAGAACAACCTTCTTTGCATTTTTTAGTGCCTCTGCCTGTGCTCTCTTTGCCTCAAAGTAGTAATTTGTTACACTGTATGGACCAACAGCCATTGGACATTCGCTATTAAGTAGGAAATTCTCTGGCTCATATTCACCAACGAAATTCTTAACCTCGTCGTCCTCGTTAAGAATAATGTTCTCAACAGCGTGTGAAGTGATGAAACCATCCTGACAAATCATAACAGGTAGCTTAACGTCCTTGTGCTCACCAATAGGATAAGCCATACAAAGATTGTCATATACCTCTTGGTTGTTCTCAGCAAAGATTTGAATCCAACCAGCATCTCTTGCACCCATAGCATCAGAATGGTCACAGTTAATGTTAATAGGACCAGATAACGCTCTGTTAACTAGTGTTAGTACACATGGTAGTCTGTTTGATGCAGCTAGATATAGCTCCTCCCACATAAGTGCAAGACCAGCTGATGAAGTCGCTGTTACTGATCTAGCACCAGCAGCCTGTGAGCCGATTACAGCAGACATTGCAGAATGCTCACTCTCAACTGGGATAAACTCACTGTCAACCTTTCCATCAGCAACTAGCTTTGAAAAATACTGTGGGATTTCAGTTGATGGAGTGATAGGGAATGCAGCCATAACGTCTGGATTAATTTGTCTTAATGCCTCTGATACAGCTTCGTTACCACTTAGTCTGTCTCTTCTTGCCATGATTACTGCACTCCTTTCATTGATAATGCGTCTACAGGACATACTTTTACGCATATGCCACAGCCCTTGCAGTGATCAAGGTCGAGTGGACCTCTTGCACCATCAACAACTGTAATACAGCTGTCTGGACATACTGGAACACACATAAAGCAATGAATACATTTGTCCTCGTCTAGCTCTGGCTTGTGAGATGCCCATTCGCCAGTCTTAAATTCCACAGAGGTCATTTCGCCATAGATTTGCATACCTTCTGTAAGGTCCTGCCAGCTACAGTCTAGACCAAGCTTTGTTAGATCTGTTTTCATTAGCCCTTAACCTCCTCATATGCCATTTTTAAAGCATTCATATTGCCCTCGATAACCTCAGGCTTTGATGCGAACTTGTGATTGAATGATGCTTCCATCTCGCTATAGAATGTATCCCAATCCATAACACCTGATACCTTGATGATAGCAGCAAGCATTGGTGTGTTAGGGAAGTACTTGCCAAGACAAGCCTTTGATACCTTCTTTGCGTTAATTGTGTAAACAGCACCTTTATATCCGTTTAGCTCCTTGCGAATTTCGTCCGGTGTTCTTGAGGTGTTTACAACAATGCCACCATCCTCGCTCAAACCATTTGTTACGTCAACAGTCTTTAGTAGACCAGAATCAACAACAACAACGAAATCTGGATTATAAATGTTAGAATGAACTCTAATCTCATTACTGCTAATTCGGTTATATGCAGTAATTGGTGCGCCCATTCTCTCTGGACCGTATTCAGGAAATCCCTGAACATATTTACCGGTCTTGAATGCTACGTCAGCAAGGAGTAGAGCAGCAGTCTTTGCACCTTGACCACCACGTCCGTGCCAACGGATTTCTACTACGTCGTTCATGTTTATCCCTCTTTCTCTCAAATACAAAATAAAAAGCCTCTCAACCTATTGCTAGGTCAAGAGGCGATAAAGCTAAATTACCGTGGTACCACTCTTTTTCATCATAAATATGATGCACTTCATACACTATTATGTACTATCCTTATAACGGAGGCTACCGTATGTGCTTACTTCATATGCTTTGGGCACATCTGCTCAGAGAGGATATCCTATGCTTCCTTGTATTGTCTTACACCAACCGACAACTCTCTAAAACGAATTTCACATAGGCGTTGTTCTCATCAACGCATTTAAAATATTGAACTTATTATATCATTAAAAATTATTTTGTCAAGAATAAATATTTATTTTTTAAACATTTTACCTATTAATAGTAGTATTTGACATAGCTCGCATTTCATTTTATAATAGAATAAAATTTTGAAGGGAGTATTACTATGCCTTTTATTAACACAAACACTAATGTAAAAATTACTGACGAAAATCGTGAAATTCTTAAATCAAAGCTTGGCAAGGCTATCGAACTACTTGATAAGAGCGAGAGCTGGCTAATGCTATCATTTGAGGACGAATGCGATATGTATTTTAAGGGTGATTCATCATCACCAATGGCATTTGTTGATATAGCTGTGTTCGGCAGATCAACTGATGATGGTTGTGAAAAAATGACCAAAGAGGTATGCAAAATTTATAATGAGGTTCTTGGCATTTCCCCAGACAAGCTATATGTAAAATATTCTGGCACTGACCAATGGGGCTGGAATAATATGAACTTTTAATAGGGGATAATTATGCCGATTTCTGTAATGCTTAAGCCTTCTTCATCAGCATGTAACTTGAGGTGTGAATATTGCTTTTATTCATCTCTAGCTGATGATAGAACAGAGAGCTTTAAGGGTATGATGAGCCTTGAAACAGCTGAAAATGTTATAAAAAAGGCGTTTGATTTTTCCTCTGATAGCGTTAATTTTACCTTTCAGGGTGGAGAGCCTTTGCTTCGAGGCGTAGAGTTCTATGAAAATTTTATTTCATTAGTAAAATCAAATAACAGAAACGATACAAAAGTGTCTATCTGTGTACAAACAAATGGAACTTTGATTAATGATGACTGGTGCAAGCTGTTTGCTAATAATGGAATATTAGTAGGTGTATCGCTTGATGGCGATGAAGAACTCAATTCATATAGAGTTTATCCGGATGGCACTAATTCATTTAACGATATTATTGCTGGTATTGAGCTGATGCAAAAATATAATGTACAGTTTAATGTGCTATCGGTTTTGACTTCTCGATTATCGCAGAATATACGCAAATCATATCGCTTTTTTAAAGAGCATAATTTGTCTTATCTCCAGTATATTCCTTGTTTAAATCCGTTTGGTGAAATCACTGATTACGCAATGAGTGTTAATGACTATTCGTCGTATCTTAATTCATTGTTTAAGATTTATTTTAACGACGTTATGCGTGGTAAGATGATATCTATTCGACAGCTAGACAACTATCGTCTGCTTGCTGGTGGCAAGAGTGCAGAGCAGTGTGGAATGAATGGTCCGTGCTCAACACAGTTTGTTGTTGAGGGTGATGGAAGTGTTTATCCTTGTGATTTTTATTGCACTGATGAATGGCTACTAGGAAACATTAATTCATCAAGCTTTAATGAGCTTTACGAGTCAAAAAAAGCTGTTGATTTTATTAAATCATCGTTTGTCATTATGGAAGAATGTAAGACTTGTAAATATTTCTCTTTGTGTCGTGCAGGTGGCTGTAAACGCAATAGAGAAAGTGCTGATTATTGCAAGGCATACAAGGATTTCTTCGAAAAATCTGGAGAAATGATTTATCAAATTAGAGGTTAATGGACAATAATTCATTTTTTTAGTTGTATTCTTTTATAAATTATGTTAGAATAATTTTAGTATTTGAGAAAAGGGGTAAATGTTATGGCAGAAACTCAAGATTTAAAATCAAAAGCTACTACCTTAATAAATAATGTCAAATACTACTGGAAAGAGCCTCCAAAGGGCAGATATATGAGCTTTAAGGAGATTTTCGCTTACTCTTTCGGTGGTATCGGTGCATATTTTATTATCACTGTAGGCTCCACACTTATTGTTAGTGCAACAAATATGATTATCATGGGTGCTATCGGTATTGCACCTACTGATTTGTATGTATTGTATTTGATTGCTACACTCGCAAACATTCCTTTAACAGCTGTTCGTGCCAATATGGTCGACAACACGCGTGGTAAAGGTGGTAAGTATAGGCCATACCTGCTTTCGATGGGTATTCCTACAGCTCTTATTGCAACGCTGTATGTTTGGTTCCCATATGAAAAGCTAAATATGATATTCACTAGTGACATATTTGGCAGAAGAGGTGGATATGTAGCTACTTGTGCTATTGTACTTGTGTTTAACCTATTGCTACAGTTCTTCTTCAATTTCTTTAACGACGCTTATACAAACCTTATTCACGTTCTTTCTCCTAATACTCAGGAGCGTACAGACGTACTTGCTATCAAGTCAGTTATCTACTCTCTAGCACCATCAATCATTAATGCTGTGCTACCTATTATTGCAAAGTTTGTTGCAGAGGATAACCTATACGATATCAGAGTTTATCGTCTTACATATCCAGTGTTTGCTGTACTTGGTATTGTTTTGACAATCTTCGTATTTGCTAACACACAGGAGAAAATCGTACAGGCAAAGACACATACAATTCAGATTAGATTTATCGATGCATTCAAGGAAGTTGCAAAGAACAAGTATTTCTGGATTATCGCTCTTGCTGGTTGGCTAGGATTCCTTGAGGGTGCTTATGGTAGTATTCTTGAGTGGTCATATACATATGGTCATACAACTGATGGTGCTACTTTTGCTCTTATCAGAACACTTGTTGGTAATGCATCACTATGGGGTATGATTCTTGCTCCAATTTGTATCAAGAAGTTCGGCAAGAAGAAGGTTCTTATTGGTATCAACACACTCAATATCGTATTCATTCTCGCTATGAGAATTAATATGCAGAATATTTGGTGGTTGTTCATCTGTGTATACCTCAACTGGCTTGTAGGTGCGTTTGAGCAGATTACTACTCCTGCTATTCAGGCAGATATTCGTGATTATCAGCAGTATCGTTCTGGTGAGCGTATTGATGGTATGTTCGCTACAGTTGCTACTATCGGTAATATTGTTACACTTGGTACTTCAGCTGTCCTACCAGCTGTACAGAAGCATTACGGTGTATATGAAGGTAACGGTTATGCTAAGGCATTTGATATCCTTGATATCAACAATTCTGACCTTCTATATAAGCTTATGGGTGCTCTCATCCTTATGGCTGCATTTGGTGCATTCTTGAACATGGTACCATATTTCTTCTACGATTTTGATGAGAAGAAGCAGAAGTGTGTTATCCGTGTACTAAAGGTTCGTGCATTGTTTGAGGACTTTGGTAACAAAGCTCTTAACAATCACCAAATCGTTGAAGCTATCGACCTTGTTAACAATGCTAGAGAGATGGCTGCACAAGAGCCAAAGGACGCTTCAAAGGCTATGTATGCTGGTTTATCTGGTGCTGCTAAGAAGGAAGCAAAGAAGGCTTACAAAGATGCTCTTGTATTTAATGAGGAGATTGATATTGCAAAGTTCGTATGTGCAGAGCTTGACAAGTTCCAGTCAGATTTGTTCATCCACGAGGTTGCTGTATATAAGGAAATCTTTGAGCAAGGCTATGAGTTCATCAAGAATGTCGATCTAGCTGTTGTAAAGGGCGAGATTAACGCTGCAAAGGCTCTACCAAAGACAAACACAGATGAGAAAGAATTCCGTAAGTTTGAGATTGCACTTGCAAAGAGCAAGTATTCTGCAAAGAAGGCTTATGACAAGTACTTTGGTTCTGTTAATGCATTCGTTGAGCCAGACATGGCTGCTCTTACTGCTCTATTTGACAAGGAAGATGCTATTGACGAAAAGATTTTCGACAACACAGAGGCTATCAACCTTGCAAAGAAAGAGAAGAATGCTACACTTGCTAACGATCTTAAGAATGCTAACAAGGCTCTTGTTGCAGAGAAGAAGGAAATCCAGAAGCAAGCTAAGATTCTTATGGATGAGTTTGCAAAGTTCAATCGTGCTGCAAAGCCATTTAACGATGCAAAGAAGCTTTTAGTTCAGGAAGAGAACTATAGCCACTTTGATGAAATCGCTGCTCTTTACGATCAGGCAAAGGCTGATGCAGAAGAGGAAGATAGAATCAAGGAAGAAAAGCAGGCTGCTAAGCTAGCTGAGGAAGCTGCAGAGCTTGCTCGTCGTAAGGCTGAAAAGGCTGCTAAGAAGAATAAGTAATTCATAAAAAAGAGGTGGATTTTTCCACCTCTTTTATTGTTTTATTTTTTGTAATATGATATAATGAACAAAATTTTTATTTGAGGTATATATCTTATGACATATATGGATAAATACAATGAATGGCTTACTTTTGACGAAGATATCAAAGCAGAGCTAAAGTGTATTAATGATGATAAGGAAATAGAGGATAGATTTTATAAGGACTTGGCATTTGGTACTGGTGGACTTCGTGGCATCATGGGTGCTGGCACAAATCGTATGAATGCCTATACTGTTGCAAAGGCTAGCCTTGGTCTTGCTAGATATTTAAAGAGCAAATATGATGGTAATTTATCTATCGCTATTGCTTGTGATAGCAGACTTAATTCTACGGCATTTGAGTGGGTATCTGCTAGGATTTTTGCATCACAAGGCATTAAGGTCTATGCATACACTAGTATTGTGCCTGTTCCAGTATTGTCATTTACCACAAGATATTATAACTGTAATGCTGGCGTTATGATTACTGCGTCACACAATCCAAAGGAATATAATGGATATAAGGTATATGATGACAAGGGCTGTCAGCTTTGTACCGAGGATGCAAAAAACGCACTAGCATATATTAACGAAATCACTGATTATAAGTCAATTTTTGATGGCGTTGAGAGCAAGGATTATTACATTGACAATGGCTTGATTGTTGGTATATATGATGAAACACTAAATGAATTCTTATCAGCTGTTAAGGAACAATCCTTGTTTACACAGCCTAGTGATTTGAAGATTGTTTATACTCCATTACATGGCACTGGTCTTGTACCAGTAAAACGTATGTTGGACAATTTTGACGTAACTATTCTAAAGGAACAGGAGATTGCTGATGGCAATTTTCCAACTGTTAAGTCACCTAATCCAGAGGACAAGGCAGCATTAACCCTTGCTATTGAAAAAGCAAAGGAGATTGGTGCTGATATCGTTCTTGGTACTGACCCTGATTGTGATAGAGTTGGTATAGCTGTTAAGAATGGTGATGATTTCGTTCTATTTACTGGTAACCAAACCGGTGCTTTGCTAGTTAATTTTGTGCTTAATATGAAAAAGGATAGTCTTTCATCAAAATCAACATTGGTAAAGACTATAGTTACCTCAGAGCTAGGTGCTAATATCGGTAGACGCTTTGGTTTGCAGATTGAAGAAACACTAACTGGCTTTAAATATATCGGTGACAAAATCAATAAGTACGAGATTACTGGTGATAATGAGTTTGTTATCGGATATGAGGAGTCATACGGATATCTTGTTGGTACACACGCTAGGGATAAGGATGGCGTTGTATCTGCAATGCTTATTTGTCAAATGGCTGCGTGGTACAAAAACCAAGGTAAGAATTTGGTAGAGGCTCTTGATGATATTTATGATGAATATGGATATTATCTTGACTATCTCGATAGCTTTGTTCTTAAGGGCAAGGATGGTGCAGAAAAAATTCAGAGCCTTATGGTTACATTCAGAGATATGGGCGCAGACCTTTTGCCAGATATTAAGGAGATTATTGACTTTAAGGACGGCATTAGGGATTTGCCAAAGGAGAATGTACTAAAGTATATCTTTAACGACGGTTCTTGGATGGCTGTAAGACCTAGTGGCACAGAGCCAAAGATTAAGGTCTACTATTCTATCGTTGACAAAGATAAGAATAATGCAAAACAAAGATTAGATAATATTAGGTCCATCATTGACAAAATGATTAATGCCTAATTGGAGATTATTATGACTGTACAAAAATATGTAGAAACAGTGCTTCAGCCAAAGCTTCAAGGTGATGGTGGCTGGGTCGAATATGTTGAGCTAAATGATAATGAGCTAACTCTCATATTTCGTGGTGAATGCTCAAAATGTCTTATTCTTCATCGCTGTGTAGAATGGATAGAGGAGCAGATAAGGATTGATTGTCACAAAAGTGTAAAGGTTGTACCGATTAGGAAAAAACCTTATTTTCAAGACGTATAAGGAGTGAATTATGGCACATATAAAGGTTGTTAGACGCTCTATGCGTCCAGAGGAATGGACAGACCTACGCTTTGGTTGGTTAAAAAGACATATCTATTCATCAAAATGGGAGATTGAAAATCTCCTTATTCGTGATGCTCGACAAGTATCAGAGATGGAGTTTGAATACTATTCTGACGATTATCGTCCGCTTAAAAAGGGTGATATGTATTTTACCCCTGATGGTACAGCGTTCATTAAGGCTGACGTCGATATTCCTCAAGAATTGCAGGGTAAGGAGCTATGGCTATCACTTAAGACTGCTGCAGAAATCTGTGTTAAGATTAATGGCAAATATGTTGGTGGCGTTGACCCTAACAGAGAGCGTATGCTACTTTCTCCATATATCGATGATACAAAAACTTTGCATATCGATATGATGGGCTACAATCGTTCAAAGCCTGATGATGAGCGTAACCCAGAGTCACTATCTGTTCGTGGCTGTCGTCAGATATTTGAGGGTGCATATATCTGTACTGTTAATCATGAGGTGCAGGATTTAGTATGGGATTTTGAGCTCCTACTTGATATTGCAAAGAGCGATTTGTTCAATGAGGATTACAGAGCATTTTTGAACAGAGAGCTTAACAACGCTATGAATCTTATCGATTTTAATGATGAGGAGCTTTCTGGTGTTGCTGATGCAAAGAAATATGTTGATGAGGTCATCTATGCAAACGATACATACAAGGGTACTGGTGATGTTGCACTTATTGCTCATTCTCATCTTGATATCGCATATTATTGGCGTAGAATTCATGCTGTTCAAAAGAATTTAAGAACTGTACTAATTCAGCTACGCCTAATGGATAAATATCCTGATTTCAAATATACACATACACAACCATATGTTTACGAAACATTAGAAAAATATTATCCAGAGGTGTTTGACGAGTTAAAGGAAAAGGTAGCCAACGGTCAGTTTGAGCCAGTTGGCGCAATGTACGTTGAGCCTGATTGCAATATTCCTACAGCTGAGTCACTAGTTCGTCAGTGCCTTTACGGACAGCAAGCATATGAGCGCATGTTTGGCAAGAGGGTGAATAATGCTTGGCTACCAGACGTCTTTGGTAACAGCTGGATTATGCCACAGATACTAAAAAAATCTGGTGTAGACTATTTTGTGTCAAATAAAATGTCTACTTGGAACGATACTAATCGTTTCCCTCATAACAATTTTATTTGGAAGGGTATAGATGGCTCATCCGTTTACGCTTGCGTTCCACCAACTCACTTTATCACATGGAATGCTCCATCCCAAATTCAAGAAAATTGGGAAGCATATATTGATAAGGACCAAGGTGGTCAAACTATGAATATGTTTGGCTATGGTGATGGTGGCTCTGGCTGTACAGAAGAAATGATTGAGCTTATGCACAGATTTGATAAGCTATCCGTTATGCCAAAATGTGAGCATATTGGTGGTGCAGAGTTCCTTGAAAGAAATTTGAAGGATAACGACCAGCTAGAAACTTGGGATGGCGAATTGTATCTAGAAATGCATCGTGGTACATTCACTACAAAATCAAATTTAAAGCGTATTAATCGCCGTTTGGAGTACAAATTCCGTAATGCAGAGATTGTATCTATTATGCGTGGAGAGGATAACAACGACGAAATTAGAGCTTTATACAAAAAACTACTTGTTAACCAGTTCCACGACATTTTACCTGGTTCTCATATCCATCCAGTTTATGAGGATGCTATGGCAGATTATGACGAGATTGAGAGCGCTCTTGACAGAATTATTGGTACTGGCTCAAAGTATTTCAATACACTTAATTTTGATAGAGACGCCCTTACATTCGTACCAAATAAAAATGGTTCTGCAACACGCTATGGCAAAAAAGGTAATTGGCTAATACCTAATATTCCTGCAATGTCATCAAAGAGCCTTAGAGCTATCAAGAATAATACAGAGTGGTTGTCTGTTGGGGACATTGTATCAACACCATATTATGACATTAAGTTTAATGACGACGGCTCTATTACCTCACTTTTTGATAAGGAACTTAATAGAGAATGGGTTGACGGCGATTTTAATAAGCTGAAGATTTATACAGACAATCCTGGTAACTATGATGCTTGGGATATTCTTCCAAACTATAAGGACAAGTTGATTGATATCAAGGTGTCATCACCACTTGCACTTGTAGAAAAAGATGGCGAATCTGCTACATTCAAAACTGTCCTTGCGACAGAAAAATCTACTTGGACCATGCTCATTAGAGTGTTTAGACAGAGTAGGGGCATTGAGGTTGAGAATATCGTCGAGTGGAATGAAAAGCATAGACTAGCAAAGGCAGAGTTCGGTTGTAATATTCTTACCAGAAAGGCATTGTGTGACACTTCTGCTGGATATATTGAGCGTGATACTCACAAGAACACTACTTGGCAGCAAGCTAGGTTTGAGACTTGTCATCATAAGTGGTGTGATATGTCAGAGGCTGGTGGTGGTATCTCCATCATCAATGATGGCAAATATGGTGTTGGCTTTGATGGTAATAATATGAGCTTATCTCTTTTGAGAGCAACTATTAGACCTGACATTACCTCTGATATGGGAGAGCATAATTTCTGCTATATGATTATGCCACACGAGGATGACGCAATTAAGGCTGGTATCAATAATATCGCATTCCAGTATAATAACCCACTCATTAAATGTGATGCTGACTGGGATTTGCCATCATTTGCACCATTATACCTTCAAGCTGCAAAGCGTGCAGAGAATAGTGATATGACAGTTGTTCGTCTGTCAGAGCAAGATGGTAAGCGTGGCACAATTAAGCTTGACAAACCAGTAAAAATACTCAATATGCTTGAGGATATTATTGGCGAAACAGACACCATTTGCTACTCACCATTTGAGATTATTACTATCGGAGTATAAGTATGACAAAGACACATATTATATTTATTATTATTGGTGTTTTGCTTTTGCTGGGTATAATTGTTTTTCCTATCATCAATCGTTTTCAGTTTAAGCGTATGCCATTTGATCAGCAAGTACGCATACTGATGAAGCAGGCAAACAAGCTCATTTATTGGAAGAATATATCATATGGCACAAAGGGAACATTGATATATATCAAGAACAAGCGAAAGATACTTGCTTATCCTTGGGTGCTTATGGATGGCAAAATGCTTTGTACAAAATCTAATCCGTTCGAAAAATGGGATTACCCAGAGGACGCATTAGCTATGTCATCTGATGAGGTTGAGCAAGCAAAAGATGAGCTAGAAAAATACAATGACAAATCTGTTATAAAATTATATCTACAGAATAATGAGTAAAAAATATGAGCTGCATAAAGGCTACTCTCCATAAGGATTTTATGCCCTAAAAATGCATCTTTTTGGTTAAATATGTCGTTAAAAATAGACCATAGGCGTCAGCCTATGGTCTATTTTGTGCCTAATCTTAACGCAAAAATTTACTATTTTTAGGGTGAAAAGACAAAGCCAAAACCACAACATCCTTGTGGAAAGTGGCCTAAAGGTAGCTCATATTTTTATTATTTTGAATATTGCATAAATGATTAATCCAAAGCCTAGCCATATTAATGAAAATGGTATACATATTTGACCAAATATATTCATTGGCACCTTGCTGTAGTCCCATACATTCATTTTGAGGAGTATGTTGAATATATAGCCGAATAAAAACTCAAGACTAGTGATTGTTATCATAGCGTATATACCGAATAATATAGGGCTTATACTTCTGTTGTTTAAGTATATTGATAATAGAACAATGATTGATAATCCGGCACAAAAGAACATACTATAATGTGTTCTCGCTCTGTATATTAGCTCTATTGAGCAATATGCGTTACCACCAATTAAAAATGCGACAGTGTATAGTAAATAGTAATTCATTTAATCACCATTTGTATTATTCTCAATAATGTGTTATTATATTTGTATAATATTAACGAGGTCAGCTTTATGGTGTTACCAAATAATGCAAAAAAGTTAATAGAGCTAATTATTTCAAATGGCTATCAGGCATTTGCTGTTGGTGGCTTTGTTCGTGATACCATTATGGGTAGGGAAGCGCTTGATATCGATATCTGCTCATCAGCGACCCCAAAAGAGCTAGAAAATATACTTGATAGTAACAACATTAAGTATATCGAAACTGGTATTAAGCACGGTACCATAACAGCTATTATTGATAAAACACCATATGAGATAACCACCTTTAGAGAAGATGGGGATTATAACGATAATCGTCATCCAAATGAGGTGATATATGTTCGTGATATTAAGTCTGATTTGTCCAGACGAGATTTTACTATTAATGCTATTGCATATAATGATGAAGTTGGTATTGTTGATGAATTTGATGGTGTCGATGATATTAACAATAGAATTATTAAATGTGTTGGTAATGCAGACACTAGATTTAAAGAGGATGCACTACGCATTATGCGAGCTATTCGTTTTGCGTCAGTGCTTGGCTTTGATATCGAGGATAATACTAAAAAAGCGATATTTGACAACAGGGAATTGCTGAAGAATGTTGCTAGCGAGCGCATTTTTGTTGAGTTATGTAAATTGCTTCTTGGTGATAATGTTGAGAATGTTTTGCAAGAGTATAGGGATATTATCGCTGTAATTATCCCAGAGATAGAGGATACATTCGACTGCGTACAAAACAGCAAATGGCATATATATGACGTCTACACTCATATTGTGAAATCAGTAGCTGCTGCTCCAAAGGTAGATTATATTAGATTATCATTATTGTTTCATGATATAGGTAAACCAGCGTGTAAAAAAACTGACGAACAAGGCATTGACCATTTCAAAGGTCATCCGTTAAAGAGCGTTGAGATAACCTCTGGTATCCTAAAACGCTTAAAGGTAAGCAATGAGTATTACAATAAGATATTAAAGCTTATCGAAATACACGATTATCATATCAAGAATGATAAAGGTGTCATTAAAAGGTGGCTTCGTGAATATGGCGTTGATATAACAAGAGACTATATTGTCGTTCGTTTATCCGATACAGCAACGCATAACCTAGAGCTTGTCACTCCAGAGATGGAATTACTAAATCAAATAAATCCAGTGATTGATGAGATAATTGCTAATAATGAGCCATATAGAATCTGTGATTTAGCAATTAATGGCAATGATTTAATATCTCTTGGATACAATGGCAAAGAAATATCTGATATGCTCGAACAATTAATAGATATCGTATCTTTTAATCCTGAATTAAATACCAAAGAACAGCTTGTTCAAATAGCAAAAAGAGAGGTTAAGGGGTGACCTGCATAAAGAGGTATAGCTCTAATAATGTACCTTTTTAATTAATATATCGTTAAAAATAACCAGTAGGCGTAAGCCTGCTGGTTATTTTATGCCTAATCTTAATGCAAAAATTTACTGTTATTAAAGTGCCAAGCAGTTTTGACAAAGTAATTTTGTCTAGATATGATATTACAAAATGCCCACAATACTAGCGTATTATGAGCATTTTTAATGTTATAGATATGTGAAAGAACACAGTCAAAACCTATGCTTCTTTATGTAGGGCACCCCAATAGCCTCTCTTTTTATTTCGTATAGAATAATGTATCCTTTGGCGCTTTACTGTATCTGTATACTGAAAATTCGATACCGAGTGCTAGATAGATGCATAGCGATGATGATCCTCCGGCAGAGAATAGTGGCAATGTAATACCGATACAAGGTAGTAGACTTAATTCCATACCAATATTAACTATCGCTTGAGCGAATAGCATAACAGCAATACCACTACACATTAAATATCCAACATTATCTCTTGCTTTCATTCCACATTTGAACACACGGAACACTAGAAAGCTAATAATTAGCACAACAAATAGTGCACCAATATATCCAAATTCCTCTCCAGCTACGGACAAAATCATATCGTTCTGATTTTCTGGTACAGCACCGCTTTGGGTCATATCACCATTTAGGTAGCCTTGACCAAAAAGTCCACCACCACCCATAGCGATTTTGCCATTAGTTTGCTGATACATTACGTCTTCATATTGTTCTGGATATAGCAGAGCAACAATTCTCTGTCTTTGGATACCACCAAGTATACCAGTCTTCCATGCGACACAGAATGCAACAATTATAGCGCATATTCCAGCAACAAAGTAGCCAATGTTTACCTGTGCAAAGAATAGCATACCGATGAACATTACTAGGAAGATAAGAGCAGAACCAGCATCACCAGTCAACATAACTAGACCAACTGGAATAGCACCATGAATAACAAGTGGTATGATAGTCTTAATCTTGTTAATCTTATCTTTTACCAAATCAAGATGATAGCTGAATGAGATAATAAAACCAACCTTTAGTAGCTCTGATGGTTGAAAGTAAAATACCTTCAAATCAAGCCATGACCTAGCATCTTGACGAGCAGATGGTGCAACACCAAAGAAGAAGGTAAATATCATCAGTCCGACACAGCCAGCAGCAATGATTGGCCATAGTTTTGATATAATTTCGTAGTCAATGTTTGACACAACTATTGCAATAATCAGTCCACCAGTAACAGATACTATCATCGATCTAACGTCACTAGATATTATTCTGCCATCTGATAGGTTTGAATATGTAGCACTGTAAACAAGCGATAGACCATAAAATGATGCTAGCATAGCAGATAATAGAGTAATGAAATCCATACCCTTAAGAACAGATATAATAGACTGTCTTTTCTTTATTGAATTTTCCATTATTACTCCTTTCTGCAATTAGTAGAACTATTATATAATTTAATTATTAAAATTTCAATACAAATATAAATTTTGTGTTGGAATATTTACATATATGTGATATAATACCAAAACACAAAGATTATGATTTTGGGAGATTTAATTATGCTATCAGATATCGAAATTGCACAAGCTGCAAAAATGAATGATATTGAAGATGTTGCTGCCTCTATTGGTATTTCAAAGCAGGACATTGATCCATATGGTCATTATAAGGCAAAGATCAGTGATGCTGTTATGGAAAACCTTAAGGATGAGGAGAATGGCAAGCTGATTCTTGTTACAGCTGTTAACCCTACACCAGCAGGTGAGGGCAAGACTACAATTTCTATCGGCCTTGGTGATGCATTGTCCGCTATCGGTAAAAAGACAGTTATTGCGCTTCGTGAGCCATCGCTTGGTCCAGTATTTGGTATTAAGGGTGGAGCAGCTGGTGGTGGATACAGCCAGGTAGTACCTATGGAGGACATCAATCTTCATTTCACTGGTGATATGCACGCTATTACTTCTGCAAACAACCTTATGTGTGCTATGCTTGACAATTCTATCCATCAGGGTAATGAACTAAATATCGACCCTACTAGAGTACAGATTAAGCGTTGTCTTGATATGAATGATAGAGTGCTTCGTAATATCAATATCGCTCTTGGTGGTGAGAAGAATGGCGTTCCTCGTGAGGACCATTTCATTATCACAGTAGCGTCAGAGGTTATGGCTATACTTTGTCTTGCTGCTGACGTGTTTGATTTGAAGGAGCGTCTTGGTAATATCCTTGTTGCTTACACATATGATGGCGAGCCTGTATATTGTCGTGATATTAAGGCTAATGGTGCTATGACTGTTCTACTTAAGGACGCTATTAAGCCTAATTTAGTACAAACTCTTGAGAACACACCTGCTCTTGTTCACGGTGGTCCATTTGCTAATATCGCTCATGGATGTAACTCTGTTCGTGCTACAAAAACAGCACTTAAGCTTGCTGATTATGTAGTTACAGAGGCTGGCTTTGGTTCTGACCTTGGAGCAGAAAAATTCCTTGATATCAAGTGCAGATATGCTGGCTTAAATCCATCTTGTATCGTTCTTGTTTCTACTGTTCGTAGTATGAAATACAATGGTGGTGTAGCAAAGGAAGATTTGAAAACAGAGAATATCGATGCACTTAAGAAGGGTTGCGTAAATCTAGGTGCTCATATTGATAATCTTAAGAAATTCGGTGTTCCAGTTGTCGTTGCTATTAACCATTTCTATGCTGATACTCAGCAGGAAATCGATTTTGTAGAGGATTTTTGCAAGTCAAAGGGTGCTGATTTTGCTGTATCAAAGGGCTTTGCAGAGGGTAGCAAGGGTGCTATTGACCTTGCTAATATGGTAGTTTCTGCTTGTGAAAAGGATAATAACTTTAAATTCCTATATGACCTTGATATGACTGTATATGAGAAGATTGAGACTATCGCAAAGGAAATTTACGGTGCTGACGGTGTTGATTATACCGATGAAGCAAAGAATGCTATCGAGGGTTATATCAAGCTTGGTGCTGGCAAGCTACCAGTATGTATGGCAAAAACACAGTACAGTCTATCTGACAATCCAAAGCTTCTTGGCCGTCCAGAAGGCTTTAGAATTACAGTTTCATCTGTATCTCTATCAAATGGAGCTGGCTTCTTAGTATGTCAGACTGGCTCAATTATGACTATGCCTGGTCTGTCAAAGTCACCATCTGCGTTCCGTATTGATATCGATGAGAATGGTAATACAGTAGGTCTTTTCTAATGATTGAATATTTATCAAAAAGCTATGAGGACACAGTGGATTTTGCCTCGAATTATGCCAAGACTTTGCCAAAGGGAATGGTAATAGGTTTTATTGGTGGTCTTGGTGTCGGCAAAACTGCTTTTACAACTGGATTTGTAAAAGGTTTAGGCATTAATGTCGACGTGTCCTCTCCAACATTCGCTATTTGCAATGAGTATATTGGTGATGATGCAAGAGTATATCACTTTGATATGTATAGGGTAGAAAACTGGGATGATTTGTATTCTACTGGATTTTTTGACTATCTTGATACAGATGCATATATCGTTGCAGAATGGAGCGAAAATATATTTGGTGCTCTCCCTGATGACGCAGTGATTATTGAGATTGAGCGTGTTGACGAGTGCACAAGGAATATAAAAATAATGTCAAAATTAGAGGTTATCTAATTATGCTTTTGTCTATTGACTCTAGTGCTATTACAGCGTCTTGTGCTTTAACGGACAACGACACTGTGATAAAAAGTGAATTTATGAATACTGGCCTTACACATAGCGAAACATTATTGCCTATGATTAAGCGTGTTGTTGGTGACAATGGCTTTGACTCTGTTGATAGTATCGCTATTACTGTAGGTCCTGGCTCTTTTACTGGTGTTCGTATCGGTGTTGCTACAGCAAAGGGAATTGCTTTTAATAATAATATTCCTTGTATTCCAGTATCTACATTGGAGGCTATTGCATATGCCTTTGATGATATGGAGTGCGTTGTGTGTGCTGTTATGGATGCTAGACGAATGCAGTTTTATAATGCTATATTTGAGTGCAAGAATGGTGTTGTAACTCGATTGACTGATGACAGAGCTATATCGATCGAGGATTTGAGAACTGACCTGTCAAAATATTCAAATATTATTATTGCTGGTGATGGAGCACAACTCTGTTATGACAATATTGGTATTGATTGTACTCTCGCTGATGATGACAGAATATATCAAAATGCTGTCAATGTATCAAAAGCTGCAAAGAATCATACTCCATTACCACCGAATGAGCTAATGCCAGTATATCTAAGGCTTAGTCAAGCTGAACGAGAATTAAAAATGAAATTAAAGAAATGAGGATAAAGATATGATAGTTATTGGATCAGATCACGCTGGATTTCCACTAAAAGAGGAGATTAGACAGTATTTAGACGAGCAGAAGATTGATTATATTGATGTGGGATGCTATACACCAGAGCGTTTTGATTATGCTATTTCAGCTCAAAAGGCTTGTGACAAGGTGATTAGTGGAGAGGCTGATAAGGCTATTCTTTGCTGTGGTACAGGCGTTGGTATTTCTATGGCTGCTAACAAGGTAAAGGGTATTCGTGCTTGTTGCTGTAGCGATTATTTCAGTGCAAAGTATACTCGTGCTCATAACGACGCAAACTGTTTGTGTATGGGTGCAAGAGTGCTTGGTGCAGGACTTGCTATCGAGATGGTTGACGTTTTCCTAAACACAGAATTTGAGGGCGGCAGACACCAAACTCGCATTGATCAAATTATGGCTATCGAAGCAGGAGAAAAGCTATATTAATATTATACATAAAAAATAACCCCAACTACATTCAGTAGCTGGGGTTTTGTTTTTGCGTTATTTTATTATGACCACTTAAGAGCCTTGATACTAAATCCGAGAGATGAATCTAGCTTGTTTCTCTGAATAATTGCTGTAACCTTGCTGTACTTACAGCCACTAACTTTTGCCTCTACTTTATAGTAGTTGTTATTTCCAAGGCTGTAGAACTTTAGTCCACTAACGCTGTGAGTAGCTGACTCAAATTGTGAAATAGAGAATGTGTCCTTGCTAGAAGAGTATGTAAGGTCATAATCCTTGTTTTGCTCTGCATTACATTTTGATTTAAAGTTAACTACTGTTTGACCAAAGAATTTGAATAGGTCAAGTACGATTGTACCAGAAGCGAATGTGCTTGTGTTTAGACCTTCTCTTTCAGCCATCCAAATTGCAGCGTGTGCAGCGATATTTGTTGGTACACCGTCACTGTTTTCGTAGCTGTTATTGTATAGCTTTGGCACCATTAGCATAATAGCAACATTGTTAGCATCCTCCTGAGAGAATACACAAGCCTTACCAGTTGCTGATAGGGAAGGTACCTTGTCACTATCAGGCTTGATAGTAGTTAGGTTAGGATTAGTTGTTTCTGGATTTTCAACCTTGCTAGTGTTAACATTTGTATGTTTTGTAGTTGAGGTTGTTGGAATATCTTTCTTTGAGGTAGCCTTAGTGGTTGTAGCCTTTGTTGTTGAAGTAACAACATTACCTTTGTTATCTGTAACCTCATTACCATCATCATCGATTTGTACTAGTACCTTGTTGCCTTTTTTATCTGTCTTTTCTTTATATGCTACGTCTGTTGTAACCTTGTTACCGTCCTTGTCGGTTACAGCCTTGCCATCCTTATCAGTAACTTCAACGCTGTCAAGAACATAGCTATCAGCATTAGCCTCAAGTCCATCAGGTTCAGTTGAAGAAGTTTCTACTTCGTTAAACTCTTTTTTATTACTACTACAAGCAGCAAATGTTGCTGACAAAGCAACGATGCATGCTAATAAAATTGCAATACTCTTTTTCAAAATTAACACCTCTATTGTATTTTCTGCTATTTGATTATATAATTTATGTTGTAATTTGTAAATAGCAATCACAAAAGTTTGAATAAATTTTAAAACAATATTCACATTATTTACAATTTTATGTATTTTTGGAGATAAAATGAAAAAATCTATATTAGTATCTTTTTGTGGTATAACAACAGCATTGTCAGTTGTTTTGTTGTATCTGGGTAGTGTGGCTTGGATATTTGCGTATATCGTTTCTATCGTGTCTGGATTACTTATCGAACTATCGCAAAAAACATTTGGCGTAAAAACAGCTTTGCTGATATACTTTTCTGTATCGCTGCTATCCATACTATCTTTGCCTGATAAGGAGTGTGCGCTACTTTATACAATGTTCTTTGGATATTATCCTATGCTAAAGGTGCATATCGACAAAATAAAAGTGAGATTTGTATCACTTTTGTTAAAGCTAGTTGTGTTTAACTCTGCAGTAGTAATAGTTGAAACAATATGCGTTTATGTTCTTTTAATTCCTCTTGACAACAGCTTTGGAAAGTGGGGAATCATAGTTCTTATGCTTCTTGCAAATATTGTGTTTTTGCTATATGAAAAGCTATTTTCGCTGTTTAATGTTTTATGGGAGAAAAAATATAAGAAAATCTTCAATAATATTATAAAATACTAAATTTATATATTGCATAAAATACATTGTTATTGTAAAATAATAATGTATTTTTATTTTTATGGAGGACATATATGTCATACTGTTTGACTGGAAGAGAAACTCTTGGTATTGAGTTTGGCTCAACAAGAATTAAGGCAGTTTTGATTGATGAGAATTGCAACCCTATTGCTTCTGGTGGTCACAACTGGGAGAACCGATATGAAAATGGTGTTTGGACCTATCATAATGATGAAATTTGGTCTGGATTGCAGGACGCTTATTCAAAGCTTAATGAGGATTGTGAAAGTAAGTTTGGCGCAAAGATTACTACTCTTGCATCTATTGGCTTTTCTGGAATGATGCATGGCTATCTACCATTTGACAAGGATGGCAATCAGCTAGCAGAATTTAGAACTTGGAGGAATACCATCACTGGTCAGGCTGCAAAGGAGCTAACTGATTTGTTTAGTTTCAATATTCCACAGAGATGGAGTATAGCTCATCTATATCAAGCTGTGCTCAACAAAGAGGAGCATGTTGATAGTATCGCTTATTTGACAACACTAGCTGGATATGTTCACTGGAAACTTTCTGGTGAATTCGTTCTTGGTGTTGGTGAAGCATCTGGTGTATTTCCTATCGATAGTGATACTAATACATATAATAAAAATATGCTTAATAAGTTTTCAAATCTTGATAATGTTAAGGCTTGCTCTTGGGATATAAATGATATATTACCAAAGGTGCTTGTAGCAGGTGAGAATGCTGGTTGCCTTACTGATGATGGTGCAAAGCTACTTGATATTAGTGGAAATCTTAATGGCGGTATACCAATGTGCCCACCAGAGGGTGATGCTGGTACTGGTATGACTGCTACTAATAGCATTACTGTAAGAACAGGTAATGTGTCAGCAGGTACTTCTATTTTCTCTATGGTTGTACTTGAAAAGCAGCTTTCAAAGGTTTATGAGTCAATCGATATGGTTACTACACCTGATGGTATGCCTGTCGCAATGGTGCATTGTAACAACTGTTGTACAGACCTTGACTACTGGGTTAATGTCATGTTTGAACTTTTGTCAAAGGCTAATGCTGATATTACAAAGCCTCAGCTTTATGATATGCTTTATGAGTCAGCACTACTTGGTGATAAGGATTGTGGTGGATTAGTAAACTTTAACTACTTTTCTGGTGAGCCAGTATCAGATACAGAGGACGGACGTCCAATGTTCGTTCGTAGTCAGGGTGCTAATTTCAATCTGTCAAACTTTATGCGTGCACAGATTTATTCTACTATGGCAACGCTAAAGATTGGTATGGAGATATTAGAGGATGAGAATGTTACTATTGATAAGCTAATGGGTCACGGTGGTCTATTCAAGACTCCTATTGTTGGTCAAAGGCTTATGGCAGGTGCTATGAATTGTCCAGTTTCTGTTATGGAGACTGCTGGTGAAGGTGGCGCTTGGGGTATGGCTATACTAGCAAAGTATTCTGTTGATAATAATGGCTTATCTCTTACTGATTATCTTAATAATGTTGTGTTTAGCAAATGTAAATCATCAACTATCGAGCCAGATAGCGATGATGTAAAGGGATTTGTTGATTATATGAAAATGTACAAATCAGCTCTACCTGTTCAGCGTAGTGCTTATGAAAATATATAAGGAGAAATAATATGGCAATTAAGGATTATGAGTTTTGGTTCGTTGTAGGAACACAGTTCCTATATGGTGAGGATATTTTTGAGACAATTAATGCTCATTCAGCAGAGATGGCAAAGGAATGGAGCGACAAGCTACCTTGCACAGTTGTTGCAAAGCCTTGTGTAAAGACCTCAAAGGAGATTTTAGAGGTTATGCAGGCTGCTAATAATGATCCAAAATGTGCTGGTGTTATCACTTGGATGCACACATTCTCTCCATCAAAAATGTGGATTGCTGGCTTCAATGCTTTAGAAAAGCCATTTCTACATGTTAATACACAGTACAATCGTGATATCCCTTGGGGTGAGATTGATATGGACTTTATGAATCTTAATCAGTCTGCACATGGTGATAGAGAGCACGGCTATATTACAGCTCGTATGAGACTAAAGCACAAGTCAATTGCTGGATATTGGAAGGATGATGAGTTCCAAGGCAAAATGGCTACTTGGATGAGAGCTGCTGTCGGTGCATGTGAGTCAAGAAAACTTCGTGTTCTTCGTATTTCTGATAATATGCGTAATGTAGCTGTTACTGACGGTGACAAGATTGAGGCACAGATTAAACTTGGCTGGCAGGTTGACCATTATGGCGTTGGTGATATCATCAAGATGGTGAATGCTGTTACCGAGGAAGAGATAGATGCTCAAATGGCAGAATATGCCGAGTATTATGATATGGATACAGATAATATTGATGCTGTTAGATATCAGGCTAGGGAAGAAGTTGCACTTAAGAAATTCCTTGTTAAAGAGGGATTTGGTGCATTCCACACTAACTTTGAGGATTTGCAAGAGCTTCGTCAGCTACCAGGTCTTGCTTCACAGGATTTGATGAGACAGGGCTTTGGCTTCGGTGCAGAGGGTGATTGGAAAGTTGCTGCTATGACTCGTATTATGAAACTTATGGCTGAAGGTATGGATGGCGGTACAGCGTTTATGGAAGACTATACATATCATTTTGAGCCAGGCAATGAAATGCTACTTGGCTCACATATGCTAGAGGTTTGTCCTACTATTGCGCAGAATAAACCAAAGATTCAGGTTCATCCTCTTGGTATTGGCGATAGAGAAGATCCAGCTCGTCTTGTGTTTAAGGCTCAAACTGGCGATGCTATCGTTGTTACTCTTGTCGATATGGGCGACAGACTTCGTATGATTGTTAATGATGTTGAGTGCAAAGAGCAAGAGAATGATATGCCAAACCTACCAGTAGCTGGAGTATTGTGGAAGCCACTACCTTGCTTGCAGACCTCTGCTGAGGCTTGGATGTATGCTGGTGGTGCACACCATTCAGTTCTTTCATACACATTGACAGCTGACCATATGCGTGATTTTGCTGAGATTATGGGTATTGAATTTGTTCATATCAACAAGGATACAGAGATTAACTCCTTGCGCAAGGAATTATTCTATAACGACATTGCATATAAATTAGGAATGTAAGGAGAAAATCGTGTTAGAGGAATTAAAGGAAAAAGTTTTTAAGGCAAATCTTCAACTTGTTGAATATGGTCTAGTTGTTCTAACTTGGGGCAATGCATCAGCCATCGACAGAGAAACTGGATTAGTAGTTATAAAACCATCTGGTGTGCCATATAGCACTATGACTGCTGATGATATGGTTGTTGTCGATTTAGATGGTAACAAGGTTGAGGGCAAGATGAATCCATCATCCGATACTCCTACTCATCTAGAGCTATACAGAAGATTTGATGATATTGGTGGTATCGTTCATACTCATTCTTCATGGGCTTGTGCTTGGGCTCAAGCAGGCAGAAATGTTCCTGCATATGGTACAACACATGCTGATTTTGCTAACGGTGCTGTGCCTTGTACAAGAGGTCTTACAGAGGATGAGGTTAATGGCGCATATGAGCTTAATACTGGTGTTGTAATTGCTGATACCTTTGAGCAAAAGGGTATTGCTTCTGCTGAATGTCCAGCTGTCTTAGTACACAGACATGGTCCATTCACATGGGGCAAGGATGCTTTCAAGGCTGTTGAAAATGCTCTTATTCTTGAAGAGGTATGCAAAATGGCAAGTAGAACAGAGCGTGTTGCTGCTATGTCAGATGACTCTAATATCGGTATTGAGTCATATCTACTTGATAAGCATTATCAGCGCAAGCACGGTAAAAATGCTTATTACGGTCAAAAATAAATTTAGGATGGATATAATATGAAAAAGAGAATTTCTGCATTGATTTCAGTTCTTTTAGCATTTGCTATTATGCTACCAACTGTCTATGCATATGCTGATGATTTTACTAACTTTAACTGTATACTTGGCAAGCGTGTCTATGTGTATGATGGTACTGCGTTTGAGCCTACAGTTAAGGTAAAGAAGAGTGATGGCTCTGTTACACTTGTAAAGGATGTTGATTATAAGGTTAAGTACTCTAATAATATCAAGTCTGGTCTAGGCAAGGTTACTATTACTGGTCTTGGTGTTTATGCAGGTGCTGAAAAGCTTGTTACAACATTTACTATTAAGCCACCAAAGGCATATGAGCCTACTGTTACTGGTAGTACTTCTTCTTCTATTTCACTTAAGTGGAAAGAGCTGTCAAAAGAAACTGGTATTACTGGATACAATGTTTATACTTGTGACAAGAATGGTGAGAACAGACGTAAGGTTGCTACTACAAAGAGCAACACTGTAACAGTGTCAAATCTTCAACACGCAAAGAAGTATAATTTTGTTGTCAAAGCGTACAAGACTGTTGAGGATTACACATTGTATGGTGAAGCTAGCAATGTGCATACCTATGCTACTAGACCAAATCAGGGTGAAATCAAGCAGGTTACTAACGCTAAGGATAAGAAATCAATTACTGTTACATGGAGTAAGAGAGCTGGCTCTGGTTATGAAATTAAGTACAGTAGAAATAGTGATTTTAGCAAAGCAAAGGTAATTAGAATTACAGATAGCTCAAAGACTAGCAAGACGATTTCTGTTCCTGATGCTAGTAAAAAGTATTATGTAAAGATTAGAGCTATCAAGGAATATAAGACAGGCAAATATAACTATGGTCAGTGGTCAGCGAAATTCTCAAATTCATTCAGCAAGACCTATTCATCATATTATTCATACTATGTTAACGACCCAGACAGAACAAATAATTTGAAGCTTGCTAGTAAAGCAATCAATGGTACGATTCTTGCACCTGGTGAGACATTCTCATTTAACCAGATTGTTGGCAAGAGAACCTCTGCTCGTGGCTATAAACCAGCACATGTATTTGCTGGAGCTGAAGAGACAGTTATGGGCGTCGGTGGTGGCGTTTGTCAGGTTGCATCAACTATATTTAACGCTGCTTTGCTTGGTAATTTCCAAATTGTTGAAAGACACCAACATTCACAGCGTGTTGCTTATGTCCCTCTTGGTCGTGATGCTGCTATTTACTGGGGCTCACAGGACTTTAAATTTAAGAATAATACCTCAAGACCAGTAAAGATGATTATGGAGTGTAAGGACGGCAAAATAAGCTGTACAATCAAAGTTTGTGAGAACGCTAGTCCAAAGAAGGTTTCATTAAATGTTTACACTAGTGGTAATACATTTACTTTAAAGAGATCTGTTAATG
Source organism: uncultured Clostridia bacterium (assembly GCA_937876375.1). Classification (GTDB taxonomy): domain Bacteria; phylum Bacillota; class Clostridia; order Oscillospirales; family Acutalibacteraceae; genus Eubacterium_R. The sequence goes on along the minus strand of CALEHY010000009.1, from coordinate 64,331 downwards.
GCACAGTAAATTACACTACAACCTCAAGATATTAATAGATATAATTAAACCCCCAATTGTTAATACAATTGGGGGTTATTTTTTATTAACTATTTATTATTTCATAGTTTCTCTTTGCTTTAGTACAGCCTCGTGGATATCATCCTTTGTCTTACCAGTTAACTTGTAGAAGAAGAATGGTACACCAGCTAGGAACATCATTAGACCATGAACTACAGTATAGAAGAATAGTAGCATAATCTTTGTCTTTAAACCTTGCTCTGGATTTGGATCAAGGTCAGTTGGCTGAACATACTGAATGATTGAATGTGCACCGTATAGTACCTTTGGTGATAGAATACCAGCGATTGTACCACTAATCATTGTACCTATACCGATAACAAATGGTAGTGTAGCGTCAAGTCTCTTGCTAGTTTTTAGCTCAATTGTCTCAAGAACGTCAGCCTGGAACATTGTAGGTAGAAGGTTTGATGCACCAAACTGTAGACCGATTAGGAATAAGAATACGATGAATACAATCTGCAAAGCAGAATTTCCACTCTTGAAATATGTATATCCAATAAGGAATGCAAGTGAGTTGATAACAACAGAATAGATACCACTTGCGATATATAGAACCTTTGAATTGAATTTCTTAAGTAGGAAGTTGATGATGAGCATACCAACAGCAGTACCGATACCAGTAGGTAGACCAAATAGTAAGAACTTTGAGGTGCTACCAAGTAGAGCAGCTGCAAGGAATGGACCCATGAAGTTTGCAATTCCTCTAAAGCTCTTTAGGAACTCAGAGATAATGATTACCCATGCATACTTGTTTACTAGTACGTCCTTAAATCCGATAAGTGGATTTTTCTTTTCAGAGGTGTATTCAACTCTTTCGTGTACAACTCTCATACCGAGTAGCATTGCAATTACACCAACAACACCACATAGACCGGCACTGATAATGTACTGTGTGCCTTCGTCCTTGATGAATAGACCGATTACAAGAACGACAACGAGTGGAGCAGAGTTACCAACAGCAGAACAAATACTTCTGAATGAAATTACGTTGTCACGTTCTTTCATATTTGGTGTCATAACGATGGCAACCATGTTTACAGAGTTACCGAAATGCGTTGCGACAGACCAAGATACAGCGATTGTTGTAACGTAAATCATTAGGATTGTTCCAGAGATTGCAGGTGGTGCCCAAAAGCTGAGTACCAACAAAATTCCAGTAGGAATTGCTGCGATTAAGCCTAGTGGTCTAAATTTTCCAGCCTTGCCCATCTTTCTACCATCGATATACATGGCGATGAAGAAATTAAGGATGAATGGAATTACACCAACTAGTGCGTTGAACAATGATGCTTGGTTGTCAGTTAGTCTCAATACATTAACGATATATGCGTTACGATAAGAGCCAACCATACCAGTCATGTTCGTGTAGAAGAATACTGCAACAAGGTACAGTATGAACTCCGAGGACTTGACATGTTTCTTGTCCGATGGAGCTACGACTTGAGTTGTTTCCATAATATACTCCTTTATTAAATTTGATAATATTAAAATAACATATTTTATCTATATTTTCAATACATTTTAGTTAAAAGTGTAAAAATTTGTATGGTCCAATTTTTGTCACATATCAAAGATTTGTGTTGTTATTATTAAAATAATATGATAATATTGTTGTAGGAGGAATTTTATATGATTATTTATATTATTTTAGCTTTAATAACTATACTATTAATTATAAACATTATTATATCCATCCTTAACAAGCTAAAAAAGGATGACTCATCAGCATTGATTTCACAGCAGATTGAGATTGGTAATAAACAGAGTGCTGATAAAATGGATACATTATCTAATCGTATGCAAATGCTCACAGAAAAAAACTATGAGCAACAGATTAAGATAATGCAAACGCTTAATGACAATGCTGATAAACAGACAAAGGCTATTAGTCAGTCTATTGGCTCAATGCAAGAGTCAAATGAAAAAAAGCTTGACGAAATGAGAAAAACTGTTGATGAGAAGTTAAATGAAACATTAGAAAAAAGACTTAATGCTTCTTTCCAAACTGTATCAAAACAGCTTCAAGACGTGTATAAGTCGCTTGGAGAGATGAAAGAGCTTTCAAATGGTGTTACAACTAGCGTTACTGGTTTAAATCGTGTTCTTACTAATGTAAAGTCACGTGGTACTTGGGCAGAAGTACAGCTTGGCAATATCCTTGACCAAACAATTCCAGGTATGTATGAAACCAATGTAAAGACTAATCCAAAGTATAATGGTCAAGTAGAGTTTGCTGTAAAGATTCCATCAGCAGATGATGAGGCAATCACTTGGCTACCTATTGACTCAAAGTTCCCAATGGAAGATTATGCAAGGCTTACAGCTGCATCAGAAGCAGGGGATATCGAGCTGCTAGATAAGGCGAAGAAAGCACTTGAACAGCGAGTTAAGGACGAGGCAAAAGCTATTAAGAATTATATATCAACACCAGAAACAACGCCTTTTGCTATATTATATCTTGCTACAGAGGGTCTGTATGCAGAGATTATGAGTAGTAAGAATGCAGTAGCTGAAAAGTTGCAAGCAGATGGTATTATGATTGCTGGTCCAAGCACAATTACTGCTTTGCTCAATTCATTAGCAATGGGCTTTAGATCCATTGCTATAAATCAAAAGGCTAATGAGGTGTGGAAGGTACTTGGCGCTGCAAAAACACAGTATGACAAGTTTGGTGACCTTCTTGCAAAGGCTCGTAAAAAGGTTGATGAAGCAGGCAAGGCACTTGACGAGGCTGACCACAGAAATTCTATTATTCAAAAGAATTTGCGTAATGTCGAAACATTAGATGCACCAGATGCGACTAATATCCTTGGTCTTGATGATTAATGTATACAAGAAAAGCCGTTAGGATTTCCTAACGGCTTTAATTTTATCTAATTATTATCTTTTGATATCGTCCCACTTAACGCCATCAACCTGGAAAAGATCATCAAACTTATATGTGTTTGTCTCTTCCTTGGTGTGGTTAGGATACCAAACCTGAGCAAAGAATGGGTTAGTTCTTGCGATATTATCGTAATCCCAAGCCTTCTGTGGAATGTAGCACTCTGGGCACCAGTGACCACCAAGAAGGATAAGAGCAGGTGATGCCTCGAACTCATTACCACAGCAACCGCACTTCCATACTAGCTTGCCAGCCATGTCACCCTTTGTCATTGTGTCAGATAGACACTCACCACCACGGAACTTAGCAGCCTGCTTCATATCGTCGATATCAAGCTCTGTTTCTGCCTTTGTCTCGTCATAACCATGATCAAGCTTGAATGGCTCAGCATCTTCTGTCTTCTTGTCAAACTTTGTGATTTCAAAGTCTTCCCACTTTGTAGGTAGCTTCTCCCAATCCTCATATGTACCATAGTAAGCAGAAATTCTCTCTGGGTTCTTTGTAGCAACCCAATCAAGAGTACCAAAATCCTTTGTAGAAGCTATCTTCTTCATGAATGGCTTTGCTGCAGCAGCAACAAGGTTCTTTGGAAGATAGCGAGGAATTTTGAAGTAGAACTCAACCTGATCAGCCATTCTGTTGAAATAATCCTGTACAGGAAGATTCTCTCTAAAGTGTAGGAATTCCTCAAGCTTGTCACCATCAGCGTAGAACTGACCGTGGAAGTTCTTTGTAATGAACCAGTTTGGATCAAATAGCTTCTCTGGACCAGCAAGACCAAGTGTGCCAAGTAGAAGCTGCTCAAACTCATAGTTAGAAATTCTGTACTGCTCACCAGAACCAATGTTGAAGAAATGATTCCAGAAATCAGCACCAAGATTACCAGCCTTGTCCTCTAGAACAAGATTGCACATTAGACGACCTGAATCCTCTACTGTACACCACTCTAGTACACCATTAATAGGTACATGGAACATGATAGGATCCATGTTCTTAAGAATGTTTGGATATAGGATACCACTCTGACGCATTACAACCCAGTTCTTGATACCACTCTCAACGAATGTTCTCTCTGCAACTGTCTTTGATACTGCATAGTGATCATAAACAGAAATTTTGATAGGATCACCACAACGTCCCCAGTGAATAGGGTAGTTACGATCACCAGTCTCAGCAACAGTACCGATATATGCAACCTTAACTGCATCAGGATCTGGCTGAGCAAGTACAGCCTTAACGATATTCTCAGCTGCACCAATATTTGTCTTTTGTGTTCTGTAAGGCTTCCAGTCAGCTGCAGGAGATACCATACCACCAACGTGAAGTACATAGTCAGCACCTGTAACACCTTCTAGAATTGAATCGTAATCGCCAAGGTCACCCCATACGATCTGTACGTTTGGCTTTGCCATAAGACCCTTAAGCTTTTCCTCGTTTTTTGAGCTCTTTCTTGCAAGCATCTTAATGTTGATTTCGTTTGGATGCTTTAGCATTTCTTGAACAGAAGCCCAACCCATATTACCAGTACCACCGGTAATAAATACGGTTTTCTTTGCCATTACATTTCCTCCTTAAATGACAGTGATTTTGTATAATCACATAATTTCATATAAATTATAAACTATTTCTAAACAAATTACAAGATAATGTTATATTTTTCTATAATTTATTTCAAATAATAAGCATTATTAGTGCAATATGCTTAAAAACAGAAATAAATATCTATTGACAATTACTGTATTATAGTATATAGTATCTGTGAACTAAATAAAAGTTATCTAGAGTAGTCGAGTGACAGGCATTATGACGCTACAGCAACCTGCAATAGTAAGGTGCTAATACCTGCGGTGTATCCGAATGATGAATATATTTCGCATACGGTAAACCGTATGCTTTTATTTTTGTAATAATATATTTGAGGAGATAGATTATGTCTAAGTTTTTATTTACTAGCGAGTCTGTAACAAAGGGTCATCCTGACAAGATCTGTGACCAGATTAGTGATGCGATTTTGGATGCAATGATTGAGCAGGATCCAATGTCAAGAGTAGCTTGTGAGACAACCTGTACAACTGGTCAAGTTAATGTTATGGGTGAGATTACAACAACAGCTCTTGTTGATATTCCAGCTATTGTTAGAAAGACAGTATGTGAGATTGGTTATGACAGCGATGAGAAGGGCTTTAATGGTAACACATGTGCTGTTTCAACCTCTATTGACAAGCAGTCACCTGATATTGCTATGGGTGTTGACAAGTCATTTGAGCTTAAGGATGGCGAAAATGATGAGGACAACCTTAATGGTGCTGGTGACCAGGGTATGATGTTTGGTTATGCTTGTGACGAAACAGAAGAGCTAATGCCAATGCCTATTTCTCTTGCACACAAGCTTGCTCTAAAGCTTACAGAGGTTAGAGAAGACGGTACACTTCCATACCTATATTCTGATGGTAAGACACAGGTTACTGTTGAGTATATCGATGGCAAGCCAGTTAGAGTTACTACTGTTGTAGTATCATCACAGCATAGTGCCGACGTGACACTTGAGCAGTTAAGAGCAGATATTATCGAGAAGGTAATTAAGACTACTGTTCCAGCAGAGCTTATGGATGATGAGACAGTATTTTATGTTAATCCTACTGGTAGATTTGTTATCGGTGGTCCTATGGGCGACTCTGGTCTAACTGGTAGAAAGATTATCGTTGATACATATGGTGGATATGCTCGTCACGGAGGTGGAGCATTCTCTGGTAAGGATCCAACAAAGGTTGACCGTTCAGCTGCTTATGCTGCACGTTGGGTAGCAAAGAATATAGTTGCTGCTGGTTTGGCTTCAAAGTGTGAGGTTGAGCTTGCTTATGCTATCGGCGTTGCAAAGCCAGTATCAGTTATGGTTGATACATTCGGCACTGGTGTTAAGTCTGATGATGAGATTAGCGATATTGTTAACAAGGTTTTTGATCTTCGTCCATCAGCTATTATCAAGACACTAGACCTTCGCAAGCCAATTTACAAGAATGTTGCTGCCTACGGTCATATGGGTAGAGAGGATCTAAATGTTCCTTGGGAAGCAACTAACAAAGTAGACGAAATTAAAAAGTATATGTAAGTAAAATAAAAAAGGACTGTTCGCTGAACAGTCCTTTTTTAGTCCTTTATATTTTATTAGTCGCTTGATGATGTTGGGATATATGGGATAATTGCTTCTGCAACTTTGTTGATAGGCATTGTCTGTAGAATTACTTCGCCAGGTCCAGTAACAACTGTGTTGAATAATCCTTCACCACCGAAGAGAATATTCTTTGCGCCTTTGATTGTTTGGATATCCATCTTGCAACTATCGCTCATTAGTACAACGTGACCGGTGTCAACAATAATCTGCTGACCAGGAGCAAGATTGTATTTGATTGCAGAACCATCAACCTCGATGAATGCCATACCTTTACCAGATATCTTTTGCATTACGAAGCCTTCGCCACCGAACAAGCCCTTGCTAAGCTTCTTTTGTAGATATACAGATAGGTCAACGCCCTCTGTAGATGCTAGAAAAGCGCTCTTTTGGCAAATATATCCTTTTTCGTTAGAAATTTCTAATGGGATAATATCACCAGGGAAACTACTAGCAAATGCGATTGTGCCAAATCCACCTAGAGCAGTGTATTTGTTTTGGAATAGGCTTTCGTTAGTGAACATTCTGCCAATCATTTTACCGATTCCACCATTTGAAGTTGTATCCATCTTCATATTAGGGCTCATCCAACTCATACCACCACCTTGGGTAATCATTGATTCGTTTTGCTCTAATGTGTATACAACAGCAGGGAAGCTGCCACCTTGAATTTCAAATTTCATATTTATTCTCCTCTTAATATGATTTATAATTTAGCATCTTTTTCAAGAGCTTTGTTTACAGCGTTGTGTATTGCTTTGTCAAAGCCATCAGCCTTTAGTGAGGTAACACCCTCGATTGTTGTACCTCCAGGTGAACACACCTTATCAACTAGCTTGTATGGGTGTTCATCAGACTCCATAATCATTTTTGCACTACCATAAACAGCCTGTGCCGCAATCTTTAGCGCAATCTCCTTTGGCATACCATTTTGTACGCCTGCTCTAGCCATTTCGTCAATAAACATATAGCTAAATGCAGGGGAACAGCCACCGAGAACACCAAAAAGTGGGAATTGTTTTTCATCCAAATATATGATTTCGCCAACTCCGTTAAACACCTTTTCTACTATCTCTTTGTCGTTGTCAGTAGCATTTTTATTTGCTGTATACGCAGAGATAGCCTCACCAACAGTAGCGTTGATATTTGGCATAACTCGGATAATTCTACTGTCATCGTAAAGAAATCCTTGAATGAATTCAATCTTCTTTCCAGCAGCAATAGAAATGATTAGCTTACCGTTTGTGTATTCTTTAATCTTTGCAAGGACGTCTGCTATAACATTTGGCTTAACAGCAAGAACTATAGCATCAGAAGATTTAATTACCTCTGTTTCATCATTGCATACATTAAGATTATATTTTTCTTTTAGTGCACTAGTAGCACCATCGAATATATCATATGTAAAAATATTCTTTTCATCTACAGTGTTTGTGGCAATAATACCTTTTATGATAGCACTTGCCATATTGCCACAGCCTATAAATCCAATTTTCACATTATCACCTCCGTTAGATATATAATAACATTAATAAAATAAATTATCAATTATTTTTCAAATTTAAGTATTTTTGTTTTGTCGCATTACCACCACGAATATGTCTGACTGATTTGTTTTCTTGTAGAACTGTATTAACACAGATAGCCATTGATGGTGAAATTGATTTAAGTCTTTTTGTAACGTCAATATGTACAGTTGATTTGCTGATACCAAAGTGCTCACCAGCTTGTCTAACTGTAGCCTTGTTTTTTATTATGTATTCTCCTAGTTCTATGCATCTTTTTTCTACAATACTGTTCATAATAATTACTCCTTTTGTAATTATTATGCCAGACAATATAAAAAAGAACGAAAAAGCCAGCTAACAAATCGTTAACTGGCTAAATAATTATTACTCTGCGTCAGCTTTTGCTGCGTCACTGATTAAATCATTGATTGATTTTGTGCTAATATGTGTTACTTTGTCAAATTCAAGTTTTGTTTGTTCATCCTTTGCGACCTCTGTACCGTTCTCAGAATAAAGGGTTAGAACAAGTTTCTTTTCTGTAACACTGATTTTGTAAACAACATGACCAGCAGTAGCAGGATTTGTAAGAGTTAGCTTGTTGCCATCTAGTGAATAGTTTCCAGAAAAGCTGAATGTTGATAGGTAGCTGTCATATGAGCCATCTTCATAAAACTCGTATGCAGATACACCAGTTTCACCCTGCCATTTACCAAGTAACTGCTTCTCAGAAGAAGTGAATGTGTCAGATAGCATCTGTGCAGGTGATTCCTTGTTCACTATACAGTAGATTGATGATGGAACAATTACAATAACTAAAACAATAGCAACAATAATTGCAATAATCTTTGACTTTTTGTCCTTCATATTATTTCAACCCCTTGTTTTCAAGTAATGTCTTAATCTTTGCAGAAGTATCAAGAAGAGAGGATACAGATAAATCGTGATTGATTGTGTCTAGGAAATATGCCAAGTACTTTGAAAGCTCAACGCTCTCATACCAGTCTCTGCTAAGTAGTTCTGGAGTCTGGTATACACCGTTAGTTGTAAATACCTTTTCAAATACACCTTCCTCGTGTGCCTTGTCAAATACCTCAAGGCCACTGCAGAACAAACCAAATGCTGTACATACAAAAATTCTCTTTGCCTTTAATTCCTTAAGCTTTCTAGCAACCTCTAGCATACTTTCACCAGAAGAAATCATATCATCAACGATGATGATATCCTTGCCCTCAACGCTATCGCCAAGGTACTGATGAGCAACGATAGGATTTCTACCGTTAATAACTTTTGTATAATCTCTACGCTTGTAGAACATACCTAGGTTAACACCAAGCTGTGTAGCAAAGTAGATGCATCTGTGCATTGCACCCTCATCAGGTGAGATAACCATTAGATGATCTGGATCAATCTTTAAATCATCAACAGAATTAACTAGTGCCTTAATCATTTGATATGTTGGCATAACATTTTCAAATGACTTGTGAGGGATAGAGTTCTGTACTCTCTGATCGTGAGCATCGAATGTGATAATATTCTCAACACCTAGAGTAGTTAGTTCCTGTAGAGCCATAGCACAGTCAAGTGATTCTCTTGATGATCTCTTGTGCTGTCTGCCTTCATATAGCATAGGCATAATAACATTGATTCTCTTTGCTTTTGATGAAGCAGCAGAAATAACTCTCTTTAAATCAGAAAAATGATCGTCAGGGCTCTTTGGTACCTGCATACCATACATATTATATGTAACGCTGTAGTTGAAACAATCAGCAACGATATATAGGTCGTAACCTCTGATTGTGTCGTTGATAACAGCTTTACCCTCACCACTACCGAAACGTGCGATAGTAGTGTCGATCATATAGGTATCTCTCTGATAGCCATAAAATGCTATTGTGTCCTTGTGATCGTCAGCTTGCTCTTTTCTCCATTTAACAAGATACTTGTCAATTTTAGCAGCTAACTCCTCACAACCAGGTAGAGCGATGATACCTAGTGGTCCGTATGGAATTGTTTGAACTTCTTGTGCTGTAATTCTTGGCATGTTGGTGTTCCTCTCTTTTCAACAATTTATGTTATTTATTTTACAACAAAACATAACAAAAATAAACATTTATTTATCTTTTGTTGGTTAAATATTATCTTGAGTTTTGGTGAGATTTTTATCTATTATTACCAAAATTTTTATCTATCAATTTTCTTAGCACAATCCAAAGTAGTAAAACGATCCATGCACCACCAGAAATTGCAAGTCCTAGTTTCTGTCCTTTTGGTGCATATTTTAGTTTTACGTCGTGCTTGCCTTGTTTAATAGTGGTTGCAAGCTGTGCATTCACGTCGAATGTCTTTGCCTTTTTGCCATCAACATAGATTTGCCAACCTTCATCGTATGGTATAGAGGTGTAGATAAATCCGTCGTATCCAGCATTCATTGTGCCTGTTATAGTAGTTTCTTTATAATCAGTGATATTTAATGCTCCATAACTTAGCATTTCATATGCAGCATTAAATATATCTTCGTTTAAAGAATAAGCATAAATTTCGAAATATGAGCTGTCACTATCTGTACCATTCAAATCTAGTGAGACGATAATTTCATCATCGGTATCAAATGTGCCCAAATCGATGATATAAGGCTCATTAATTGATTGGAATTTGCTGTCATCATATTCGTTCCAAGAATAGTTAACATTCTCAATATCAGGTGAGGTGATATATACATATACATTGCCTTTTTGTGCTGGCTTTATTGTTATATCAATATTGCCATATGACTGGTCAACGCTGTCCTTTGTGTAGAAGAATGTTCCGTTTGAGTCAACCTTGTCACAATCAACGTCGTAGCAATCCATATCTGTATACTCGACAGGAACAAATACATTCGATACGCCACATGCATTGTCAATCAGACTTTCTTGTACATCGAATGGGTTACCCTCTGTAGCGTCCCAATCTTTAACAAAATTAGAGGTTTCGAACACTAGTGGTAGATTGTATTTGTTTAGATATACCTCTGAATTTCCTTTTTTGCTAGAATACAGCTTTTCGTAATAGTTATTGCTTGGCTCAACTGAGTCACCAGTTTGTACAAGATATTTGATTCCATAAAACATATTGTAAACTGGTGTTTGAGTGTTGTATGTGTATGAGTTTATTCTATTGCCAAACATACCAAGAGAATACTGTGTTTGTGAGTAATCCTCATATGCCATTGACGAGAAAATACTCATACCATTGTAGCCATATAGTGAAGGATCCATTCGGGTGTCAAGATATGATAACTCTTCTCTGTGCAATCCGTTATCGTTATCGTGAATGTATTCCAAACTGTCAGTATAGTCATCATAATTGCTGACGTAGTCACTGTTTTTTACAGTGAATTCGTACGAATTTGTATCAGCAATAGCCATCTCACAAAATGTAATTGAAATGATAGTAACACCAATAACAAATTTTGAAAGGTGACCCTTTTGAATCAACAATAGTACACCGGTCCATACGATGACAAATCCGAGTGAGGTGTAGATGGTTATTTCATCAATCTTGTTGGTAGGGAACTTTTGGAACAATAGAATTATTGCAATCCATACCATACCAACGATAGCAATATCTTGGTATCTAATTGACTTGATATGCTGTAGTGCTTTATATCCCATAATTAAGAATATAAATGTGTACATATATGAAAATCTAAATGGCAAATCATTTGGAAAATGGAATGCATGCCAAATGAAATTCATTTGGTTATTATCAAAGCTAAATACAAAGAAAAGTAGCATTAATAAATGCATAGTCTTTTCTTTAACTCTAATATCCTTGTTAATGAAATATAGTGGTACAAGAATAATTGATAATATACCACTATAGATATTAGGTAATACATTATCACCAGATGAACGAATAGTTGTCTCAAGTCCAGCTAGGTGAGAGGAAAGCATATCGAATATATCAAAATAGCTTTCAAATGCTGCAGGGAATGTGTCAGAGGTTGCAGAGCAAGACTGTAGTATAAAATATACTGGTATTAATGTGCAAGCACATAGTGCAGCTGCTAATACAGAACTGAAGGCAAATACTACACCTCTGTTGATGAATTTGTTGTTATAAACAGATTTTACAAAATGAAACTTTTCTTTTTTGCCGACTGCTCTAAGTGTGTCGTAAAAGTTATAATTAGAAACGAAATAGCATATGAAATACAGTACAGAGAAAATACAAGCCATATATGCCATATAGTAGCTGCTAAAGAATAGCAACACTAATGAAACGATATATGTGGCAGGCTTTGATTTGTTGATTATATTCTCGATACCAAGTGCAATTAGTGGTAGCAAAATCATGCCATCAATCCACATAATATTCCAGTAATATGCCAAAAAGTAACCACAAAATGCATAAAAAACACCGAATGCTGATGATGCGTAGCAATGTGATTTAAGACTACTTTTTAGATAGTATGAGAAAGTAGTTGCAGAGAGCACACCTTTGATAGCAACAAGTGCTGTGATTGCAAATGATATCTGCTTCCTATCAAATAGGAAGATAGCAAATGAAATTGGGCTAGATAGATAATTAAAATAATTACCTAAAAAGCTCGAGCCGCCACCAGAGTTCCAGGAGTACAAGAAGCTTTGATGACCGACTGTTCTATCATAGAATTCTGCAAATAATGGTCCGTATTGATGGAACAAATCCATTCTCATAACAGTGTTGTCACCGAATGGGAACACTTGTGTTGCTAGATATACAAATGATATGCATATTAGCGCTAAACCACCAGATAAAACAACAAATCTGTTGTTATAGAATATCTTATATAATCTGCCACCGTTAATGTTTTTTTCGTTAGTGGTGGAGTTAAATACCATTAGCTTGTCAAAATAGTAGTTAAAAAATCCAAAGATAAAGAAACAGATGAAATATGGCAATATCTTCGATGCTTTTATCATAGATACAAGAAAGAAATCTGCTATTTTGAAAAAACCGAAATCAATAAAGCATCTAACTATATAAAATGGGATGGACTTAATTATTGAATTGTGTACCTTTTTGTTAAATACCCATTTTTTCTCAAAAATGAATAGTGCTACGAAACTAATAGCAAGTGATACAACAATAGCGATATCAGGCTTGATAGCAAATGTAAGCTTAAGCACTTGCTTTAGCACTAAAAAAAGAAAAGTGCATAATGAATAAACAGTCCAGTAATTGACCGTTTCGCCATTAAACACCTTGGTAGAATGTATGCTGTTTTTTGTTATTGAGTCGCTCATAAAACACCTTACATATTTTTTTCGCACTTAATATAACATATTATTTAAAACATATCTATGATTTGTGCGCTATTTTAACCTAATTGTAATATTTGCATTTTTGATGAATATAATTCAGTAGGTGATGATTTGGAAAACCTAAATTATATTTTGTCATATTTGCCAAGTGAATTATCCTTTGCTTTTTCAAGGATTGATACAGATATCAAATCAAAAATTACTGAAATAAGAATTAGACGAGATAAACCTGTAGTTGTAGTTATTCGTAATTATTCATATTTTATTGATGCGAACGGTGATTTGTTCGACTGCTTTTGTCGTGGTGTGATGATTTGCGATAGCGAGGTCTTTGACAAGTTATTCCTAAATTTGTGTGACTATACCTTATATGCAAATATGCAAACATTAAATCAAGGATATTTGATGCTACCTAATGGTGCTAGAATTGGTGTTTGCTCTACAGCTAATATAGAGGACAAAATTGTTAAATCAGTTAAGAATATATCATCTCTTAATATTAGAATAAGCAGAGAGCACAAGGGCTGTGCCTATCCAATACTAAATGCGATTTATCAAAATGATATTCCAAATGTTATCATTGCTGGCAAGCCAAATTCTGGCAAAACAACTCTTTTAAGAGATATAGCTAGAGGCTTGTCCAGTGGGTTTAACAACAAATATAGAAAGGTATCAATCATCGATGAACGCAATGAAATTGCAGGTAAATGTGATGATTTAATCAGTCTTGATATTGGTGTAAACACAGACATTTTGACCGGATTTTCTAAGGCAAAGGGAATTGAAATTGCTACTAGAACACTGTCACCAGAAATTATTATTTGTGATGAAATTTCAACTGACGAAGAGCTAGAAAATATACTATTTGCATTTTCATCTGGTGTAAAATTTGCTTTGTCTGTTCATGTAGGTTCAAAGTCAGACTTGTTTAATAAAAGTATAGTTAGAAAACTTCTTGCAAATGATGAGTTTGATTATATCGTGTATCTGAATGAATACACCTACAAGGCTGAGATAATAAAATGTTCTGAGGTACAAAATGAAATTAATAGGTGTAGCGTTAATAATGTTTTGCTCGATTATAATAGGCATACAATTATGTAAAACATTGAGGGACAAGGTGTCTGTTTGTGATGAGCTTTTGTCATTTTGCAAAATGATTTCGCTAGATATTTCATACTCATCGTCATCAGTAAAACAATTGATTGATGATGCAAATATAAATTATTTATCATCATCCTGTTTGCAAAAAGATTATATACTGTCGACGATTCTTGATAACGCTGAAAACAAGAAAATATCAGAATTTTTGTACTCTCTTGGAAAGAGTAATATCGAGTCACAAAGAAAGAATTTAGGCTATTTTGAGGAGTATTTGACTGGCTTAAAGGAAAAATATGAGGAGATCTACATATCAAAATCAAAAATGTATTTTTTCATTTCTGTTTGCTGTGGATTAATTGTATCTATTGTACTAATTTGAGGTGAAATATTTGGACGTTAATTTTATATTCAAGATTGCTGCGATAGGTATAATAGTAGCAATTTTGAACACCTTGCTTGTGCGTTCTGGTAGGGATGACCAAGCAATGCTAACAACTCTTGCTGGTATAATAGTTGTACTAATGATGATGGTACCAGAGATAAAGAGTCTTTTTGATATTGTTAGGAATATGTTTGATTTATGATTCAAATCGCTGGAGCCTCATTAGTCATTTTAATACTCTCAATCGTATTAAAAAATTATAACAGAACATATTCGATAATACTGTCGATTAGTGGCTGTGTTTTTATTTTTCTTTTTGTTTCGGACAAGATATCAAAGCTAATAAATAATGTCTTTTTGTTGTCCCAAAATGTGTCCGGTATATATGTTTATATCAAGTTGATGCTAAAGGTGTTAGGTGTTATTTTAATCACACAATTTGTATCTGATTTGTGCCGTGATAATGGCGAAAATTCGCTTGCCACAATGGTTGAAACAGCATCAAAAATTGTTGTTATAACCCTTGTTTTTCCTTTGTTTGAGAGCATTATTTCATTTGTGATAGGATTGCTAAAATGAAGAAATTTTTAATTGTTCTTATTCTTGTTTTGACTTTACCAATTACAGTTTATGCTGATGATTATCAGTCCTATCTTGATATGTATGATTTATCATCATTTAAGGACGAGCTAGATAGTGATACATATTCATATCTTGATGATTTAGGTTTAACAGATTTTAACTATGATAGCCTGTCATCAATATCACTTAACGATATTTTTGATATTATCAAAAGTATTATTTCTACTAGAATTACTACTCCACTTGAGTCATCAATAATTATACTTGCTTATGTACTTTTATCAGCATTTTTTCAAAGTTTTAAGGTTGGAGATAATGATTCTTTATCGTCATTATATTCAACTGCTTCTGCATTAATTATTGCTACAGTTTTGATGGTAAAGATGAGTGGCACTATATCATTATCAGCTTTCTCTATATCTGTGGCGTCAAAATTCATTTATGCATTCATACCAGCCTTTTGTGCTATTGTGATAGCTTCTGGTGGCGCTGGCACAGCTTTTTCTACAAATACTTTACTATTAACATTAGCACAAGGTTTATCGTATCTCTCGTCAAATGTTTTTATGCCACTAATTAATTGCTTTATGTGTGTTGGTATATGCTCATCATTACGAGAACAGCTACGATTAGATAATTTGATATCAACCTTGCGACGAGTTTTAACAACATTGATTTCGTTTTCATCAGCGTGTTTTGTATCGATACTTTCGATTAAGACAGCTGTTGCATCTAAGGCAGATGCAATCGGTCTGCGTTCAATTAGATTTGCTATTAATTCTGTTGTACCAGTTATTGGATCTGCAATATCTGAGGGATTACTTTCAATACAAAGCTATTCATCGTTAATAAAAAGTAGTGTTGGATTAGTAGGAATTGTTGCAATAGCTCTTGTGTTTTTGCCATCAATCATTGAAGTTGTAATTTGGAGATTTATGCTATCAATATGTGGCATTATTTCAGATATTTTTGGTGATAACAGTGTATCATTAACGCTTAAATCTTTTAGGGATACAATGCTGTTAATCAATGTGATACTCATTTTGTCGATGGTAACAACTATTATATCATTAGGAATACTGATTGCTGCGAGGACTTCGTAATGGATTTTGTCAAAGAATGGACTATTTGTGTATGTGTAACACTAGTTATATCAGTTGTTTTTTCAATATTAACACCAAGTGGCAGACTATCATCTTTTTATAAAATTATTATTTCAGTTTTTGTTTTTTTATCATTTCTTTATCCATTTACAGTATCAAATGTCAGCTTTAATAAAAATGCTTTTGATGATTTCGTTGTAGAGGATAAAACAGATGAAATAAGTGAAAATATTGTTAATACAAAAATTAATGATTTACTGATATCAAATGATATTGTTGGAGCTAATGTATCATCAAGTGTCACATGTGACGACGAAGAAATAACAATTAATGACATACAGGTCGCAATACCAGATGAATATAGCATCGATAAGGTAAAAAATATGATATATGATAACCTATCTATTAATGCGAGGGTGATATATATTGGAGAGTAAAATAAAGGATATAAAAAGCCTTTTGCAATCACCAAATAATCGTGTAAAGTTATTTCTAATTATCGGAATAATTGGCGTATTGCTAATTGCAATGTCTGAAATGATACCGTCATCAAATGTAAAATCGCATGACAAGAAGGACACCTCATATGATACATATTTGTCACAGCTAGAGAGTGACACGCAGAAGATAATTTCATCAATTGATGGAGTTGGTGAGTGCAAAATTATGATTACTCTCATGTCGTCAAATGAATCAGTCTATGCAAAAAATATTGATGAAAAACGTGATGATAGTTCTATCACTTCAAAATCTGAATATGTATTCTATGATAGCAATAATGGTGATGAGCCGGTTTTAATAAAAGAATATCTTCCATCGGTGCAAGGTGTTGTCGTTGTATGTTCTGGAGGCGATCAAATCACCGTTAGAGAGAATGTTATCAACAGTATTTCTGCACTATTTAATCTGCCATCAAGTAAGATTTCTGTATCAAAAATTAAAGGGTGATTTTATGAATAACGATCAAAATTATGTTCCTAATCCTGATGAGATAGAAGATCTACCACCAGCAAAGAAACGCAAGAAAAAGGTGCTAACAGACACTGAAATCAAAATCAAAAAAGCAAAAAGAAAAAAACTCGGCGTTGCAGTATTTGTGCTACTTTTAGCTATTGGTGTAACTGGTAATTGGTATTATGAGAATTCTAATATTTCTGCTACTATCGAGCCGCTTATTTCGTCAGCACAGCAAAAGAAATTGGGTCAAGCTGAATATGTTGGCGCAACAACAAATGCGAATGCTGAAAATGAGTATTTTGCATCAGCAAGAGTTGAGCGTCAGCAGGCACGTGATGAACAGCTAGATAAATTACAAAAAATCATTAACGATAGCAACCAAACAGAAAAAGCAAAGAATAGCGCAACAGAAAAAATAACAAACATATCAAGCTATATTGCTATAGAAAATAAGATAGAAACGCTTGTAACAGCAAAAGGTGTTGATAACTGTCTTGCAATAGTTGATGAAAAGGGTACAAGGGTTGACGTAATTGTTGACGTTGAGGAGTTATCTGATAATGTTGTATTACAGATTAAAGAAATTGCAATGCAACAGCTGGACGTGTCATTTGAGAATGTATGTATTATTCAATCAAATAAATAAAATAATTATTGTATATTTATACTTCTTGTGTTATAATACTAAAACAAAGGAGGCGTAAATATGGAAATTATAAAGCCAACTGAAAAGGGAAGCCTTACTATTTCGGAGGAAGTTATTTTCTCTATCGCAATCAATGCAGCTAAAGATGTTGATGGCGTTAGCAGTTTTTCATCAAGACCTGTTGACGTTGTTAGCACTATAAAAAAGGGTAGTCTTAAGGTTATGAGTCCTGTTCGTATTTCACAGGATGGAGAGGATTTCGACGTGAGTATATATGTCAACCTTGAGCCTAACAAGAAAATTGTTGACGTATCAAAGAATGTTCAACATAATGTTAAAGAAGCTATTGAAAACATGACTGGCAAAAATGTTAGCAAGGTCAATGTTATTATAGCTGGTATTGATTTCAACGAGTCTGGCGACTCTAATGCACCTTCAACAAGTGAAAACTAATGATTATTGTCGCCGACTATATTTGTAGTTGGCGATTTTTATTTAGGAGTATTAATATGAACAGAATTAAACAAAGAGAGCAAGCATTTTTTCTAGTTTTTCAAAATATGTTTAAACTAGAGGACGACGACGCTATCTCTATCTATTCAGAGAATAATGAAGAGGTTGGCGATTATGCAAGACAGCTCTATAACGGCATTGTTGAGAAAACAGAGGAGCTTGATGAGATTATTTCATCAAATCTCACTAGCTGGAAGATTAATCGTCTTCCAAAGGTTAATTTGTCAATTTTGAGACTTGCTGTTTATGAGATGAAGTACATAGACGACGTTCCAAACTCTGTTGCAATTAACGAGGCAATCGAGCTTGCAAAGAAATATTCTGGTGCTGATGATGCCGCATTCATTAATGGTGTTCTTGGTGCTGTCGCAAGAGGAATGGAATAATGTTTCTAGGATTTGACACTAGTAACTATACCACCTCAATAGCTTTGTATGATGGCAAAACAGTAACCCAAGTAAAAAAACTACTAACTGTTAAGAGTGGCGAAAGAGGACTACGCCAAAGTGATGCTGTATTTCAGCATACAGTCAATATACCAAATCTAATTTCTGACCTTGATATATCTGATTTAGAGGCTGTGTCCGTTAGTACAAGACCTAGAAATGTTGATGGTAGCTATATGCCTTGTTTCCTTGTTGGACAAGGTGTTGCTACAGCTGTATCAAGGACTAATAGTATTCCTTTTTACGAAACCTCTCATCAAGTAGGACATATCCTAGCGGCACTATATTCTGTTGACAGGCTTGATTTGATTAAGGATAGATTTATTGCATTTCATTTGAGTGGTGGTACTACAGAGGCGTTGTTGGTTGAACCAGATAACGATGAAATTATCAAAGCGACTGTTGTTGCATCTAGCACTGATTTGAAGGCTGGACAAGCTATTGACAGAACTGGTGTTATGCTCGGTATGACATTTCCATGTGGTAAAGAACTAGACGAGCTGTCAACACATAGCAACAAGGAATATAAAATTAAGCCAACTATAATTGGAGCTAATCCATCCATTAGTGGCGTTGAGAATAAAGCAAAAGCGATGCTAGAGCACGGTGAAACGAAAGAGGATATTGCAAAATTTGTTTTGACTTATATCGCTAACACTGTTTTAGCAATGCTTGATGCTGTAATAAATGAATATGGAGAGCTACCAGTAGTATTTTCTGGTGGTGTGTCTTCTAATTCGCTATTGAGAAAAACAATAAGTAAAAAACACAGTGCATATTTTGCTGCACCAGAATTTTCACTTGACAATGCTGCTGGTGTTGCAATCTATGGCTATTTAAAGCAGAGATAAAATGACGGTATTAACAGTATCACAACTGAATATTTATCTTAAATCTGTTTTTGATGAGCTTCCACCATTACAGAATATTTATATCTCTGGTGAGATATCAAACTTTAAGCATTATTATCAAAGTGGTCATTTTTATTTCACACTTAAGGATGCCAATTCACAGCTAAAGTGTGTTATGTTCTCTTCTGATAATTACAAATTAAAGTTTAAACCAGAGAATGGTATGAACGTCCTATGCTTTGGTCAGGTTGGTGTATACGAGCGTGATGGTGTATATCAGCTGTATGTTCGTGATATGCAGCCTAGGGGCGTTGGTGAGCTTGCTATTGCATTTGAACAGCTAAAGGCACAGCTAGAGCGTGAAGGTTTATTTGATGAAATATACAAAAAACCTATACCAAGATATCCATCTAGGATTGGTGTTGCTACTTCTAATGTTGGTGCTGCTGTTGAAGATATAAAGAATGTTTTGTCACGACGTTATCCACTGTGCGAAATCATAATTGTACCCACTATGGTACAGGGTGAAGCTGCACCAAATGATATCGTTAAGGCATTAGCCTTACTAGATAGTCTTGATCTTGATACAATTATTCTTGGTCGTGGCGGTGGATCAATAGAGGATTTGTGGGCGTTTAATACTGAGCCAGTTGCTAGGGCTGTATTTAATTGTAAAACTCCTGTTATTTCTGCTGTTGGACACGAAACTGATTATACTATTTGCGACTTTGTTGCTGATTTGAGAGCACCTACACCATCTGCTGCGGCAGAACTAGCTGTTCCTGACATTAGGAACGAGGTCGACAGAGTAAATAATACTATTGGCTCTATCGAGTATTTGATTAACAGAAAGCTAGAGCTAGAGGAAAACAGATTATTTGATATAATGAATAATTCTGCATTATCCGATATGACTGCTGTTATTACTGGCTTGGAGCAAAACTTGAATAATTATGTGGATACTATTTCCACGAAAACAAACAATATCATTCAATCAAAATTTAATGATTTGTCAAAATCAGCGTCTACATTGAATGCTCTTAGTCCACTTGCTGTGCTAGGTAGAGGATATTCTATCACCAGTAGCAGTGATGGGATTGTTTCATCAGTAAATCAAATTAGATTTGGTGATGAGATATCGATTAGAGTATCAGATGGATATATTGACGCTAATGTTAAAGAGGTAAGAAACAATGAGTGAAATGAAATATGAGGACGCTATTACTCGTCTTGATGAGATTGTGTCATTACTAGAGAAAAATGAGGTTTCTCTTGATGATGCACTAAAGTTATATGAAGAAGGTGTTAAGCTTACAGCGTTTTGCAAGGATAAGCTAGACAATGCTAAGGCAAAGATCATTGAGATAGAGAAGGAGTAAAAATATGTTTGTTATGGATATGAAATCACAGCTTGACAGCTATGCAAAAGAGGTATCTGAAAAGCTAAACACATTTTTACCACAAGCAAAGGACGGACAAAAGAGTGTTGTTCGTGCTATGCAGTATTCTTTATCAAATGGTGGTAAGAGATTAAGACCTGTTCTTGTTCTAGAGTTTTGCAAAATGTGTGGTGGCGATATAGAAAAGGCTATGGCGTACGCTTGTGCTATTGAGTATGTTCATACATATTCTCTAATTCACGATGATTTACCATGTATGGACGATGATGATATGCGTCGTGGCAAGCCATCTTGTCATAAAATGTATGGTGAGGCTACAGCTTTACTTGCTGGAGATGCATTACTAACACACGCATTTGAGATAATTGCTAACGCTGATTTTTCTGATGAGCAGAATACAATGGCAGTTAGCCTGCTTGCTCAGAATTCTGGCGTCGGTGGTATGATTGGTGGTCAAGTACTTGATTTAAAATATGAAGGCTCTGATCCATCAATTTCTGATCTTTTGACTGTGCATAAGCTAAAGACTGGTGCACTTATTTCAGCTGCATGTATTCTTGGTTGTATCGCTGGTGGTGCAAGCGAGGAGCAGATACTAGCTGCGTCACAGTTTGCATATTTTCTTGGTATTGCTTTTCAAATTAAAGATGATTTGTTAGATGTTTTAGGTGATGAAGAAAAGCTAGGCAAACCTATTGGCTCTGATGCAGATAATGATAAGACAACATATGTCACTCTTGTCGGTGTTGAAAAGGCTCAAGAGGATGTTGAGGCTTTAACAAAGAATGCAAAGGAAAAGCTTTCTGCGTTCGAGAATACAGAATTTATTTCAAAACTTGCAGATTATTTGATTAATCGAGATAATTAATATACAGTCATTGCATTTTTATACATTTAGTGTTAAAATGTTTTGTTGAAAAGAGTTGAGTTTATGTCATATCTAGAGAAGGTGAATTCACCTAAGGATATCAAAAAACTTAATATTGATGAGCTAAACGCCTTGTGTGAGGAGATTAGACAGCTTATGATTAGCACTGTTGCTGACAATGGTGGTCATTTGGCGTCTAATCTTGGTGCTGTTGAACTAACTGTTGCTATGCATAAGGTATTCAATTCACCAAAGGATCAGATTGTGTTTGACGTTGGCCATCAGTGCTACACTCACAAGATTCTTACTGGTCGAAAGGACAGCTTTAGCACTCTTCGTACAGAGGGCGGTATCAGTGGCTTTACTAGACCTGTTGAAAGTGAGCATGATATTTTTTCATCTGGTCATTCATCTACCTCTATTTCATCTGCGATTGGTCTTGCAAAGGCTAAAACTATTAAGGGTGAAAAGGGTAAGGTTATTGCTGTTATTGGTGATGGAGCTTTGACTGGCGGTCTTGCTTACGAGGCTCTTAACAATAGTGGTAATGAGAGCAACAATCTTATTGTTGTGTTGAACGATAATAATATGTCGATTAGTGCTAATGTTGGCTCTATGGCAAAGAATTTGACCACTATCAGAACTTCACCAAAGTATTTCACATTTAGATCAAAGGCTACTAGAGCTATTGCAAAGATACCAAAGGTTGGTTCTGAAATTCAGCGTACTATTACATTATTGAATACAGCTATTAGAAAAAAGGTCTACAAGAACACATTCTTTGAGGATTTAGGCTTTAGATACTACGGACCTATTGATGGTCACGATATGGATGCTCTCATTGACGCATTTAATGTTGCAAAGGCACATAACCACAGTGTTCTTATCCATGTTAATACGGTTAAGGGCAAAGGATATGATTTTGCTGAAAAGGACCCATCAAAATTCCACGGTATTGGTAAATTCGATATTAATACTGGTGAGCCAAAGAGTTCTGGTGCGACTTTTTCATCTGTTTTTGGTGAAACATTAGTTAATATTGCAGAATATGATAAAAGAATTTGTGCTGTTACGGCAGCGATGGCTTCTGGCACAGGCTTAATGACTTTTGCAAAACAGTATCCAGACAAGTTCTTTGACGTAGGCATTGCGGAACAGCACGCTGTTACATTTTCATCCGGTCTTGCAAAAAATGGACTAGTGCCATTCTTTGCTGTTTATTCTACATTTTTACAGCGTTCGTATGATCAGCTTATTCATGATGTTGCTATGCAAGGTCTAAAGGTTATATATGGCATAGATAGAGCTGGGTTTGTAGGTGAGGATGGAGAGAGCCACCAAGGTGTATTTGATACCTCATTTTTGATGAGTGTGCCTAACTTGTCGATATACGCTCCTTCTTCATTTAACGAACTCTCTACTATGATGAAGCAAGCTGTATACGATGAAAAATATGCTGTCGCAATTCGTTATCCTCGTGGTACAGAGGACGCTATTGCAGGGGGTATTCCATATGACAAAGCCTCTTATACTGTCTTTGGTAACACTAATGCAAAGAAATGTATCGTCACTTATGGTCGAGAATTTTGTGAGTGCTACAAGGCAACAAAGGACGATGACAGTGTATTCATTATTAAACTAAATAAAATTAAGCCTATTGATAAGAGTGTTATTGATTTACTCCATAATGTTGATAGCATATATTTCTTTGAGGAGGGCGAGCGTACTGGTAGTGTTGGAGAATGCTTCGGCTCAATCCTTGCAGAGAATAATATCAAGGCTGACTATAATCATATATGCATCAATGATGAGTTTGTTAAACAAGCTAGTGTAAAATCACAGCTAAAGACTTATCATCTTGATGAACAATCCGTTAGAGAAATTTTGAACAATAATTATGCAAAAGAAAACTAGATTAGATATTGCTGTTTTTGAACAGGGCTATGCTCCTAGTAGAGAAAAGGCAAAGGCCATTATTATGGCTGGACAAGTTTATGTAAATAATCAAAAGGTCGACAAGGCTGGCTTTGAGCTAAAAGAAGGCGACATACTTGAGGTTAGAGGTAAGACCTTGAAATATGTATCTCGTGGTGGACTTAAGCTAGAAAAAGCTATGCAAGAGTTTCCTATTACTCTTGAGTCAAAGGTATGTATGGATGTTGGTGCATCCACTGGTGGTTTTACTGATTGTATGCTCCAAAATGGTGCAAGAAAGGTGTATTCTATCGACGTTGGATATGGTCAGCTCGATTGGAAGCTTCGCACTGATGAGAGAGTAGTCAATCTTGAGAGAACAAACTTTAGATATGTTACTCGTGAGAATGTTCCTGACGAGATTGATTTTGCATCTGTCGACGTTTCTTTTATATCTCTATTTCACATTTTGCCGGTACTTAACCAATTGCTCAGTGATGACGGACAAGCTGTGTGCCTTATTAAGCCACAGTTTGAGGCTGGTAAAGACAAGGTAGGTAAAAAGGGTGTTGTTAGAGATTTGAATGTTCACCTTGAGGTTGTTGAGAATATTATCAGATTGTCTGTTGAGAACGGATTTTCTGTTCTTGGGCTACAGTTTTCTCCTATCAAGGGTCCAGAGGGTAATATTGAGTATCTAATCTATTTGAACAAATCAAGCGACCCATATATTGCTGATACTGTTGATGCAAAAGCATTAGTTAATCAATCACATTTTGAATTGGATAAATAATATGAAAATTTCAATTTTTGCAAATTTTAACAATGACGGTGTTAATGAACTGACACAATCTATTGTTAATGAATTAAAGCTTTTACAAATTGAATATGATATCGTAGATTACTTAACTATGGACAGAGATACAGCCTTGCTACATATGAAGGACTGTGATTTGTCTATATCAGTTGGTGGTGACGGTACAACACTTAATGTTGCAAAGATTGCTGCAGAGGCTAACAAAGCAACTCTTGGTATCAATGCAGGTAGACTTGGATTTATGTCTGGACTTGAAAAGAATGAGCTAAAGCTACTTAAAAATCTTGTCGATGGTAGCTACGAGATTGAGGAGAGAATGATGCTTTCAGCTACTATTGATGGCAAAGAGTATCACTGTCTTAATGACGCTGTTATATCTCGTGGTGATTTGGCTAGACTTATTGATATTTCTGTTTATAGTGATGGTAGAGAGGTTACTACCTCAAGAGCTGATGGTATGATATTTTCTACTCCAACTGGCTCTACAGCCTATTCTATGGCAGCTGGTGGACCAGTGCTTAGCCCAGATAATCATTGTTATGTTGTGACACCGATTTGTCCACATTCGTTAATTAATCGTTCTATAGTTTTTTCATCTGATAAGATGCTTGACGTAACTGTTAATAATGATAAAAATAATAATGCATACCTATCCATCGATGGCGAAAAATCTATTCCTATCCAATCAAATATGCATATCACTATTGCAAAATCAAGCTTGACAGCAAAGCTGATTAAGATTAAACCTGATAATTTTTATGAAATACTAAACAAGAAGATCGTTGAGAGGAGAAATTAATATGAAAAAGCGCAGACAAGCAAAAATATTAGAAATAATTTCTTCAAATGATATAGAAACCCAAGAGGAACTACAGGATCTATTGCTAGAATATGGCTACGAGGTAACACAGGCTACTATTTCTCGTGATATAAAGGAGCTACGACTAGTTAAGGATTTGTCCTCCAGGGGCAGATATGTGTATTCTACTGGCAAAAAGCATACTGAGAATTTTTCTCATCGTGCTGGTGGGATATTTAATGAAACAATTATCAGTATCGATTGTGCTCTTAATACAGTAGTCATTAAGTGCTTTCCTGGTATGGCAAATGCAGCTTGTGCCGCCATTGATTCTATGAATTTGGATGAGATACTTGGCTCTATAGCTGGAGATGATACTATTTTTATCCTTTGCAGAACAGAGGATAATGCAAGCGATTTTACTAACAAATTGAGGACTATGCTGAATGCTTAAATCAATTAGTATTGAGAATATAGCCGTTATTGAGGAGGCAGAAATTGAATTCTCCTCTGGCTTAAATGTCCTCACTGGTGAAACCGGTGCTGGAAAATCAATAGTTGTCGACTCTATTAATGCCATCCTTGGTGAGCGCACGTCTAGGGAGCTTGTTCGTCATGGTACAGATAATGCTTCTGTTACTGCTGTGTTCGAGGATATCAATGATTCTGTCATCAGCAAATTATCATCAATGGATATTGTTATCGATGATGATAGAACACTTATTATTACACGAAGAATTAGCGCTAATGGCAAATCTTCGTGCAGAATCAATGGCGTGCCTTGTACTGTATCGATGCTTAAGGATTTGGGTAGTGTTCTTGTTAATATTCATGGACAGCATGATAGCCAAGCACTGCTAAATCCAGACTATCATTACCAGTTTATCGATATGCTTGGCGATGATATGCACGAGCTTGAGGACTACAAGTCTGCTTTTAAAAATCTGGTAGCTATTAGAAAAAGGTTAAAGATGCTCACAGCAGACGCTGATTCAAAGGACAGGCGACTTGAACTCCTTGATTATCAAATTAAGGAGCTTTCTGATGCAGATGTCAAGGTTGGCGAAAGGGAAGAGCTAAAGAGCAGAAAGGCTCTTATTGTAAACAGTCAAAGTATCATTAATGCCTTGAATTTAGCTCTTGGTGCTATTAGTGGCGATGATAATGTAAGTGGAATTAGTACACTTCTCTCATCATCAAAAAGAGAGCTTGATGGCATTTCATCAATTGATAAAAACATTCAAGATATTGCTAATAGCTATGACACAGCTATTGACTGTGTCGAAGGCATTAAGGATATGCTTAATGTCAAGCTTTCATCCATTGATTATAACGAAAATGAGCTTGAAATGATTGATGATAGATTAGATTTACTTTACCATTTTTCAAATAAGTATGGCGAAACAGAGCAAGATATGTTAAACTATCTTGCAAATGCTATTGATGAACGCAATTCTATCGTCAATAGTGATGAGGAAATTGAACGATTAAGTGCTGAATATGATGAGGTATTATCAAGAGCAATTAACTGTGCAGATATTCTTTCTTGCTATCGTCAAGGCCTTGCATATAAGCTTGAGGAAGAGGTTAAAGAACAGCTTGAATTTTTGGATATGCCAAAGATAAAGTTTGTCGTTGATATACAAAAGGGCAATTTGTCATCCACAGGATATGATAAAATAGAGTTTTTGATTTCAACCAACCCTGGTGAGCCACCAAAGCCTCTTGCAAAGATTGCATCTGGTGGTGAACTTAGTCGTATTATGCTCGCTATTAAGAACATTATCGCTAGGAATGATACTGTTGATACACTTATCTTTGATGAGATTGATACTGGCGTTAGTGGTAGAGCAAGCAGAAAGATTGGCTTGAAACTAAAATCTGTTTCAGAGCATAGTCAGGTTATTTGTGTAACTCATTCTGCACAAATTGCGTCAGTTGCTGACAATCATTTACTTATTGAAAAATCTTTCTTTGAAGACAGAACATATACTAGTGTTACTCCTCTTGATTATGACGGTAGAAAGAAGGAGCTTGCTAGAATTATGGGTGGTCTAGAGATAACCGATAGTCTTCTAAAATCAGCAGAAGAATTATTAATGTAAATTATTTGGAGGATATATAAATGGGAGTTTATGAAGAACTAGTTGAGCGTGGACTAATCGCTCAGGTAACAGATGAGGACCAAATTAGAGATTTGGTTAATAATGGCAAGGCTGTATTCTATATCGGTTTTGATCCTACAGCTGACTCTTTGCATGTTGGTCATTTTATGGCACTTACACTTATGAAGAGATTGCAGGACGCTGGAAACAAGCCTATTGCACTTATCGGTGGTGGTACCGCTATGATTGGTGACCCATCAGGTAAGACTGATATGCGAAAGATGATGACCAAGGAGACAATCGAGCATAACTGTGCTTGCTTTAAGAAACAAATGTCACGCTTTATTGATTTTGGTGAAGATAAAGCTCTAATGGTTAACAATGCTGATTGGTTGCTTGACCTTAATTATATCGAAGTATTGCGTGAGGTTGGTGCTTGCTTCAGCGTTAATCGTATGCTTTCTGCAGAATGTTACAAGCAGAGAATGGAAAGAGGACTTTCATTCCTTGAGTTTAACTATATGATTATGCAATCATATGATTTCTACACCCTATACCAAAAGTATGGCTGTAATCTTCAGTTCGGTGGAGATGACCAGTGGAGTAATATGATTGGTGGCATGGAGCTTGTTAGAAGAAAGCTTGGTGGCGATGCAAATGCTATGACTATCACTCTTCTTCTAAACAGCGAAGGTAAGAAGATGGGCAAGACAGAGAAGGGTGCTGTATGGCTAGATGCAGAAAAGACTTCTCCATATGAGTTTTACCAGTACTGGCGTAATGTTGCTGATAGCGACGTTATTAAGTGTATGAAGCTCCTTACATTTATTCCTATGAATGAGATTAATGAGTACGCAAAGCTAGAGGGTGCCGAGCTAAACACTGCAAAGGAAGCACTTGCTTATTCATTAACAAGTCTTGTTCATGGCAAGGATGAGGCTGACAAGGCACAGGCAGCAGCAAAGGCTTTGTTTGCTGGTGGTGCTGATGATTCAAATATGCCACAAACTACTATTGACGATTCAGAGCTTGAGGATGGCAAGATTACAGTTCTTGCAATGATGATTAAGGCTGGTATGATTAAGTCAAATGGTGAGGGTCGTAGACTTATTCAGCAGGGTGGCATCAGCGTTAATGATGAAAAAATTACAGACGTATTTACTACAGTTTCTTCAGATGACTTAGCTGATGGCGTTATTGTTAAAAAAGGTAAAAAGGTATTCCACAAATTTACAAAATAAAAAAATAAGAGTGTCACTTGCTGACACTCTTATTTTTTTACCCTATTCCTATAATAGTTTATATTCGTATACATTTGTGCCAATAAAGTCAATTAAATTTCTTCCTTATTTTAGTTGATAAAAGTGATATAGAGTGCTATAATATATTTAATTATAATTTATGGTGATATTATGCAAGAAATAGAGAAAAAAATAAATGATTTAAGAGCGACTTTACGCTATCATTCTGATAGATATTATAACGACGATGCACCTGAGATTGAGGACTATGAGTACGATATGCTTATGCGTCAGCTTAAGTCTCTTGAGGAGCAGTATCCACAGTTTGATACTCCAGATTCTCCAACAAAACGTGTCGGTGGTAAGGCTGACAATAGCTTTGACAGTGTTGTGCATACTGTTCGTATGGAGTCATTACAGGATGCATTTTCAAAAGAAGAGATATTTGACTTTGACAAGAGAGTAATGTCTACTGTTGACAATGTTAATTATGTCGTTGAACCAAAGATTGATGGCTTGTCTGTTAGTCTTGAATATGTTGATGGTGTATTTTATAGAGGCTCTACTCGTGGTGATGGTAATGTTGGTGAGGATGTTAGTGCTAATTTACGAGTTATCCACAATGTTCCTCTTAAACTAAATAAAGCTATCCCTTATATCGAGGTTCGTGGTGAGGTATATATGCCAAAGAAGAGCTTTGATAAAGTCGTTGATAGGCAATTACTAAATAACGAAAAGCCTTTCAAAAATCCTCGTAACGCTGCTGCTGGTTCTTTAAGACAAAAGGACTCTGCTGTAACAGCGACTAGGGGTCTTGATATATTCATCTTCAATGTTCAGCAGGTTGATGGTGTTGAACTTACTTCGCATAAAGCTAGTCTTGATTTTTTAAAGGAGCTAGGTTTTAACACTGTTCCTTTTTATACAAGAGTAGATAATATCAATGATGCATTTTCAGAGATTGAAAAGATTGGTGAGATGCGTGGCGACCTTGAGTTTGATATAGATGGCGCAGTAATTAAGGTTGATGACTTTAGTGATAGAGAACAGCTTGGCTCTACCTCAAAGTTTCCAAAATGGGCTGTTGCATTTAAATATCCACCGGAGGAGAAGCAAACTAGACTTGTTGATATAGAAATCGCTGTTGGCAGGACTGGTGTTCTTACTCCTACAGCAGTGCTTGACCCAGTTCATTTGGCTGGTACTACTGTATCAAGAGCTACATTGCACAACCAAGATTTCATTAACGAAAAGGGTATTAATATCGGTGATACAGTCACAGTCCGTAAGGCTGGTGATATTATACCAGAGGTACTTTGTGTTAACGAAAAGGGTAGTGTCGGCACATTCGTTTTCCCTACCATTTGCCCATCTTGTGGTGAACATGTCGTTCGAGAAAATGATGAGGCTGCTATTCGCTGTATTAATCCAGAGTGCCCAGCACAGTTACTACGAAATCTTATTCATTTCTGTTCTCGTGATGCGATGGATATTGAGGGCCTTGGTCCAAGTATTATTGAGACCTTTGTTGATAACGGAATGATAACAAAGGTAACTGATATTTATCATCTTGATAAGGATGCTATAGCAAAGCTGGAGGGCTTTAAAGAGACTAGTGCTAACAATATCGTTACCTCTGTTGAGAACAGCAAAGATAATGATTTAGGCAAGCTAATATTTGCTCTTGGTATTAGACATATTGGTGCCAAGGCAGGAAAGCTTTTGTCTGATACATTCAAGGATATGGATAGCATTCTTAATGCAAGCAAGGAAGATATTTTGTCTATTGATGGATTTGGCGATATTATGGCAGAGTCTGTATTCGAGTTCTTCCAAACAGAGATTGCAAGATTACTTGTTCAAGAACTTAAAGATGCTGGTGTAAATATGCAGAGTAAGACTGTTATTGAGGACACTAGATTTGAGGGTATGACCTTTGTTCTTACAGGTACATTACCATCACTAAAGCGTAGTGAGGCATCAAAGATTATTGAGTCCTTTGGTGGTAAGACCTCGTCGTCAGTTAGCAAGAAGACTAGCTTCGTTCTTTCTGGTGAGGCTAGTGGCTCAAAGCTTGATAAAGCTAATCAGCTTGGTGTACCTGTTATTAGCGAAGAAGAATTTATGGATATGATTAAGTAATATGAGAGAATTTAGAAAAAAACAAAAGAAATTAAAAAGAATAATGAATACATTAGTTATTTTCACTGCAGTATTCTTGTTTGTATATATCGGTGTTCAACCAATGTTACCAGACTTGGTTGGTCAGCTTGGCACAGTGATTATTAGCTATGTTAATGACATCCTTATTGTAGCTTCGCTTGTTGTTCTTTTTGTCTATTTTTCAAAGTATGCAAAGAGTGACAAGTTTCTTGAGAATATTGAATATGAGTTATCTGATGCTGGATATTATTATCATACCTATGACGAAAAAAATGTCGAAACTTTTTTGAAAAAGGTACAGTCAAAACTTGCTTCTGCTTCGTATTCTATAGAGAATGAAATAGAGGTTGATGGATTTACTTTCACTTCACGAGCTATGAAAAGAAATGAATTTTTTTACATAATTTGTGATGATGAAATAGACAAGAATGATATTATTGCTTATCAAGAGTCAGCAATTTATGATATTACTTCGGTAAATATCAAGCGTAAGGGTGATGGCGTTATGCTTTATATCTGTGATAAGGCTTGTGATGATGCTATTGCACTATCAAAGATGATTGTTCCTCTTGGTAAAAAGGAACAGATTAAGTTTGCTAATGCTATTGTTGAAACAAGCACTGGTAGGGTATATTTCCTTGGTAATAACGCTTCAAAGTGCCAGCAGATGATTGCAAATTTTGTTCTTGGTTCATCTGTACCTATAGACAAATCACTCATTGGTAATGAGAGATTAAAATGTCAAGATGAGCTTGAGGAACATATGAAAGAGTTTAACATCAAAGATTTTAAAAATGGTACATTTTATGCACATTAAGGGGTATTGATTATGAATGCTGCAGATAAATATATAGAAAAGATTAAGGGTAAAAAGGTTGCCTTTGTAGGTATGGGCGTCGCTAATATGCCTTGTGCTGAATTTTTGGCAAAAAAGGGTATAGAAGTATATGCTTGCGACAAAAGAGATAAGGAGTATATCGGACTAGACAAGTGTAATGAGTTAGAATCACTTGGTGTTAAATTTTCATTGGGTGAGAATTATCTCGATATATTGCCAGATATGGATATCGTATTTCGATCTCATGGTATTCTCCCATTCCAAAATCCTTGGGTTGGAGAATGCATTAAGCGTGGTCAAACTGTTACTACAGAGATGGAGGTTTTCTTTGACTACTGTCCTGCAAAGATTTTTGCTATCACTGGCTCGAATGGTAAGACTACCTCTACAACTCTTATTTCAAAAATGCTAGAGGCTCAGGGTTACAAAGTGTTCCTTGGTGGCAATATTGGCAAGGCACTTATGCCTGCTCTTGATGAGATAACTAGTGACGATATTGCCGTTGTTGAGTTGAGCTCATTCCAGCTTCTTACAATGGGTAATATGGTTGGCAAGCCTGACGTGTCTGTTGTTACAAATATTGAGTGCACTCATCAAGACCACCATATTAGCCTTGATGAATATGTTGATGCAAAGCGTAATATTTTGATTTACCAAAATGCTGGTCAGCGTACTGTACTTAATGCAGATTGTGATTACTCAATCGGTAATTCGGTTTATCACGACATGAGATATGACGTGCGTGGTAGTCTGTATGAGTTTAGTATTAAGCATACAGTTGAAAATGGTGCATTTATGGATATTGATACAGGCGATATTTATTATGCCGAGAATGGTGAGAATACGCTTGTTATGAACAAGGACGATATAATTATTCCTGGTGACCATAATATCGAAAATTATTGTACAGCTATTTCTGCTGTATGGGGTATGGTTAGTGTCGATAATATCAAAGAAATCGCCCAAACATTTGGTGGTGTTGAGCATCGTATCGAATTTGTTAGAGAATATGATGGTGTTAGATATTATAACGATTCTATTGCTACCTCTCCATCAAGAGTTATTTCTGGTCTTAAGGCATTTGGCAAAAAGATTATCGTTATTATGGGTGGCTCAGATAAGGGCAATGATATGAGTGAAATGGTGCCTTATATCCTAAAGTATGTTAAGGTGCTTTGTTTGAATGGCGCTACAGCAGATAAGATTTATGATACTATCTTTGCTGACCCAAATTATGCTGATAGCGGCTTAAAGATTATTAAATCTGCTACTATGCAAGAGTCATTGATTGATGCAAAAAATGCTGCACAGTCTGGTGATATTGTGTCACTGTGTCCAGCATGTCCAGCATTTGACCAGTTCAAAACATTTGAGTATCGTGGTCGTGAGTTTAAAAAATTAGTTAAGGAATTTTAGTATGAACACAGTTGAATTGTTAAAGGAGCTGACCTCTGCTGTTGGTGTCAGTGGAGCAGAGAATAATATTGTCAATTTGCTAGTTGACAAGCTTTCTTCTTATGGAACAGTTGAGGTTGATGTCTTGAATAATGTCTATCTCACTTTTGGTGAGGGCTATCATTTTTTGCTTGATGCTCATCTTGATGAGATAGGTTTTGTTGTAAAATCAATTACTGATGATGGCTTTATTAAGGTTTCTAATGTTGGTGGTGTTGACAGAAGAATGCTACTAGCCACTGAGGTTAGCATTTGGGGCGATAAGGAATATAGAGGAGTTATATCAACCTTGCCACCACATTTGCAAAAGGCTGATGACGAAAAGAAAGCTCCATCTATTGATGATATTTCTATTGATATTGGACTATCTAAGCAAGAAGCCGAACAACACATCTCTTTAGGTGACAGAGTAACATTTAAGCGTAATTTTACAATGCTGTTAGGTAATCAAATATCATCATCTGTTCTTGATGATAGAGCTGGTGTATGTGCTATTTTGCTTGCGCTTGATGAATTGAAAAATGCTGACTGTAAGGTTACTGTTATGTTTTCATCACAAGAGGAGGTAGGCACTAGAGGTGCAAAAGTCGGTGCGTATAATCGTAATGTAGACGAGGCTATCGTTGTTGACGTGTCTTTTGGCTACTCTCCTTTGTGCAAAAAATCTGACTGTGGCGAAATTGGAAAGGGTCCAATGATTGGATTTAGCCCAATACTCGATAAGTCAATTTCTAATTCACTTGTATCCGTTTCGAAACAGAATGATATACCATATCAAATTGAGGTTATGGGTGGAGGACATACAGGTACAAATGCTGACGTTATTTCTATCTCTGAATTTGGAATAAAGACAGCACTTATTTCTATCCCACAAAAGTATATGCACTCTCCAATAGAGGTGGTTGATACTACTGATATCGAGAATGTGTCAAAGCTTATTGTGTCCTACATTAAATACAGAATGGGGGAGAACAATGCTTAAAACCTTATGTATGCTAAATGGTGCCTCTGGTAATGAGGTAAAGGTTAGAGAATATATTCAGTCACAGATTAACAATGACTATATCGTTGACAATCTTGGCTCAATTGTTGTTAATGCTAATGAGCATAATGAGATTAGTATTAATGCTCATATGGATGAGGTTGGATTCATCGTTACAGGTATAACTGATGACGGCTATCTTCGTTTTTCTGCTGTTGGTGGTATTGACCCTAGAGTATGCCTTGATAGAGTTGTCACTCTTGAAAATGGTACAAAGGGTGTAATTGGTGACAAGGCTTTTCATCTTCTAGATAGTAGCGAAAGGGATAAATGCCCATCATTTGACGCTTTGCTCATTGATATAGGTGCTACCTCAAAGGCAGAAGCAGAACAAGTCGTTGCACTTGGTGATTATGCATATTTTGACAGCGATTATATTGAATATGGGGATGGCTATATTAAAGCAAAGGCTCTTGATGATCGTATCGGTTGCATGCTTATGATAGAGCTTATTAATGAAGGATATGACGCTACCTATTGCTTTAATGTGCAAGAAGAGGTTGGTCTTCGTGGTGCAAAATGTACAGCAGAACGCACTAATCCAGATATAGCTATCATTATTGAGTCAACAACAGCAGCTGATTTAGATGGTGTTACTGGCGCAGACAGAGTTTGTGTCCTTGGTGATGGTCCAGTTGTATCATTTATGGACGGCAGAACAATTTATGACAAGAAATTATATAACCTTGCTATGCAGATAGCAAAGGAGAATAATATTCCAGTACAGACCAAGACAGCTATCGCAGGTGGTAATGATGCTGGTGCTATCCAAACAGCGTCTGGTGGTACTAGAGTTCTTGCTATCTCTTTGCCTTGCAGATATATTCATTCTGGCTCTAGCGTTGTTAAGAAATCAGATATTGACGCTACTAGAAAATTACTTAAGGAGCTACTAAAAAAGCTTTATGATAGAAAAGATTGATAATCCAGCCGATTTTGATTGTTGGAAGCAACGAGATATTTATTCTGTAAAGATTTTATCTTTGTTGCAATCATATGGAACTAAATATAATTTTGCATTGTTTTATCGCCAAATCATTGATGGCAAGGTTACTGCAATATTATCACGACTAGATAATGATTTTACGCTTGCTGTTAGTGATGACTTTGATGATTCAGAGCTTGTACACTTTTTTGTTGTCAGTGGATATAGCACAATTACTTGTAGCGAAGTGTTTGATTTTGGTGCAAGGTATGAGTATGGTTATGTTATGTCATCAGATATAAAGCGTGATACAGCGATGCAAGGTGCTACTCTTGATGAGTATCCAAAGCTAATGGATTTGTATAACTTTATTGACTATCAAAATCAAGATTTCAAATCTTGGTATGTTGATATTAGTCATAGGGTGCGACACGGTACAGCAAAGGCATATACACTAAATGTTGGAGATAATATTATCTCCAGCGGAATACTGTCTAGCGTTATCGAGAATTATTCCATTCTTACTGGTGTTCGTACTGATGAGGAATTTAGAGGTATGGGATATGGCTCGTGCTTGGTAGATAATATTTGTGCTGACGTTAATGGCACTGTTTACATAATGAGGAATAAAGATTTGAACGAGCATTTTTATTCTCAGCTTGGATTTGAAAATGTAGGAAAATGGAGAATATATAGATGAATTCATTTTTTAATATAGATGAAAAAATTGAAAATGCATCAAATGTTGCTCTCGATATGTGCAAAGAGCAATTTGCAATTATTGACGAAATTACAGAATATAATCAGCTAAAGGTACAAAAAGCTTTTATTGATAACAATATTAGCGAATCACATTTTGGCACCTCTACTGGATATGGTTATGGCGATATGGGTAGAGAAACTCTTGATAAGGTTTGGGCTCAAGTGTTTGGTGCAGAGGATGCATTAGTGCGTCATAATTTTACCTGTGGTACTCATACACTTGCTACAGCTCTGTTTGGTGTTCTTCGCCCAGGTGACAATATGCTATGTGTTACCGATACGCCATACGATACTATTCATAATGTTATCGGCATTTCTGGTGAAGGAATGGGCTCTTTGAAGGACTTTGGCGTTAACTATAGTGAAGTACCTTTAAAAGATGAAAAGCCTGATTTAGACGCTATATTTAACGCTGTAAATGATGATACTACAATGGCATATATTCAGCGTAGTCGTGGATATGAGCTTCGTCCATCACTCACTGTTGAGGAGATTGGAGACATTGTTAAGGTTGTAAAAAGCAAGAATCCAAACACTATAGTAATGGTTGATAATTGCTATGGTGAATTTGTGCAAAAGCAAGAGCCTTGTGAGGTTGGTGCTGATTTGATTGCTGGCTCATTGATTAAGAATGCTGGTGGCGGTATTGCTACTACTGGTGGTTATATTGCCGGCCGTCATGATTTGGTAGAAAAATGTGCATATCGTCTTACAACTCCTGGTCTAGGCAAAGAGGTTGGTGCTACACTTGGTATGAACAGAGAACTTTATATGGGTCTGTTTTTTGCTCCTCATACTGTTGGTGAGGCTCTCAAGAGTGCTGTGTATATTTCTGCACTATTTACACATTTTGGTTATGATACTAGACCAAAGTTTGATGCAAAGCGTGGCGATATTGTTCAGTCGCTCGGACTAGAAAATGAGGAGAGCCTTGTTGCTTTCTGCCAAGGAATACAGAGTGGTAGCCCAGTTGATAGCTACTTGTTGCCAGAGCCTTGGGATATGCCTGGATATGATAGCAAGGTCGTTATGGCTGCTGGAGCATTTACTCTTGGTTCGTCTATTGAGCTTTCTGCTGATGCTCCAATTAGAGAGCCATTTTATGCTTGGATACAAGGTGGACTAAATTTCCATAGTGCAAAGGCTTGCGCTATGCTTGCTGCTCAATCAATGCTTGATAAGGGGTATTTGAAATAATGAATTATAACTACAGTGGTATTACTCCAGAGGCTATGGAGCTGTTGTGTCTAAACTGCTTTAACGACTCACGTAGCTTCTACGAGGAACATAAGGAACAACTAAAACAAGGCATCACTGTTCCACTTCGTCAGATGGTACTTGATATGTCTGATGTGTTATACGATATTGATGACAAAATGTATCTTGATCCAGTTCGTGCTGTATCTCGAATTCATCGTGATACTCGTGGCAATCGTTCAAAGGTTAAGTACAGAGAGAATATGTGGGTATTCTTTAGACGATATAAGAAGGAATACCCAAATGCCCCATTTTATTATTTTGAGTTTTATCCAAATAGTATTGGCTATGGTCTAGTTTTTTGGACCTGGACTGCATCACATTTTCGTGTTGTGCATGAGATGATTATGGAGCAGCCAAAGCGTTTTATGCTTGCAGTAAAGGCTTGTGCTGATGCTGGATTTAGCTTTGAGTGTCGTGATTATTATAAAAAAGAAAAGTATCCAGATGCTCCAGAGGAGCTAAAACCATTTTTGCTTGCAAAGAATATGGCATTCACATACAATTCGTTTGATATTTCAAGAATAGGTTCAACAGCCTTGATTGATGAAATGAGGCTAGCTTTTGATATCGCTAGACCTATGTATGAATTTATGATGGAAGCATACGAAAGAATGCTATTTGAAGGACTAATTAAAGCAGAGGAATAACATATGCTACAGCTTGTGCTCGGTAGAGCAGGTTATGGTAAAACTGAATATGTATTTTCATCTATCAAAAAACTTGTAGATACAGGTGAAGATGATATCTTGCTCATCACTCCGGAGCAATTCTCATTTATTGCCGAACGAAGACTACTTGAGGATTTGGGTGAAAGCAAGGTGAACTGCGCCCAAAACTCATCATTTTCTCGTTTGACAAGTGAAATACATAATATTTATGGCAATAGCTCTTTGCCAGTTTTGTCAAAGGGTGCAAAGGCTGTAATGATGAAAAAGGCTATCGAGACCGTCTCTGATGGTCTTTCTTTGTTCAATAATTGCAATAATAATTCATTTATTACTTCGGCTATCAAGGTATACGACGAGATGAAGAGTTGTCGTGTATCAACTGATGATATTATTAAGGCATCAAACAATACCGATAAGGAGATTTTGTCCAGAAAATTAAAGGATATTGCACTAATTATCGATGCTTATGATGCTTTGATTAAGGATAAATATCTTGATAGTGCCAATGAATTAACCGAACTATATCACCAACTACTAAAGGTAGATTATTTCAAGGATAGATATGTATTTATTGATGGATTTTCTGGCTTTGTTGCACAAGAATACAAAATTATTGAGGTTATTCTAAAACAAGCAAAGGCCGTATATATCACATTTTGTACTGATTCGTATATTAATCAAGATAAATACAATCTGTTTTCATATATTAATAGCAATATTGCTATCCTCAATGACGTAGCAAAGAAAATTAATGTAGAAGTTAAAGAGCCTATTATTCTTGATGTTCCAAAGAGATTTAAGAGTGAGAATATTAAGGCTATTGAATCAAATGTGTTTTCATCAAATGATAAGATTATCGATTATATTGGTGATGATATTAATATCTTTTGCTCAAATAGTCTTAGCGATGAATGTGACTATGTTGCTAGGTCTGTATCCAGATTGCTCAGAAAAGGCTATAGAGCATCTGATATAACAGTTATTTGTCGTGAGATGGATAAGTATGAAAATGAGCTCAAATCATCATTTTTGCGCTTTGGAGTGCCTTTCTTCAATGATGAAAGACAGCAGATTTCAACTCAACCAGTTATTATGTTTGTTAATTTCCTTTTGAGGTCTGTTATTTATTCATATCGTAGTGATGATATCTTTTCACTGTTAAAGACTGGATTAACAAACCTTGATAACGATAAGGTTAATACGCTGGAAAACTATACTTTTCTATGGAATATTAATGGCTCAAAATGGAAAACACCATTTACACAGTCAACTCGTGGCTTTGTTGAGAATATAAGCGAAGAAGATAAAGCTTTGCTTGATGATATCAATGAGTCAAGAGATTATGTGATTACTAGACTTCAAAAATTTTCTAGTAAGATTAAATCAAAGAATTGTAAAGAAATCTGTACTGCGATTTACTATGCGTTATTATCTTTTGGTGCCAATGATAGGCTTCGTGACATGGCTTATTCATTGGAGCGTAATGGTAAGTCAGCCTTGGCATCTGAGCAGGGTAGAGTATGGGATTTGCTGATGGATATCCTAGACAAGCTTGCTACTATCACAGAGGATGAGATTGTTTCACCAAAAGAATTCTATAGACTTTTCAATTTGATGGTATCGAATGAGGATTTGGGCTCTATTCCTACTGGACTAGATAATGTTCAGCTTGGCTCTGCTGATAGAATTCGTTGTGACAACCCAAAGGTTGTATTTATTCTTGGTGCTAATGAGGGCGAATTCCCTCAAAATGTTCTGTCATCTGGTTTGCTCAGCCAAAATGATAGATTAGATTTAATCAACAATGATTTTAAGCTGTATTCATATGGCGAAACATTTAATGCACAGGAGAAGTATTTTGCCTATATGGCTTTGTCCTCTGCATCAGAAAAGCTATATGTTACATATAATGGCTCTTCTATTGAGTCTTCTATTATCACTAGTATTCGTGATATGTTTAACGGTATTGATACAATTACCTCATCAGATGAAAGTATAATTGATAAGATTGAGAGTATTGATAACGCATTTGACATTCTTGCTTCTTCATATACTATTCCTAATAAAGAAATATCATCCCTTAAGAAGTATTTTGAAAGTGTTGATGGATATAAGAATAGATTGTCTGCTGTAGAACGACTTGTGAAGAATGAACCAGTCGTAATTAATGATAAAAATACAGCAAAAGATTTATTCAAAAACAATATGTATCTTTCTGCGTCTCGTGTAGAGGATTACTATAATTGTGCGTTTAGATATTTTTGCAAATTTGGTATTAATGCTCGACCACGCACCAAGGCAGAAATGGATCCAATGCAGACCGGTACAGTTATTCACTATGTATTAGAACAGCTGATTTCTCTAAAAGGCAAGGATGGTCTAGTAACTCTTGAAGACAGTGAGATTACCGATATCGTTAACGAACTGCTTAATGATTTTATGACAACAAAGATGGGTGATTCTAGTGAATTCACACCTAGATTTATATATCAATTTATGCGATTATCTCGTATTCTTGTGTCTGTTGTTAAGAGATTGAGGGATGAATTCCTACAGTCTGATTTTGAACCAAAGGCATTTGAGTTGAAGATTGGTAATGGTACTGATGATGAGCCAGTCAAGTCGAAGCATTTGACCTTGTCTGATGGAGGCAGTATTGAGATAAGAGGCTCAATCGATAGAGTTGATACTTTTGAAGAGAACGGATTGACCTATGTCCGTGTCGTTGACTACAAGAGTGGTGACAAAAAATTCTTGTTAAGCGATATTCTCTATGGATTAAATCTTCAAATGTTCATATATTTGTTTGCGCTTTGTGAGGATAACCATGAGCTTTCTGGTGTTTCATCAGGAGTTTTGTATATGCACAGTGCGAAGTCTGTTGAAAATTTAGACAGAAATCCAAGTGATAAGGATTTAAACTCAAAGGATAATTCTAATTACAAGATGAAGGGTATTATTCTTAACGATGATGAAAATGAGCTTGCTGTTCATATGGAACATGATTTAACTGGAAAATTCATTCCTGTCAAAATGACTAAATCAAAGGGACTTACAGGTAGCCTTGCATCACTCGCAGAGCTTGGAATGATATCTCGCAAGGTCGATAGTCTTATTATATCTATGGGTGACAGCCTTCATAATGGTCTGATTTCACCAAATCCAGTAAATGGAAAGCACCACGATAAAACTTGTGAATTCTGCGATTATAGCAATGTGTGCATGAATTTTAGAGAGGTTACCACAAGGGAACTAGAACAGCTAGATGATGCCCAAGCAATGAATAAGCTAAAGGAGGAATGTGACAATGCCTAATTGGACACCTGACCAACAAAACGCTATTAATGCTCGTGGCAAGAACATTCTCGTTAGCGCTGCTGCAGGCTCTGGCAAGACAGCTGTTTTAGTTGAGCGTGTTGTAAAACTTATTACTGATGAAATTAATCCAGTTGACGTTGACAAGCTACTAGTTGTAACATTTACTAACGCTGCTGCTGCAGAGATGAAAAATAGAATATCGAAATCTCTTAATGAGCTTAATAAAACGAATGTTAATGATAGTAACATCATTAAACAAATTTCGCTTTTGCCTAATGCAAGCATTTGCACTATAGACTCGTTTTGCATTAATTTAGTTAGGGAGTATTTCTTTAAACTAGATATATCACAAGATTTCAAAATTCTTGATGAGAGCGAGTCTGTGCTTATTGAGGAGAATGCTGTTAATGAGGTAATTGAGGCTCTATATGACGATAATAAAGAGGAATTTAGGGCTCTTGTTGAACTACTATCATCAACAAAAAATGACTCCAATCTTTCTCAATCTATTAAGCTGATATACAGATATATTATGTCACAGCCATTCCCATATGAATGGTTAAAGAATGTTAGTGCCTGCTACGATCCAAATATTTCTATTGATGATAGTGAGCTAAAACAGTATATTGTTAGTGAAATCATTGAATCTTGTAAAGTAGCAAAGGATATTATTTCATCGTCAAAGGATTTGTTATCATTTGATGATGAAGCGTATGATGATTTAATATATGTACTAGAAAGTGATTTTGATATTTTTGATAAGATTGATAAATCTGCTCTTTCATCATGGGATGAACTAAAAAATGCTGTTGATAATATATCCTTTGTCACAATGACAAGAAAGAAAAGTACTGCAAAATCAATCATTTCTAGCAACAGAGATTTGTACAAGAATATTCTTTCAAAAGAGATTGCTCCTCTTGTCACAGCTACAGCCGATGAATATAGACAAGACTGTGAGTATCTATATCCTATACTTAATCTCCTGTGTGAGATAGTAAAGGATTTTGGTGACAAAATGCTGGAAATGAAAAAGGATATGAATGCGTATAATTTTTCTGATATTATGCATTTTGCGATTGATTTGCTCTTTAACTATGATGATGGCATTATTACTAGAACAGAGCTGGCAGAGGATTACAAGAACAATTTTGCAGAGATACTTGTTGACGAGTATCAGGATACAAACTCTGCACAGGACACATTGTTTAAAATGCTGTCAAATGGCTTTAATAGATTTATGGTTGGTGATGTGAAACAAAGTATCTATCGCTTTAGACTCGCAATGCCAAAAATCTTTAATGACAAGCGTATGTCATATTCTCTTTATGATGAGGACAACATTGATGATAGACAAAAAATAATTCTAGATATGAATTTCAGATCTAGAAAGGGAATATGTGACTATGTAAACTTTGTTTTTTCTAATATTATGTCGACAAAGATTGGCGAGCTAGAATATAACGAGGATAATTATTTAAATTATGGCTCTGATTACAAGGATACTGATGTTCCATGTGCTCAAATAAAGCTTGTCGAAACAAAAGAGGACTGTGACCCATTTGAATATGAGGCAGAGCAAGTCGCTCAAATGATTATCAAAAAGATTGAATCTAAAGAAATTATTCGTGAGGGTTCAATATACAGACCTATAAATTTTGGCGATATTGCAATTCTATTTAGATCTACCAGCAATGTTTTGAATGCATACAGAACAGTATTTTCAAAATACGGAATACCAGTAGTGTCGAATAACAAGACTAATTTGTTCGATAACAATGAGGTTGCTATTCTTATTTCTTTATTGAGAACTATCGACAATCCTACACAGGATATTCCGTTGCTATCAACATTAATGTCAGTGTTTTATGGCTATACTGTTGATGAAATTTCTAGTGCAAAGGTTAAATATCGCTATAACAATTTGTATTCATCAATTATTAATGATGATACATTCTCTGCATTTATAAAAGATATAGATAAGTACAGAAATTACGCAGCCTCAATGAGTGTTGAGTCGTTCATTAGACAAATAATTAGTGATACCTCATATTTGTCGCTAATCTCTGCTATGGGTAATGCAGAACAAAGAAAGCAAAATGTCAACAAGTTAATTGATATTGCGAAGTCTTTTGATAATGGTGAAAATATTGGGTTAACTGCATTTGTTAGATATCTTGATTCTATCATCGATTCAAAGCTTAATGTGGAAAGCGCAGAGCTAAAGCAGACTGATACTAATTCTGTTCAGTTCATGACAGTTCACAAGTCAAAAGGACTAGAGTTTCCAGTTGTTATTCTTGCAAATGCTGATCATAAGTATAATTTGCAAGAGTTAACTAATCAAATTCAGCTTAATGACAAATATGGTGTTGGCTTAAAGGTGCATAATGAGGAGTTAATGTATCGATATAATTCGCTACAATATTCTGCCATTAAGGACATGAATTTGACAGCTATGATGAGTGAGAACTTGCGTGTCCTATATGTTGCTTTGACCAGAGCCAAGGAACAGTTTATATCAGTTATTTCTCTCGATAATATCGAAAAACATATTGATACATTATCAAAGAAGCTTATTGATAACAAAATTAATCCATTTATTGCAAAGCGTATTCAAAATGATGGAGATTTCATCTTATTATCAGCGTTGATACATAAAGATGGTTCAATGCTTCGTAATATGTGTGAAGTCGATATTCTACCAAGTGCTACTAATTCTTCATTATCTGTTGAAATCCTTGACTATGGCATGATTGACGATATAATTCAAGAAGATGTGATAGATTACGATATTGATTTAGTTAACGAAATATCAGAGAAATTACAGTACAAATATGACAGAGCAGAGCTTTCTGGCTTTGTATCAAAGCGTACGGCTTCTTCTTTAGATGATAGTGTCGAGAATTACTCTTATTTTGCGTTGTCAAAACCAGCGTATATGGATGATGGTCTTTCACCAGCACAAAAGGGTACAGCTATGCATGCATTTATGCAGTATTGTGATTATACTAATGCAAAGAATGATTTGGATAGCGAAATCGAACGTTTGACCGAGCTAGGACACATAACAGAGCTACAAGCAAGCTCCTTGAATAGACAAAAACTAAACACATTCTTTAATTCTGATTTGGCTAATCGAATGCTTTCATCAAACAATATTTATCGTGAAATTAGTTTGTCGTCGTTTGTTGCAGCATCTGAGCTTGAGGATACAGAATTTGATGACAAAGTGCTCGTTCAAGGAATTGCAGATTGTGTGTTCGAGGAGGATGGCGAGCTAGTACTTGTTGATTACAAGACTGATAAGGTAAGCAGCGAAGAAGAACTTCTTGATAGATACAACAAGCAGATTATGTTCTACAAATC
Source organism: uncultured Clostridia bacterium (assembly GCA_937876375.1). GTDB lineage: Bacteria > Bacillota > Clostridia > Oscillospirales > Acutalibacteraceae > Eubacterium_R. Next base: position 19,891 of record CALEHY010000009.1, on the reverse strand, counting down.
TGCTGTGTCAAAGGCTTTGTCGAAGAGTGTAAAAGAAGCAACTTTATACTCCTTTTCGCTAGATAAGTGTTGTATTTATAAATAAATTAAAAAAAAGACTTGCTTTTTTGTTACACCTTTGTTATAATACACAACGTTATGAGATTAAGTGAGGTGAAAGTTAATGAAGGACGGAATTCATCCAAACTACGAAACATGTACAGTTAGATGCGCTTGTGGTGCTACTTATGAGACAAAGAGCACAAAGGGCGATATGAAGGTTGATATCTGCTCAAAGTGCCACCCATTCTATACAGGTAAGCAAAAGCTTGTTGATACAGGTGGACGTGTTGATAGATTCAACAAGAGAATTGCTAAGAAGGCGTAATCAATCAAAAATAAAGGCAACGGATTTTAGTCTGTTGCCTTGTTTTTATTTGGAGAGTTATGGAAGAGTACAAAACAGTAGAATTTGAGGCTGATGATTTCTTTATTGAGAAGAAATCGAAGTTTATTGGATATGTCAAGCCTGTCAAAACACAGGACGAGGCTGTAGAATTCATCAATTCAATAAAATCAAAGCATTGGGACGCTACACATAATGTGTATGCTTATGTTTTGCGACAGGATAATATTCAGCGATATTCTGATGATGGTGAGCCTGGTGGCACTGCTGGTGTGCCTATGCTTGACTTTCTGCTAAAAGAGGGATTAACTGACCTATGTGTAGTTGGTACTAGATATTTTGGTGGAACACTACTTGGCGCAGGTGGTCTTGTTCGTGCATATTCGCATACGTCAAAGATTGCTGTTGAGGCTGGTCATATCATTACTATGGCACAGTGCAGTGTTATGAGTGTAAGTGTTGAATATAGCTTTTATGAGAGAATGAATATTCTTTTGTCCGACTTTGGTGCTAATGCGCTTGATACCCAGTTTGCTGATAATGTTATGATACAGTTTTCTATTAGAGAAAATAGGGTAGAACAGCTACAAAACAAGCTAACTGATATCAGTAATGGTAAGTACACTCTTCAATATATTGAGTCAAAATTTGACAAGGCAGATGATTAATCATCTGCCTTGCTTTGCTATTTTATATTAATTACATTTATCTCTGGGTGGTTAAACAGTCTGAATGGGAATTCTGCATTACCAAGACCTCTTGATACAATGAGCTTTGGTCTGTCACCGAATGAGCCTCGTGCGTATTTTGGGAACACGCCTTGACCTGGTGAAAACAATGGACCAACAAATGGCATAATAAATTGACCACCGTGTGCGTGACCAGATAATTGTAGGTCAAAATCGTATTGACTGTAATTTAGCTCTTTTATTCCAGCAAAGTTTTCTGGAAAATGAGATAATACTAGCTTAAATCCATCGCATTTTTCTAGTTCACTAAAATATGGTGACATATCCTTATATACGAATGTGCCATTTCTTCTAGCCTTGTAATCGTCAAAATTCGCTTGGTTTTCATCTAGTCCAAGAATGTATATATCATCGATTTTTGTTATTTCATTTAGTAGTACAGTAAAACCGATATTTTTTAATTCTTGCATCAAATCATCAAAGTAATCAAGTCGTCTTTCGTGATTGCCGGTAATATAGAACACTGGAGCAATCTTTATTAGCTCCTTGCCAAAGGAGAGCATTTTTTCTTTGTTTTTACCATGGTCATTGATATAATCGCCAGTTATCACAATAATGCTTGGATTAATAGCTTTCACCTTACTCAGTACCTTTTTGAATGGCTTTGAATGTAGGTCACTAAGGTGTACGATTGTATTGCCCTTGGCGTATGAATGCACTATATTATATTCAGTTATGTCGATAATATTGTTTTGTGAATAAAGAAAAACAGCAAGTAGAACTATAGCTACAATGACGCAAACTATAACTAATGGGTTCATTCAATCACCTCAAGTAGATTTTAGCTATAATTTTATTTTTAGTCAAGTAAAAAAATAAAAGGGAATATAGTATATTTATAGTATATATTAGTGAAAAGATTGAAAACTTAATCGAAAAGAGAAAATATGAACGATTGTATTAGAATTATTACTGAAGAAAATGAAAAGAAATTTTTATCCGATAAAGCTTGCCTATCTGTTAATTCAAAGGGTAGAGCTATTGCTGAGGAAGAGTGCCCAATTCGTACTTGCTTTCAGCGTGATAGGGATAGAATAATTCATTCTCAGTCATTTAGAAGATTAAAGCATAAGACACAGGTCTTTCTTGCTCCAACTGGAGACCATTATCGTACAAGACTTACTCATACACTTGAGGTGTCGCAGATAGCAAGAACTATTGCTAGAGCGTTGTCGCTTAATGAGGATTTGACCGAAGCGATTGCGTTGGCACACGATTTGGGTCATACACCATTTGGACATGCTGGTGAAAGAGCACTTGATAGCCTTTGTAAGTCTGGATTTAAACATTATGAGCAGAGCGTTCGTGTTGTCGAATGTATCGAAAAGAACGGACAAGGCTTGAATCTTACTGACGAAGTAAAAAATGGTATTCTTTGCCACACTACTGGTGAAGATGCTTATACATTAGAAGGTCAGATAATCCGTATTGCTGACAAGATTGCATATATAAATCATGATATTGATGATGCTATTAGAGCTAATGTTATGGCAGAGGAGGATATTCCTCTTGATTTACGCTTGTCACTCGGTATGACAAAGTCAGAACGCATTAACAATATGGTTATGAATGTAATTAATAACAGCGATGACAAGATTGCAATGTCTGATGATTACTGGCAAATGTTTAATGAGCTTCACGATTTTATGTTCCTTGCAGTATATAAAAATCCAGTTTGTAAGAGTGAAGAGGTCAAGGCTGTTGCAATGCTAGAAAAGATATTTGACCATTATATTAATCATCCTGATGATTTACCAGCAGATTATCGCATGATATCCGAAAAAGATGGCGTTGAACGTGCTGTTTGTGATTACATTGCTGGTATGAGTGATACATATTCATTAAAGGTATTTAATCAGCTATTTGTTCCAATGTTTTGGATAGAATAATTTTTGAGAGGAGTTGAGATTATGGCATTACCTGAAAGCTTTTTGCAGGATTTAAAAATGAAAACAGATATCAGTGACGTAATTTCAACTTATGTCACATTAAGAAAGCGTGGCAATACCTATGTAGGTCTTTGTCCATTTCATAACGAAAAAACACCATCCTTCACCGTTTATCCTGATACCCAAAGTTTTTATTGCTTTGGTTGTGGTGCTGGTGGCGACGCTGTCGGATTTGTTAAAAAGATTGAAAATTTAGATTATATAGACGCTGTAAAATCTTTGGCTCAGCGTGCTGGTCTGCAGATGCCTAATGAGGGATTTGATGATTCTCTTGGCAAGAAAAGACGAAGAATTTTAGAGATTAATCGTGCTACAGCAAAGTATTTTCATACATGTTTAATGAGTGATGAGGGAAAAGTTGGCCTTGATTATTTTTTAAATCGTGGACTCACTGTAAAGACTATTAATCATTTTGGACTAGGCTATGCACCAGACTCGTGGGATTCGCTTTTAAAACACCTTAAATCACTTGGATTTGCCATTTTTGAAATGGTTGAGGCTGGTGTTATAAAAAAAGGAAATAAAGGCTACTACGATATATTTAGGAATAAGGTTATGACGCCTATTATCGACGTCAGAGGCAATGTTATTGCTTTTGGTGGTCGAGTTCTTGATAATAGTAAACCAAAGTATATCAACACTGCTGAGACTCTTGTATATAAGAAAACAAATGAATTATTTGCTCTTAATTTTGCAAAGGATAGTGGTAATGATTCTTTGATTCTATGTGAGGGCTATATGGACGTCATCGCTATGCATCAAGCTGGATTTACTAATGCTGTTGCTGGTTGTGGTACAGCTCTTACTAGTGAACAAGTTAGACTAATATCACGATATGCAAAGGGCGTTATTCTTACTTATGATGCTGATGAGGCTGGGCAAAAGGCTTTGCGAAAAGCTATATCTTTGTTTGACCAAACAGAGCTTAATATAAAAATACCTGCATTAGTTGGTGGTAAAGACCCAGACGAAATTATTCGTACCTATGGCAAAGAAAAATTTAGAGCTATGCTTGATGGTGCGTCAAATGAGATTGAGTTCCAAATATTAAAGCTTCGTGATAGATTCGATATAAGAACAACTCAAGGCAAGATTGACTTTATGAATGAGTGTATTAAGATATTGTACACCGTTTCTCCTATAGAACAGGATTTGTACATATCAAGGCTTGCCGAAGAGCTAAGTATTGAAAAGCAAAGCATAAGGCTACAGCTAGATGCTTATAAAAAGAAAAGAAATAGACAAAATAATAGGAGAGAATATTCAAAAATACTTGATGAAAGTATGAAGAATATTCGCAAGGAGAGTATTACAGCATCTGCTACTACAAAGAAAATTAGGGCAGAGGATAGATTGATTGGGCTGTTAATACTTAACCCTAATTATAGACGATATGTCAGCGACATCATTGATGGAGCGTTATCAGATGGCTTTGTATCACGAGTTATTGATATCATATGTAAGCGTGTTGATGATGGTCTTGGCATCGAGTTATCTGATTTTGGCCAATTTTTGAGCGATTCGGAGCTTGGAAGACTGTCTGGTATTATTGCTAGGACGGAAAATAGTGATAAATCCGAAACAGAAATTCAAGATTGTATTAATGTAATCAATCAGGAATATAAAAATGAACAGTTTAAAGGGTCTGACTCTATGGATGATGATTTCTTTAGGTCTGCATTTAAAAAGAAGAATACATAGTGAGGAGAATATCTATGGATAAGAATAAAGAAACAAAACCACTTACTCCTGAAGAGGAGAAGAAGCAAAATGCTTTTAAAAAGCTTATTGAAAGAGGTAAGGCTGTTGGCCATATCTCTGCTCAAGAAATCGATAATATTATCGTTGAGCTTGATCTTGACGTTGACGAGCTTGAAAAGTTAAATGAGCAGATTGAAATTGCAAATATTAATATCATTGATGACTTTTCTGCAGAGACACTTGACGGTATTACTCTTGAGGTTGATCTACCAAAGGAGACTGATGCTGCTGATACCGTTGCTGTAAATGATAATGCTGCAATGGATGATCCTGTTAAGGTTTATCTTAAGGAAATTGGTCGTATTCCTCTACTTACAGCAGAGGAGGAGATTGAGCTTGCTATCAAGATTGCTGATGATGATCAGTATGCTAAGAAAAGACTTGCAGAGGCTAACCTTCGTCTTGTTGTTAGTATTGCAAAGCGTTATGTTGGTAGAGGTATGCAGTTCCTTGACCTTATTCAAGAGGGTAATCTAGGTCTTATCAAGGCTGTTGATAAGTTCGACTACACAAAGGGATTTAAGTTTTCAACATATGCTACTTGGTGGATTAGACAAGCTATCACTCGTGCTATTGCTGATCAGGCTAGAACAATCAGAATTCCAGTTCATATGGTAGAGACAATCAATAAGGTTAAGAAGGCTAATTCTCAGCTACTTCATCTTAATGGCAGAGAGCCAACTCCAGAGGAGATTGCAGAATTTTTAGAGATGCCTGTTGACAAGGTTAGAGAGATTCTTCGTGTTGCTCAGGAACCTGTATCACTTGAGACACCTATCGGTGAAGAGGAAGATTCTCATCTTGGCGATTTTATTCCTGATGATGATGCTCTTGCTCCAGCTGATGCTGCGTCAATGAGTCTGCTTAAGGAACAGCTTACTGACGTTCTAAAGACCCTTACACCTAGAGAGGAGAAGGTTCTTCGTCTTCGTTTCGGTCTTGATGATGGCAATCCAAAGACGCTCGAAGAGGTTGGTAAAGAGTTTAATGTTACTCGTGAGCGTATTCGTCAGATTGAGGCAAAAGCTCTTCGCAAGCTTCGTCATCCAAGTAGAAGTAAGAAACTAAAGGACTTTTTAGACTAATGACTAAGGAAAAGATAAATAGAATTAACGAGCTTGCTTGCAAGTCAAAAACCCCAGAAGGACTAACTGATGAGGAAAAGACAGAGCAAATTGCGTTAAGACGAGAATATATAGACAGCTTTAAGGCTAGTCTGGTTGGTCAGCTGGAGAACACATATATTGTTCGACCAGATGGCTCAAAAGAAAAGTTAGAGAGAAAAAAGTAATGTCAAAGCTTATTATTATGGAAGGTCTTGACGGTAGTGGTAAATCTACTCAAACAGCATTGCTTGAGGAGTATTTGGCTGGTCAAGATATCAAATATAAGAAAATCAAATTACCAGATTACGACAACCCATCTAGCACACTTGTAAAAATGTATCTTGGTGGCGAGTTTGGCAAAAATGCTGATGATGTTAATGCTTATGCTGCTGGTGCGTTTTACGCTGTAGATAGATTTGCGTCGTTCAAACTCGGCTGGAAAAAGGAATATGATGATGGCGTGGTTATCTTAGCTGATAGATATGCTACTTCAAATTCTATTTACCAAATGGAAAAGATTGACCAGTCAGAATGGGATGAGTACCTAGATTGGAGTGCTGATTTTGAATATAACAAGATCGGTATTCCAAAGCCAGATGCTGTGATATTCCTTGATATGCCAGTTGAAATATCCCAAAAGCTTATGACCTCTAGATACAATGGTGATGAGGGCAAAAAGGATGTGCATGAGGCCAATGTTCAGTTTCTAAATAACTGTAGAAAGTCAGCTTTATATGCTGCAAACAAACAAGGTTGGTATGTTGTTGAGTGCTCTGATGGTGAAAAACCATTATCTATTGAGGAAATACATAACAAGGTTGTTAACATTGTAAAGGCTGAGCTTGATAAGTAATCATTGGTGGTAATATGATAAAAACCGTATCAAATATTGATAATATTGTATCTCTTTGGTCAGAGGCATTTGGTGATAGTAGAGATGAGATTTTGTATTTCATTGATAATGTTAAGAATGCAGATTGTATTGGCGTATATGATGATGAATTACATTCAATGCTGTATCTTGTTGACTGCACACTGAATGGTATTAAATCAAAATATATTTACGCTGCATGCACAAGGAGTGATTGTCAAGGTAATGGTCTTATGACACAGTTACTTGACTATTGCAAAGATCAATACAATAGTGTGTGCTTGATACCAGCAAACCATGGACTCGTTGGATATTATCAAGACAGAGGCTTGACCTTTGTTAATGATATTGATTCAATAAAATTTGATCAAATTGATGGAATAAGAGAGTACCTTTTTGAAGGCTGTGAGCTTGATACTCCTATTATTCTAGAATATAGAGGAAAATAAATTATGGTATATGTTTTTTTAGCTGATGGATTCGAGATTATCGAGGCATTAGCTCCTGTAGATATGCTTACTAGAGCAAAGATTGATGTCAAGACAGTTGGTGTTACTGGCAAGCTTGTTACTTCTTCGTGTGGGGTGCAGGTTAACTGTGATATTGAGATTGGTGATTTTGACTACTATGGTGTCGAGGCTATTGTGTTGCCTGGTGGTATGCCTGGCACAATTAATCTCGAACAGAATGCAACAATTCAGCAAATTATCGATAATGCTGTAAACACAAACACACTGGTTTGTGCTATCTGTGCAGCACCTTCCATATTGGGTCACAAGGGACTTTTGGATGGTAAAAATGCTGTTTGCTTCCCAGGATTTGAAGATGCATTAGAGGGCGCTTCAATAAGCAATGATTATGTTGTGACTGATGGTAATTTTATCACAGCAAAGGGTGCTGGCGTTTGTATTGACTTTGGCTTAGAAATTGTTAAAAAGCTAAAGAGTGAGGATCTCGCAAATGAAATCAGAGCTTCAATCCAAAGCAGAGCTTAGAAATAATCTTCTCTTTGCACGAAAGAGAATTGTCAAGAAATCATCAAAGGATAATGCTATATTAAATACTCTTATCACCATGAAAGAGTATAAAGAAGCAAAACAGGTGTTGTTGTATATGGCACTCGATGATGAAATTAGTGTTGATGCACTAATAGATTTGGCAAGAATTAATGGCAAATCTATTGCTGCACCATATTGTGTTGATAGTAATGGTAATATGGAATTTTATTATATTAACACCTTTGACGATTTGAAGATTGGCTCCTTTGGTGTTCGTGAGCCAGATATAGATAAATGTAAAAGAGTTACTGATTACAAGAATTCTATTATTATCGTTCCTGGTATTGCATTTGATACAAATGGATACAGACTTGGCTATGGCAAGGGATATTATGATAGATTTTTGCAAAATCACTCTTTAATTTCTATTGGATTATGTTATAATAGCTTTGTTAAAAATCAGCTACCAATAGACAAATACGACAAATCTGTTGATTATATTATCACTGAGTCTCGTTTAATAGACGTAAAAAACGGAGGATAAGATGGATAATTTTAAGGTTACAGAAAAGGGAAATAACGATATTTATTTCTCCAATGAAAGTTCATCTACTACAAAAACAAAAAAAGAAGTGAAGAAGCAACCTGTAAAAAAGCCTGCAAAGAAACAAAATGGCGTTGGCTCTACATATATGTTCTTTATTATTGTCATCATTGTATCGATGATTGTATCTGTTTATGCTATCTTTTGTTTGAATGATATTCTTGCCATTACAAAGACAAAGTCTACTGTTACTATCACATATACAGAGGCTATTGAGGACAGCAATGATGCTATTGATATTTTGAGCAAGAACGGACTTGTTAAGTGCAAATATTTCTGCAAGACTTTTGTTAAGCTTCGTGATGCTGTTATGTCTACTTCAAAGATTGGTGGCCCTTATGAGCCTGGTGTTTACTACCTTAATGGCAAGATGGGACTAGAGGGAATGCTAGTTACATTAAAGGGTGCACAAACAAATTCAGAGACCGTTACACTTACTTTCCCAGAGGGTCTAACCATTCCAGAGATAGTTAATAAACTTAGCGAAAATGACGTTTGTGACAAATCAGCCTTGTTATCTGTTATTCAAACTACAGAATATCAGTTACCGCTAGTAAATGACTTGAAAGCAGCTGATTCTGTTCCATATAGACTAGAGGGTTATTTGTTCCCAGATACCTATGAGTTTTTTGTTGGTGAAAACGCATCAAGCACCATTAGAAAATTCCTAGAAAACGGTAATTCCAAGTTTAAGAAGGAATACACTCAGAGATGCGATGAGTTAGGTATGTCTACAAATGAAATATTCATTATCGCTTCTATTATCCAAAAGGAAGCTGCTAACGAGGACCAGATGAAGACTATTTCTGCTGTAATTCATAACAGACTTAATGATACAGTTAATTTCCCAACTCTTGGTTGTCAGTCAACTGCTGACTATATTACAAACAAGGTTTCTCCAGCACTTTCATCAACCTCATCACATACAGCTGATTATTATATGGCTTATTATAACACTAATAACAATTCTACTGTTGTTGGTTTGCCAGCTGGCCCTATTTGTAATCCTGGAATGGCAGCAATTAAGGCTGCACTATATCCAAGCAATAGCAATGTAAAATTCTTCTTCCACGATACGAAGGGTAATATGTACACTGCTAGCACATATTCTGAATTTAAACAAAAGGTTGCAGAATACGCACCTTATTTGACTTATTAATTATGATTGAACACAATATTGAATTATTATCTCCAGCAGGAGATATGGAAAGATTAAAGCTTGCTGTAAAGTTCGGTGCTGATGCTATATATGTTGGTGGAGAACAATTTGGTATGCGTACCAATCCATCTAATTTTAGTCTTGATGCGCTTAAGGATGCTGTCGATTTAGTTCATAAAAATGGGAAAAAGCTATATTTAACATGCAACACTTTACCAAGAAATAACGAATTAGAAGCATTACCAGACTATTTAAAATATGTAGAGAGTATTGGCGTTGATGCTCTTATTATAGCTGATATAGGCGTGCTTGCTATGGCGAAAAAATACGCTCCTAATACAGAGGTGCATATGTCAACACAAGTTGGTATCGTCAACTATGCCACAGCTAATGCACTCTATGATATGGGTGCAAAGCGTATCGTAACAGCTAGAGAGCTATCTCTTGATGAAATCAAGACTATTAGAGAGAATACTAATCCAGATTTGGAGATAGAGACATTTGTGCATGGTGCTATGTGTATGTCATTTAGTGGTAGATGCATCCTTTCTGATTATATGGTTGGTAGAGATGCAAATCGTGGTGACTGTGCCCAGCCATGTAGATGGAAATATCATCTGATGGAAGAAACTAGACCTGGTCAGTACTTTCCAATTAACGAAGATGAGAACGGTACATATATCTTCAATTCTCGTGATTTGTGTATGATTGAGCATATTGCTCAGCTTGATAGAGCTGGCATTGATTCGTTTAAAATTGAGGGCAGAGCTAAGAGTGAATATTACACAGCGATAGTTACAAATGCTTATAGGAATGCTATTGATGAATATATCTCTCAAGGTAGACCTGCTGATTTTAAACCTTCAAAGTGGATTCTTGACGAGATGGAGAGAATGAGCCACAGAGCATATACTACTGGATTCAATTTTGGCCCAATAGTTGATGGCCAAGTTCATGAGTCTGCTGGTTATATTCGTAGTTGGGACGTGTGTGCACTTTTTAAGTCATATGAGAATGGTCGACTTGTTGTAGCTCAGCGCAACAGATTTTATCAAGGTGATATACTTGAGGTTGTTGAACCAAATAAACTACCGTATCAAATTGTTGTCGAGGAGCTTTATAACGAGAACGACAGAGAGTTCGTAGACGTTGCTAACAAAGCGACAAATATATATTCATTCAAATGTGATAAGGAAATTTCACCAGACGCAATATTTAGAGTAGAACGAAAGTAATATTATTTCACCCTTTTGTAGATAATACAAAGGGGTGTTTTTATGTTTAAAAGGGAAATATCGTTGATTGTTTGTGTGGTGTTTTGTTTTTCGATAATTCTATATAGAATAGGCATTATTATATCAACTAATGAATATGCTGTGCAGAAATCATCTAACTCATATTCGCTAACTCTAGATAAGCTTTATCCATATTTGTATTACTCAAATGAAGGCTCTGCAACTAATAATATCGATACTTTTCTAGCCATTATTAAACCTAATGAAAAATGTATATCCGAGCTTGTAAAAATCTTTGATTATAACGAAAGAAAAAAGATTACTGATGAACTTCGCAAAGGTTATCCGATTGTAAAAGAAATTAATAAAGAATATGATACAAAATATATTCAAATTGAAAAATCAAAAAAGACGGTGAACAATTTAAATCAGTTCATTAATTCTTCATCAAGTGGTTTGTTTAGTTATGTTGATGATCAAATTGGATATAGAAAGCTTGATTTCGGTGTCGACGCTACTGGCAAAATGCTTCGTGGCGATAATGGCGAAATAAAAGAATATAATTTCAGCTCTAAAGAAGGTTATATTCTTTCAATAGATAGTGATATTCAAGATATAACATACTTTGCTTGTGAGGATATGAAGTCTGGTTGCGCTGTAGTAATGGATATTGCTACTGGTGATATACTTGCCTCTGTAACAAAGCCAATTGACACATATATTAACAAAGTGATACAGCAATATTCGGTAGGATCTGTGTTTAAGCTAATTGTTACTGCTTGTGCCTTGGAGAATAATGTCGATATTAGTTATAATTGCGTTGGCTCAATTCTTGTTGGTGATACATTGTATTCATGCCAAAAGCTAAAGCAACACGGTAATGAAAATTTGCAATCTGCACTTGCTAATTCGTGTAATTGTTATTTTGTAAAGTTGATATTAGAATTAGGAAAAGAGAAAATAATAGATACAATGAATCTTTTTGGCTTTAATGATAGTACTTATCTGCTTGATAATTGGTCGATTAAAAACGCCGTTACTCCAACTAATGAAGATTTGCTATCTGTTGGTCAATTGGCAATGCTTGGATTTGGTCAGGGAGCTCTAACAGCAACTCCATTGCAAATCTGTTCATCATTATGCTCTATTGTTAATCAAAGAGCTACTCATCCAAGATTTATCGTTGGTAAAGTGAATTATAACGGTATTAGAAGCTATGATAATGCAAAATATGGCGATAATGTAATAACAAAACAAAATTCCGAAAAATTACTATCATATATGAGATATGTTGTGTCTAACGGTACAGGTTATTATGCTGATGATAGCGCAAACAAGTCTGCTGGCAAAACAGCAACAGCAGAAACAGGACAATATGATGGCAACAGACAGTTATATAACACATGGTTTGCTGGTGTGTATCCTTATGACAATCCAAAATATGCTATAGTCATTATGTGCGAGGATGGAAATAGTGGGGCAGAGGATTGCTGTCCTATTTTTAGGACCATAGTTGAAAACATAAATAAATTGTGATATAATAAAAGCCATGGAGGATATGCTATGGCTAGTTCAAAAATTAAAACATTACTCATATATAAATTACTTGACGAAAGGTCGGACGAAGACAATCCTTTGTCAACAACTGATTTGATCGAAATGCTGTTGGAGCAGGGGGTAAAGTGTGAGCGTAAATCTATCTATGCTGATATTGCAACACTAAACGATCTTGGTTTTGATATCGTTACAACCTCATCACCAAAGCGTGGCTTTTTTATGGCTACAAGACGCTTCGAGTTACCACAGGTGCGTTTACTTATTGACGCTGTATCATCAGCTGGGTTTATCACACCTAATAAGACTGCTGCCCTGGTTGAAAAGTTAGAATCATTGGTATCAGTTAATCAAGCAAAGGAGCTTGTATCACAGGTTTATGTTGACTCTATTTCAAAATGTGATAATGAGGAGATATACTATGTAATTGATGCTCTGCACGAAGCTATTTTACAAAAGAAAAAGGTATCTTTTGTGTATCGTCGCAGGAATATTGATATAGAAAATCGTAGAGCATTTATAGACAAGGACTTTACCGTATCACCATATGCTCTTATTTGGAAGGATGACCATTATTATCTCGTATGTAACAATGAGAAATATGATAATTTAATGAACCTTCGTCTTGATAGAATACGCCAAATTAATATGCTCGATGATTCTGCTCGACCTGTATGTGAGGTCAGCGAGTATAGTGAGGTATTTGATGTTGCAGATTACACTTCAAAAATGTTCAATATGTACTCTGGTGAAAATGACAAAGTTACTTTGCTTTGCTCTATTGATTTAAGAGAAGAAATTATGGACAGGTTTGGTGCTTCGGTACCACTCCTTGCAAGAGAGAACAATATGTTCGAAACAACTATTGATGCAGCTATATCCGATGGTCTTATTTCTTGGGTAATGAATTTTGGCAATAAAATAAAGGTGATCGAGCCACAGAGTTTAGCTGATTCAATTAAGAAAAAGGCAAAGGAAATCTATGATTTATACTAAAAATATGCCAAGTGTTTACTTGGCATATTTTTTTGTTGCACTTTTATTTGTTTTATATTATAATACTATTTGATTATTTTTAAGGAAGTATCTATGGATAATTTGGAAAATATTATTGAACTAGATAAATTTTTAGATTTGCCTATTGTTGCATTGCGTGGCTTAGTAGTATTTCCAGGCATGACATTGCACTTTGACGTTGGCAGAAAAAAGAGTATAAAGGCGCTCAAGACAGCTATGGACAAGGATCAAAAAATATTCCTTGTATCTCAGCGTGATTCGTCTGTTGATGACCCATCTATTGATGATTTGTATGAGATTGGCGTTGTTTGTAGCATTAAACAGATGATTAGAATTCCTAATTCATCTAATCTTCGTGTTATTGTCGAAGGTGAGGAGCGTGGCTCTTTAATTACAATTCATACAGAAAAGCCATTTCTTGCTGGTGTTGTTGATTTAGTTGAGAACAAAACATATCAGCAAACGGAAGAGGATATCGCATATATTCGCTCAGTAAAGAAAGAGTTTGAAACTTATGCAACAATGCTATCAAAGATTTCAAATGAGGTCGTGTCAAAGATTATCTCTATTGACAATGTGTCAGAGCTTGCTGATTATGTATGCTCTAATTCATTCTTTGACTACATGGACAAGCAGAGTGTTCTGGAAATAATCAATCCACACGATAGAATTATTGAATTGCTAGTTAGACTTCGCAAGGAAATCGTCACTCTTAAACTTGAGGCTGAAATTCAGCGCAAGGTTAATGAAGAGATTGACAAGAATCAAAAGGAATATTATCTTCGTGAGGAAATGAAGGTTATTTCAAATCAACTTGGAGAATCTGATAATCCTCTAGAAGAAGCAGAAGAATATAGACAAAGAGTACTAGCACTCGATATAGAGCAGAACTCAAAAGAAAAGCTGCTTAAGGAATGCGATAAGCTAATGAAAATGCCACAGGGCTCACACGAAGCCACTGTTGTGCGTACATATCTCGATAAATGTCTTGAAATTCCATTTGGTAAATACACAAAGGATAGCATTAATCTAGCAAAATCAAGAAGAGTGCTTGATGCGGATCATTACGGTCTAGATAAGGTTAAATCTCGTATTGTTGAGTCATTGGCTGTGTTAAAGCGTAATTCTGATTTTAGTGGACAGATTATTTGTTTATATGGACCTCCTGGTGTTGGTAAAACAAGTGTTGTAAAATCACTTGCAAAATCAATGAACAGAAAATATGTTCGTATCGCTCTTGGTGGTGTCCATGACGAAGCAGAAATCAGAGGTCATAGAAAGACATATATTGGCGCTATGCCTGGTAGAATTGTTGATGCGATTATTAAATCTGGCGTTATGAACCCAGTTGTATTGCTTGACGAAATTGACAAGGTTGGCGCTGACTACAAAGGCGATCCTTCATCTGCTTTGCTAGAAGCATTAGATCCAGAGCAGAACAAAAATTTTGCTGATCATTATATCGATTTTCCAATTGATTTAAGCAAGGTTTTGTTCATCACTACAGCAAATGATACCTCGACTATAGCTCCACCACTGCTTGACAGAATGGAGGTTATTGAGCTTAATTCTTACACTGTTGAGGAAAAATTCAATATCGCAAAGAAGCATTTGATTAAGAAAGAAATGCAAAAGCATAATCTTTCTTCAAAGGAATTTAAAATTTCTAATGATGCTATTTACAAGATAATTGAATGCTACACTCGTGAAGCAGGCGTTAGAAAGCTTGAAAGAGAGATTTCAACCCTTTGCAGAAAAACTGCAGTCGAGCTAGAAAGTGGTGCAACTTTATTTAAAGTAACTGCAAAGAATATTGCTGATTATCTTGGTGTTGAAAAGTATTCAAAGGAAGTTGTTTCTTCATCAAATCAGGTTGGTGTTGTTAATGGACTTGCCTGGACACAGGTTGGTGGTACAATGCTTCCTATCGAAATATCAGCCTTAGAGGGTACTGGTAAGATTGAACTTACTGGTAGTCTTGGCGACGTAATGAAAGAGAGCGCAAAAACGGCTGTATCTTACATTCGTTCTAAGGCTAATGAATATGGTATATCATCAGATTTTTATAAAACAATGGATATTCATATTCATGCTCCTCAAGCGGCTATACCAAAGGATGGACCATCAGCAGGACTTGCAATAACTACGGCTCTTGTTTCAGAGCTTACTGGTATCCCAATTAAGTGTACTGTTGCAATGACTGGTGAGATATCACTTAAGGGTAACGCTCTTGCTATTGGTGGCCTTAAGGAAAAATCAATGGCTGCATACAAAGCTGGTTGCGACACTGTTATCATCCCAAATGAAAACACAAAGGATTTGGCAGAAATCAGCGATGAGGTCAAATCATCAATAAGATTTGTTAGCGTTTCATCATTTGATGAAGTACTTGACATTGCTTTAGAATATAAACCAAACGCAACAAAGAAGACAAAAGCTATTCCTATGGATAATAGCAAAAAATCTGTTGCAACGATTACACAATAAACTATGAATTATAACAATGTAGAATTTGAAAGGGCATATGGCATTTCTGCTCAGCTACCTAATAGTGATATTCCAGAAATTGCATTTGCTGGCAGGTCCAATGTTGGCAAAAGCTCCTTGTTAAACAAATTGTTTAACAGAAAAGGTCTTGCTAGAGTTAGCTCTGTGCCTGGTAAAACAATTACAATTAACTTTTATAACGTCGATGGATACAAGTTTGTTGATTTGCCTGGCTATGGCTATGCAAAGATTAGCAAGCAGGAGAAAGAACGTTTTGGCGAGCTTATGGAAGGTTATTTCCAAAGTGGTCGCAATATCAAACTTGTTGTTCAGCTGGTTGATATGAGGCATAAACCATCACAAGACGATTATGGTATGATTGAATTTATGAAACAGATGGATATTCCATTCATTGTCGTTATGACCAAATCGGACAAACTAAAGGTTAAGGAATACAAAAAGAGAATGGCAGAGTCTGCTGTTGAACTTGAATGTGCTGGTGACGTTCCTATCATCGCTTTTTCATCACAAAATGGCGAGGGCGTTGATACTGTTAAGAAATTTATTGAAGAGGCTCTCTTGAGCTAATAGGAGGATATTATGAAAAAACCATTTGTAACACTTGATAAGGCAAAGGAAATTGCAAAGGATTATCCTACACCTTTTCATTTGTATGATGAAAAGGGAATAAGAGACAATGTAAAGGCTCTTAAGGACGCTTTTGCATGGAATGAAGGATACAAGGAGTATTTTGCTGTTAAAGCCACTCCAAATCCATTTTTAATCAAAATTTTGCAGGAGTATGGTTGTGGCTGTGATTGCTCATCGAGAACAGAGCTTATGATGGCTAGAGCTCTTGGTGCTGTAGGCGACGACATTATGTTTTCATCAAACGATACTCCTATTGATGAGTTTAAATTCTGTGATGATTTAGGTGGTATCATTAACCTTGATGATATTACTCATATTGAAGCTGTAGAGAAAGCTTGCGGCAAGCTTCCAAAGAAAATGTCATGTCGTTACAATCCAGGTGGAATATTCAAGATTAGCAACGATATTATGGACAACCCTGGTGATGCCAAGTATGGTATGACAACAGATCAGATTTTCGAAGCGTTCAAGATTATGAAGGAAAAGGGCGTTGAGGAATTTGGTATTCACGCATTTCTTGCTTCAAACACTGTTACAAATGATTACTATCCTATGCTTGCAAAGGTGTTGTTTGAGCTTGCTGTTGAGCTAAAGGAGAAGACTGGCGCTAATATTACATTTATCAACCTTTCTGGTGGTATTGGTATTCCTTACAAGCCTGACCAGGAGCCAAATGATATTGCTGTTATTGGTGAGGGTGTTCATAAGGTGTATGACGAAGTTCTTGTTCCTGCAGGAATGGGCAATGTTAAGCTTTGCACAGAGCTTGGCAGATATATGCTTGGTCCTTATGGTGGTCTTGTTACAACAGCTATTAATGAAAAGCATACGCACAAGGAATATATTGGTGTTGATGCTTGTGCTGTAAACCTAATGAGACCTGCTATCTATGGTGCATATCATCATATTACCGTTCTTGGAAAAGAAGATGCACAGTGCGATACATTATACGATGTAACTGGTTCATTGTGCGAGAATTGTGACAAGTTTGCTGTTGATAGAATGCTACCAAAGATTGATATGGGTGATATTTTATTTATCCATGATGCTGGTGCACACGGTTTCTCAATGGGTTACAACTATAATGGTAAGCTTAAGAGCGCTGAAATTCTTCTAAAAGAGGATGGCTCATATCAGTTAATCCGTAGAGCAGAAACTCCAGAGGATTATTTCTCAACATTTGATTGCTTTGATATATACAATGAATTAATAAAGTAATTATTTTTAAAATCCCCAAATTATTTTGGGGATTTTTCTTTACTATCACGTTTTAATGTGTTAATATGTGATTAAAGTAAAGCGTGAGGAGTTCACTATGAATAATAAGTTAGAAAATAAGAATGTTGATTTTTTGTTCAAAGCCATTCTTGCTCTCGAAACAAGAGAGGAGTGCTATGACTTCTTCGAGGATCTATGCACAGTTCAAGAGCTAAAGACTTTGTCACAGCGTCTAGTTGTTGCAAAGATGCTTAGCGAAAAATCTGTTTATACTGATATTGTAGAGGAGACAGGTGCTTCTACAGCAACTATTAGTCGTGTTAATCGCTCATTACAGTATGGTTGTGATGGTTACGACAAGATTTTTGACAGAATTAAAGAGGCAGAAGATGAGCAGCTATAATTTTCTGTCAACGCTCTATGATGCATTAACTGAAAATGTAGATTATGAAGTCAGAAGTGATTACATTTCTGACTTTTTTCTAACAGAAAATGTTGAGCCAAAGCGTATTATCGATTTAGCGTGTGGTACTTGTAGTATTAGTATTCCGTTTGCAAAAAAAGGGATTGAGGTTATTGGAGTTGATGCATCAGAGGATATGCTCTCTATCGCCTCACAAAAGGCAAATGAACTTGACCTTAATCTATCATTGATTAATACTAAAATGCAGGATTTCGTCTTTACACAGGGTGCTGATGCTGTGTTATGCTCTCTTGATAGTATAAACCATTTAACTAGTTATGCTGAAGTCGTGAAAACATTTAAAAATGTTTATGATAGTTTGAATAATGGTGGTATATTTGTTTTTGATGTGAATACAATATATAAACACCAAGAAATACTATTTAATAACACTTTTGTTTTTGACGAAGAGGACTACTATCTTGTTTGGGACAATGAACAGGTCGATGACGTCGAGGTTAGGATTTTGCTAGATTTCTTTATGTTCAATGGCGAAAATTATGATAGATATAGCGAAGAATTTAATGAAAGAGCGTATGAGTTAGACGATATTGCTCAATCTTTGAGTAATATTGGGTTTACCAATATAGCAATGTATGACGAATTAACTCGTAATGCTCCAAATGATGAAAGTGAAAGAGTATATTTTGTGTGTAAAAAGGTGTAAAAATGGGAAAGATTGTTAGATATATTACAGAGGATGGTTCTGCGTTTGTTATTGCTTGTGATAGCACAGATATGGTTGCGGAGATGGAACGAATTCACAAGACAAGCGCTACAGTTACAGCAGGTCTAGGTCGACTAATTACAGCAACCTCTATGATGGGTGATATGCTAAAGAGTAAGGATGATTCTGTTACTGTAAGAATAAATGGTGGCGGACCTTGTGGCGATATGATTGCTGTTTCTGATTATGAGGGCAACGCTAGAGCTTATGTTCAAAATCCTATCGTGGAAATTCCACTAAATGATATTGGTAAACTTGACGTAAAGGGTGCTGTTGGTACAGATGGACAGCTATATGTCATCAAAGATATTGGACTTAAAGAGCCATATGTTGGTCAAACACCTATCGTTAGTGGAGAGATAGCAGAGGATATTACAAATTATTTTGCAACAAGTGAGCAGACACCATCTGTATGTGCTCTTGGTGTATTGGTTAATCCTGATTTATCAGTAAAAAAAGCTGGTGGATTTATTATTCAGCTACTACCTAGTTGTCCTGATGAGGTTATATCATTAATTGAACATAGCATTTCTGATATTCCATCAGTTACACAAATGCTTGATGACGGATTTACAGCAGATGATATTGCAAAAAGAGCATTAAAAGGAATTAATATCGACAAGCTTGACGAGTCAACAATGTCATATAAGTGTAATTGCTCAAAGGAAAGAGTTGAGAATGCGTTAATCAGTACTGGTCTTCAAAATCTGAACGAAATGGCAGAGTCAGAGGAAAATACAGAGGTTGATTGTCACTTCTGTGATAAGAAATATATATTTACTCCAAATGATATAAAAATGCTAATAAAACAGGCTACAGAAAAAATTTAAAAAACACGAAAAAAAGTGTTGACTTTTAGATTATAATATTGTATTATATATCTCGTCGCAAGTGCGACATATGGAAGCATAGCTCAGCTGGGAGAGCATCTGCCTTACAAGCAGAGGGTCACAGGTT
>CALEHY010000008.1 GCA_937876375.1 uncultured Clostridia bacterium | reverse complement strand
AGACGAATTACCAGGCGGAAGTTTGTTCCACCGTTCTGTTTGTGTTGCCGAAATGAAATACAATGCTGATGGTTCAATCAACAAAGTTGAAAAATGCAAAGACATTAAACAGATAGATTAAAACCGTACAAAGGATGAAACAATGATTGAATTCCGCACCCTCACAAAAGAAGATATTCCTTCGCTTATGGAATTATACATTCAGCTCGATCCTGTAAATAATTCTGATTATAATCTTGAAGAATCTGGGCAGATTTGGGAACGCATTTGTGGAAATAAAAGCATTAAATATTTTGGTGCTTTTGATGGCAATAAAGTTGTTTCATCCTGCTGGTCTTGTTTAATGCCAAATATGACTCACCACGGCGGAACAGTCTGTTTTATTGAAAACGTAATTACTCATCAGGATTACAGAAAACAGGGACTTGCACGCAAAGTTATAGAAATGGCAGTTGCAGATGCCCGCGAAAATGATTGTTATATGGTTTGTTTACTCAGCAATTCAAAGCGAAAAGAAGCTCATGAATTTTATAAAAGAATTGGATTCGATGGCGACAGTAAAAAAGGCTTTGTAATTAGATTTTAATAATCAATTTTTCATGTCCGAATTTTTGCATTTCGTGAACTTTTTTTTTACTTCTGACTAATTTTCTATTATATTAAAATCATCTTAATAAACGAGGTGATTATATGGAAGAAGAAGTAATTACAACAGTTGATGAAAATGGTAAAAAAACAACAACTAAAACAAAAACTGTAACACAGAAATCAGTTGAAA
Source organism: uncultured Clostridia bacterium (assembly GCA_937876375.1). Lineage (GTDB taxonomy): Bacteria > Bacillota > Clostridia > Oscillospirales > Acutalibacteraceae > Eubacterium_R. The sequence goes on along the minus strand of CALEHY010000008.1, from coordinate 99,339 downwards.
AAGGTATTTCCTTTGGTTCAGCACTTGCAATGGTAATCAGCTTTTGTACATGGAAATCTGTAGGTTGGGCAATTGTGCATGGACTTTTTAGCTGGGCGTACGTAATTTACTACATAATTAAATATTAATTTTTAATTTATTAGCCACAGATGAACACAGATAGACACAGATAAAATGTAACTAGATGTGCTTTTTTGTGATATTATATTTATATGATAGACCCAAATTCTCCACTTAAAATTGGAACTAAAACTATAAAAAACCGCATTACAATGGCACCAACTGTAAAATTTTTTGCAGGTAAAGACGGCCTTGTTACCGATGAATTTGTTCATCATTATGAAGAACGAGCAAAACATGGTGTTGGATTAATCGTCCTTGAAGCAACATGTATTTGCCCGGAAGGAAGACTTGCACCTTCCCAGCTTGGACTTTGGAATGATAAACAGATTGATGGCCACCGTAAAATTGTAGAAGCCGTTCATAAATATGGTACGCTGATTATTCCGCAGATTCATCACGGAGGACTTGGAACTCACCCAGAATGCGGACCACTTACTTCCCCTACAAAAACAAAATGGAACAACGGTAAATGCGAAACAGAAGCTGTTGAACTTACCCTCGCTGACATTGAAAAAATTGAACAGCAGTTTGTAGATGCTGCAATCCGTGCTCAAAAAGCAGGGTACGACGGCGTTCAACTTCATGGCTGCCATGCATATTTAATAAATGATTTTGCATCTCCAGTAAACAAACGCACAGATAAATATGGTGGAAGTATAGAAAACATTGCACGCTTTGGTTCGGAAATTATCAGCGGCATTCGAAAAGCCTGCGGTCCAGATTTTATAATTTCCATGCGTATTTCCGGAGCTGATCCAACACCAGAGCAGGCACCTTTAATTGCCGAACAATACGTTGCAGCAGGATGTGATTACCTTCAGGTTTCATGCGGAATTGGCGAATTTATCCAAATCTCCCACGACGAAAACTTACCTTACAATAAAATTGCGGCTCTTGGCGTAATGATGCATGAACACTTCAAAGGACGCATTCCAGTTTCTACAGTAAATGGATTCCGCACTCCAGAACAGGTTCGCTACATGTTTGAACACGACCTTGTAGACACAATTGACCTTGCGTGCGGACTTTTAGCTGACCCTGCATTTACCGAAGCAATTTTGGATGGCTCACCTTATGTAAAATGTTACAGTTGCCCGGGTTGTACTTACGGACCGCTTCATAATCATCCTTGCCCGGCTTCATTAAAACGAGGCGCTGGGGATTCTGACTGTTTTGATTTTAGCCACAGATGAACACAGATTTTTTGAAACAGGATGGGAAGGATTAGTAGGATAAAGTTGAGGTTTTTATGTTGATAGAAAAATTGCAGGAAAAAACTATAAAAAAAGCAGTTGAAAAATTCAGAATAGATTGGGCACGTTCAGATGCCGAAAGAGACAAAGGCCTAACTGAACCTGATGATGTAAAAGCTTATAAAGATATTCGCTATGGTGAACACGGCGATTACAATCTTCTTGATGTATATGTTCCTACAAAACAAACTGATGAACTTCTTCCTGTTCTAGTAAACATTCACGGTGGTGGTTACTTTTATGGCGATAAAAACCTTTACCGCTTTTATGCAATGGATATGGTTCAAGACGGATTTGCCGTTATTAACATTAATTATCGTATTAGCCCAGAAAACAAATTCCCAGCCGCGCTCCAAGACATAAATGAAACCTTCTGCTGGCTGGAAAATCATGCTCAAGAATACAAAATGGACCTGTCGCGCGTCTTCATGATGGGGGATTCTGCAGGCGCGCAGCTTGTCAGCCATTATGCCGCAATTAATTCAAATAAAGAATTTGCTTCGCTCTATGCATTCAAAAATCACAACATCAAAATAAAAGGAATAAGTCTTGCCTGCGGAATGTACGATTTAATCAACATGTACAAAAATCCAGCACAACGCGGCACTTTTCTAGCTTATCTAAAAAAAGAAGATGCAAAGAACAAAAAGAAACTTGATGTGCTTGGGGCAATAAATTCTTCTTACCCGCCAGCATTTCTATTTTCATGCCCAAACGATTTTTTAGTCGGCAACTGCGAACCAATGGCAAACCTCATTACTTCCCGCGGCGGAAAAGCCACTGTAAAAATTTACGGGACAAAAGAAATGAAAGACATTGCTCACGTTTTCCACTGCAACCTACGTTCAAAATTAGGAGAACTTGCACGACGCGACCAGGCACGTTTTTTACTTACAGGAAAAATATAATAACCACAGATGAACACAGATGAACACAGATTTTTTGAAACAGGATGGGAAGGATTAGTAGGATGAACGATTTTCAAAACATTGTAGCGAATTACCACCTCCCGGGACTTTTTGAATTTTACGAACTTTACAGCAGATTTCTTCCGCTTTTTTATGAACACCGCGAATGGTTTTACGAGTGGTGTGACATTGCTTCAATTTATGGAGCACCTGCAGACTGCCTTTGGGGTGGCGGGCGTGTAGGTTTTGGTGATAACAACGCAACACAAGTTCTTGCCCTGCTTAAAAAATACAACATTTCCGCCCGACTTACATTCAGTAATTCACTTTTACGTCCTGAACATCTTGCTGATAAAAAATGTAATGACTTATGCAATCTCTTACAACAAACAACGGGGACAGCCTTTAAAGTTTACAATGGTCACAATGGGGACAGCCCTCTATGTAAAAACGGCGTAATTGTTCATACCGACTTACTTTTAGACTACCTCCGCAAAAACTACCCGGAACTTTACTTTGTTTCATCAACAACAAAAGTCCTTACAGATTTTACTCAGTTCCAGGCAGAACTAAACCGCCCAGAGTTTTCCTACGTAGTTCCAGATTTCCGTCTGAACAAAGACTTTGCCAACCTAAAAACTCTGACACAATCCCAAAAAGACAAAGTCGAATTCCTTTGTAATGAATGCTGCGACATCAACTGCCAGCAGCGTAAAATCTGCTACGAAAATGTAAGCCGAAAAAGCCTTGGCGAAAACTGTCCTGACCACATTTGCAAAGCACCCGGCAGCAACAACGGCTACGTCTTTTCAAACGCAATGAAAAATCCCGCATTCATCGGAATTGATGACATTCAAAATACATATCTTCCAGCCGGATTCACAAATTTCAAACTAGAAGGCCGTAGTTTAGGCAGCGCAATCATCCTGGAATTTCTGCTATACTATATGACCAAACCAGAACATCAGCTGGAAGTACGTGAAAACATTTATCTGGACAGTATGCTGGATTTGTTTTAATCAAACTGAAAAAAAATTAAATTGTAACTTTATAGAACCAATTTAAAAAAAAGAATAAAGTGATAATCGAGGCTCTAACTTGAGTAAAGCAAATCAAATAAACATGACAGAAGGTTCCATCGTAAAAAATCTTCTGAAATTTTCCATTCCAATTATTTTTTCAAACGTCCTGCAGCTTTTGTTTCATGCAGCAGATGTTGCTGTCATTGGAAGATTTGCCGGTTCTACTTCACTTGCGGCTGTCGGTTCAGTTGGTTCGCTTGTAAATCTGTTTGTAAATCTTTTTGTTGGAGTTTCTGCCGGTGTAAATGTAACAGCAGGACGAAGTTTTGGCGCAAAAGATTTAAACAAAATCCAGAAAATCGTACATACAAGCATTTTGCTTTCCATCATCTTTGGAATAATGATTACAATTCTGGGGCTCACTTTTTCAACTCCACTTTTACGACTTATGCATTCCCCAGATGAGGTTCTTCCACTTTCGGCAACTTATCTGCGTATTTATTTTATGGGGATTACTGCAACTTTAATTTACAATTTCTGCAACGCACTTTTAAATTCAAAAGGTGATACAAAAAGAGGATTATATATTTTGGTAAGTGCCGGCATTCTCAATCTGATTTTAAATCTACTGTTTGTGATTAAGTTCAAAATGGATGTAGCAGGCGTCGCTTTGGCAACAGTTATTTCACAAGTCTATTCTGCAGTTTTTATCATCATTCTTTTAATCCGCGAAACAGGTGATTATCATTTTTCAATAAAAAAACTTTCCCTCGATATTCCAAACCTTGGTCAGATTATAAAAATTGGACTTCCAGCAGGACTTCAGGGGGTAATGTTTTCTATCTCAAACATCCAGATTCAATCTTCTATAAACTCATTCGGGACAACCTTGATTGCCGGAAATGCCGCTGCCTGCAGTCTGGAAGATTTCCTTTACCAATCGATGGGCGGATTTTCTGCAAGTAATTTAACTTTCTGTTCGCAAAATATAGGCGCAAAAAAAACTGACAGAATTAAAAAAGGAATTGCCGTTTCCCTGCTGTTTACATTTCTAACAGGCATTTTTCTTGGCGCTTTATTCCTTATTTTTGGACGTAATTTACTGGGTATTTACACACAGGATTTTAATGTCATAGAAGACGGAATGAAAAGGATGATTGTAATTATGCCAACAATTTTCATCTGTGGTTTTATGCACGGACTTGGAAATTCAATCCGCGGAATTGGACATTCTTTAATGCCAACAATTTCTATTACAATCGGCTGCTGCGTTTTCCGAGTTTTCTGGATTGCCGTAATTTTCCCAATCTTCAATACACCATTTAATATTTTCGTAAGTTATCCAATCAGCTGGTTTATTACAAGTACTGCAAATCTTTTTTTCTTCCTTTTTTATATGAAAAAACTAAATTGTAAAGTCATAAGCACCTCTTCAATAGGAAAAGGTGCAAGTGGTACTGTATTTAAGATTAAAATTGATAATGTGCCTTATAAATTGGCAATAAAATGTAGTAATTTCCCCCAATTATTAAAAGAAGAATATGACACGATTAGCTTTATTTCAAATAAAGTTAATTGTAAATTACCAAAGTTGTATTTTTATGATGAATATGAAAATATCGCATTCTTCTGTATGGAATACATAGAGGGTGTTGAGCCAAACTCAAAGAATCTTTTTCTAAAAAAGAACAAGCAAAAATTAGCAAATGAAATTATAGATAATTTAATTAATATTCAAACTGTTCACAATGATAAATATGGATATGTTGATAATGCCAGTTATGATACTTGGTTTGAATTTTACAATGAATTTGCAAGCGAAATTGCAAATTTCACAAATAATTCGGATGTTCCAAATGTTGTAAAGGAAGCTGTAAACAAATCATATAAAATGCTAAATAAAATAGTTGGAGCAGTAAGTGGAAAACCAACAATGATACATGGTGATTATTGGATACCTAATTTTATTGTGGACACTAAATCAATGTCTTTAAAAGGTGTACTCGACCCATTCAATATAATGTGGGCAGAACCAGAATATGAATTGTTCGCTTTAACTGTTGGTTATGGTAAAAAAATGCACTTATTAGAAACATATAAAAATAAAGTCAAAACATCTGAATATTGTGATATTAAAGTTGAACTATATTCTCTGTATAATGAACTTTTTTGGTATAAAAAATTAGGCAAAATCGATTTTCGTTATTTAGAATATAGAAGCAAGAATTTATTAAAAATGTTACAAAACATAGGATAAATATTTTCACATCATATTTAAAAATAAAAATTCCCTATCAAAAGATAGAGAATAATAGATGTTGACAAAAATAAAATAATTACATATAATATAAATGAACAAGGAGCAGTCCGATAGACGGTCAGCCCTTGAATATGGTTAAAAAGTAACCACCCTAAGTTTCTCAGGCTACAGGGCGGTTACTTTTTATTTATAACAATAATAAGTATAATGACTATAGTAAGATACAAAATGCTCTGTTCCATAGCATCACCCTCCTTCGATATAATCTCAAGAGGGCACGCCCTCTTGGATAAAAAAGAGGACTAACCGCCTACCGTGTTTCGTGACAAATCTCCTTGCCCAAAGATATTATATATTATGCATAAAACAATGTCAAATGATAAATCAAGAGTTGGCGCGACATTTTAGTAATGCGACAACTTGGATATTGAAAAACAGATATATTAAAAGTATAATAATTACAAAATACTTTTTAATTCAACACATTTTTTGTTTTGTGTTGTTCACTTTCTTTTGATTTGTGATGTACAATGAAATCACAAAATAAAAGGAGGCTATAAGCTATGAACACAGACAAAATTTACGCACAATCAATTGCAAAGGAATATGCACCAAAAGGAACCTCAAAGGTAATGGCATTAAAAAAGCTGGACAAAAAAGCTAAAAAATCTGCAAATATTTTTGCATATACATTTGGTGTTTTAATGTCGTTGGTGCTTGGAACTGGAATGTGCCTTGTAATGAATGTTATTGGTAATGGAAACACATTATCATTTGTAACTGGCATAGTTATTGGTGTAATTGGTTTAGTTGGCGTTAGCGTTAATTATTCAATTTATAGCAAGTTAGTTGAAAAAGGCAAACAAAAATATGCATTTGATATTATTCAGCTTGCAAAAGAAATTAGTGAAGAAACCGAATAATAGAATGGGTGGTGTAATTATTGAATAAATCAGAAAGTAAATATTTTAACACTGCCCAAATTATGGATAATGCTTTAATTGATTTACTTGATAAAAAAGATTTTGAATACATCACAGTTAAGGAGCTTTGCAATACAGCAGGTGTAAATCGTTCAACATTCTATCTTCACTACGAATCGATGAACGATTTGTTGGATGAAGCTATCGAAATGATTAATAAAATGTTTGATGAATCATTTGATATATCAATAAATGATATGATGTTAAACATTGCAAATGCACCATTGTCAGATCTTGTTCTTATCAATGATAGCTATCTAATTCCGTACCTTGAGTTTATGAAATCAAACAAAAAGATTTTTATGGCAGCACAACGAAATCCTCATTCAATGAAAACATATACTAATTTTGCTGATATTTGCGAGAAAATATTAATACCAATATACAAGAGATTTAATATTCCTGAAAATGAACACGAGTATTTAATAGCGTTTTATTTTCAAGGCTTAAAAAGTGTTATTAACCATTGGATTGAGAATGATTGCAAGGAGTCAGTTGAGGAAATATCTAAAATTATATTTAATTGTGTACGACCAAATTTACCTAACTCAGCAAAAGAACAACTATGAAATCACTCATAAATTTATTGATAAATTATCAAAAAAACAGCTTTATTTTTAAAACACTTGCATCATCAACAATGTCATTTATTAATGGCATTGTTTTTGCTGTTTTTAATGGAATAATGGGTATTATAAATCATTCATTATGGAATGGTTCGATTTGTGTTTATTATATTTTTCTCATAACAATAAGAGGTATAATTATATTCTGCGAAAGAGCAAATAGGCATAACAATACAATGAATGATGATTTGTTTAGGAGAAAAATTAGCCGATATACACATTTATTGTTAATTGTGCTTAATCTATCTTTAATAGTTCCAATTAAGGTAATGGTAGTAAGTGGAAGGAACTATACTAATGGTTTGTTTATTGCAATAGGTATGGCAGCTTATACAACATACCGAATAATTATATCGATATCAAATCTTAATAAATCAAAAAAGAATCAAATTGTTTGATTAGAGAGCTTCGAGTTATTAATATGATAGACACATTAGTGGCAATATTAACCCTGCAAAATGCACTGATAATTGCAACTGGTGGTCAAGGACAGAATATGACAATTTTAATGATATATTCAAGCACAGCCATATTTGCTTTAATCGTATTTATTACCATTCGTTCAATGGTTACTAATAAGTGATAATTTTATGAAAAACGTTGTTGTAACATTTTAGTATTATTCCGTGATAAAAACAAAACACATTATGGCATCTTCCAATTTGAAAGTGTCATAGTGGGTTACATACTTTCAGAAGATAATGTTTAAGGAGCAAATTGTTGCTCCTTTCTTTTTGCAAAAAAGCCCCCTCTTTATCGAGGGGGCAATATTGGTCACCTTTTTTGTTAGAACTGAATTTTGATTGTAGTGCCGATATTTTCGGCGCTAGTGATTGATACTTTTGCACTGTGCACCTCGGCAATATGCTTGACTATCGCTAGACCAAGACCAGTGCCTCCGGTTTCCTTGCTTCGTGATTTGTCGACTCTGAAGAAACGCTCAAATATCCTTTGCTGATATTTTTCTGGTATGCCGATACCAGTATCGGATACTGTGATGGAGCTATCGGACACGTTGATATCGACTGTTCCATTGTCCTTGTTGTAGCGAATTGCATTGTCAATGAGGTTATATACCATTTCCTCGATCAATGCTTCGTTTCCAATGATGATGCATTGATCTGTTTCAAGGCTGATATTGATATTTCTTGACTTTGCATTCATTTCTAGTGACTCGGCACAGCGCTCGGCAATAGCAGAAAGATTGATTTCATCAAACGCTATGTTTTCTGGTTGTGCCTCATCAAGCTGTGATAATTTGATAATATCCTCTGTTAATGTTACAAGCCTTAATGCTTGCTTGCGTATAGTGTGGGCAAATGGTTTGATATCCTCGTCCTTTGCCATACCAGTTTCGATTAATTCGGCATATCCTGCGATAGAGGTTAGTGGAGTTTTCAGCTCGTGGGACACATTGGCTGTGAACTCCTTTTTTTGTTTATCAAGCTGGTTTTGTTTTTGCTTATGCTCCTTTAGAACATTGACGAAGGGGGTCAGCTCCTCAAAGGTTTCTTGCTCCTCGATATTGTCAAGATTGTTGCCAATATCAGTTATCGGCTTAACAATGCTCTTTGTTATAGCAAAGCTGATTGCAAGGGATAGTAGCATAACAATTAGGCTGACGATAGCGATATAAATTAGTGACTGATAGAACACCATTGAAACGCTCTCACTTGTCACTGCGACACGAAGGACATTGCCATTATCGAGCCTGATTGCATAGTAATATGTGTTTTTGTCTATGGTTGCAGATTTTCGAATGGTTGAGCCCTGACCACTTTGTAGCGCTTCCTTGAACTCTGGTCTGTCAGCGTGGCTTTCCATAGTGCTTGCATTTTCGATACTATCTGCAAGGACAGTGCCGTTTTCATCGATTATTGTAAGTCTTGTATCATCATTGATACTGTTGATGAACGAATAGTCATCGTTTGCATTTATTTCTGCTGAAACAAGTATAGCTGTTGATTTTAGGTTGTTTTGTGCTTGCTTTTCGTAATAGCTGTGAAAAACTATTGCTGTTAGCAGACTTGTTACCAAAACTATACCTAGTCCAAGAGATAATATTTTAGTAAAGGTTTTGTTTACCATATTATTCTCCTATCTTGTATCCAACATTGCGAATAGTCTTTATGCATTCACCAGCGTCACCAAGCTTTCTGCGTAGGGACAAAATGTGAACATCGACAGTTCGATTGCCTTGCTCAAAGTCGTATCCCCAAATATTCTCCATCAGCTTGTCACGGGTGAGAACAATGTTCTTGTTTATAATTAGTAGCTTTAGAATTTCGTATTCCTTATAGGTTAATTCAACCTCTGTATCGTCAACGAAAACAATATGCTTTGCTTCGTCAACAAGAATATTCTTGTATGCGATATTGTTATTTGGCTGTGTTTGTGTTCTGCGAAGAACAGCTTTTACTCTGCTGACTAGCTCCATCACGCCAAATGGCTTTGTGATATAGTCATCTGCACCCATATCGAGCCCTTTTACTGCATCGATTTCGCTTGTTTTCGCTGTTACCATAATGATAGGTACGGTTTTGTACAATGGGGTCTTTCGTATCTTGCTTAAGATAGATAGTCCGTCCTCATCTGGTAGCATAATATCAAGAAGAATTAGTGCAGGTGTTTTGTCATCAAGGGCAGGATATAGCTCCTTGGCTCTCTCGAATGACTTTACCTCAAAATCACTATTGATAAGAGCGTAGCTTTCTAGCTCCTTGATACTAATATCGTCCTCAACAATGTAAATTAATTTGTTCATTTTAACCTACCTTATATTTTAGTAAATATTCCTCAAACATTTCCATAAAGCCTTTGTTGTTGTGGCTCTTTACACCCTTTAGGTATGTATGGGTTTGATAGCTTCTATTTGATAATTCAATAATGCACACAGCAAGATTTGAGCAATGGTCTGCAATTCGCTCAAACGAATTGATGATATCGAAGAACAGCATTCCATTTTCAATAGTGCACTCATTATCCTGTAGCCTTTTTGAATGGCGTACTCTTAATTCTTCCTTTAGGTTGTTGATAACCTGTTCAAGCGGCTCGATTTCGCAAGCTAAATTAACATCATCATTAATAAATGCTTCGATAGCCTTGTTGATGATTTCACCAACAGCTCTGCTCATGATTTCGAGCTCTCGATTAGCATCCGGTGTGAAATGCACCTTGTTTTGATGCATTCGTCTTTTTATTTTTAGGATATTAACACCGTAATCACCGATACGCTCAAAATTGCTGATAGAGTGGCTCAATTTTGATAGCTTGATTGAATCATCAATGCTCAAATTCATTGAACTGATTTTTACCAAATAGGTTTCAAGCTCGTCCTCAAGCTTATCCAAAACCTTTTCGTTCTTATAAATCAATTCATCATCATTATGAGAGTATTTTTTTATCAAGTCAAGACATAAATAGATATTATCTCTTGATAGTTTGCCCATTGAGTCAGCTTGCTCCTTAACCTTGCTGATAGCATATGATGGTGTCATAAGAAAACGCTCGTCTATAAGAGCCTTTTGCTCATCGTCCTTTTTGTCCTTGATGATAAAGTGCGCTAGTTTTTCAAGCTGTTTGCCAAATGGGAATAGTGCTACTGTGGAGAACACATTAAACGCTGTGTGAATAATTGCGATATATGTCGCATTAACTGTCTCCTTGATGAATGGCAAACCGAATATCGCATTCACCCCATAGAACAATATCATCGCAAGTACAACACCGATAGTGTTAAATGCAAGATGAACAACTGCAGTTCGTTTTGCATTTTTGTTTGTGCCGATTGATGAGATAATGGCTGTGACACAGGTGCCGATATTTTGGCCAAGTATAATAGGAAATGCTGACGCAACACTAATTGAGCCTGTAATAGCAAGTGCTTGCAGAATACCAACAGAGGCAGATGATGATTGTATTATAGCTGTTAGTACTGCACCTGCAAGCACGCCTAAGAGCGGATTTGAGAACATTGTCAAAATGCTTGTGAATTCTGGCACGTCCTTTAGTGGAGCAACAGCTGTGCTCATTGTTTCCATACCGAACATAAGTATTGCAAAGCCTAATAGGATTGAGCCAATGTCCTTTTGCTTATCCTTTTTGCTAGCCATATACATTATCATACCTATTAAAGCTAGCACTGGTGTGAATGATGATGGTTTCAAAAGACTGACAAAAAGATTTGTTGATTCGATATTAGTTAGTGATAATATCCAGCTTGTTATAGTTGTGCCGATATTGGCACCCATAATGATACCGATTACTTGGTGCAGGCTCATTATTGATGAGTTAACAAATCCTACAGCCATAACAGTTACAGCACTTGATGACTGGATAATTGCTGTGACGCCAGCACCGAGAAGAACGCCCTTTATTCTGTTGTTGGTCATTTTTTCTAGTATGGATTCAAATTTGCCGCCACCTAGCTTTTCGAGTGACGCACCCATATAGTTCATACCGAACAGGAACATTGCTAGTCCACCGACTAGCGATAAAATATTAAAAACGGACATAATCAATCACCTCAATGATAAACTACGCCCGTTAAATTTAGTATATATTTAGTTTATGTTAAATCTGTGTTAAATTAGTCGTCAAATACCTCTTTGAATAGGTCGATTTTTGCCATTTTCATTACAGCGCTGAATAATTTGCTGCCCTTTACTGGCAATAGTCGGTTAAATGCTGACATTGCGTGAGCATCGAATCCGTGCACCATCATTGGTCGCTGGTGCTCGATACCGAACATAATCATATTCACCATCTTGTCACAATCGGTAGACACCATATCTATCATCTTTGTGCCCTTGTCATTGCTACTATCTGCTCCACCTTGACCACGGAAGATATCTGTCTTTGTGAAACCTGGACAAACAAGACCAACATACATTTTGCCCTTGAACTCAACACGAAGTGCCTCGGTAAAGCCCTTTAACGCAGCCTTTGATGCAGAGTACATTGAGGTGCCAGCAAGTGTCATTAGCGCTGCTGATGAGTCAACATTGACAACAGCTGGAGTCTTTGACTTAAGGATGATAGGTAGCATAGCCTTTGTGGAGTAGATGCAAGAGTAGAAATTGATATTCATCGCTTGCTCAATCTCCTCGTAGCTGTATCGGTCAAATCTTTTGAATTTTGGTAGGATACCAGCGTTGTTGATGAGGATATCGACCTTTGTATCGTTCTCGATTAGCTCATTTGCAAAGCTTTCCCAATTCTCCTTAACAGAAACGTCGAATAGCTTGTATGAAAACTTGTCTGCATATTCGTCACCAAGCTCATCTACGAACTTGAGCATTTTTGACTCACTTCTAGCGACACCGATAACGGTACAGCCGTGCTTTTTAATTAAGGTTGCAGCGATACCAGCACCCATACCACCAGATGCACCAGTAACTACAACAGTCTTGCCGTTTAGCCAACATTCGCTCATATATTTTCCTCCCAAAAACTATATGAATGTATTATACTATAAAATATGGAAATTTTCAATATTTTCAAATATTAAATAATTATAAACTATCAAATTTGTCTATTAACTATCCACTTGAATATTGCTACAGAATATTATAAAATATAGTCAGTGAGGTATAATACTATGACAAATGTTTTATTTTATAAAAAGAAAGCAAAGGCTTGGGAGGAGGCACTACCTGTCGGCAATGGCAGACTTGGTGCCATGGTCTTTGGCGATTTAAAGAAAGAGAGGATTGCTCTAAATGAGGATTCTCTTTGGTCTGGATATCCAAAGGATTTGAACAAGAAGGATGCCCACGAGCATTTGGACGAAATTCGTGAGGCTGTTTTTTCTGGCGACAGAGCAAGAGCAAAGAAGCTCGCTAATGAGGATATGCACGGTCACTGGAGTGAGGCATATTTGCCATTCGGTGATTTGATTATTGAGTACACAAAGAGGAAGAAGGGCGTTGGCTACAGACGAAGCCTTGATATCTCTCGTGGTATCTCTGTTACAGAGGACTCTCATATTTGTCAAACTGTGTTTGCATCTCATCCAGCACAGATGATTGTGGTAAATATCAAGGGTGATGCACCTTTTTCCTGCAATATTAAGTTTGACAGCCAGCTAAATCATAATTGCTATACTAGTGAGGACAGCCTTGTTATCGAGGGCTCTGCACCAGAGATTTGTATGCCACCATATTACAAAACTGGCACTGTGTTTGATTACGGTAATGGTGCTATGAAATTCTGTGGCGTTGCAAAGGTGCTTGGCAATGCAAAATTTGATGACAGTGCTATCATTGTTAGGGAGCAGACAGAGGTTACTATACTTATTTCACTTGCAACCTCGTTCGTTGACTACCAGTCTATGCCAACAGCCAATGCTGTTGAGAGGGCATATTCATATTTTGAGAACACAAAGCCTTATGCTACTCTTCTAGATGAACACGAGAGTGATTTTGCTGCTTTGTTTGATAGAGTAGAGGTTGACTTTGGTTCAGAGAGGGCAAATGTTCCTACTGACAAGAGATTAAAGCAATTTCATAGGGGCGCTGACGACAACAACCTTATGGCATTACTGTTCCAGTATGGTAGATATTTGACTATCTCTGGCTCTAGACCTGGCACAAATTGTATGACATTACAGGGTATATTCAACCCTCATATTCGTGCTCCTTGGTCATCTAGCTACACTGTTAATATTAATACTGAAATGAACTACTGGTGCACTGATATTTGCAATCTTAGTGAATGCTTTGAGCCGTTCATCGAGCTGACAAAAAAGCTAGTGCACAATGGTGAGGTAACAGCAAAGGATTACTACGCTTGTGGTGGCTCGGTTGCTCATCACAACAGTGATATTTGGGGTGCTAGCTATCCAGCTGGTGACCCTATTGGCAAGACTGATGCAGAGTCATATGCATTCTGGCACAGCACATTGCCTTGGATGATTAACGAGATATTCGAGCACTATCGCTACACTGGTGAGCCTGTACCAGAGGATATCGTCGATTGCACAAAAAAGGTGCTACAATTCTACAACGATTTCTTGGTGGAGCACGATGGCGTCAATGTGACCTGTCCTAATATCTCGCCAGAGAACAGATTCGTTGATGAGGATGGCACAACAGCTAGCCTAACATATATGCCAACAATGGATATTGGCATTTTGCAAGAATTTTTCTATAACTGTAATAGTCTTGGTCTTGACACTCCTACCATACCAGATATTCCTATTGGCTCTGATGGTAGAATAAATGAGTGGGTAGAGGAGTACAAGGAGAAGGAGATTGAGCACAGACATTCTAGCCATCTGTACTGTATCTATCCATCAACTATCAGACAGAGTGATGAGGTGAACAAGGCTGCAGAAAAGTCATTGCTTGTTCGTGGATTTGGTGGTACTGGATGGGCACTAGGCTGGAAGGTTTGTCTATGGGCAAGGCTTGGTAATGCAGAGAATGCACTACAGCTCATCAAAAATCAGCTTCGACCTATCAATCCTCGTCGCAAGATTGGGTACAGAGGTGGTGGAAGCTATCCTAATATGTTTGATGCTCACCCACCATTCCAGATTGATGGCAATTTTGGCGTCAGTGCTGGTATCGCAGAGCTGATTAAAAATGGCGCTATTCCAAAGTCGTGGCATGGCTATGCAAAGGGAATAAAGGGCTACAATGGTGAGATAATAAATATTGAATTTTAGGTGATTTGTTGAAGATACTTGTTGTTGCGACCGGTGGCACAATCGGTAGCGTAAAAAATGGAACTATTGGGCTTGACGATAATAATTTGAAGATTGTTGAGCACTGTAGGAGGGATAATATCGAGCTTGTCGGTGTGTCACCATATTCCGTTTTGAGTGAGAATATTGGTATCGAGCACTGGCAGGCATTACTTGATACTCTGCAGAGTGTGGATTACTGCGAATACGATGGCGTTATCGTTCTGCACGGTAGCGATACCCTTGCATACACTTCTGCTATTATTGGCAATGCTTTTGCTGATAGGAGTATTGTCCTTGTCGCTGCTGACAAGCCTATAGAGGATGAGGATAGTAATGGTATTCAAAACTTTAATCTTGCACTTGATATGCTAGAGAAGGGTGTTGACTCTCCAATAGTATGCTATGACACAGTGCATAGCGCTCTTGGTATCACCAGTGCTGATATTAATGACAAATTCTACAGCATTGATACTGATTTGGCACCAGTTAATAGCAGGACAATTTTTAGCAAGAACATTTTGGTTATTAAGGCATATCCTACTATAGATATGTCGGTGTACAATATGGATAATGTTGATGCCGTGATAGTTGATATGTTCCATAGTGCTACTGTGCCGGATGGTGTTAAATCATTCGCAAAGGATAGCGATACACCATTCTATTTTGTCACTCACAAGGCAAGTGCAGACTATGATACTGCACAGGATATAGATGGTATTGTCTATAATTGTACTGTTGAGAACGCTTTTGCAAGATTGTTGTTGACAAAATAAAATAATATGCTATAATATCAACAAGTTAATAGTTTAAACCGTTGAAGTGGAGATAAAAACGAGATACGCATTCACAGAGAGCCTCTTGTGCTGGGATTGAGGCAATAAACGACTTGTTAAATGGACCACCGAGGGCATAGTGAACGGCATTTTTGCTTATTATTCTATGACGTGATGACCTACGTGAGTGGTCGAGGATATGATAGTGTCCTTAGAGAGTATGTGTGTTATCACCATAAATCAGGGTGGCACCACGGATAAGTTTATTCGTCCCTGACAGTATAGAGATATACTGTCAGGGATTTTTGTTTTATTGGAGAAGGCTATGATAACTCTTGACGAAGTAAAAAAATATGCTACTGATTACAAGGTTGTTCCACTGGCGACAGAGCTTGTGATGAATTACACACCTCTTGGTGTGATAAAAAAGATAAGAGCGATATCAAAACATTGCTTTATGCTGGAGTCTGCTGATGACAACAAGCGTACTGGTCGATACACCTTTATTGGATTCGACCCAAAGGCAGAGATTAGCTGCAAGGATTTTGACATTCGCATTGTTGATAAGGATGGTGAGCGTGTTATCCACGACAATCCTCGTGCCTATGTCAAGTCGATACTTGATGAGCACAAGGCTCCTAGATTTGCTAATTTGCCAACATTCACTGGTGGACTCGTTGGATACTTTGGATATGATTATATCAAGTACAGCGAGCCTAATCTAAAGCTTGATGCAAAGGATGATGGCAATTTTAAGGACGTTGACCTCATGCTGTTCGACAAGGTTGTTGCGTTCGACCACCTTGAAGAAAAGATTATTCTTATCGTTAATATCGGTACTGATGATTTAGACAAGAATTATGCTGACGGTGTGCTTGAGCTAAAGAAGATGCAAGCCATCATCGAAAATCAGGAGATTATCGAGCCAAGCCTGCCGATATTAAAGAGTGAATTTGCACCACTATTTGACAAGGAACAGTATTGCTCGATGGTGGAGAGGGCAAAACATTATATCCACGAGGGTGATATATTCCAGGTTGTGCTGTCTAACAGATTAGAGGCAGAGATGGATGGGTCACTGTTCAAACCATATGAGCTGTTGCGAAAGATGAATCCATCACCATATATGTTCTACTTTTCATCCGATGATATCGAGATCGCTGGTGCGTCACCAGAAACATTGGTAAAGCTCGATGGTGGCAAACTCTTTACATATCCACTGGCTGGCACTAGACCTCGTGGCAAGACACTAAGCGAGGACTTGGAGCTAGAGCAAGGACTACTTGCTGACAAAAAGGAGCTTGCAGAGCATAATATGCTTGTCGATTTGGGCAGAAATGACCTTGGCAAGATATCAAAATTCGGCACTGTCAAGGTAGAGGAATATCATAATATATTGCGATTCAGCCATGTTATGCACATTGGCTCAACAGTTAGCGGACAGATTAGGGATGACAAATCAGCCCTTGATGCTGTAGATGCTGTGCTACCTGCTGGTACACTATCTGGTGCTCCAAAGATTAGAGCGATGGAGATTATCAACGAGCTAGAGAACAACAAGCGAGGTATCTACGGTGGCGCTATCGGATATATCGATTTTACTGGCAATCTCGACACAGCGATTGCTATTAGAATAGCATTTAAGAAAAAGGGTAGGGTATTCATTCGCTCTGGTGCTGGTATAGTTGCTGACAGCGACCCATCAAAAGAGCATCAAGAGTGCATCAACAAGGCTAGAGCTGTTGTGTCAGCTATTGAGCAAGCATCAAAGGAGGTAGAGTGATGATACTTTTAATAGATAATTATGACTCATTCTCCTACAACCTATATCAGCTGATTGGCTACATCAATCCGGATATAAAGGTTATCAGAAATGATGAGATGACAGTTGATGAGATAAAGGCACTTGACCCAGAATATATTATTCTATCACCTGGTCCAAAGCGACCACAGGACGCTGGAGTATGTATCGAGGTTGCAAAAACATTTGGCGACACAAATCGAGTGCTCGGTGTGTGTCTAGGTCACCAGTCAATATGCGAGGCTTATGGTGCTACGATAACATATGCCAAGGAGCTAATGCACGGCAAACAGAGTGTTTGCGAGGTCGACAACACCGACGAGCTATTCGCTAATTTGCCAAATGAGGTGACTGTCGCTAGATATCACAGCCTTGCTGCTGATGAGAGCACAATGCCAGATTGCCTAAAGGTTATCGCAAGAACAGATGATGGTGAAATAATGGCTGTAAAGCATAAGACAAAGAATATTTGGGGCGTTCAGTTCCACCCAGAGTCAATTATGACACCAGATGGAATGGTAATGCTTAAGAATTTTTTAGGAGGACAAGATAATGATTAATGAGCTACTTGCAAAGGTTGTTGCAAAGCAGGATTTGACCTATGATGAGGCAAAGACTGCTATTGATGAGATTATGAGTGGTGGTGTACCACAGACTGTTACCTCTGCATTCCTTACAGCGCTTGCTGTAAAGGGTGAGACCGAGATTGAGATTGCTGGTGCTGCCGATGGTATGCGTTCAAAGGCTGTACCATTCGAGATCGGTGGCCACGCTCTTGATATCGTTGGCACTGGTGGTGACAAGTCAAATTCGTTCAATATTTCTACTACTTCAGCGTTGGTTGCTGCTGCTGGTGGTGTTACTATCGCAAAGCACGGTAATCGTGCAGCGTCATCAAAGAGTGGCACAGCAGATTGCCTAGAGGCACTTGGTGTAAAGATTGATTGCGAGCCAGAGGTTATGCGTAAATCATTAGAGCAGAATAATATCGTGTTCTTCTTTGCACAAAAATATCATAGCGCTATGCGATTTGTTGGACCAGTTCGTAAGGAGATTGGTATTCGTACAGTGTTCAACATTCTTGGTCCTTTGACCAATCCTGGCCACGCTGACAGAATGATACTTGGTGTGTTCAGTGAGGAGTATGTTGAGAAAATTGCAAAGGCTCTTGTAGAGCTTAATATCTGTGACGCTATGGTTGTTTATGGCGTTGACGGACTAGATGAAATTAGCGCTTGTGGTGAGACCAGAGTTGCCGAAATTCGTGGCAAGGATATTAAATATTACACCATCAAGCCAGAGGATTTTGGTTTTGACAGAGTGACAAAGGAAGATCTACTCGGTGGCACACCACAGGAGAATGCAAAAATCACTACCGATATTCTTCAAGGTGGTGGAACAGTAGCACAGCAGACTGCTGTTGCTATGAACGCTGGTGCTTGCATCTATGTTTCTACTGATGGTATCACTCTTGCAGAGGGTATCGAGAGAGCAAAGGAGATTATGGCATCTGGTAAGGGCTACGACACCCTACAAGCATTTATTAAAACTACTAATGAGGAATAGTTGATGACTATATTAGACACTATCGCAGAATACACAAAAACTAGATATGCTGACAAATGCACTGGCGATATTAAGGACAGGGCACTTGCTATGCCAAAGGGTGACTTTGCATTTGAAAAGGCACTTTTGTCCGATGATTTGTCCTTTATCTGTGAGGTAAAAAAGGCATCTCCATCAAAGGGCGTTATTGCAGAGGATTTTCCTTATCTCGATATCGCCAAGGAGTACGAAACAGCTGGCGCATCTGCCATCTCCTGCCTAACAGAGCCAAAATGGTTTATGGGCAAGGATGAGTATTTGAGCGAAATTGCACAAGCAGTGTCCATACCAGTGCTTCGCAAGGATTTTACCGTCTGTGATTACCAAATTTATGAGGCAAAGCTGCTTGGCGCTAGTGCTATTCTTTTGATTTGTGCACTGCTCGACACTGATACGATTAGGGAGTATATCGATATATGTGATGAGCTTGGTATTTCTGCACTGGTCGAGGCTCATAATGAGGATGAGGTAAAATCAGCGATCGACGCTGGTGCTAGAATTATTGGTGTGAACAATAGAAATCTAAAGGATTTTTCTGTCGATGTTAACAATTCGACCAGATATCGTTCAATGATACCAAATAATATTGCGTTCGTGTCTGAAAGTGGTATAAAAACTCATGATGATATTAAGGTCTTGCTAGATAATGGCACAAATGCTGTGCTGATAGGTGAGACATTTATGCGTGCAGATGACAAATCGGCTATGCTAAAGGAGTTAAGGTATGGCAAGGATTAAGATTTGTGGCATTAGACGAGATGAGGACGTGCAGTATGTCAATGCGACTATGCCGGATTATATCGGATTTATACTATCCAGTGGATTTAGGCGTAGTATTGAGATAGGAACAGCACAGTCCTTGTCAGAAAATCTTGACAGTGGAATAAAGAAAATTGGCGTTTTTGTTAACGAAGATTCAGAGTATATTAATGGTGCGATAGATACTATCGGTCTTGATATTGTTCAGCTACACGGTGATGAGTCACCACAGTTGTGCGATGAGATTGCTGTGCCAGTCATAAAGGTGCTAAAGCCAAATGATTTTGAAAAAATCGGTGATTTTGAGCCATATGTTGACTATTTTCTGTTCGACAGTGGCACTGGCACTGGCAAAACATTTGATTGGGATAATATCCCTACTACGACCAAGCCATTTTTCTTGGCTGGTGGGCTAAATAGTGACAATATCGCTGTCGCAATAGAGAAAATCAGACCCTTTGCTGTCGACCTCTCATCTGCTGTTGAGAACGATGGAGTAAAGGATTTTGACAAGATAAAACAAATTATTGATATAGTTAGGAGCACAAAATGAGCAAGGGAAGATACGGAATACACGGTGGTCAGTATATACCTGAAACACTGATGAACGAGATTATCAATCTTGAAAAGGCATACGAGCATTTTAAGAATGACCCAGAGTTCAATGCAGAGCTGGACAAGCTGTTCAAGGAGTATGCTGGCAGACCATCACTACTCTATTATGCAGAGAATATGACCAAGGATTTGGGTGGTGCAAAGATTTACTTCAAGCGTGAGGATTTGAACCACACTGGTGCACACAAGATAAACAATGTGCTAGGTCAGTGCCTGCTTGCAAAGAAGATGGGCAAAACTCGTGTTATTGCCGAAACTGGAGCAGGTCAGCATGGTGTTGCCACAGCAACAGCTGCAGCACTAATGGGACTAGAATGTGAGATATTTATGGGCAAGGAGGATACCGATAGACAGGCACTTAATGTTTATCGTATGGAGCTTCTTGGTGCAAAGGTGCATCCAGTAACTACTGGCACAATGACCCTTAAGGACGCTGTTAACGATGCATTCAAGGAGTGGGTATCTCGTGTTGATGACACACTTTATGTGCTTGGCTCTGTTATGGGACCTCATCCATATCCTATGATTGTTCGTGACTTCCAGTCCGTTATATCCAAGGAGGCTAGGGAGCAGATTTTAGAGCTAGAGGGCAAGCTACCAACAGCTGTTATGGCTTGTGTTGGTGGTGGCTCAAACGCTATGGGTATGTTCTACAATTTTATTGAGGATGAGGGTGTTCGTCTTATCGGCTGTGAGGCTGCAGGTAGAGGTGTTGACACTGGTGAAACAGCTGCAACAATGGCTACTGGTACACTCGGTGTGTTCCATGGTATGAAATCATATTTTTGTCAGAATGAGTATGGTCAGATTGCACCAGTTTACTCTATTTCTGCTGGTCTTGACTATCCAGGTGTTGGACCAGAGCACGCATATCTAAAGGATATTGGCAGAGCAGAATATGTGCCTATCACCGATGATGAGGCTGTTGATGCATTTGAGTATATCGCTAGAACAGAGGGCATTATCTGTGCTATCGAGTCAGCACATGCTGTTGCCGAACTTATCAAAATTGCACCTACTATGGACAAGGACGATATTATTATCTGCTGTCTGTCTGGAAGAGGTGACAAGGACGTAGCAGCTATCGCTAGATATAGGGGGTTGGATATCCATGAATAAGATTAGTAAAGCATTTGAAAATGGCAAGGCATTCATTGGCTTTGTCACCTGTGGCGACCCAAATCTTGCTACTAGCAAGGAGATTATGCTATCTATGGCAAAGGGTGGCTGTGATTTGATAGAGGTTGGTATTCCTTTTTCTGACCCTATTGCAGAGGGTCCAGTTATCCAAGAGGCTAATATCCGTGCATTGTCTAATAATGTTACTACTGATGACGTATTTGCTCTAGTAAAAGAGGTCAGTGCCGAGATTGATATACCTATGGTTTATATGACCTATTTGAATGTTTTGTTCAAATACGGCTACGACAGATTTTTGCAGAATGCAAAGAACAGTGGTGTGTCAGGTGTTATCATTCCGGATTTGCCATATGAGGAAAAGTCAGAGTTACAAGAGGTTGCAAAGAATTATGATATCGAGGTTGTGTCACTTGTTGCGCCAACTAGTGAGGATAGAATAAAGACCATCGCATCTGATGCCGAGGGATTTGTGTATACTGTTTCGTCACTCGGTGTTACTGGCGTTCGTAGCGAGATAAAGACTGACTTGGAGTCCATCGTATCTGCTGTTAAGGAGGCTACTGATATCCCAGTAGCTATCGGCTTTGGCATCTCAACACCAGAGCAAGCAAAAAAATATTCCGTCATCGCTGACGGAATTATCGTGGGCTCTGCGATAGTAAAGATTATCGCAGAATATGGCACCCAGTCACCACAAAAGGTCTATGAATATGTTAAATCAATGAAAGATGCAATAAGATAATTTAGAATGTAAAGTTGAAAATGTAGAATTTTGGGTGAGATTTGCTCACGCACAATAATATTATCGTTGCCGTAAGGCAACCTGTAATTCTTAATTCTCAATTTTAAATTTTCAATTAAAAAAGGGGCTGAACATTGTTCAGCCCCTTTAACTATCGTAAGATTGCAAAGCCTAGGTCAATAGCTCCTGCCAAAATTTTGGAGGTTTTGTGCATACCGATTGTCTCTGTAATCCACAAAATCATCAGTGCTATCAATATTGCAATAATCATAGCTTCCTTGCTCATAATTAATCCTCCATTTCTGTTAACACTATTATTATAATCAAAAATTTTCGATAAATCAATACTTTGTTTTTATTTGTTAAAAAAGTCAAATTTTGTATTGAAAATGGCGACGCTTTATATTATAATACGAATTGATATTTTTAAAATGGAGGAATATGGCTTTATGGATTTGATCACTTTGGCTACTTCCGTAGTACCAGACAGAACTCTCGGCTTCACAATCACTGTTATTGTAGCCGGTCTTGGTATAGTTCTTGGCACTCTTGCAGTGCTCATCATTGTGTTCTATGCTTTCGGTGCTATTATGTCAAAATCACAAGCTATTAAGGATAAAAAAGCGGCAAAGAAATTAGAGGAGAAATTGAAGAAAGAGGCAGAGAAGCTTGCTAGTCAGCCAGTATCTGCACCTGCTCCAGCTCCAGCACCTGCTCCTGTAGTTGAGCAGGGTATCAGTGGCGAGGTTGTCGCTGCTATCAGTGCTGCTGTATATTGTATGGAGGGTAGTGGTGCTACCATCCGTTCTATCAAGAGACAGAGTCCTATCACTGCTCGTAACCCTTGGGCACAGGCGTCAGTTGTGGACAACACTAGACCATTTTAGGAGGGCAGAGTAGATGGAGATTTTAAATGGCGTATGGCAGGTCATTTCTAGCATTTTTGCTAACAGTGGCTATGCATATTTCTTTACAGCCGATGGTGGAATACTCAACCTTATTATGATATTCGTATCATTCGTATTCCTCTATCTTGGTATAAAAAAGGGTTTTGAGCCTTTGCTTATGATACCTATCGCATTCGGTATGCTTCTTGCTAACCTACCTGGTGCTAACTTGGCTGTTCAATATCACGATTTGCAGGGCTTTATTGAGCTCGTTGCACATAACAGAGTTTTTGACGAGGTGACTGAACAATGGGTATCAGCGACACCTGGTCTGATGGATTTCCTATACTTTGGCGTTAAGGCTGGTATTTATCCACCACTTATCTTCCTTGGTATCGGCTCTATGACCGACTTTAGCTCACTTATCGCAAACCCAAGCTCATTCATCCTTGGTGCTGCAGCACAGCTAGGTATTTTCGTAGCATATGTGCTTGCTATTGTTCTTGGCTTTGGCCCACAGGAGGCTGGCTCTATCGCTATCATCGGTGGTGCTGACGGACCTACAGCGATTTTCGTAACGTCTAAGCTTGCTCCTGCAATGCTCGGTACTATCGCTGTTGCAGCGTACTCATATATGGCTCTTGTACCAGTTATTCAGCCACCTATTATGAGAGCGCTAACTACCAAGAAAGAGCGTTCTGTAGTTATGGGCAATCTTCGTCCAGTATCAAAGCTAGAGAAGATTTTGTTCCCAATTATGGTAACTGTTATCGTATCACTACTTCTACCAGATGCTGGCTCACTTGTTGGTATGCTTATGCTTGGTAACCTGTTAAAGGAGAGTGGCCAGACAGAGCGTATTGCAAAGGCTGCACAGAACGAGCTTATGAATATCGTTACTATCCTACTTGGTATCTCTGTAGGTGCTACAACTAATGCACAGTCATTCCTAAATCTTGACACACTCAAGATTGTTGCTCTTGGCCTTATCGCATTTGCATTCGGTACAGCAGGTGGTACATTGTTTGGTAAGCTAATGTATATCATCACAAAGGGCAAGGTTAACCCACTTATCGGTTCTGCTGGTGTATCAGCTGTTCCTATGGCTGCTCGTGTTGCACAGAAGGAAGGACAGAGAGAAAATCCATCAAACTTCCTACTCATGCACGCCATGGGACCAAATGTATCTGGTGTTATCGGCTCTGCCGTTGCAGCAGGTATCCTATTGACTCTATTGGGTTAATATTTGGACGACCACTGGTCGCCCTTACAATTAAAATTTTGATAATAAAAGACGGTCAAGCGACCGTCTTTTTAAATCACAGAGGTTGTTATTATGCAAAATAAGGACGCAGTAAAACCAAATAAGGAGCAACAGCGTGTTATTGACACTATTGATGGACCAGTTCTTGTTGTTGCTGGTGCTGGCACTGGCAAAACAGCCACCATCGTTAAGAGAATTGAGCATATCATCGCTGATGGCTATGCTCTACCTTGGCAGGTGCTTGCTATCACATTCACCAACAAGGCTGCTGGTGAGCTAAAGGAACGACTCGTTTCCACCATTGGTGACGAGGCTAATGATATATGGGCGTACACATTTCACTCTATGTGTTCTCGTATGCTCCGTCGCTTTGCTGACAGAATTGGTTACACACAGCATTTCACTATCTACGATACTGATGACCAGCGTCGTATGATGAAAAGGGTGCAAAAAAATCTTGGCATCGAGGACAAGTTTCTTAATCACAAGACAATTCTTGGTGAAATCAGCAGAGCAAAGGACAGTCTTATTAGCCCAGAGGAATACAAGGCTAGCACCGTCAATGATTTTCGTAAGGCTAGGATAGCACAGTGCTATATTGAGTACCAAAATGAGCTACAGCGTGCTGATGCTATGGATTTTGACGATATGATTTACAATATGGTGCGTCTGCTTCGTGAGAACGACGACGTTCTAGACCTGTACCAGAACCAGTTCAAGTATGTTATCGTCGACGAGTATCAGGATACTAGCTATGCACAATATGTGCTTACATATCTGCTCGCTGGTGGGTATCACAATATCTGTGTTGTTGGTGATGATGACCAGAGTATTTATCGTTTTCGTGGTGCTACTATTGAAAATATTATGCGCTTTAAGGAGCGTTATGAGGATGAGGGGCTAAAGGTTATACAACTTGAGCTAGCAGAGAACTATCGTTCTATGCAGAATATCCTTGACGCTGCAAATGGTGTTATTAAAAATAACCAGACTCGACTTGCCGACAAGCGACTACGCTCATATGCTGGCAAGGATGGTGACAAAATTGTGCTCTACACCGGTAATAACGAGATGGAGGAGGCACAGTTCATCATTGATGAGATAACCGAAAATGTAAAGAATGGCAGATCATACAAGGACCACGCTATCCTATATCGTATGAATGCACAGAGCCGAAATATCGAAATTTTGCTTGCAAAAAGTGGTATCTCGTACAAAATTATCGGTGGCAACCGTTTCTTTGACAGAAAAGAGATTAAGGATATTATCTCCTACTTCGCTGTGATCAATAATACAGCTGATAATGTTCGTTTGCAGAGAATTATCAACACACCAAAGCGTGGTATTGGCGACACAATGTTTAGCTATATCCTTGAGATTGCTGCTGTTAACAAGATGACAGCGTTCGAGGTATGCGAAAATGCAGAGGAGTTTGCAAAAACTAATCGTTCTGCCAAGAAGCTCAGGGAATTTACTGATATGATAAAGCATTTTCAGCAGTGCCTTGAGGATGGTATGAGCGTTAATGATTTGCTCCAAGAGATACTTGATACAACAAAGTATTTTGACTATCTTGAGGAGGATGACCCTACCAAAGCAGAGGATAGAAAGAACAATGTTCAGGAATTGTCATCTATGTTCATCAAGTATGAGGAGGAGAGCGATAGCTTTAGCCTACAAGACTTTTTGGAGGACGTTGCACTTGTGTCCGATATTGATTCGTACAATGAGGATGATGACAGCGTAGTTCTTATGACACTGCACGCTGCTAAGGGTCTTGAGTTCCCAGTTGTATTTATTCCAGGATTAGAGGAGGGCATATTCCCAGGTAATCAGAGCCTTTATTCCGAGGAGGATTTGGAGGAGGAGCGTCGTCTAGCATATGTTGGTATCACTCGTGCTAGAGAGCGACTATATCTCGTTCATGCTCGTCAGCGTATGCTCTTTGGTCAGACCAGTAGAAATATGCCATCAAGATTTTTGAAGGAGATACCTACTGACGTTACAGAGGACAAGACTGTTCAAGAGCAGAGCAGATTTACCTTTGGTGGTGGTTCGTCATATAGTCGTGGCTCATCATACAGTGGATCGTCATATGGTGGTTCATCCTTTGGTACGCCAAAGAAGCCACACAAGTACTCCACAGCTACCCCAGTCGGCACAGCAAAGCAGAGCAGCTCTGCATCTCACCAGTTTGGACAGGTTGGTGGACAGTCCAGTGCTACTGGTGTCAGCTACAATGTTGGCGACACTGTTCGACACAAGTCGTTTGGCACAGGTGTTATCCTCAGCACACAGCCTATGGGCAATGACGTGCTATTAGAGGTCGCATTCGACAAGGCTGGAACAAAAAAGCTTATGGCAAATTTTGCAAAGCTTGAAAAATTATAATAATGTGATATAATCAGTATGGTGATAATCTCTTGACCATGGTGCAAACAAGATAATTTAAAAAAAGTGTTGACTTTTTATTCTGTTTAAGTTATAATCTTGCTTGCAATTGAATTTGGCTTTATAGCTCAGTTGGCTAGAGCACGCGGTTCATACCCGCGGTGTCACTGGTTCGAATCCAGTTAAAGCCACCATGGCGCCATGGTCAAGCGGTTAAGACACCGCCCCTTCACGGCGGTAACACGGGTTCGATTCCCGTTGGCGTCACCAGTTAGAGTTTGATTGCAAAGACGAGTCTATGGCTCGTCTTTTTTTGTTGCATTCTTAACTTTTTATTAAAAATTGTACAAATGTTTGACATAGTACGAATATACTATTATAATAATTATAATTTATTTATTATAGGGGTGCTTTTGTGAAGCAGTTATCGAAAAAACAGCAAATGGTTTTTGACTACATAAAGCAATCGTTGGACGAAAAGGGCTTTGCTCCATCGGTTAGGGATATTGCTGACGCTGTTGGCTATGCCTCACCATCTACGGCTCAATATGTCCTAGATAAGCTTGAGGAATATGGCTATATCGTGCGTGACCCAAAGCTAAAGCGTACCATTCGTATCTGCAATAGCCAAAGGGCAAAATCTGTGCATATCCCACTTGTTGGTACTGTTACAGCTGGTCAGCCTATACTAGCTGTTGAGAGCATTGAGGAATATATTCCTATCCCTGCTGTAAGTAGTGGAGCAGATATGTTCGCCTTGAGGGTAAAGGGTGACTCTATGGTGAATGCTGCTATCCTTGATGGTGATTTGGTCGTTGTGGAGAGGACACCGGTCGCTGACAATGGCGATATCGTTGTCGCTTTGATTGATGACGAGGCTACCGTCAAAAGATTTTTTAAAGAAAATGGGTATTTTAGACTACAGCCAGAGAATGATAATTATGAGCCTATAATTGTTGATGAGCTCGCTGTTCTTGGTAAGGTCAAAATGGTTATTAGAAATTATTAATGCGAGGTATATATTATGAGCGAATGTACACATGATTGTTCTAGCTGTTCAAAGAGCTGTTCTGACAGACAGCAGGAGAGCTTATTGAAGCCAATGAACGAGCATTCAAGTATAAAAAAGGTTATCGGTATCGTATCTGGTAAGGGTGGCGTTGGCAAGAGCCTTGTATCTTGTCTACTTGCTGCAAAGTGCCAGAAGGCTGGTCTAAAGGTTGGTATCCTTGACGCTGATATTACTGGTCCATCAGTGCCAAAGTCATTTGGTATCACCTCTAGAGCTATGCAGGATGATACTGGTCTGCTACCTACTGTTACTGACAGTGGAGTAAAGATGATGAGTATTAATTTGCTACTTGAGGACGTTAATTCTCCAGTAGTATGGCGTGGACCAGTTATCAGTGGTGTTATTCAGCAATTTTGGACTGACGTTAATTGGGGCGAGCTTGATTATCTATTTGTTGATATGCCACCTGGAACTGGTGACGTTGCACTAACAGTTTTCCAGTCGCTACCAGTTGATGGAATTGTTATCGTATCCACACCACAGGATTTGGTTAAGATGATAGTTAACAAGGCATTCAATATGGCACAGATGATGAATGTGCCAGTGCTTGGCCTTGTTGAGAATATGAGCTACTACGAGTGCCCAGATTGTGGCAAGCGCATTAATATTTTTGGCGAGTCACAGATTGATAGCACTGCAAAGGAGCTTGGCGTTCCAGTACTTGCAAAGCTACCTATCAACCCAGCTGTTGCTAGTCTAGTTGATGCTGGTAGGGTAGAGGACGTAGATGCTCCACAGCTTGATGAATTCATCAGCGCATTAAAGTAAACGGAGGATTAGTTATGCCAAAGAGAGAGGATTATATTTCTTGGGACGAGTATTTTATGGGTGTATCTCTTTTGTCATCCATGCGTAGCAAGGACCCATCAACACAGGTTGGTGCTTGTATTGTTAGCGATGATAACAAGATTATGTCCGTTGGATATAACGGTTTCCCTAGAGGCTGTAGCGATGACGAGTTCCCTTGGGAGCGTAGTGCAGATAGCCAGAATGATACAAAGTATCCATTCGTGTGTCACGCAGAGCTGAATGCGATACTCAACGCTGGTGGACAGAGCCTAGTTGGTGCTAGAATTTTTGTAGCATTGTTCCCTTGTAACGAGTGTGCAAAGGCTATTATCCAGAGTGGTATCAAAGAGGTTATTTACATATCAGACAAGTATGCTAACACTGAATCTACCATCGCTAGCAAAAAAATGCTTTGTGCTGCTGGTGTTAAGCTAACACAGTTTAAGAGTGACAAGAGGATTAGCGTTAATTTTGACGTGAACGAAATTTAGTATGGAAATAGATATTTACGATTTTGACAAAACGATAGTACCATTCGACAGTGGCACACTGTTCTTTTTGTACTGTATGGTGCATTATCCTTGGTGTTTGGTATATTTGCCAGTGATTGGGATAGGCTTTTTGCTACTACTGTGCAAGGCTATCAGCTTTACAGCGTTCAAAAAGCTGTGCTTTATGTTTGTTCCGCTAGTGCCTAGAGATAGGGCTGTTAAGAAATTTTGGGACAAATATGAGGGCAAGGTTCACCCTTGGTTCAAGGATAGGCAGAGATACAGCGTTGTTATCAGCGCTAGCCCTGATTTTTTGCTAAAGGATATTGCTGCTAGACTTAGTTTTGATGAGCTGATTTGTACTCGTCATAATGCAAAGACTGGTGCTATTATTGGCGAAAACTGTCGCAATGAGGAAAAGGTACGCAGGCTGTACGAAATACATAACCCAGAGGATATTAAGGTTGTTGACGTGTATTCTGACTCTATCGAGCACGACACACCTATATTCCGTCTAGCGACTGGTCAGTGCTATCATATCGTAAATAGCGAAAAGATAAAATTTGATTTGAAGGAATTATAAATTATAATGAAACGCTTTTTGAATGTGCTTGTTGCAATTCTATTATGTATTACAATAGTGTTTATATCATATTGTATCGCTGATAATAAAAATAAGGACGTTGAAAATGGTAATGCTAACCTTACCACTGTTACCAAGGCTCCAGTTACCGAAAAGGGTAGCGATCGTGTGCTAATTAACACATTGGAGGATGGCGACGACAAGTTTGAGCTTTATCAGCGTGGCACAGATAACATCCTTGTTCACAATGGCAAGGAATTTGAGTTCTACGATTGGAGCAAATATATTACTCTAGAAAAGCCAGAAATGTATTATGGCAATTATGATTACAATCCTGATGACAAGGAGCTTGTAATCCGAGTTGTTAGCTCCACTAATCTCGAAACTGGTGGATATATCTACGATATATATCTTCTTAATATCTTTGAGGACAAGAATGGTGAGGAGCAGATGGACCTTGCTGTTGCATCAGAGGGTACATGGCGTTCCATCCTTAACAACGAGATTAAGGCAGAGCTCAGCCAGCCAAGCTATTGTGACAAATTCGTGCAGATTGCGATGACATATGCTTGGGACAAGAATATCACATATAATAATGATGGTATTGCTAACAGTATTTATCGTAATTATGCCCATGCACTTAAGGATGGCAAGGGTGGTTATCTCGAAACTGACCGTTGGTCATATGGTCAAGGATATTACTTCTTTGACAAAGAGGACCAGAGCATTGCTGTAAAAATTGACGTTAAGGTTAACTACAAGGGCACTGATATCGTGCAGAATCTTGGATATATCAGATGCAAGCTGTATGTAAATGATTTCAACAGATTCGTAGTTAGACCAAAGTCATTGAATTTTAAGGCGAACGATGAATACAAATCATTGAAGCCAACAAAGAAAAGGACAGCAGACAAGAACTGGACCTATGTTGAGAACAACACTGACCAATCTATATCAAATATTGGCGACAAGAATATCGACTGGATAAAATATACTTTCAGATATGATCCATCAATGAATGAAAAGGCTGTTTCATATAATAATAACGAAACAGAGATGAAGAATGTGTCAAAGCTTGTGTTCGACAAGGACAAGATTAAGCTTTATGCAAAATCTGGTTACACATTTGACAAGAATGCAGCAGAGACTGGTGATTTCAAAATCGTTATTAATGAGGAGACTGCACCATCTAGCAAACAATATGAAATTTCGTACAAGGCGAATATTACTCAAGAGGATGGAGTAGAGGTGCTCACCATTGACTTTGAGCACGATTATCCACAAGATTTTTACCAGTCACTGACTATATACTATAATACAGAATCGTAGGTTGTTTTTATGTCTAGCGTAAAAAATGTTGCAATCACAGCTGATTCCACATGTGATTTGCCACTACAAATTGTAAAAGATAATAATATCACCATTATCCCTTTGTCAATTTTACTTGGTGAAGACGCATATCTTGATGGCGTGGACGTTATGCCAAAGGATATCTATGCCCATGTTGACAAGACTGGTGAGCTACCAAAGACAGCTGCTGTGCCACCAGCTAGATATAGCGAGGTGTTTGGTGAGCTAGTTGAGCAGGGGTACAAGGTTGTTCATATCGGTCTGTCATCTGCTATCTCATCATCGTATCAGAATGCTTGTGTCGCTGCTGATGAGTTTGATGACGTGTATTGTGTCGACTCAAAATCATTGTGCACAGCTATGGGTCTGTTGGTGCTAAAGGCTTGTGACTTTAGGGACAAGGGATTGGATGCAAAGAAAATTGCTGACAAGGTAAGCAAGCTTGTGCCAAAGGTATCAGCGACCTTTGTCCTTGACAGCCTCGAATATCTTCACAAGGGTGGCAGATGCTCTGGCGTGGCACGATTTGGCGCTAATGTGCTTGGCATCAAGCCTAGTATCGCTGTGGATAATGCTACTGGCTCTCTTGACGTTGCAAAGAAATATCGTGGCAAGATGGATATTGTATATAAGCAGTATATCAATGATTGCCTAAAGGATATTAACAAGATTGATAGGGATAGAATAGTAATTGCTAACAGTGGTGGCGTTTCACCAGAGACTTTGGCATTCGCAAAGGGTCTTGTTGAGGGTAAGGACAGATTTGAGCAGGTTATTTTTGCTGATGCTGGCTGTACCATCTCATCTCACTGTGGACCAAAAACACTTGCTGTTTTCTATATTAGGAAATAAATATGTCGACAAAGAATGACGTTTTGAGCCTTTTGGCACAGAACAATAAGGAATATATTAGTGGTGAGGGTATCGCAAAGGAGCTTGGCGTTAGCCGTGCTGCTGTGTGGAAAGCGATTAAATCACTACAAAAGGATGGATATACTATCGATGCTGTCACCAATCGTGGCTATATGCTTGGTGGTGACAATGATATGTTGGGCGACAATGCGATTAAGCGTAGACTTAACTTTGATTGTAAGGTAATGTATTATCCAACTATTGACTCTACTAATACCCAAGCAAAGCGACTCATCGCTGATGGTGAGGATGATATTATGCTTGTCGTTGCTGATGAGCAGACTGCTGGTAGAGGACGCCAAGGCAAGAGCTTTTACTCTCCAGCAAGCACTGGCATATATATGTCATTTGTTATTCATCCTATGAGCAGACTGGAGAATGCTGTCACAGCGACTACAGCAGCTGCTGTTGCTGTGTGCAAGGCTGTTGAGAGCTTGACTGACAAAAAGCCTAGAATAAAATGGGTTAACGACGTTTACCTAGATGGCAAAAAAATTTGTGGTATTTTGACCGAGGCTGTTACTGATTTTGAGACACAGACGGTCACCTCGGTGATTATCGGTGTCGGTATGAATATTAGCACGACCGAATTTCCGGACGATATCGAGAATGCATCTTGTCTTGGTGTTGACATCAATCGTGCAGATTTGATTTCGGCTATTGCAAACGAGCTGAACAGTATTAACACTGATGGCTATGCCGAGTTCATCGACTACTATCGTAGCCATTCGATGATTATCGGTGAGAAGATAATGTTTATCAAGGATGGCAAGATGACACCTGCCACAGCGATTAGCATCGACGCTACTGGTGGACTAGAGGTCGAGCTACATAATGGTGAGCGATTAGTGCTCCGTTCTGGAGAAATAAGCATTAGAAAAAGAGTGGATTAGTGGGATGCCCCCAATCCATTCTTTTTTGTTAAATATAAAATAAAAATAAACTTTCTAAACTTTTTCTAACAAAAGAATAAACAAAAAATAAACTAAATAGAAAAAAGTTGATTTTCTCATTTTTGTGTGATATATAGGTGTTGTAAGGAGCAAACGAAAGGGGATTTCAGCATGAAAAGGTTTGCAAAAATTATGGCTATGCCACTTGTTAATTTGGCATTTGTTCCAGCTATTACAACATTGTTAGTAATGGTCGAAATGGAGACCTCTATTAGCTTTATCAATCCTATAGCAATAATCTTCTATGTCCTGGCAGGCTTTTTGTTCTCACGAATTGATAGCAAAAAGGACAAAATTATATCTACTATTATTACATTAGTATTGACTATCGTTATGGGTATCGTAATAGCAGTAGTGATGGATGAATATGATATGGGTGCATATTATGGTCTGTTTACTATGCCTATTTCTTTGGCAATGTTCTCGCTACTTGGATTTGATTTGTATCACACATTTATTATCATTTTTCTTGCACCAATATCAACTCTGATATCTGTTGTTAGTGGACTTGTGTTTTCTATTGGCGACAAGAAAAAGAGAAAAATTGGCTCTATCATCGTTCTTGCTATTACAGCAATTGCTGTTATCGGTTTGGTTATTTCTGGTATTATCACACAGCATAATATTAAAATGGATAGCTATCTTGGTGATGATGGAGCGTACTATACTGCATATTTTGATATGAATGGCAACAAGTATGAGAGCCAAGAGGATGTTCCATATTATGACAGACAGGGTAATGTTTACCATTGGACCTATAATGAAGAAAATAGCGAAGATTATGAAGATGATATATATGAATATGTTGGCGAAATAACTGATATCAATGGCAAACAGTATAGCTGGGAAATCGTGTATATCGACTCTGATGGATATCTGTACATTGACGAAAAAGATGAGCTAGAGCTTCGTGATGATTTACCTGATGATGAAATTACTGATTGGGATTATGTAGACAAGAATGGTATGAATTATGGTAGCATTTTAGTGGTTGAGTATGACCGTGATGGCACACCATATGTCGGTATAGGTAATCAATATAGATAGAAAAAAGAGGTGCAGTGCACCTCTTTTTTTATTGGTTATTGTTGCCACAAGGACAGTCGCAATCGTCTCTGTCTGGTGGGAAGAATTCGTCCACTGGGAACTCAATATTCTGGAATGTTTGGCAAGGATTTTGTGTGGTGCAGTTGCACTCTCTGTCTGGGATACAGAAATCGTATGCGTGTACTAGCATCTGAACGTCACGCTCCATCTGTACGATAGAGAACAGACCAAGTGTTACTACTACAGCCTTGCCAGGATTTTGTGGGATATTCTCATTTGGATAAATTGAGAGAATTGACTGTGGGAATGTTGTGACTGGTGGGAATGGACAGTCACAGGTGTCGATTACGTCGCTTGCCAAAATCACTGGGTCAACAGCCTGTACCTTTGCTGTTGGGTTAGTGTACTGTGGTGCTTCTGGACAGTCAAGATCCCTGCTAGGGGTAATGCTTGATGAGAAAATCTTTACATTGCCTTCTGAACCGTACAGGATACATTTTTTCTCGAACTTGGTGTAGCCGATTGCAACCTGTGGATTTGTACAAGGTGCAGCGTAGGTATCAAACCTGAGCTGAAAATAAAATGTTATGTCCACATTGTAATATCCTCGGTTGAATGGAACGTCCTCTACGTCAATGCTCACTGCTGTGATAGTGCAATCACGACATTTTACCGTGTAGGCATCATCAATCAGCCTTTGTGACATACCGAAAAATGTAACTCTTAAATCCTCTAAACAGTCCTTGCTGACACACGAGTCGTATATACGCTTTGTGTCGATGCATACAGCCTCGCTAATGCGACGATCGCCATTTTGCATAATAGGATTATCTGGCATACAAAAAACTCCTTCATAAAATATTGAAGATGAAATATAGCATTTCTTCACTTCGTTATATCCTATGAAGGAGTTGACATTTTGTGATTAAGTTTTACTCTGCAGAAAATCTGAACTCTGTTATAGTCTTGAATTCTTCATTAGCCTTTACATATTTTGATGGGAAGGTGTCGATATTAACAGTGTCTGGATAGAACTGTGTTTCTAGCGCAGCACCACGACGGAACTTGACGATATTGTCACCCTTGCCGGCTGTGTAGTCCTTTTGTAGCCATCCACCACAGTATAGCTGAATACCTGGTAGGTCGGTGTATACTGTCATTTTTCTGCCACTAGCCTTGTCCTCTAGTACAGCAGCCTCTGCTAGAGTGAAATCCTTGTTTCGTAGACAGTAGTTGTTGTCGTATCCGATACCATCGATGATTGCTCTAAATGGCTCATCAATTTTGTCACCGATTTTGTGGCTCTTGGTAAAGTCCATCATTGTGCCCTTAACCTCGCCAAGCTCACCAGTAGGTAGCTGACTATCATCTGTCTCGGTGAAATAGTCAGCATTAATCTTTAGATAATGCTCCTCAACAGTAGCGTTGTTATCACCAGATAGGTTGAAATATGCATGGTTGGTAGGGTTTGCAACAGTGTCAATGTCGGACAGTACAGTGTATTCGATACGCAATGTGTTGTCATCAGTTAGTGTGTATTTTACCCACATGGTAAAGTTACCTGGAAATCCATCCTCACCATCTGGTGAAAATCTCTTGAATGTGACGAAATCATCGCCAGTCTCCTCTACCTCCCAAGTGGTAAAGCTGAAACGACCACCACCGTGTAGTGTCCATGTGCCCTGGTTTGCAGGAGTGTTGTATTCTACACCATTGAATGTGAACTTTGCATCTCTAATTCTGTTAGCCCATCTTCCAACGATTAGACCTTGGTAGCCATAGTCTGGGTTAGCGTAGTCGTCTGGGTTGTCAAAGCCTAGCACAACGTCAGCCATAACACCATTTCGGTCTGGCACATTGAGTGCTTGGATACCAGCACCAAGTGTCTGCAATGCGACGCTAGCACCATTCTTGTTTGTGATTGTGTATAGGTCAACGACTGTTCCATCAGCCATTGTGCCAAATATAGATTTTGTAACGGACATAGTATATCTCCTTTTTGCTTTATGGGTTCATTATATTATATATATTAATTAATTTCAAGGCTCTTGACTTTTTTATAATTTGTTATTAGTATAATATTAAATTATAAGTCTTATATAAGGTGATATTATGACATATATTATTGGGATATTTAGATATGTAGCACCGATAGCGATTTTGATTATTCTAGCGACCTGTATTGTGTCACTGTTTAGAAATCGTCCTCGTGTGCACAAGCTAGCACAGCTAGTTGATGAGAATGATGGCTCGATTATTGATATCGACCATTGGGAGACCTCTATTGGAAAGAGCAAGTCGAATGATATTGTTCTGCCATTTCCTACTGTTTCTCGCTTTCACGCTGTTATTGCGAAGAAGCGTAAGGATTGGGTAGTTACTGACACCTCTGCTCGTACTATTGGCGTTATGGTTAATGGCGAAAAGGTGGAGGGCAAGCAGGTTATTGAAAATGGCGATATCATCACTATCGGCAATGTTCCGTTGCGATTTGTTTGTGACGAGGCGCTCAATGCTCGCAGTCGAAAGGAAATTCGTAGAACTGTTGATGCCCCAGCAAAGACTGTTGCTTATGGCGTTCTTGTCGATATCAAGACGAAGAAGCCGATTTACCTAAAGAAAAAGGACGTTCTTATTGGTCGAGGTGCTGATACAGATATTCAGATTATGAGCCAGGCTGTGTCGTCACACCACGCTCGTATTCACCAGACCAGTAGGGGATGGGCATTGTCGGATTTGGACAGCCACAATGGTACAAAGCTTAATGGCAGATATATCAATCAGCCACAGATTATTTTTGATGAGGATATGATTACCTTTGGTGACAAGGTGTTCATTTTTTACGATAAGTAGGAGATATTATGGGTACAAAAAACAAGCGTATGACAAGGGTAAAGCCAGTTAACAACTTTTTGCTCTTGATTATATTGTCGGTATTTCAGCTGATTACTGGCTTCATCAGTGCTAATTCTGGTGATGAGCTTCAGCCAAAGGTTATGCTGGCACTACTATGCCTAGTTGTGACAGAATGGGTGTATCTCGTGTTCTTTTATACAGTGTTCCATCGTAGGAATTTTGAACTAGAGATTATCGCATTCTTCCTATCTGGTGTTGGTCTAGTCACTATCGGTAGTGTGGACGCTGATGCAGCGTTCAAGCAGTATTTTATGGTGCTTGCTGGTATCATAATCTTCATATTTATGGTGTTCCTTATGGGCAATGTCGACTTTTGTATGAAGATGCGAATAGTCGTTGCTGTTGCTGCGATACTGCTAATGCTAGTCAATCTCGCTATTGCAAAGACTACTAACGGAGCTAGAAACTGGATTACTATCGGTGGTATCACCCTTCAGCCATCAGAGTTCGTCAAGATTGCATTTATCTTTGTTGGATCTGCAACATTGGAGAAGATACAGACCTCGAAGAATATTATCGCATTTATCGGATTTTCACTAGCTATTGTTGGATCACTGATTATCATCAAGGATTTTGGTACAGCGCTAATATTCTTTATGACATTTCTTATCATCGCATTTATGAATTCTGGCGATATCAAGACTATTGGCCTTGCTGTCGGTGCTGCTGTGATGGGTGGTGGTATCGTGCTGAAGTACAAGAGCTATGTTCAGCGCAGATTTGCTGTTTATCGTCATGTTTGGGAATACTATAATGACCAGGGCTATCAGCAGAGCCGTGTGCTAGTAGGACTAGCCAGTGGTGGTATGCTTGGACTTGGTATCGGTAGGGGTAATGTTAGATATGTATTTGCGTCTACTACTGATTTGATTTTTGGTGTGATTTGTGAGGAGTGGGGATATATCTTTGCTGTTGCACTGGTGCTATCATTTGTTTGTATCGCTATCAGTGCGCTAGTAAATTCTATTGCATCACGCTCAACATTCTATTCTATCGCTGCTGTTGCTGGTGCAGGTCTACTGTTGTTCCAAACAGCACTTAATATCTTTGGTATCACTGATATTTTGCCACTAACTGGTGTTACACTACCATTCGTTAGTCAGGGTGGCTCGTCAATGATGAGCTGTTGGGCTGTGTTGGCATTCATTAAGGCGTCTGACGTGCGCACCTACAACTATCTAGGAGGTGCAAAGAAAAGATGAAAATGATTACTAGACGAGGAATATTTCTCTGGATACTATCTGCTCTGTTCATCGCTGGAATAGTGTTTTTAACGGTAACGCTTGTCAACAATGGCGACGAATGGGTTATGAAAAGATTTAACTCACATGTGTATTCTGATGGTGAGTTGGTTGGTGCTGGCACTATCTATGACAGGAATGGTGTTGCACTTGCAGAAACTGTTGATGGCGAGCGTGTGTACAATGATGACGCCACTACTAGAAAATCAACGCTCCATATCGTTGGTGACCCAAAGAACTTTATTTCATCCGGTGTACAGTCCGTATTTGATGCAAAGCTGACTGGATACAACACACTTGTAGGTGTGTATAATATCGAGAAATATGGTAAGGGAAATGATTTGACCTTGACTATCGATAGCGAAATAAACAATGTCGCATACAATGCACTTAATGGTCGCAAGGGTACAGTAGGTATCGTTAATTACAAGACTGGCGATATCGTGTGTGCTGTGTCTACTCCTAGTTATGATGTTAATTCTGTGCCATATGATTTGGAGACTAATGAGTACTACGAGGGTGTGTATATCAATCGTTTGTTCTCTGCTCATTATGTTCCTGGATCAACATTTAAGATTGTTACAGCAATTTCGGCTATAGAGAATATCCCAGATATTTATGACAGAACATGGGAGTGTAATGGTGGCTACACACCAAAGAAGGGTGTGGAGATTGGCTGTAATGGCAATCATGGTGGCTCTGTTGATTTTGAAACAGCACTTGCAAAGTCTTGCAACTCTGTTTTTGCGCAGATTGCTATCGAGCTTGGCGACAAGAAGCTAGAGGCTACAGCAAAGGAGCTTGGTATCGGCTCTAATATCGTTATCAGTGGCGCTATTAAGACCTTTGGTGGCACATTTGACGTCAAGGGTGTTGCTGATGACAAGCTTGGATGGACTGGTATCGGTCAGGGTGACACAAGGATTGCGCCTATGACAATGCTCCGTATCGTTAGTGCTATTGCTAATGATGGTTCTGCTGTATCGTTCAATCTTGTTCAGACACTTGCTAATCAAACTGGTAACGCACTTAATTTGACCTTGCCTACTAATAAGGTGGAGCTTATGTCTAGCGACACAGCAGGCAAGATTGGTGCTCTGCTTCGCAACAATGTTAAGGAGCAGTATGGTGATTATAACTATGACGGTTTGAGCCTATGTGCCAAGAGTGGT
This sequence comes from uncultured Clostridia bacterium, assembly GCA_937876375.1. GTDB lineage: Bacteria > Bacillota > Clostridia > Oscillospirales > Acutalibacteraceae > Eubacterium_R. The sequence continues at coordinate 59,971 of CALEHY010000008.1, read as the reverse complement.
ACAGCCCAAATCGATGATATTGATGAGCATAATATAGCGTGGTTTACTGGATACATGGATGATGACGAGCATCCATATGCGTTCGTCGTTGTTGTGGAGAATGGTAATTCTGGTTCACAGACAGCTGGACCAATCGCTAACAGAGTGCTCCAAGCACTTGTTGATAAGGACTAGATATGACAGAAGAAAGATTAGAACGAGCATTTTTGATAGCACTCGACTGTGGCGATTATGATGCCGAGGTGTCAATGGCAGAGCTAGAGGAACTTGCAAAAACTGGTGGTGCACAGGTCGTTGGCACTGTTATACAGAAACGACCATCACCAGAGGCAGGCACATATCTTGGCAAAGGTATGCTAGCAGAAATCAGCGATTTTTGTCATAGTAATGATATTGATTTGATTATTTCTGATGGTGAACTGTCACCAGTGCAGGTTAGGAATATCGAGGATATTACCGATACTAGAGTTATCGACAGGACAACGCTAATACTTGATATTTTTGCTGCTAGAGCAAGGTCCAGTGAGGGCAAGCTCCAAGTTGAGCTAGCACAGCTAAAGTATTCGCTCCCAAGGCTTAGTGGCAAGGGTGTTAGTTTATCTCGTCTTGGTGGTGGTATCGGTACTCGTGGTCCTGGTGAGACGAAGCTAGAGACGGACAAGCGTCATATCCGTTCTCGTATTCAAAGCCTTCGTCAAGAGCTTGATAAGGTCGAGAAGCGCAGGACAGCGATGCATGAGCGTCGCAAGAAAAATGGCGCTATCTGTGTTGCTATTGTCGGTTACACTAATGCTGGCAAATCAACCTTGATGAACAGATTAACTAATGCTGGCGTGCTACAGGAGGACAAGCTTTTTGCCACTCTTGACCCAACAGCACGCAAGCTGACACTACCTAATGGCGAACAGATTATGCTAGTCGATACGGTTGGACTTGTTAGACGATTACCTCATCAGCTTGTTGACGCATTTAGGTCGACACTTGAGGAGGCTGTATGGGCAGACGTGATACTCAATGTTTGCGACGCTAGTAGTGATGAGTGTGCAGAGCATATTAAGGTGACTGTTGACCTTTTGGACAGCCTTGGCTGTGGTGGAAAGCCTATCATCAATGTGCTTAACAAATGTGATCGTGCTGATGATTTGGACTTTGATTTTTTCGACAACAGTGTTAGAATTAGTGCTCTTACTGGTGAGGGAGTGGACGATTTGCTCCTAGCTATCGAAAGGGCACTACCAAATGATAAAAAGAGGCTACAGCTCCTTATCCCATTTGACAAGATGGGTGCCTCTGCTATTGCGCACGATGGCAATGTTCATTTTGAGGAGTATCGTGATAATGGACTTTATATCGACGTAACTGTCGATATTGCTGATATTAGCAAATTGGCTGATTTCGTGGTATAAAATGATTTTTGCCGCATAGTATTAATTGGTGATACTATGCGAATGCTTACTATAAAGGCTAGCCCAAAAAAGATATTTGGTGTTATACTGGCACTTACTGGTGCTGTGGTGATTTTGATAACATTTATCGGCAATCACAATGGTGCAAAGCCAGCAATGGCGACTATCGATTGCTCCACCTCTCAAAAGAGGATAGGCTATATCAAATCTGCTGGATATTCTACTGATGGAACGGAAACCTCGAAAAATGTTACTATTCCATCCGAGTTCAATGACGTATATACCCAGTACAATGAGATACAGCTAAAGCAGGGCTTTGATCTTGCTAATTACAAGGGCAAGGAGGTCACCATATATACATATAATATTGTGGACTATGGTGACAAGGATAGTGTTATTGTCGACTTGATTGTTGACAATGGTGTGCTGATAGGTGCTGATTTGTGCGACACCTCGGCTGATAACGGATTTTTGGTAGGACTAAAGGATGGAAAGACTTGATAAGATATTATCTAGAGAACTGAATATCACTCGTTCGATGGCGAAACAGCTTGTCCGTTCTGGCGTTGTGGAGCTGAATGGCTCTGTCGCAAAATCTGCTGATACAAAATGTGCCGATACGGACACTATTACTGTTGAAGGCAAGCAAATATCGAACAACAAGTTTGTCTACATTATGATGAACAAGCCAAAGGGTGTTGTATCTGCCAGTGAGGGTAGGGGTGACACAACTGTTGTCGATATTCTGCCAGATGAGATGAAGAGACGTGGCCTGTTTCCAGCTGGCAGGTTGGATAAGGATACGACAGGGTTTGTGCTAATCACTGATGATGGCGAATATGCACACAGTATTCTCTCCCCATCAAAGCATGTTGATAAGGAATATATCGCCACATTGGACAAGCCATTTGGCGATGAGGTTGTGGCTGACTTTTCATCAGGTATGACACTTGGTGATGAAAGACTGCTTTCTGCCATTGTTGAACCAGTGAATGACGATAGGACTGTCGCTAGGGTTGTGCTACGACAAGGGCTCTATCATCAGGTCAAGCGTATGTTCAAAAAACACGGTATAACAGTCGTTGAATTGCACAGAACAGCGATGGGCAAGGTGCGACTTGATGATGATTTGGCACTGGGCGAATGTCGATATTTGACCGATAATGAGGTCAAAATGATAAAAATGTAACATTTTGTCTTGTGTTTGGCTGATAATGGCTACACAATATGTTGGTGTTTTTGGTCATTGTTATGCAAAAAGCACAAGTTTTTTAAATATTTTTGTTAAAAAGGTTGCAAAATAACAAGAACGATTGTATAATATATACAATCGTTCTATTGTTTTTTTGTGCACATTTGTGCACTGTACAAATACAGACTATGTTGGGAGGATATTTATGCCTAATAGATTGTTCCAAGGTATTATTAACCAGATGCGTGAAGCTACTGACAGAACTATTGGTGTCGTTGATGAGAGTGGATCTGTTATTAGCTGTAGTGAGCTAGGTATGATTGGCGAAATCCGCAAGGGTGTTATCGCTGCTGGAGTGTTCAATGGTCCACAGATTTGTGTTGACTCTTGCACATACAAGGCGTTTGGCGACAGTGTTCATCCAGAGTACGCAGTGTTCGTTGATGGCACTGACGAGATGAGCCGTCACTATGCTGGTATCATTGCTGTTGCACTTGACCAGATTAAAAAGAATAATGATGAGAAATTTGATCGCTCAAATTTCGTTAAGAATGTTATCTTGGATAATATTCTTCCTGGCGATATTTATATCAAATCTCGTGAGCTTCGCTTTAACAACGACGCTAGCAGAGTAGTATTCCTTATCCGTATCACAAAGACTACTGATATCTCTGTGTTCGATGTTATTCAAAACTTCTTCCCTGACAAGACAAAGGATTTCGTTATCAATATTAATGAGAACGATATTGCTCTTATCAAAGAGGTTAGACCTAATGTTGACAGCAAGGATTTGGAGAAGCTTGCACAGTCAATTTGTGACACATTGTCCACAGAGTTCTACTGTACAGCAATGGTTGGTATCGGTGCTTGTGTAACTGGTATCAAGGAGCTTGCTCGTTCATTCAAGGAGGCACAGGTTGCTCTAGAGGTTAGCAAGGTGTTCGATACAGAGCTTTCTATCGTTAGCTATGACAATCTTGGTATCGCTCGTCTTATCTATCAGCTACCTACAACATTATGCGAAATGTTTCTTCGTGAGGTGTTTAAGAAGGGTAGTATCGAGAGCCTTGACCAAGAGACATTGTTCACTATCCAGAGATTCTTTGAGAACAATCTTAATGTGTCCGAGACCTCTCGTAAGCTGTTCGTTCACAGAAACACACTTGTTTATCGTCTAGAAAAGATTAAGAAGCTTACTGGTCTTGATTTGAGAGAATTTGATGACGCTATTGTATTTAAGGTAGCACTCATGGTTAACAAGTATCTTGATTCAACACCAATTAAATACTAATACTATAGCACCTTGCTTTTGCAGGGTGCTTTTTTGTGTTATTTTGTCAAATCTATTTGTTTGACTAAATGTCAAAATGTGTATATAATAATGGTATAATTATTTTGGGAGAGATTGTATGCTCAAAAGATTAAAAAGGTTGATACGCAAGATACAGCGTGTGCTGTTCATTCGTTTTGGCGTGGCTAGTGAAAAGGATATTGATGAGATAAATTCTGTTTTGAAGCAGGCATATAGCTTTGGAATGGAGAAATATGATTTTCATTTTAGCCATTTTGATGACTTTAAGGACAAGTTGATTGACCTGCAGAACGATGGTGGCAAGACTTTTGTTGTTCGCTATGGTAGAAAGATAATCGGCACTATATCCGTAAAACCAAAGCACGAAGAAAGATGGTACTATACTGGTGATGCTATCGAGATATGCCATTTTGGAGTTTTGCCAAAATATCAAAAGCTTGGTCTTGGTGGCGATTTGCTCGACAAGGGCACAGAATATGCATTTGGCAAGGGGTTGCCAGTGGTGCTCTCTACTCCAGAGAAGAATGTCGCTGTTATTCGCCTTTATGAGAAAAAGGGATTTAACAAGGTTAGAATGTTTAAGGCACAGGACCACTATGCTGTTAGATTTATCAAGTGGTGTGGCGAACAGCCTTATACCAAGGACGAGATAAAGACAAAGTTCGAGAAGAATGCTCTTTTGACCTTGATGAAGCATTATGAGATTTGTAATGAGGTCGCTAACAAGGAGCTTCGCAAGAGGTGGAATATGGAGTTCTATCGATATATCAAGGACCAGCCACCAGAGATTGTCGATGATATGCGCAGACAGTTTCGTAAAAATGGCAGAACGCCAAAGAGATATGTAAGAAATATGCAAAAGTAAGGCACTCTAATAATAGTAAATTTTTTCATTAAGATTTAGCATAAAATAACCAGTAGGCTGACGCCTACTGGTTATTTTTAACGACATATTAATCAAAAAGGTACATTATTGGAGCTATACCTCTTTATGCAGGACACCCATTGAGTCGTCCCTTAATAATATATTTAATATCCAAATCTGCTTACCAGTGCACTTTTCTCTGCCTTGGAGATTGCCACTACAGAGCCGTGTCGTGGTGAACAGTTGTTGATGGTGTAGTCAGCTGGTTTTAGCGTGTTGAAATGCTGAAAATCATTCGACTGATTAACTACGAAATATCCGTCACCATATGCATCAGCAAGCATAACTAATGTGTCTGTGCCAGTGATGAAATGGCTGTTGCAACCCTCTAGTCCAACGTCTGACCTTACAGCCTTTTGTGGATTAGCGTAGTCACGATATGGACCAGTTAGGCTCTTTGAGGTGACATAGCAGATAGTAGCCTTTGTCTCATCCTTGTAGTATAGGTAGTAGAGCTTGTTCTTTGCATCGTAGATAATATCTCCATCGATTGATGCACCACCATCCTTTGGCTTGTACAGTAGCTCTGGGGTTGTGTACTTGCTCTGGTCTAGCAAATCATCAGTGTAGCAGTAGTACAGATATGTTCCGTTGCCAGTATATGGCCAAGCAGCAAGTGAGAAATATACCATATATTCGCCCTTGTCACTGTCCCAAATAACCTGTGGTGCCCAGCAACGATTGATATCATTGTCCGGTAGTATCTTTGTCATATCGATGATTGTTTCGTCAGTCCAGTTAATCAAATCTCTTGAACGCCAAATAACCATCGATTTGCTGTTGCCCCACCACTGATTTGTAGATGCGTCCATATCAGTAGCGATTAGGTAGTAGTATCCGTCCTCACCCTTGAAGATATATGGGTCACGACAGGAGAGTGTGCCCTTTGTCTGTGAGATGATAGGAGCATTGCTGTTGAGTGGGGTGAAATTGTAACCATCATCGCTGACAGCAAATCTAACTCTCTGCTCCTCAACACCATTACCAACGAAATATGTGAACAGATATGCTCCGTCAGCAGATTTTGCTGGAGTAGTGCCATCGTGTAGCACTACTGTAGTGACTGATTTTGATGGGATAACGATAGCCTCGTCACCAACAAATCCAGACTGGTTAAGCTCCAAATCACGACTTTTATCAGTAACATATGTTTCAAACTTGGCATATGTCTTTGCGTCAAATGTGGTAAACTCGTTAGTGTCAGAATTGTTGACATAAACGACTACAGTGTCACCATCAGGGTTAACGAATGCAGATTGCTCGATATAGTTGTTCTTGTCGGTGTATGAACCCCAGTCATCAGACCAAGAGAATGTTTCCTCTGTGTTTAGGTCTGCACCAAATGCAGAGCCAGTACTGATTTGCACTCTTTTTGCCCCCTCATCGATGAATTTTGAATAGTTACCAAGAGCGTATAGTCGTTTCGATGCTTGGATATCAGAATGATTAGCATTGTTGACATATACTAGTGAGTCGGTGTATATGCCTCTGCCAACAGCTGTCCACCAATCCCATTCTACAGCATTTAGAATAGTCAAATCCTGGTGAATGATATCAGCCATAGCTAGCGCATATTCTATCTCCATACCATTGGTCATACCGAACTTGTTTATTCTACCATATACGCCAGAGCTACCATCAGTACCCATCTGGCAGTACTCGGTACAGCGTATCTTTTGACCAAAGTCGGAACCTTTGATTTGGTTTGCAACATTTTGTCTAGCGTCGGTGTTTGCCCAGTATGAATGTGTGTCGATTGAGTCGACATATGAGCGAATGTTTGCGTTAGCATTTTGGTATGTAGAATTAGATGAGAAACATTTGTTCAAAAAACCGTTCCAGTACTGCCAGTGGTCCATCTGTCCGGACTCCCATACAGAAACGTCGACCTTGCCATTTAGCTTTGCATTAGCCTTTAGGGTAGGTATCATATAGTTGTTGAAGAACTTAAGTGCTTCGTCATCGGTCCAGTTACAGCCCTCTTGGTTCATCGACACGCCACCGTCACCATTGCGCCAGCCTGCCCATGACCATTCTGGCTCGTTGATAGGGGACACCTTTGTAACATTGTATCCTTCGTCGATGAAATGTTCTGCACAGGTGGCAACGAATGTTGCGAAACGTTGATAGTTTGCTTCGCTCATATTGGCGTTGTATGTGCCATCGTCATTCACTGGGTTAGCGTATGCGTGGCCATTGTTGGTCATATATACTGGTGCAGAATTGCTGAACAAGGTAACCTTTAGATTTGGATTATGCTTTCTTGCAAGAGCAAGGGCGTTCATAGCATTTGGGTCATTGTCCCAGTTGTATGTGCCATCAGCCATTAGGAAACAATTAGTCCTCTCATCATCGATATACATTGTTGTGTCGTTAGTATCACGAGAGCCAGCACCCAGATTGTATCGATAGATATCAAGACCGATACCATCATCTTCGTCATATAGTAGCTTGATGATATCATCAGCGTTCTCCCATCCACCAACGGTTTGGCTCCACCAAGCAGCAGATGCACCAAATCCGTCCATGGTTTGATAGCTAATGTCAGGATTAATAACTGTCTGCTTGTTGGTGAGATTTGCGTTCTTTACTGTATCTCTGATGAGTAGGTAATCTTTTGCGTTGATTACGCCATCCTTGTTTACGTCAACCTTTGCATTGTAGTTGTTTTGCATATAGCTTGTGTATCCTGCAGATGAGCTAATAGAATTTTTTAATAGCTTTCTAACGTCTATTGCAGGAATATGGATATTGTTCTTTTGACACCTTGAACAGTAGTAGACAAACTCGTTGTTTTCTGCTCTAGTAACGATATATTTATGCTCTAGATTGCTGGTATAATTCGACTTTGTCTTGTCAGCGTCACAGTATTTGCAATAGTACAGGTCGTATCCTAACTCTGTACAGGTTGGGTAAATAGTTTGGCTGGTGTAGGTGTGGTTTTCCTTGCAGTAGTAGTACCAGTTGTAGTTGTAATCTGTCTTGTGCTTTTGTACAAATTCTCTTGTGCCAGTATTCACACCGTCTGGACCAAAGAATCGAGCATATCCACCATTGCCATCGCCAAATGCGTTAGTGCCGATAGAGATATTAGCCGAGTCGATAGTAACATAGTTAAATCCAGTGCCAAAGAATGCTTCGTCCTCAATAACGCTACAGTTATTTGGAATATTTAGCCAGTATGTAGTGCCACTACAGCCCTTGAATGCACCAACCTTAAATTGCAAATCGTGGTCATCACTCGGTGCGTCAAAGGTGATAGAGTCAATTTTTTTGCAATTCTCGAACGCATATCCCCACACAGCAGAAATATTGCTATCGAATGCGATTCTGCCACCAAGATTTGTACAATTTTGGAAGCAAGCCCAGCCAATGCTGTAAATGTTTTTTAGATTAACGCTTTCGATAATCTTGTTGTTCATGAATGCACCAGTGCTAGTAGAGGTCCTACCATCAGTATCAGCAAAGGTGATCATCTTTGTGACAGATAGATATTTGTACCAAGGCTGACTACCATTTTCGTAGTAGGTCATATCGCCAGAGCCAGTAAAGCTCAATATCTCGGTGTCCTTGTCGTAGTGCCACATTAGTTTGTTACTACTGTATGTGTTGTCAGAGCATATGCCAGAAAATTCGTTAGTGTATGCAAATCCATTGCTATTAGCAAAGCTCTGTGCACCAGACTTTGATGATACGATATAGCATTTTGATTTTGTAACATTGTTGAAAGCATTGTTGTTAGCGATAGATAGGCTATCACTTTCTGTGATGATAGAGGTTAGGGCACTACAGCCATTAAAGCTGTTAGCCTCAAATCTGTTTATGCTATCGCCTAGCTTGACTGTCACGAGCGCAGAGCATCCACTGAACATTTCGGATGGAATACTGTTTGAATAGCTGTTACAAGCCATAACAGTAGCACTAACTAGACCCTTGCAGTTTTTGAATGCTGCTGCCCAAATCCAAGAGCATCTGTCAGATAGCTCAACTCTTGTAAGGCTGTTACAGTTTTCAAATGCGTTGTTGCCGATAGTGTCGATAGTGCCAAAATCGATGCTCTCCATATTGCTACAGTCAGCAAATGCATATGCACCAACATTGATTACGCCACTCTCTAGTACAAGTCTTTTGATATTATTTCGTTGGTTATACCAGCCAGGTCTGTTCCTTGTGGTAAAATCTGCCATACGCTGATTGTTACCAGAGATGGTGATTGTACCATCAGAGTCAAGGCTCCATGACATAGAGTAGCCACTAGCGCCACAGCTACCATTAGCGACAATAGTTGCAGCACTAGCCTCGAATGTTAGACCTACTAGGCAACTTAATATAATTGTAATGCTGAGAAAGACAGATAGTATCTTTTTCATAATATTCACCTTATTGTGCGTTCTTGTCGTAGATAATTTTTAGTCCGTCAATGAGTAGGTTGTCGTCGATAATCATATCGTGCTTACAATTCTTCGCAATACTAGCACCAAGACCACCAGTAACGACTACAGTTGCTTTTTCGCCAAGCTCCTCTTCAAATCGCTCAACGAATCCATCCATCATAACAGCTGTGCCGATGATACAGCCACTCTTCATACTGTCGACACTGTTTGTGCCGATAACACGCTTTGGAGCAGAGATATCAATCTGTGGCAAAAGTGCTGTGCCACTGGATAGAGCGTTTAGCGAGGTCTTGACACCGGTGGTGATAACAACACCGATAAAGTCACCATTCTTGTCGATGACAGAGCCCGTTGTCGCTGTGCCTAGGTCAAATATGATGATAGGGCAAGGGTATTTTGCCTTTGCTGCTACAGCACCAACAACAAGGTCGGCACCGAGCTGTGCTGGGTCATCAATCTTTATGCTCAGTCCGGTTTTTACACCAGGGCCAACAACGATTGCATCAACACCACAAGCCATTTTTACAGCCTTTTTGAATGTGTTGACGAGTGCTGGCACAACGCTTGATATAATCGCACCATCGATTTTTTCAATATTGTTTAGGTGAAGAAAGCTGTGAATTTTCATAGCATATTCTTCGTTAGTTTCGTATATATTTGTAGCAAGTCTGCCACTACAAGCTAGCTCCTCGTCAATAACGCCAAGAACTATGTTAGTGTTGCCAACGTCTATTGCTAATATCATATCGGTACTCCCTTATATAATAAGTATTAATTACATATTATCACATATTAACACGTTTGTAAAACAATTTATTGTTTGACATTCGATGGTGAAAATTATATAATACATTGTGTTATGTCTCAGTAGCTCAGTTGGATAGAGCACCACTCTCCTAAAGTGGGTGTCGGAGGTTCGAATCCCCTCTGGGACGCCAAAAAGGACCACTCGTATGAGTGGTCCTTTTGCTATTTATATCATATATTGTAGCTCGTCTAGTAGGGATATACCAGCAATACTGAACAGAATGAAAGCTCCTATCGATAGGGCAACACCTATTAGCATAATGACTAGCTGTGCGATAAGATAATTCTTTTTGTTCTTGTTTGTATTTGGCGATGTTAGCCAAATGATCCAGCAGATAATGTTCACCACTGGGATAGCAAGCAGTATTGTCATACCGATATATTCACCGACTGACATAACCTCCTTTGTCTTGTCCTCTGGCTGTGCATAGTACACTGGCTGTTGGTACACTGGCTGCTGATATGTCTGCTGTTGCTGTGTGTTTGGGTTATAGTAATTGTAGTTATTTTCGTTCATTTTCTTATTCCTCGGTATAGTAATCGTCCATAGTTACTTTCTCTTTTGCGTTGATAGGCTGATACTTGTCTTGGTAGTAGTTCTCCTGGGTGATATCGATATCACCATTTTGGTGAACATTTATGATTGTACAGCCTCTCTGTGCACCAAATTTTGCGATACCAGAGTATGCAAGATAGTCTACTGAATATCCGTATGTAAGCTGTATGCCCTTATATAGCATAGAAAAATTATTTAGATGGTCGTGACCATAGAACATAGCTTGTGTTGAGCCCATCTCCTCACAAGCGTCGAACAGACCATAGTTCTTTGTGCTACAGTAGACAACAGCGTCCTTTTCGCCAGCCTTACCGAACAGATATTTTACATTATCAGTATCCTTAAATCCATTGTCGTGGTACTCGTCATATGCCTCTTTTGCCTCTTGAATAGGGATATGGAAGAACATCTCGGTCTTTGGCACCTTGCCAGCATTTTGCTCTGTTAGTGCAGTGATTTGCTCCTTGTACCACTCGACCTGATTTTCGTGAGGGCAGTCATATTTCCACATAATGCCAAGATAGTCATTGTCGACATAAGAGTTGCTGTCCATCATAATGAAACCTTGTACAATTTCACCAGCAGAGTTGACCTCTTTTACGATATAGTTACCGTATCCGTCAACGTCTTCTGGACCAGTTTGGAACAGACAGTGTGGATATTTTTCGTGATTTGAATATATCTTTGATATATCCTTGCGAGTGTAGTATGAATATGCCTCTGTATCGTGGTTGCCGAATGATAGACACCAGTAAACACCTAGCTTTTCCATCAATCTAGCGAATAGCAGAGCACCGTTCTTGTTGTTGAATGTGCCAGCCTGGAATGGCACTGGATATGCGATATCACCAGTAACGATAACAAGGTCAGGCTTCTCCTCTGTGAGCATTGCAGTAACAGCGTTGATAGCCATAGCGTCCTTCTTTGAGCTCATCATACCAGCACCGATATGTACGTCTGTTAGCTGAACGACCTTCATATCATCATCGGTCTTGAAAGTGTAGTAGCCATCTTTTTCGTCCACTGTTGGCTGTAGCTGATTGTCATATTCTACAGCAGATACGCTGTCGATAAGGTTCTCACAGCTCTTTACAGCAACGAAATTAACTATCGCTGTGACAAGGGCGATAATGCCTATTGCAATAATGATGCTGAGTAGTATTTTTAGTATAGTCTTTGCTATTTTCTTTGGAGCTTTTTTTGCCATAATATTCTCCTAATTTGTGATAAGATATTTTGTTTGGGCGATAACATTCTTTATCGCTGTTATAGTAATGATTGAACCAGTAATGATTGCAAATATTCCGTCGATTGCAAAATTCACCCTTGCTACTAGCAACAGGCTCATCAGCGCAAATGCTGTAATGAAGCAATCCAAGAAGCTGTCCAGTATCATAGCCTTTAGCATAGTGGAGCTCTGTGATTTGTTGAATAATATATACATAGCACCCATAATGATTTTTGCAAGGATAGTGGCTACGATGATGATAGCATATTTTTTGCTGTACGATAATGGTAGGGGATACACTAGTCGCTCAACACCATTGTATATAAAATATCCACCAGTGATAGCGATTATCGTGCTGATGACGAATGTCGCTAGGCTCTGTGTCCTAGTAGCGTGCTGGTCAGTCATCTTTTTGACTAGCACGAATCCAGCCACAGCGATGATACAAGCGAATGTGTCGCCCAAATTGTTGATAGCGTCACAGTATATCGACAGCGAATTGGAGCTTATTCCAACATATAGCTTTACGAGGAATAATATGAAATTAGCAGCAAGACCTATGCTGGTCGCAACTATGCCATTGCTCTTCATACATATCTCCTTAATACTATTTTTTCATTGCTCTAAGTGAGTTAAATATAGCGATAATGCATATTCCAACGTCACCGAATGCTGCTAGCCACATTGGTATCTCTCGTGCCAAAAACACGCTAAGTACTAATATAACAGCTTTTACAGCGATTGACATAACGATATTCTCTTTCGCAAGACGGATTGTCTTCTTTGCGATTTTGATACCAGTCGTAACTTTTTCGTTAGAAAAATCTTTTATCACTATTCCGTCAGCCTTGATATCATTTTCACTGATATCAGCTGTGTACTTGCTCATTTTTTCGATACAAGCAGAGTCGCTGACGAAAATATCCTCCTTTGAACAAGCACCGATACCACCAAAGAAACATAGTGGCACACTAACAACTATCGCACAAGGACAGCTAACGACTAGTGCTGACAGTCCACGGTGTAGCCATTCGTTCCATTCACCCTTTAGGAATAGTGGTGGAATAACTATTATTAGTATAGATATAGCACACACGATAGGCGTGTATACCATAGCAAATCTGGTAATGAATTTTTCGGATGAGCTCTGCACTGGCTCGTGGTCAGCACCAAGATTTGATGCAAGGTTGCGACGGCTCTTTTCTATAGCTCTTTGCTGCATTAGCTCGCCAATGGTGTACAAAATCACCACAGCACAGCCCTCGTGATATTCCTTAATAGCGAATGCACCAAGGGATGCAATCGACATTAGCAGATTTTCGTTAAATATATATCCTGCTAAAACGCCTAATATAGCATCTCTAACTATGCCGAATCCAACTAGCAGGTAGCTGATACCAAAGCATATAAGGTATATGTATTCTGGTAGAGTAGTGTATTCAGATATAATTAATCCAGCGAAAAACAGCACGATTGAAAAAACGAGCTTTATCGTTTGCTCTCTTCTCATCGCTGCCATCTGCTCTGGTGATGCACAGCATTCACAGGCACACTGGTATTGCTGATTGTTGTCGTCCATAGTAATCTCCTATGTATAATTTGTATATTATTATATCATAATTATATAAATAAAACAATGCTTTTGTCATTTAGCCAAATTACTGGTAATTATTGGAGCGAAAAAGACACATTTCGACCAAGATAATAGACTTTAGTCCATTAGAAAGTCAAGCCAAACAGTGCAATTTTGTAAAAAGTGCATAAAAGTTACGGAAAGGTTACAAAATGCTTGTGACTTCTTGCCATAGATTACAGCTTGACAGTTTTGGTATAATGCTCACTGTTGTCAAAGAGGCAACACTCAAAATTCAATAAGCGAGTTCAATCAGAAACAATAAAAAATCTTGTAATCATCCCAGGTAACGATTTTAGATTGCTTGTTACCAAAGAAAAAGGAGAAAGTATTATGGCAAAGAAGAAAACCCTGCTTATCATTCCAGTAATATTTATTATTACAATTCTTATTTCGCTTTTGACACCTATGTGTGCATATGCAGATGATGAAATGTACGAGCCAAGACTTACAGCACCTAGTCAGAGCATTGCTTATTACTCAACACTTAACACTTATGCTCAGACTGGCACACCAATGCCAAACTGTGTAGCTTATGCTTTTGGTCGTGTATACGAAATGAATGGCGAAAAGCCACTTATCACTCACGGTAACGCTGGTGAGTGGTGGGGAATGAATATCAACGCTGGTTACTATCCATATGGCCAGACACCAAAGGTTGGTGCTGTTGCTTGCTGGAGTGGTCACGTTGCTGTTGTTGAAAAGGTTAACAAGGACGGCTCTGTTACATTGTCCGAGTCACATTGGGGTGGCACATATTTTGACGTTGTAACATACAAGGAAATGTCATCACACTATGGCCAGAGCTTCTATGGTTTCATCTATACCTACAACAACGGTGTGTCACAGTCATTGAGACACAAGCTACTTAATACCGACGCTAGCACAAACAGTGTAGAGAGCGTTGACTTTACAGCAGACACAAAGAATGCTGGTCTAGAAATTCTAGATTTGAATTCAAACACAAATGATAAGAAGGTATTTTTCCTATCAGATAAGCTAGAGGTTAAATAATTAAAAGGGTGTTCGGTGAACACCCTTTTTTATTTTTGTTATATTAAAAGAGCCATAACAGCTGTTATGGCTCTTTTTGATATTAGTATTTTCTGAGCTGTTCTTCGTCGAATACTGATAGGAATTCGTCGTATGAGCCCTTTCTGTCGATATATGTGTTGCCAGAAATCTCGATAATTCTGTCGGCAACAGTCTGCACGAACTGGTGGTCGTGAGAGGTGAATAGTACAGTCTCTGGATAACGGATAAGACCGTTATTGAGTGCTGCGATAGACTCTAGGTCAAGGTGGTTTGTAGGCTCGTCAAACACGAGAACATTTGCACCACTAAGCATCATTTTACATAGCATGCATCTAACTCTTTCACCACCGGAAAGAACATTTGCAATCTTTAGTGCCTCGTCACCAGAGAATAGCATTCTACCTAGCCAGCCTCTGATATCAGCCTCTAGTACCTCTGTGGTGTACTGGCGTAGCCAGTCAACAAGTGTCAAATCAACACCGTCGAAATAGTCGCTGTTGTCAGATGGGAAATAGCTTTGGCTGGTTGTAACGCCCCATTTGTATGAGCCCTCATCAGGCTCCATCTCACCCATAATAATCTTGAACAATGTTGTCTTTGCCACAACGTCAGAGCCGACGAATGCAACCTTCTCTCTTGGGTGGATAACGAATGATATGTCGTCAAGCACCTTTCTGTCACCGATTGTCTTTGAAAGATGGTCAACACGAAGTAGGTCGTTACCACATTCTCTGTCTGGCTTAAAGTCAACATATGGAAAACGACGACTTGATACTGGCATCTCAATCATCTCTAGAGCGTCAAGCTGTTTCTTTCTGCTGGTAGCTTGCTTTGATTTTGCAGCGTTTGCAGAGAAACGATTGATGAAATCCTGTAGCTCCTTGATTTTTTGCTCATTCTTTTTGTTCATATCTCTTGCTTGGCGCTGACGCATCTGGGTGTACTCGTACCAGAAATCGTAGTTACCAGTGTATAGAGTAATCTTGCCATAGTCAACGTCACAGATATGTGTGCACACCTTGTTTAGAAAATGTCTATCGTGAGATACTACGATAACAGTGTTCTCAAAATCAAGTAGGAAATTCTCTAGCCAGCTGATAGCTGTCAAATCAAGGTGGTTAGTAGGCTCATCAAGTAGTAGGATATCAGGATTACCATATAGTGCTTGAGCAAGAAGAACCTTTACCTTTAGGTCGGATGGTAGCTCTGCCATCTTGAGATAGTGATATTCGTCAGATACACCAAGCTTGTTTAGCATAAACTCGGCATCACTCTCTGCGTTCCAGCCATCAAGGTCAGCAAATTCTGCCTCTAGCTCACCAGCCTTGATACCGTCCTCCTCTGTGAAGTCCTCTTTTGCATAGAGGGCATCCTTTTCTTCCATAATTTCGATAAGTCTAGGGTTACCCATCAATACGGTACGAACAACTTCGTACTCGTCGTATGCAAAGTGGTCCTGCTTTAGCACAGATAGTCTTTCGCCAGGAGTGATATGAATTTCACCCTTTGATGGCTCAAGGTCACCACTTAATACCTTTAGGAATGTGGATTTACCAGCACCGTTAGCACCGATGATGCCATAGCAGTTGCCTGGTGAAAATGTAACATTAACACGCTCGAATAGTGAGCGTCCACCAAATTGTACAGATATATTATTTGCCTGAATCATAGTATACCTCCATTAGTTTTCAATGTTTTGTATTGTATCATAATATTATATAGATTTCAATAGTATTTATGCTTTGAAAAATATCTGCATTATTGTGACAAATTGTGCATATTTACCGATATATAATATCGCTGATTGGAAGTGTAAATATGGTCGTAGATACGATAAAAAAGAGGATAGAAAATGATTATGCAAAACGGATAATTATTGCATCATTCTATCTCGTTAGTGGATTTTTGCTCAGCATTGGCAGTGTATATGGTGGTGCTAGACCATTTGGCATTGCCTTTGTGTCCGTGTCGAAGAAGAAAAGATATATTTTTTCTGGTATAGGTGCTGTTTTGGGGTATATAATTGGTGGGCTGACTATTGACAGCGCTAGATATCTGTCAGCTGTAGTAATCGCTTGTGTTGGGGCATTAGCTGGTGATGCATTTAAGCTAAATCATACGCCAGTATTCGCTATGATTGTGACCTTGCTGTCTGATTTTTTCAGTGGATTGGTGCTGAATATCCAGTCCGGTGCTGTGATGCAGGATTATTTTGTGCTCGTATGTGAGAGCGTTTTGGCACTGGGTGCAACATTTTTCTATTTTAAGGCACTTAACGCTAACTACAAGCGTCTGCGATTTAGAGCATTGCCAATATCGGACCTAATATGTATTATTGTGTCCGTTTCGACCATACTGTTGTCGCTAGCATCGATACGATTTGGTGTGATTTGTCCAGTGCAGATAGTGTCTGCGCTACTTGTTTTGTTATGCGTTAGATATGCTGGTGAGAGGTGGAGCGTTCTGCTTGCACTGTGTCTTGGATTTGTGTTGAGTATAGGGGAGAATGCTTCGCTATTCACTGTTGGTGGCATAGCATTTTCAACTATGGTGGCATGCCTTTTCACCTCGCTATCGTGCTTTGGTGTGGCTGTTGGATATGTGTGTAGTGTGGCATTTTTTGCTCTAGCAGGGCAAGATATAGGCTTTTTTGTTGATAATTCGCTTGGCGCATTGCTGTTCGTTCTTATGCCATCAGCTGTTTGTGACAAAATCGCTGATTTTTTCGATAGTGGCAAGGATATTGCACCAGATGGTGCGTTGCGTCAAAATCTAGTTTTAAAGCTACGCTTTGCCTCAAGTGCTATGGCAACAATTAGCGAAAATGTGGAGCAGGTCAGCGAAAAAATCAATGATATCACCCGTAGAGAGAACGAAATGAACAAGGACACCTTGACCGAGGAGGAGTATATCCGTCGTGAAATCATACTTGAAAAGACTAACCAAATTCGTATGGTGGCGTCAGACCAGTTTTTCTCCATATCTGATATGCTTGATGACTTGGCGATAGAGTTTGACGAGGCAGAGATATTCGACTCCAACGCTTCGTCCAAAATTAGGCGTCTGCTGGGTGACTATGACATTTACCCTATCAATATTTCTGCTATCGAGGATAAGTATGGAAGAATGAGAGTCGAGATTTTGGCAGAGGGTGGGTGTGACAGCCTAGACGACCCTAGCATTTGCAACGAGATTGGTCGAATATGCTCTAGATATTTTGAAAAGGGTAGGATAACTACATTTAAAAACGAGACTATGCTGTCATTTTTTGAACGGCCAAATTACAAGCTGTCTATCGGTTTTAGTCAGCATAGTGCAGAGGGCAAGCTCTGTGGCGATACTGTGAAAATAATCAATGACAACAAGGGGCATTCAATACTCATCATCAGCGATGGAATGGGCAAGGGCTCTCGTGCAGCACTTGATGGCGCAATGGGTGCAGGTTTGCTGTCGAGGCTCATCAATGCTGGATTTGGATTTGATAGTGCATTAAAGGTGGTCAATTCTGCTTTGCTGGTTAAGAGTAATGATGAGAGCCTTGCAACGCTTGATATAGCTAATATCGACCTGTTTACTGGCAAATGTGAAATGTTAAAGGCTGGTGCTCCAGCTGGATATATTATCAAGAATGCTAGCGTTACAAAATGTGAGCTGAGCTCTATGCCAGCTGGAATTTTGAGGGGTATTGAGTTTGCAAAGCGAACAGCTGTGCTAGGTATTGATGACGTAATTGTATTGATGAGTGATGGTATCACTGATTTGGGTGAGGAGTGGCTAAAGAACATTGTGCTAGAGGCTTATTATATGGACTCACAGCAGGCTGCTGATTATATTTTAGCGTCAGCACTTGAGTATGCAGATGGGCAAAAGATAGATGATATGAGTGTGATTTGTGCTAGGCTGGAAAGGAATTGATTTTATGAGCAGAATATTTGGATATATTGGCAAGGAGGATTGCCGCTCTAGCCTTTTGTCTGCACTAGAATATTGGCCTGGTGAGAGCGTAGGCGTTGCAATGAGGCTAGGAGATGATTTAGTCGCTGTTAAGGATATTGGCGACGTGACAAAAATTGCTAGTAGCGTCAACGAGCTGCAGAGAGAATGCCTTGTTGCTTTGGCACAGAGTAGCGTGCATTATCGTGCTCGTGCGTCCAGGTTAACTTGTGCACCAGTATGCAGCAATCGTTTTGCACTGGCACTAGACGGTAGGGTGGATAATTTTGATTATCTCAAACAGAATAGTGGCAATTCGTTTCAAATTTTGACTGATGAGGATTTGCTCCTTGCACTGCTGTGCTCTGTGGATTGTGATAATTACACTGATATGCTATTGCGACTTGACAGTATGCTTGTAGGCAATCCGACATATGCATTCTTTAGCAACGATGATGACACAATTTTTTGCAAAAAGGGGAATGCACCACTATATATCGGTGTTGCAAAATCAGGGCATTTCATCTCTAGTGAGCTAGGCGTTATGAATGGTGTTGCTCTGCGATATTTCGCATTAAATGATGGCGAGTATGCTAGGATAACTAGGGACAGAGTGGCGATTTTTGACTCAAAGAGAAAGAGAATTAAGCGAAACGCTATGCCTATGCCTAGTCCAGTGGCAACTATGAATAACTATCCACTGACTGATGAGATTTTTTACTGTCCGCTGGCTGTAAAATCTGTCGCCAACGCCTATGTTAAGGACGGCAAGCTCGATATGAATGAGCTGAAATTAAGTCGTCATATTATCGACAGATTTGACCAAATTATCATCACCGGTGTAGGTAATGATTACTATTCTGCAAGCCTTGGGGCATACAGTTTTATGCAATTTACGGACATTCCGACCTACTGTGCACCAGCTGGTGAGCTACAGTATTCGCCAATAGCGTTTGACAAGAATATGCTACTGATTGCTGTGTCTAATGCTGGTGAGGATATCGCTACAATTTCTGTCGTTAAGAGGGCAAAATCGGTTGGTGCAAAGGTGCTTGCTGTGACCACCAATCCACTGTCATATCTTGCTGATTTGGCTGATATTATCGTTAACCCTCTTGGTGAATTTGATAGCAATATCGTCTCTCTTCGTGGCTTTATATCGCAGTATTTGGTGTTGTTGCTGCTGGCTCTTAATTTTGGCGAAAAAACTAGAGTAGTGTCAGATTTGTATCTGTCTGTGGTGCTAAAGATGATGGAATCGTTATCTGGCAAGGTGACATATTCTGTCAAATCATCACCACAGATTGAGATGGCATCTAGTATAATAAAATCTGCTCATAGAATAGTCACGACAGGGTATTTAGGCGATTATGCGCTTGCGTTAGAGGGTAGTAGCAGACTTCGTTCTATCGCTGACATCTCGTCAGTATGCTGTCAGCTTGATGAGATAGAATGTGCCATCGGCAGAGGACTAGAGGGCGCACTGGTGGTTGCTTTCATCAGTGATGACAGGTGGCTACAGCAGGTGCTGTCATATCTTCGTCGTGCTAGGTCGCTTGGCGCTAGTGTGCTGATTTTTACAGCAACTAATATTGAGGAAGAGATAAAGGATTTTGAGGCTATCGTGTCGATTAATGATAGTGTCCCTGTGCTAAACCCAGTGCCAATTATCTCTGCGTTTTACAAAACAGCAATTTTGCTATCAGAGGATGATAGTGCCCTAGAGGTAGGATAATAATTTTATTTGTAAAAGAGTGTCAAATGTGCTATAATACCAGCAGACCATAACAAAGGAATTTTATATTATGTTTGTTGATATAGCTAGAGTAAAGATTAAGGGTGGCGACGGTGGCGCTGGCGCTGTTGCCTTTCATAGAGAGAAATATGTTGCCTCTGGTGGTCCAGATGGTGGCGATGGTGGTAAGGGTGGCGACATTGTCTTTGTCGTTGATGACAACCTTGCTACATTGGCTGATTTTCGCTATAAGCGTAAGTATTCTGCACAGAATGGCGAGCCTGGTAAGGGTGGACGCTGTCATGGTAAGAAGGGTCAAGATTTAGAGATTAAGGTGCCTCGTGGCACTATTATCAAGGAGTCTAACTCTGGTGCTGTTATGGCTGATATGAGCAAGACCGAACGCTTTATTGCTGCCAAGGGTGGCAAGGGCGGATGGGGCAATACTCATTTTGCTACTCCTACTAGACAGGTGCCAAGATTTGCAAAGCCTGGCGTTCCTGGTGAGGAATGGGAGGTAAATTTGGAGCTAAAGCTTCTTGCTGACGTTGGTCTAGTTGGCTATCCATCAGTAGGAAAGAGTAGCCTTATCTCTGTTGTGTCCCAAGCAAAGCCAAAGATTGCTGATTATCATTTCACTACCCTTGTGCCAAATCTTGGCGTCGTTTCTATGGGTGAGGGCAATAGCTTTGTTATCGCTGATATCCCTGGCCTTATCGAGGGCGCTAGCGATGGTATCGGTCTTGGTCACCAGTTCTTGCGACATGTTGAGCGTTGTCGTTTGCTTATCCATATTGTCGACGTTAGTGGCAGTGAGGGTAGGGAACCTATCGACGATTTTGAAAAGATTAATGAGGAGCTTGTAAAGTTTAATCCGGACCTTGCAGAGCGTCCTATGATTGTTGCTGGCAACAAGATTGATATGGCAGAGCTGGAGGATATCGAACGCTTTAAGTCATATGTTGAGGGCAAGGGATATGAGTATTATTCTATCTGTGCGCCTATTCTTGAGGGCACACAGGAGCTTATGAATGTCACTTGGAACAAGCTTCGTGATTTGCCACCAATTAAGGAATATGAGCAGGAGGAGATTCCTCTAGAGGCTATTATTAAGGACGATACCGGCTTTAGAATTACAGAGGAAGAGGACGGCTATTTCTTGGTAGAGGCTGACTGGTTCCCAAAGGTGCTAAAGGGTATCGATATCGAGGATTACGAGTCGCTACAGTATATGCAGCGTGTACTAGAAAAAAGTGGTGTGTTTGACGCATTAAAGGAGAAGGGAATTCAAGAGGGTGATATTGTATCACTCTATGATATTGAATTTGAGTACGTGCCATAATGAGATTTGTAGACAAGGATACTAATCCAAAACAGCTTAGCCCGCTCAACCTTGCGTTCATTGGTGATTGTATATATGAGATTTTGGTAAGGGAGACTCTTGTTCTCGATGCCAACAGACCAGTCAATGATTTGCACAAGGAGAGTGTCAAGTTTGTGTCTGCCAAGGCACAGACTGTTGCATTTCATAAGATAGAGAATGAGCTGACAGAGGACGAAATGGCGATATTCAAGCGTGGCAGAAATGCTAAGGTCGGCCATAATCCAAAATCAGCATCTCAGAACGAGTACCATATCGCTACTGGTGTTGAGGCATTGTTCGGCTATCTGTATCTATCAGAACAGACGGACAGAATTAAGTATTTATTCAAAATTATTTGTGAAGATTAAATTATGTCTTGACAAATGAAATATTTGTGATATAATCAATATCGCTGACGGAAGCATAGCTCAGCTGGGAGAGCATCTGCCTTACAAGCAGAGGGTCACAGGTTCGAGCCCTGTTGTTTCCACCAAACAAAAAAGAGTAGGTTTTTCCTACTCTTTTTTGTTTTATTTGATATAGGGCTCGAAGCTTTTGAATGTTCTCATGTTAAAAACATAGATAAAACCGTAAGGGAGGATATTATCCTCCTGTTTTATATACTCTCTTTATATATGTTTCAATATTTCTTCCTTGGTGATTTCGAATCCGTGTACATTTGGGTGTAGTCCGTCGTATGTGTATTTTGGGTCGAAATATCCGTCCTTGTCTGCTAGCTTGTCGGTTATATCGAAGAATTTGATAGCTTTACTTTGTGCTAGTGTTTTTAGCATCTTGTTTAGCTTTAGATATTTTGCGTTGTTTCTGCCCTTTTTGGTCTGTGTTTGCTTTCCTACTGGCATAACTCCCTCTAGCACAATATTAACACCCATACATTTTGATAATAGGGTATCAATTATTGTTTCAATATTATTATATACATATTCAATATCAGCACCGATACCAAAATCGTTAGTACCGATTAGTAGCACAACATTCTTTGGTTGGATATTGATGACATTCTGCTCCAATCTTTCGATTAGTCTGTCTGTTGTGTCACCACTGATGCCACGATTGTACACCTCTAGTCCAGTATTTGCTGTGTATTCTTTGAACATTTCTCTGTCGTTGAATAGCTCTGTAATGCTGTCACCTAGCAGAACAGTTTGACCAGCTTTGCAATAATTTTCATTAAGATATGTAAAATTGTCCTTTTTGTTCTGCTTTTCGGCATTGTACTGGGACAGTTTTCTAAATTTTTTCAAATTCATATACTCACCTATAAAAATAGGACTGTCTAATCTAGACAGTCCGTAATTTTTGCTTTTAATTACTGCTCAACTGGGTAAACAGAAACCTTTTTTCTATCCTTGCCCATCTTCTCAAATCTAACTGTACCGTCGATTAGAGCGAATAGGGTATCATCCTTACCGATACCAACATTGTTGCCAGGATGGATGTGTGTGCCTCTCTGGCGATAAAGAATGTTGCCAGCAAGTACGAACTGACCGTCAGCTCTCTTTGCGCCAAGACGCTTAGACTCACTATCTCTGCCGTTCTTTGTAGAACCCATACCTTTCTTATGAGCGAAAAGCTGTAAATCTAACTTAAGCATTGTTACACCTCCGTAATAGTAACCTTTATGTTCTCTGGATAATCCTTTTCTAGCTCTGTTACATGTAGTAGCATACCATTTAGGATATCCTGAGCCGATTTGGCTGATTCATTTATGGCTAGTCGCATATATCCGTCTGTAGCTGATGCATCAGCATCTAGACCTAGCACCTCTGTAACCGTGTTCGCTGTCATAAAGCAAGCACTGGATACGAATGCACATACGATATCGTGTCCTGCTTCGGCACTCATAGAGTGACCCTTGCATTCAAATCCGACTAATAGGTCGTCAGCCTTTGTGAAATTAATTCTAATCATTGTAATTATGCGTTGATCTTGGTGATCTCAACCTTTGTGTATGGCTGACGATGACCCATCTTGCGCTTCTCGTTCTTCTTTGGCTTGTAGGTGAAGACAGTGATCTTCTTGCCCTTGCCGTTCTTAAGAACCTTTGCAGAAACAGTAGCCTTCTCACAATCCTTGCCAGCCTTGAAGCCCTTGTCAGTGCTTACAGCTAGTACCTGATCGAATGTTACCTCAGCATCAGCGTCCATACCAAGCTTCTCGATATAGAGAACGTCGCCCTCAGCAACCTTGTACTGCTTACCACCTGTTACGATAACTGCGTACATAGTATATATCTCCTTCATAAGTCTCGCTACGATAGGCGTATATCATATCGATATATCTTGACAGCCCATAATATGCGGCTTAATTATTATATCACCTTGCAAGCATTTGTCAAGCATTTTTTATACACAAATTTTTCTTATATATTATAATATAAAAATTTTCTTTGACAAATCATATATTATATGTTATAATCTCATCGCTGTGTACGGAGGACTCGGTTTTGGGGACGCTATTCACTACCCACTACTGTGTTTTTCGTGAACAAATATTTATAATGAGGTGAAAATTATGACACAGGCAGAAAAGCAAGCAATTATGGCAGAATACGCTACACACGAGGGCGACACAGGTTCAGCTCAGGTACAGGTTGCAGTTCTTACAAAGAGAATTAACGAGCTTACAGAGCACCTAAAGGTTCACAAGAAGGACCATCACTCACGTCGTGGTCTTCTAAAGATGGTAGGTCACAGAAGAAATCTTCTAGCTTATATCTACAAGAAGGACGTTAACGAGTATCGTCAGCTTATCGCAAAGCTAGGCATTCGTAACACAATCGAGCGTAACTCAGCTGACGCTGAAGCAGCAGAGTAATTTAATTGCGGCAGGTGATATATATTTGTATCGCCTGCCTTGTTTTCATTAATTGGTTTCAATAGGAGGAGCAAAAAATAGTAGTAAGTTGAGGGTATATCGAGCGTGTACCTTGAATTTATTACTATTCGCCCTCCTATTAAAATAAATATTTTATGAGAGGTAAAAAAGAATGTTTTTCAAGAATTTTAAAGTATGGGAAACAGAGCTAGCAGGCAGAAAGCTTACACTTGAGACTGGTAAGATGGCTGGACTTGCTAACGCTTCAATCCTTGCTCGTTACGGTGAGACAGAGGTTCTCTGTAACGTAACAGCATCAGCAAAGCCTCGTGAGGGTGTGGATTTCTTCCCACTATCAGTTGACTACGAGGAGAAAATGTATTCAGTAGGTCGTATCCCTGGCTCTTTCCAGAGAAGAGAGGGTAGAGCATCAGAGAAGGCTATCCTAACCTCAAGATGCATCGACCGTCCTATCCGTCCTTTGTTCCCAAAGGATCTACGTAATGACTGCTCTGTTGTTGCAACAGTTATGTCTGTTGACCCTGACTGTTCACCAGAGATTACAGCTATGATCGGTGTATCTGCTGCTATCGCTATTTCTGATATTCCATGGGATGGTCCTATCAGTGGTGTTAATGTTGGTCTTGTTGATGGCGAGATCGTTATCAACCCAACACTAGAGCAGAGAGCTGTATCAGACCTTGTTCTTACAGTTGCTTCTACAGCTGATCTTGTTGCTATGATCGAGGCTGGTGGTAACGAGATCGAGGATGACAAAATGTTCGAGGCTATTATGGCTGGTCACGAGGAGAACAAGAAGATTGTTCAGTTCATCCAGAGCATTGTTGATGAAATCGGCAAGCCAAAGTTCGCTTACGAGTCATCTGATCCAGATCCAGCTATTATGGCAGAGATTGAGGAGTTCTGCATTGAGGACGTTAAGAAGGCACTTGACACAGACGACAAGAATGTTCGTGATGAGGCTCTTCTTCCTATCTATGACGCAGTTCACGAGAAGTTTGACGAGAGATTTGAAGGCTGCGAGGCTAAGCTTGACGAGATTATGTATCTTGTTCAGAAGCATGTTGTTCGTGCTTGGCTAAAGGATGAGCACAAGAGAGTTGATGGTCGTGGTATCGACGATATCCGTCCACTTAACGCAGAGGTTGATCTACTTGCGAGAGTACACGGCTCTGGTATGTTCACTAGAGGTCAGACACAGGTTCTTTCTGTTGCTACACTTGGTCCTATCAACGATGCACAGCAGCTTGATGGTCTTGATGAGCAGACAGAAAAGAGATATATCCATCACTACAATTTCCCATCATACTCTGTTGGTGAGACAAAGCCATCAAGAGGTCCTGGTAGACGTGAAATCGGTCACGGCGCTCTAGCAGAGAAGGCTCTTGTTCCAGTTCTTCCATCAGTTGATGAGTTCCCATATGCTATCCGTGTTGTATCAGAGGTTCTATCATCAAATGGTTCTACCTCACAGGGCTCAATCTGTGGCTCAACACTTGCGCTTATGGCTGCTGGTGTTCCTATCAAGGCTCCAGTTGCTGGTATCTCTTGTGGTCTTATCACAGGTGATCAGGGTGTGTATGGCGACTTTATGACAATGGTTGATATCCAGGGTCTAGAGGATTTCTATGGTGATATGGACTTTAAGGTTGCTGGTACAAAGAAGGGTATCACAGCTATTCAGATGGACCTAAAGGTACATGGTCTTACTCCAGAAATCATCAAGGAAGCTTTTGCAAAGACAAAGAAGGCTAGATTCTATATCCTTGATGAAATTATGCTACCAGTTATTGGCGAGCCAAGAGCAGAGCTATCAAAGTATGCTCCAAAAATGTACACTCTATCTATCAACCCAGACAAGATTGGTGACGTTATCGGTAAGGGTGGCAAGGTTATCCAGGAAATTCAGGCAGAGTACGAGGTTAAGATCAATATTGAAGAGGACGGCCGTGTGTTCGTATCTGGTGTTGATGCTGAAAAGTGCGAGGCTGCTGTTGGTGTAATCAAGCTTATCGCTACTGACCCAGAGGTTGGTGCTTTCTACAACGGTATTGTTACAAGAATTATGAACTTCGGTGCATTCGTAGAGATTGCTCCTGGTAAAGAGGGTCTTGTACACATTTCTCGTCTTGACGTTAAGAGAACAGAGAATGTTGAGGATATCGTTGCTGTTGGCGACTCAATTTGTGTAAAGTGTATCGAAATTGACGATCAGGGCAGAATCAACCTATCTCGTAGAGATTATCTCATCGAGGTTGAGGGCATGGAAGCAGAGAACGAAATCGACGATGCTCCACGCAAGCCACGCAGAGACAACAGAGGTCCAAGAAGACCAAGAAACTAATTATATAATAGATATAATAATTAAAGGGATACCGTTTGGTATCCCTTTTGTTTTGATATTTTGGTTTTGTTACCTTTGTATAATACTAAAAAATCATGTCAACTTTACAGTATATTAATAGTTGAATAATTATACTATAATCATTTATTTGATAATTCATTTAGCCATTCTTCATATGTCAAAATATTTGAGCAATCAGCACTTTTCAACATAATATTAAAAAGATCCTCTAATGATTTATCATTATATAGCGCACAATTACTACGCCCATTAACTTGTTGTTTCTGTGAATACGAAGCTATTGTCATATTGGATAAATTTTCTCCTTTTTCATTGCATACAGTATTTGTGCTTTTATAAAAATCAACTTCCCCATATCCTTTATATCCGTTCCAAGACCATTCAAACCATGCACGACAAATATCTTGTCGAGAGTCTTTTGCAGGATATCTTTGATAAATATGTTTAAATTCAAAATTAAACAAATCAAATTCACTCAAAATACTTTCACCAAAACGATTAAATCTTAAAGTTTTTCTACTCATATTATAATCTCCTTTGTATTTATTGTTTTCTATTATATAAGTGTTTAAATTGACTAAATGTAACAAAAAATTTTAAAAGTTTTAGAAAAAGGAACTGATAAGTTTTCACTTGCCAGCTCCTTTTTTCTAACTACCCTTTATTATTAAACAGCCATACTGTTAATAACCATAATTTTTAATGTGATTTAACATTGCATAATCCTTTGCATTGATTATTCCATCATTTACAACATCAAGCTCTGGGAATTCTTCGGCTGATGCGTTAATAATGCTTGAACCCCACTTTTCAAAGATTTCACTTGCTGATTGTATATATTCCTTTCCACAAGCAGAACAGCTGTAATTCAATTCGCCATCAACTACACCAACAAATGAATCACAAATATGACCTAATGCATCGATCTTAACAGATGTTAAAGTTGAACAAACAGAGCATTTATAAATATCATAACCTGCCTTTTCACAGCCAGCTGTTGTTCGATACAAATAATTTGAATGTCCTGCTTTTTCAATAATTTCTGTATAACTATCGTTACAGTTTTGGCAAGTGTAAGTGTTATATCCATCAATTGTACAGTTTGGAGCTTGATTATCAGTTATAACATAATTATGCTTTAATGCAGGGATAACTTCTTGCTCAACCAATACCTCATTACATCTGCTACAATGTGAACCTTCGGTTAAGCCATCTGTTGTGCAAGTTACAGCGACTGCATTATCAATAACAACATTATGACCAAGTTCATCTGTGATTACTGGTTTTCTGCTTAACTCAATTCCACAAGTAGTGCAGTATGTAACTTCGTCATATGAGCCTTTATCAGTACAAGTTGAATTTATTGTGTTTTCAATAATTGACTCGTTAGGTTTATGCCCAAAAGCTTTTACCTCTTCGGTGTGCATTTCACCACACAAAGAACACATATAAATATATAATCCATCGTCAATACAGGTAGTTTCTATACTATCTAAAAGCTCATAGGAATGTTCAAAATCCAGAATCTCTTTATATGAATCTCCACAAATACATTTATATACTCTAAATCCATTAGTAGTACAGTTTGGAAGAAAAATTTCAGTTACTGAATATGAATGAGAAGTATGATAATGAATAGTTGCCGAACTTGGTATTGCATTTAATCCTTTTGAAATACTATTCCATTTTTGTTCCGTACCAATAAAAAACAAATCTTTTAAGTTTGTACAATTATAAAATGTCTCTTTGTCTATTTTAGTTACACTATCTGGTATTGTTACGCTTGTTAAACTTGTGCAATTTCCAAATGCATTGTAACCTATACTAGTTACACTATCTGGGATTGTTATGTTTGTTAAGTTTGTGCACCTATTAAACACATTCGAGCCTATGCGAGTTATACCATTAGGAATTGTTACACTTGTTAAACTAGTACATTCCGAAAAAATGCCAGAGGAGGCTAGAATATTTGCATTATTTGGTATTGCTACACTAATTAATCCACTACATCCCATAAATACATATGTGCCTATTTTAGTTACACTATCTGGTATTATTATGCTTGTTAAACCTGTGCAGCTTCCAAATGCACTAGAACCTATACTAGTTACACTGCTTG
Organism: uncultured Clostridia bacterium; assembly: GCA_937876375.1. Taxonomy (GTDB): domain Bacteria; phylum Bacillota; class Clostridia; order Oscillospirales; family Acutalibacteraceae; genus Eubacterium_R. The sequence continues at coordinate 31,109 of CALEHY010000008.1, read as the reverse complement.
GAATTGTTATACTTGTTAATCCTGTGCAACCAGAAAACGCACTAGATCCTATTTCAGTTACACTATTTGGAATAGTAATTTTTCCTTTATAAACAACCGAACAACAAATTAGTTCTTTTTTGCTTGAATCCTTATATACTAAACTTTCTTCAACATATCCATTAACTGAACGTGCACCCCAAGACGAACCACTTGCAGAACCATTATATACAATGTTATTCACCTGATAAAATGCATTTGAACCTATACTAGTTACACTATTGGGTATCGTTACGCTTGTTAAACCTGTGCAACTATAAAAAGCAGACTTGCCTATACTGATTACACTGTCTGGGATTATTATATTGGTTAAATCTGCACAATTATAAAATGCATCAGAACCAATGCTAGTAACACTATTGGGGATAATTATTTCACCTTCACAAGCCGATGAACAACCAAGTAATTCTTTTTTGCTCGAATCTTTATATACCATGTTTCCATTAACATAGCCATTAATTGATTTTGCGCCCCATGGCGAATTGCTTGCAGAACCATTATATTCAATATTTTTCACATCATAAAATGCATTTAAGCCTATATAAGTTACACTATCCGGAACTGTTATACTTGTTAAACCAGTACATCCTGAAAATGCGTATTGACCTATACTAGTTATAGTGTCCGGTATAGCTATACTTGTTAATCCAGAGCATTTATAAAACAACCAATTACCTATACTGGTTACACCTGAATCAATAACAATAGTTTTTACAATCGACTGGTTATAGAATGGTGAATTAAAATCTGTTGAATAATAGCTTTCTATTGCACCAGTGCCATTTATTACTAATTCTCCTGTTGAGGAATTAAAAGTGTATCTTACATTCTCACCACAAGATCCAGAACTAGATAATGTTGCAGAGTATGCCGAAAAATCAAAGCCAGTAGTAAGGCTGAACAATAAACTAAAAGATAAAATGATTGGTAATAATTTTTTGATTTTTTTCATAGTTATTTCCTTATAAATCAAGATCTTTAAAATTCTTTAACATATAAATCTTTTAATTTATCTTTTACAGTTATGCTGCCTATATGTGTTTTTAAATAATATGAATATCTTCTAAAAACATAGCCTTCTTTTGTGTTAACAATAAGTTTGCCAAACAAATCAGAATATTTATTATCTATTTCAACTTTAGCTGCGTCATTAGCATTCTCATCAGTTACTATTCCTGCAGAAATAAAAAGCCATTCGTCTTTAGATAATCTAACAAAGCTAAACACCAATTCGCCAAGTTTATAATTTCTTTTTCCACCACGATTATTCCAATATGAACAATACTCGCAAGTTCCTGATGATTTTTCTTCGTCTGTATGCTTTAACCATCTTTCGATGTACTCTTCATCAGAATTAGCTGGGTGCATATTAAATTCAATTTTTGCTTTTTTAATTTCTTTATTCGTTAAACATAAAATATCATTCAATTTTTGTGTCATAATTTATCTCCTATAATAAAAAATGCGTACAGCCGAACTGTACGCAATAAAACACATAGCTCAACTGTCGCCAAACATTTTTTACAATTGTAAAGAGTCACAATGATAAAAGAGCTAGTATTTTTTCAATAATAGCTTGTGACTCAAAATTATATTTAATTGTAAAAAATATTTGGCAATTTCATTTTATCACAACAAATAGTAATTTACAATATTTTTAATAAAACAAAAATGCATATATGCAATTTCCTCGCATATATGCACAAAAAATATTATTAAATTTTAATCAAAAGTTGTTGTGATACCAAAAATATCTGTTAGCATCTAATATAAAAAATAACTGCCATAACGAATTATTATTTTCGTTATGGCAGTTTCTTTTTCGATTGTTTTTATAGCTGTGCGAGAGCTTGCTCGATATCAGCGATGATATCCTCAGCAGCCTCGATACCACAAGAAAATCTGATTAGGTCTGGGCTAACGCCACATTCCTCTAGCTGTGCGTCAGTTAGCTGTCTGTGAGTTGTTGATGCTGGGTGTAGACAGCATGTTCTAGCATCTGCTACATGTGTAACGATTGCTGCAAGCTTTAGGCTGTCCATAAACTTTGTAGCAGCCTCTCTGCCACCATCGATACCGAATGATACAACACCACATGTGCCATTTGGCATATATTTTTGTGCTAGCTCGTACTGGTCGTCATCCTCTAGCATAGCACATTTTACCCAAGTGATTTTTGGATGCTTTTGGAGATGCTGTGCTACCTTTAGAGCGTTTTCACAATGTCTTTGCATACGAAGGTGTAGGCTCTCTAGTCCGACATTTAGTAGGAATGCAACATTTGGCTGTTGTACAGAGCCAAGATCTCTCATAAGCTGAACAGTAGCCTTTGTGATATATGCAGCCTTGCCGAATGACTCTGCATATACTAGTCCATGATAGCTATCGTCTGGGGTTGTAAGACCTGGGAACTTGTCGTTCTGTGTCCAGTCAAAGTTACCACTGTCAACGATGACACCACCGATGGTTGATGCGTGACCCTCCATATACTTTGTAGTAGAATGAGTTACGATATCAACGCCATGCTCGAATGGTCGGCAGTTAATAGGAGTTGCAAATGTGTTGTCAACGATGAAAGGAATGCCATTGTCGTGTGCAACCTTTGCGAATACCTCAATATCAAGGACGTCAAGGCTAGGGTTAGAGATTGTCTCACCAAAGATAGCCTTTGTGTTTGGCTGGATAGCAGCTTGAATTTCCTCTGCTGTAGCGTGAGGTGATACGAATGTAAAGTCGATACCAAGCTTGCGCATAGTAACATTGAATAGGTTAAATGTACCACCATAGATTGCTGATGATGATACGATATGGTCGCCAGCCTGTGCGATATTGAATACAGCATAGAAATTAGCAGCTTGACCAGAGCCAGTTAGCATACCAGCAACGCCACCCTCAAGTGCTGTGATTTTGTTTGCAACATGGTCACAGGTTGGGTTCTGCAATCTTGAGTAGAAATATCCACTTGCCTTTAGGTCGAATAGGTCGCCCATCTCTACTGATGAGTCATATTTGAATGTTGTGCTCTGTACGATAGGTACTACTCTTGGTTCGCCATTATTTGGCTCGTATGTGCCCTGTACACAGATTGTATCTAGCTTCATATTGTTATCTCCTTAATCTTCAAATAGTGGTGTTGAGAAATATCTTTCTGCTGTGTCTGGTAGAACTGTGACAACTGTTTTGCCCTCGCCAAGCTTCTCTGCAAGCTTTAGTGCTGCAGCAACATTTGTGCCACTGGATATACCACACATAATGCCCTCTAGTTTAGCCAAATTCTTGGCTGTTTCTAGCGCTTCCTCATCAGTCACTATGTAAATATCATTGTATATCTCTTGGTTGAGAATATCTGGAATAATGCCATCGCCAATACCCATCTGTAGATGAGTGCCAATTGTGCCACCAGCAAGGATTGCTGCGTGTTCTGGCTCGACTGCCCAAATCTCGATATTAGGATTCTGTGCCTTTAGTGTTTCGCCAATGCCAGTGATTGTGCCACCAGTACCGATACCAGAGCAGAATCCGTCAATAGGTCTAGCCATCTGCTCTAGGATTTCTAGTGCAGTGTGGTGCTTGTGAGCCTTGGTGTTGTTTGGATTTTCGAACTGCTGTGGAACGAACACGTTTTCGTCCTCTCTCGCCATACGGAGCGCTGTCTGTAGGCATTCGTCGATGCATTTGCCGATATCACCATCATCGTGAACTAGCTTTACCTCTGCACCATAGTGACGAACAAGCTTTCTTCTCTCCTCGCTAACAGAGTCTGGCATAATGATAATGGTCTTGTAGCCTCTAACAGCACCAACAAGTGCAAGACCAATACCTTGGTTACCACTTGTTGGCTCAACGATAATGGTGTTCTCGTTGATTTTGCCATCCTTTTCAGCAGCAAGTATCATATTGTATGCTGTTCTTGTTTTGATGGAGCCACCAACATTCAGTCCCTCAAACTTGACATAAATATCAGCATTGCCCTTTTTGTTCATTCTGTTTAGCTTTACCATTGGGGTGTGGCCAATGGCTTCTAATACGTTATCATATACCATAGTATTGTATTTCCTTTACATAATTATAAGTATTATAACAAATATATATATCGTTTTCAACACAAAAAATAACAGTAGTAATTCTATTTACTATTTTGATGAAATATGCTATTCTATGGAAGGTGATTAATATGAAAATTTGTGTTTTTGGAGCAGCAAGCAAAACTATTGATGAAAAATATCTTGCTCCAGTAGAGATTTTAGGTGAGGAGCTAGCAAAGAGGGGACACAGCCTCGTCTTTGGTGCTGGTAGCACTGGAGAAATGGGTGCTGTGGCTCGTGGATTTAAAAAAGGTGGCAGCACCATTCACGGTGTCGTGCCAGAATTCTTTAAGGGTGAGCTCTCATCGTTCGTTAATTGGGAATGTGATGAGTTGACAATTACTGACACAATGCGTGAGCGTAAATCAATTATGGAGGATTTGGCAGACGTGTTTGTCATCACTCCTGGTGGCGCTGGCACATTTGAGGAATTTTTTGAGGTGTTCACACTGAAACAGCTTGGTCAACATTCAAAGCCTATCGTTTTGTTCAATATCGATGGCTATTATGACAAGATGAACGACCTGCTTGAGTATGGTATGAAAACAGAGTTCATCAAGGACGCATGTAGAGAGCTGTATGTCATCACTGATGATATCAATGAGGTGATATCATATATCGAAAATGATGACAGAGATGCTGTAAATCTAGGTAATTTGAAATAATTAAAAATCGCCATAAGGACACCCCTTATGGCGATTTTTTTATATTAATTCGTTTATGATTGCGTTTGATACTAGCATTCCCTGTGGGGTGAGGGAAATATTTGTGTCCGTTTCGTTCAGTAGACCCATTTTGACTAGATGAGAATATGGTTTTTTAACTATTGTTTTTGGTATACCACTATTTAGTCGTAGACCTAGCATAATTCTCTCTTCGTCTGTATTGCCGACACCGTCATCAATTATTTCCCACTCGGTGTTGTAGTAAAATCTTTTGCCATTTCGACACGAATGTGCTGTTTTGCCAATGCCTAGATAGTTAACAAGTCGCCAGTATTTTGTGTTGTGTTTACTTTCGTATCCAATTTTTGCGAAATTGCTAATTTCGTATTGCTGTAAACCAATTTTTGATAGAGTGTCGATTGTTTTAAGGTACATTTCAGCAACAGTGTCCTCATCTGGTAGTGCCAGCCTGTCCTTCATATCATAGAATTTTGTGCCGTCCTCAATCTTTAGCATATATGCACTGATATGTGCGACATTCATTCTGTCAATAAAGTCGAATGTTTCGTCTAGGCTGTCTAGCGTCTGCTTTGGTGTGCCTAGCATAAGGTCAAGGCTGATATTAGTTATGCCAGCATTCCTAGCGTCAGCAATAGTCTTTGCTACCTGTGCCTTTCCGGCACTCCTGCCCAGTGCAAATCTCTCTGTATCGACAGCACTCTGCATACCTATACTGACACGATTAATGCCAAAGCTAGCATAATCCTTGAACGCTTGAGATAGGTCCTTGCTAGGATTGCATTCTATCGTGATTTCGCTATTATCGTCTATATCAAACTGTGCCCTTGCTGTGTCGAGAATTTTGCCGATAAGTCTTGGCTCGATGATACTAGGTGTGCCACCACCAAAATATACTGTGTCGAATGAGCCACTATATTTTTTTATTTCGTTACATAGCTCATCGACATATTTTTCTGCTGATATTTCATCATATTTTGTAGAGTAAAAGTCACAATATGGACATTTGCTCTTGCAAAAAGGGACATGAAAATACAAACCCTCTTTTTCGTTCATATCATCACGCCCCTTTGTAATTAATTTTTACGAGCACGACTTTCTGCCTTTAGTCGTAGCTCCTTGTTAAGTATAGTTTTTCTTAATCTAATGGACTGTGGAGTAACCTCTAGCAGCTCGTCATCAGCAAGAAATTCCATGCTCTGCTCTAGTGACAATGTGGTAGGAGGTACTAGCTTTAATGCTTCGTCCGAGCCACTAGCACGAGTGTTGGTAACATGCTTTTTCTTGCAGACATTACATACGATATCCTCGTCCTTGGCACATTCGCCACATATCATACCCTCGTACACTTCGATACCAGGGCCAAGGAATAGCTTGCCTCTATCTTGGGTGTTCCATAGACCATAGCCAGTGGTTGTACCAGTTTCGTGAACAACGATTGAGCCACGCTTTCTTGTCTCAATTTCGCCCTTGTATTCCTCATATCCCTCGAACAGCTGGTTCATAATACCGTTACCGTTAGTGTCAGTTAGGAACTCACTACGATATCCGATTAGACCTCTTGATGGTATCTTAATCTCTAGGTGGGTCATACCAGTAGAACGAGTGTCCATATTCTGTATCTCACCCTTACGAGAGCAAAGCTTTTCCATAACTGCGCCAACATATGCCTCTGGCACCTCGATGATAGCCATCTCCATTGGCTCAAGTGTAGCACCAGTCTTTGCGTCCTTTTTGAGAATAACCTGAGGACGAGATACTTGGAACTCAAAGTTCTCTCTTCTCATTGTCTCAATAAGGATTGATAGGTGCAATTCGCCTCTACCACTAACCTTGAATGTGTCCATACTGTCGGTCTCCTCGACACGCATCGACACATTGGTCTCTACCTCCTTGAACAATCTGTCACGCAGATTACGAGAGGTGACATATTTGCCCTCTCTACCAGCAAATGGAGAGTCATTGACGATAAAATTCATACTAATAGTAGGCTCATCAATTTTAACGAATGGTAGCGGATCAATATGCTCTGGGTCACAGGCAGTCTCGCCAATATTCAGGTCTGGGATACCAGCGACGCAAATCAAATCACCAAATGTAGCCTCTTGACAAGCGACTCTGGATAGTCCCTCAAATTGATAAATCTGTGAAAATTTTACATTTTCAGTGCTGCCATCCTGCTTGCATAGTACATAAGGTGTGTTCACCTTTACGGTACCACGCTCAACTCTGCCGACACCAATTCTGCCAACATAGTCATCATACTCTAGTGATGAGAATAGCACCTGTGCTGGACCCTCGTCGTCACCAGTAGGGGATGGAATGTTCTCCAAAATAGCATCTAGTAGAGGACGCATATCACCCTCACGAACATTAGGGTCAGTGGATGAATATCCATTTCGTGCAGATGCATAGATGACTGGAAATTCGATTTGGTCATCATCAGCACCTAGCTCGATGAACAAATCTAGCACCTCGTCGATTACCTCTTCTGGTCTAGCACCCTCACGGTCAATTTTGTTAACGACTACTAGTGGAGTTTTCTTAAGGCCAAGAGCCTTCTTTAGCACAAAACGAGTCTGTGGCATACAGCCCTCGAATGCGTCAACTAGTAGCAATACACCATCGACCATGGTCAAGATACGCTCAACCTCACCACCAAAATCAGCGTGACCTGGTGTGTCGACGATATTAATTTTTGTATCCTTGTAATGAATTGCTGTATTCTTGGATAGAATTGTGATACCACGCTCTTTTTCTAGGTCGTTGGAGTCCATAACTCTTTCCTGCACCACCTCGTTGTCACGGAAGATACCACTCTGGTGTAGCATTTCGTCAACTAATGTTGTCTTGCCGTGGTCAACGTGGGCGATGATAGCAATATTCTTAATATTCTTTCTCTCTGCCAAAACTTTTCACCTTGAATTACTTTTTCTTATTGAAGCTGTCACGTAGCTGTACAGTACGGTTGAATACTAGCTTGTCCTCGGTGCTGTCCTGATCTGTGCAGAAATAACCGATACGCATAAACTGGTATCTTTCGCCTGGGGTAGTGGTAGCAAGTGACTTTTCTACATAAGCCTTTACTACCTTTAGTGAGTCTGGATTTAGGTTGTCCTCGAATGAGCTTACGCCTTCTTCGTCACTAGGGTTTTCAACATTGAACAAACGGTCATATAGTCTAACCTCTGCCTCAAGATTGTCCTTTGCAGATACCCAGTGGATAGTACCTCTAACCTTTCTTCCGTCTGGTGCATCACCACCGAATGTTTCTGGGTCGTAGGTACAGTGAACAGCAGCAACCTCGCCATTCTCGTCCAAATCGTAGCCTGTGCAGGTTACGAAATATGCTTTGTATAGTCTAACCTCGTTGCCAACGAATAGACGACGATACTTTTTGATAGGCTCTATCATAAAGTCATCACGCTCAATCCATAGCTCCTTGCTGAATGGGATAGTACGTGTGCCGAACTCCTCGTGGTCTGGGTGATACTCTACCTCTAGCTCCTCAACCTTGTCCTCTGGATAGTTGTCGATAATTAGCTTGATTGGGTCAACTACTGACATAACACGCTTTGCATCTCTGTTTAGACAATCTCTAACACAGCTCTCTAGTAGAGCAAAGTCGATAACGCTATATGCCTTTGATACACCGATTTTTTCGCAAAAATCACGGATAGCCTCTGCTGGATAGCCTCGTCTTCTCATACCACTGATGGTAGCCATACGAGGATCGTTCCAACCATCAACGATACCGTCCTGAACAAGCTTTAGACACTTTCTCTTTGAGGTTAGGGTGTAGTTTAGGTTCATTCTAGCGAACTCAATCTGTCTTGGCTTTTCACCATCGATGCATTCGTTAACGAACCAGTTGTATAGTGGTCTGTGATTTTCAAATTCTAGTGAGCATAGTGAGTGTGTTACATTCTCACAAGCATCAGATAGTGGATGAGCAAAGTCGTACATAGGATATACGCACCACTTGTCACCAGTGCGATGATGATGAGCGTACATAATACGATAGATGATAGGGTCACGCATATTCATATTAGGTGACGCCATATCAATCTTAGCACGAAGCACCTTTGAGCCAGCCTCAAACTCACCATTTGTCATACGAGCAAATAGGTCCAAGTTCTCCTCAATGCTTCTGTCACGATATGGACTGTTCTTGCCAGGCTCTGTTAGAGTGCCACGGTACTCTCTTTGCTGTTCTGGAGTAAGGTCACAAACGAATGCCTTGCCCTTTTTGATGAGCTTGATAGCACATTCGTATAGGAAATCGAAATAATCTGATGCGAAATATACATTGTCCCAGTCAAAGCCAAGCCACTTGATATCTTCTTCAATAGCCTCTACATACTCTGTATCCTCTTTGGTAGGGTTAGTATCGTCTAGACGAAGGTTGCAGATACCCTTGTACTTGTTCTTTACGCCAAAGTTGATGCAAATAGCCTTTGCGTGGCCGATATGGAGATAACCATTTGGCTCTGGTGGAAAACGAGTTTGAACTCGGCTATATACTCCCTCTTCTAAATCCTCGTCAATAAAATCGTGGATAAAGTTTGATGCTACAACCTCTTCGGTCTCTTTGATTTCATCGATAGCCATTATTTCTCCTCCTTGTAGTAGTTAAGTGCTTTTTCTAATCTTGCCTTTACTCTGTCAGCACCTAGTAACGCTGTGATAGAGTATAGGTCTGGTGTGTTTGTTCTGCCGGTTAGTGCAACACGAACAACTGTTGATACGTCACCGATATGACCGTCGAACGCATCTGGGTCAGCCTTGTATTCCTTAACATTTGGTGTGCAGTTAACTGATGGGCAGATATCCTTCATACGCTGGAACCAAGTGTCCTTGTCATCATTGATATCGAAAGTGTCGATATATTGCTCTAGCACCTTGATGGCAAGGTCTGGTGTAGCGTTGCCAGTTAGCTCGTAGCAAGGCTTGAAGCTCTCGTCGTACATATAGCTAATGTAGTCCGGTATATCGCTCCATTTTGCAATATCCTTACGAGGTTTTTTGCCCTCACGGTCGATATTTAGGATAGCCTTTGCTCTGTCCTCATCTAGCTCATATAGATTTGCTAGGTCAGTGCAATATTCCTTTGCCCATTTGTAGCTTAAATCATATACCTTTTCAGCAGGCATCTTTGATATAACATTCTTTGATACATCAGTGAGCTTTACCATATCGAACAGAGCACCTGATACGCTCATCTTCTTTAGGTTGAATGGGAACTTGTCGATATCCTCGTCCTTGTTCACCTTGCGCCAGTCCTCAAAATTTGAGTTTGCAAGGGTGAGGATATATTCGTTAACACTCTCCTGTGGGAAGCCCTGCTCATCGTAGTATGTTACAGCAGCCTCTGGGTCCTTTCTCTTGGATAGCTTGCGCTTGTTGTCATTTTCGACCTTCATAATAGGTGCGACATGAGCAAACTTTGGAACCTTGAAGCCTAGTAGCTTGAATAGCTGTAGGTGGATAGGTGTTGAGCTAATCCACTCGTCACCACGAACAACATGAGTTGTTCTCATTAGGTGGTCATCAATAGCGTGTGCAAAATGATATGTTGGGATACCATCTGATTTTAGTAGTACGATATCCTGTACATTTTCTGGCATTTCAATCTTGCCTTTAATCATATCGTCAAAGTAGCACTTTTTCTCTAAATCACCAGGTGACTTTAGACGGAGTGTCCATGTCATACCAGCGTCAATATTAGCCTTGATTTGTTCAAAGGTGAGATTGCGACATTTTGCATATTCACCCCAGTAGCCCTTGACGCTTTCATTTTCCTGTGATGCACGGATTTCGTCCAGCTCCTCTGCAGAGCAGAAACAAGGATATGCAAGGTCTTGCTCAACCAAGCTCTTTGCATAGCACTGGTAGATATCCTTTCGTTGACTTTGATAGTATGGACCGTAGTTGCCACTCTCAACGCCTTCGCCAACGACACCCTCATCAGCCTTGATACCATATACAGCAAGACCCTTTAGCATAACGTCGATAGCGCCATCGACCTTTCTCTTTTGGTCGGTGTCTTCAACTCTAACGAAGAATACTCCGTCAGTGCTCTTGGCTGTCTTGTATGATACTAGGCAGGTGAATAGGTTGCCAAAATGCAAAAATCCAGTAGGTGATGGTGCAAATCTTGTAACTCTTGCACCCTCCTTTAGATTTCTAGCAGGGTACTGTTCCTCGTAGTAGGCACAGTCCTTGTCGATATTTGGAAATAGCAAATTTGCTAATGCTTTGTTATCCATAATTTACCTCTAAATAAAATTAGTCATATTATTATTACATAAATTACAATAATAATCAACTAAAAATTTGACATTTTAAATGAAATAAATTTTACACGGTATTTTATTGCAAAAAAATTTGCGATGTGATAATATGTAAGTGCCAAATCAATTTAATACTGTATACGTAGAGGCGTGTCGTTTTTGTTAAAAACACAGGCTTTATTTATACACGTTTTACGATGTATTAAATTGGTTTGGCGACTATGGAGCTATGTGTTTTATTGCGTAGCTTCAGCTACGCATTTTTTATTAATGATTCAAGTGTATGGAGGTATAAGTATGAGTCAAATTAAATGCCCTCATTGTGGCGAACTTTTTACCATTGACGAAAGTGGATATAATGCCATAGTTAAGCAGATTAGAGACGATGAGTTCAATAAAGAACTTAATGCTCGTGAACAGCTAATGGCACAAGATAAGAAAAATGCTGTTGAATTAGCAAAAGCAGAAAGCGATAAGAAATTAGAACATAGTGTTGCGGAAAAGAACGATGAAATAAATAGATTAAATGAAACTATTCGCTCGCTTAAGACCGAATTGCAAAATGAGCTTGAAAAAGCGCGACAAGAAAAGACCATTGCCGTAAAAGACGCTATAAGCGACAAAGAAAAGGAAATTGCTAGTTTAAATGCTCAAATTGAAACAAAAAACAGCGAAAAAAACCAAGCTATAAACCAAGCTGTTAGTGAGAAAGAAAAAGAGATTATAGCACTATCCTCACAAATAGAAGCAGAAAAAAACAATGCTCAAAACAAAGAGGCTTTGTTTAATGAAAATGTAAAATCTTTGACGGAAAAATACGAAAATGAAATTGAAAGGCTAAAACAGTTACAAAATATAGCTATAAAAGATGCTGTTTCTGAGAAAGAAAAGGAACTTGTAGAGATTCGCAATCAGCTTTCATTAAAGGATAGCGAAAGGCAACTTGCAGTTGCTAAGACCGAAAAGGAAAAGAATGAAGAAATCCGTGCAAAAGAAGATAAGATTATCGAGCTTAATTCTGCAATGCAGATTAAGGATAGACAGTTTGAAATTAAGCAAAACAGCCTAAAGGAGCAGTATGAAAACCAGTTAAAAGCAAAGGATGAAACTATTGCATTTTACAAGGATTTCAAGGCAAAGCAGTCAACAAAAATGATTGGCGAAAGTCTGGAACAGCATTGTGAAATTGAGTTTAATAAGCTTCGTGCAACTGGCTTCAGAAATGCTTATTTTGAAAAAGATAATGATGCTCGCACAGGTAGTAAGGGTGATTATATTTATCGTGAACTCGACGAGAATGGAGTAGAGATTATTTCTATTATGTTCGAGATGAAGAACGAGATGGACGAAACTGCTACAAAGCACAAGAATGAGGACTTTTTCAAAGAGCTTGATAAGGATAGAAAAGAGAAAAATTGTGAGTATGCTGTACTTGTTTCTATGCTAGAATCTGATAACGATTATTACAATACGGGTATCGTTGATGTATCACATAGATACGAAAAAATGTATGTCGTTAGACCGCAATTTTTCATTCCAATTATTACTTTGCTACGAAATGCTGCGCTTAATTCATTACAGTATAAACAAGAACTTGCTCATGTACGTAATCAGAACATTGATGTTACAAATTTTGAAACAAAACTTTTTGAATTTAAGGATGCGTTTAGCCGAAATTATGATATAGCACATAGACATTTCAACTCTGCTATTGATGAAATCGACAAAACAATTGACCATCTACAAAAGGTTAAAAAGGAGCTTTTAGGCTCTGACAATCAGTTACGACTTGCAAATAACAAGGTTGAGGATGTTAGTGTAAAGAAATTAACTAAGGATAATCCAACTATGCAGGCAAAATTTAACTTGTAATCACTATAAAAAGGCACATTCTAAAGCTAGAATGTGCCTTTTATTATATCGTATGTCTTGTGTCGTCGGTGAATTGCTCGCAAAATCTTGCTGCAAAGGATGGCTCCTCATCACCCGCATATAGGTGGCTGATATCGCCAAAGTATAGTGCTGTGAATATTGCTATGCCTTCCTCACGCTCCTCTGTAACGAGTCTTGTTACTGTTGATGGTAGCGCTCTGAAATTGTGCCACAGTATCATTGGCGACACATTGAAAATATGGGATAGTATTACAGCCTCAACACCAAAGTGACAGAATAGCACTATCTTGTCTGCATTTGGTCTAACTGCTCTAAAGATTCGTCCATCGTGCACATATCCATGCTCTGCTATTATCTCATCGATACCCTTGCAAACCTTTTCATAATGTTTTTTTACGTCGCCCTTTCGCATTAGGTCAACGTCTAGCCATTTGCTGTAGTCATAGTATTCGTCATATGCTGTCCAGTATGCTGGCGTTCTGTCCCAGCATTGTTTCCAACGCAGAGGACTCTCCTTGACTGTGCCCTCAAATTCTCTCAACCACTTTTTTGTTTCATTTGGGGTAGGGTGCTTGTCTAGGGTGTATTTTGCTGTTAGCTGTGCTCTGCCCATTGGTGACAAATATGCCTTGGCAAAGTTGATTTTTGACAGTCTTTCGGACAGTAGTTCTGCCTCTCTCTTACCTTTTTCGGTGAGGCTGTCGTGCTCGTAATCTGGGTCACAATGTCTAACGATATATATTTCCATATTTCCACCTGCTTTCATATGAATTATAGCATATTTGTGGTGGGGTTGTAAATTGAATTGTTTTTTATTTTACTGTTGAAATAGAATGAAAAATAGATTATAATAATTTTTAACATATTTGTGGGAGGGAATTTTGATGGAAAAGATTCTTGTTCTAGATTTTGGAGGACAGTATAACCAGCTTATAGCTCGTCGTGTTCGTGATCATCACGTTTATGCCGAGATTTTGCCTTATACCACACCTCTTGAGACTATTAAGGCTAATGACTACAAGGGTATCATCTTCACTGGTGGACCTAACTCTGTATTTGATATGGCATCACCTCATTATACAAAGGATATTTTGGATATCGGTGTGCCAATTCTTGGCATCTGCTATGGCTGTCAGCTTATCGCTTGGATGGGTGAAGGTGAGGTTAAGACTGCACCAGTATCTGAGTATGGCAAGATTGAGCTTAATGTTCTTGACGAGTCATCAAAGTTGTTTAAGGATATCCCACAAAAGAGCGTTGTATGGATGAGCCATACTGACTATATCGCTACTCCACCAGAGGGCTTTAGCATTATCGGTAACACTAACGATTGCCCTTGTGCCGCTATGCAGAATGTGGAGAAGAGCATCTACGCTGTTCAGTTCCATCCAGAGGTTACTCATTCAGAATATGGTAACAAGCTACTACACAATTTCTTGTATGAGGTTTGCGACTGTGCTGGCGACTGGGTGATGGATAGCTTTATCGAGGACACTGTTGCAAAGCTAAGGGAGAAGATTGGCGACAAGAATGTTATTCTTGGTCTTAGTGGTGGTGTTGATAGCTCCGTTGCTGCTGGTCTTTTGTCACGAGCTGTTGGCAAGCAGCTTACTTGTGTTTTCGTTGACCAAGGTCTTATGCGTAAGGATGAGGGTGATTTCGTTGAGAAGACATTTACCTCACTTTTTGATATGAATTTTGTTCGTGTTAACTGTGGCGACCACTTTATGGCTTGCCTAAAGGGCGTTACTGACCCAGAGCAGAAGAGAAAGATTATCGGTGAAGAGTTCTTCAAGGTGTTCTGGGACGAGATTAGAAAGCAGGACGACAAGGGCTTCTTTGCACAGGGTACAATTTATCCTGACTGTATCGAATCTGGTAAGGGTGACGCTGATACAATCAAGACTCATCATAACAGAGTAAAGACTCCTGATGATGTTGAGTTCCTAGATATTATCGAGCCACTTATGGACTTGTTCAAGGATGAGGTTAGAGCCGTTGGTGAAAAGCTTGGTATCCCTCATGATTTGGTATGGCGTCAGCCATTCCCAGGTCCTGGCCTTGGCGTTAGAATTATTGGCGAAATCACTGCTGAAAAGGTGAAGATTTTGCAAGATGCTGACTATGTACTCCGTGACGAAATGTCAAAGAATGGATACGAAAAGGAGCTTGCACAGTTCTTCTGTGTACTACCAGGTGTTAGCACTGTTGGTGTTATGGGCGACCACAGAACATACGACAATCTCGTAGCTATTCGTGCTGTAACAACAGATGATTTTATGACAGCAGACTGGGCAAAAATCCCATACGATATTCTTGCAAAGGTATCAAATCGTATCACTAACGAGTGTGACCATATCAACCGTGTAGTATACGATATCACCTCAAAGCCACCAGGAACAGTAGAGTGGGAATAATAAAACATATCCCCCAAACTCGCTATATAAGCGAGTTTGGGGGATTTTTCTTTTTGTATTGATAACGATTTGATAACAACTATTTATCAATAATTATTCTTGGTTGTCGGTGGCTTGTGGGTTATCACGCCAATTAACCGAAGATTTAAACTTACCACAATTCTCAAATGTCTTTGGAAAATTCATCATCCAAGCGTGATATTCTTCTTCGGAAATTACTGAATGTTGATATTCGTGCATTCTAACTTTCCATTCTTTTAGATATTGATTTACCATTTCATTCATAAATTCTACCGATCTGTAAAATTCATTTGGCAAAATCTCATCTGGAGTTTCTCTAATATAAAGATGATAATTTTCAGCAATATCAAACAATTTGAACATTAAATTGTCAGAATCGATTGAATCATCTGAATATTTTAAATATCTATAATCAATTTCAAGAGCTTCAGCAATCTTCTTTAATAGTTCTGGGCGAGGTTTTCTATTGTTTGATTCATACTGTGCAATTCTTACACCAGCATTTTTTTCATCAAGTCCAACCATTAATCCTAATTGTTTAAGTGATAATCCACGCATATGTCTTGTTCGTTTAATTTTTGTGCCAAGATCCATTATATAAGCCTCCAATCACACAATGTTTTATTCAGTATAACATTAACATATAAAGTTAGTCAATATAAATTTTGAAATAATTTACAAACAAACCACTTGACAATATCCGAGTTATAGGCTATATTAGTCTTACATAAGGTGTTAACATACAAGCTAACAGGCAGGAGGTGAGTATATGGAATTAAAGACTTTTTTAAGGGTCGGCGATATTGCAAAAGAGCTGGATATATCCGAATCATCAGCATATAAAATTATGCGACAACTTAATGCAGAACTTAAGGAAAAAGGGTATATCACAGTTGCAGGTAGAGTAAATCGCAAATACTTTTATGAAAGAATTTATAATATCAAGGAAGGAGGTGGTTAAATGCCTGTCTATAAGGACGATAAAACAAGTAAATGGTATGTTATTACGAGATATACCAATTTGCAAGGCGAACGAAAGCAGAAATGTAAAAGAGGTTTTGCAACAAGACGAGAAGCTCAAGAATGGGAACGAAAATTCAATATGCAATCTGATTCTAATATGGATATGAGTTTTGGAGCATTTATAGAGCTTTATTACAAGGACATTAAGCCAAGAATAAAAGATACAACTTGGATAATGAAAAAAGCAATTATTGAAACAAAACTACTACCATATTTTCGCAATAGGAAAATGAACGAGATAGGCACAAAGGATGTTATTGCTTGGCAAAATGAGATGTTAAAGTATAGAGATGAAAAAGGTAAAGCGTTTTCTCCTTGTTATTTAAAATCAATTCATAACCAATTAAGTGCAATATTTAATCACGCAGTAAAATATTATAACCTACAATCTAATCCAGCAGCGAAGGTTGGTAATATGGGTAGTGAACACCGAAAAGAAATGCTTTTTTGGACAAAAGAGGAGTACAAAAAATTTGCTTTTGTAATGATGGATAAACCTGTATCGTATTATGCCTTTGAATTACTCTATTGGTGTGGAATAAGAATGGGCGAAATGTTAGCTTTAACACCAGCAGATTTTGATTTTGATAATATGACTGTAACAATTAATAAGTCATATCAAAGGATAAATCGCCGAGATGTGATTACTGATCCAAAAACCAAAAAGAGCAATAGAGTTATCAAAATGCCAAAGCATTTAAATGATGAAATGCAGGATTATTTAGGAATGTTGTATGGCACAAGTAAAAACGATAGAATGTTCAATATTACAAAGAGCTATCTTCATCACGAAATGGATAGAGGAGCAAAGGAAGCAAATATAAAGCGTATCAGAATACACGATTTGCGACATTCCCATGTTTCGTTGTTAATAGAAATGGGATTTTCAGCAATAGCGATTGCTGATAGGCTCGGACACGAGAGTGTGGAAATTACATATCGTTATGCTCATCTTTTTCCTTCTGTGCAAGAAGAGATGGCAAATAAATTAGATTTGGAATGGGTGGGATAATGTATGTCATTAAAAAATGTTGACAAGAAGAATAGATGGCGAAATAAAACTGTCGCTTTCAGAATGTCGCCAGAGGAAGCTGAAATATTAGATGATTATGTTAGAGCTTCTGGACTAAACAAGCAGGACTACTTAATTAGTAGAGTTTTACAAAAAGATGTTTACATAAAAGGCAATACACGAGTATATAAAGGACTAAAACAAGACCTTGAAAAATTATACCAAAAGTTAGATGGCTTGGAAAAAACATCTGATGTAAGTGATGATTATTTGAATGTTCTTGAATTTGTTTCAGTAATCCTATATGGAATGGAGGTTGAAACAGATGAGTGAACAAATAAAAAAGACTGCTTTTGAATCATCTGCGGCAACAGATGAAAAGCAGCCACTAATAAATAGCACTAATAGTATAACCGAAAAAGAAGATATTTGCAACCCTATTGATGATGACATATTCAAGGAGTTTGAGGAAGAAGGTCGCAAGGATTTTATGCGTACCATTGATATGAACGAATTGTATGATATGCCATTTGAGCCAAGAGTTCCTATTATTGATGGAATATTGCATAAAGGGTTATATCTGTTTGTAGGAGCTCCAAAGGTTGGTAAATCATTTGCAATGGCACAAATTGGATATTGCGTTAGTATGGGCATTGATATTTGGAATAGTAAGACAAGGCAAGGTACAGTATTGTACCTTGCTCTTGAGGATAACTATCAAAGGCTTCAAGATAGATTAAATGCAATGTTTGGAGTAGAAACAACAGATAGATTTTATCTTGCAGTTGATGCAAATGGAATAGGAACAGGTCTTGAAGAACAGATAAGTAGATTTGTTAGTGAACATAAGAATACAGCTCTTGTTATTATTGACACTTTACAAAAAGTCAGAAGGTCTAACAATGAAAACTACAACTATGATTCAGACTATAAAACTATTGAGGCTCTTACTAAATTAGCACATAGGTTAGATATATGTATAATTGTAGTTCATCACACGAGAAAGCAAGAGGTTAAGGATACATTTGATGCTATCTCTGGCACTCGTGGTTTACTTGGTGCAGCTGATGGAGCTTTCCTTTTGCAAAAGGATGAAAAGAACAAGAACGGGGCAACGCTAAATATTACAGGTCGTGATCAACCAGACCAATGTTTACATTTAGAATTTAATAAAGTCAATCGTATATGGAAATTGGTGGAGATAGAATATGAATTATTCCCAGAGCCAAAAGATGAATTGTTAGAGTTGATTGCTTCGTATTTTTCGGAGGGTAATACAAAGTTTGAGGGTACTGCAACAGAGCTGAAAAACCTTTTAGGACTTGAAATAGCAGAAAATGTATTGCCCAAAAAGTTAAATGTTAGTGCGAGTAAGCTATATCAAAAGTACAATATTTTATATCATCATAGGCGTACAAGCAGTAAAAAAATATTGACTTTAACATTAATGAATGACGGTAAATGACGCCAATGACGGTTAGTTAGGGGTGTCTATATGCCGTCACTAACCGTCATAAATTAGATTTATGAGGTGTAAAAATGAAAAGATATATTGTAATTTTAGTTGCAATTATTGCAGCTTGTATGGTTGCTTGTAGCAATGTAAATACAGTAAAAACTGTTGAAAGCACAACTGTTATTCCCTCGGTTAGTAAAGAAATAACAAATGTTGCAACAACAAAAACCACATCAACAACTGTAAAAAATACAACCGAAAGAGAAACAAAAGCACAGACTACAAAAACTGAAACAACAACTCAAAAACCTATTACAACAAGAGCAACAACCACAGTTGCAACAACAAAAAGGAAACCTATAACTACAAAAGCTACGACTACTAAAAAGGTTACAACCACAAAGAAAGTTACCACAACCGAAGCATATTTTTGTGATGAAGGTGGTACTCATCATAGCTGTTCAGTTGGTCCAATAGGTTGGGTAAACTCTTATGAAGAAGCACAAGACAAAGCATTAGAATATATTGCCGACCACGATACATCTGGCAATTTTAGAGTTGAGGAGTGCTTCTATTGTGGTAAGTTTACTGCTTCTGTAAAACTACATTGATAGCTATATAGTCGTTGCTTTTGTAAAACACCGTAGGTCGCAATAGCACTTATGATACGCCAAGTGTCAAAAGTGCTTTTGCGTTACTCTTGACAAGAGTAACAGAACCAAGAAAGGTTTAATTACAAAGGAAAATGAAATTACCAAAAGGAATGATAATATGAATACAAGTATTAGCTTTTCTACTGGTAAGGGTTCAACTAATCATAACAGTAGAAAATTCAATGCTAAAAATACAGATCCAAACAGAACGCCATTGAACATTGTTTATGCTGATGAAAAAATAGAAAATGTATATCACGAATTGTTTGATGAAGCGTTAAATAAATATAATCAAAAGCAAAAGCGTAATGATAGAAAGATAGATAATTATTACGAAAAAATTTGTAATAGCAAACAAGAAAAACCATTCTTTGAAATCATTGTCCAAGTTGGTAAAAAAGAAACAACAGGATATGAAACAAATAATTATCAAGTTGCTGAAAAGATACTTGATGAATATATGAAAGGTTTTAAGGAACGAAATCCATATTTGAGAGTTTTTGCAGCACATCTTCATAAAGATGAAGCAACACCACATTTGCATATTGATTTTATCCCTTTTACCACAGGTAGCAAACGAGGACTTGATACAAGAGTTAGTTTGAAAAGTGCTCTTGCCCAGCAAGGAATAATCGGTAGTGGTAAAAATGACAACGAATGGAATTTGTGGGCAACATTAGAAAAAGAAGCAATAGCCAAAATTATGGAAAGGTATGGATTACATTGGCAATATCAAGGTAAAGAAGGAAAACATTTATCTGTAACAGAATTCAAGCTTCAAGAAAAAGAGAAAGAGCTAAAAGAAAGGATAAGCGATATAGCGGCTCTTGAGCAACTCATTGATGATGATAAAAAACATCTTGAAGAAATAGAAAACATAAACTCAGAAATTGAAGTTGAAGATAAATATAAGCTACCAGAGGCAACAGCATTTATGTCTGCTTCAAAGTACAAAGAAAAGGTTGAGCCTTTATTCAAAAAGTTGTTAGCACAATTAAAGGCAACAATAAGAAAAATGTTAAGCCTTGAACGAGATATAACCCTTTCTGAACGCAGAGAAAGTCATTTGCAAAATGAAAACAATAACTTAAAGAAAACAAATGACAGACTATACCGAGAGAATGCTAAAATGAAAAAAGAATTAGAGCCTATAAAATTTGTTAAAAAAGTATTAGGCGAAAAATCTTTGGAAGAATTGCTTGAAAAAGCAAAGGAAACAAACCGACAAATAAAAAAACAACGAAATAAAGAATTTGAAAGGTAGGAATGAAAATGAATATTACTTACACAGAAATTAATGGGATTTATTATCCAAATCTTGCTGTTATTACAACTAAGTATCATATTGGTAAATGGGGCAAATTGCATAAGCGTTGGTTAAAAGACAATCATAAGAGTATTTATACATCAAAGCTGATGAGTGGAAATCTTGATACTTATTTGAAAGATATTGATAATCAAGCACAGAATATGTACGATACTCTTGTGAAGCAGCTTGCAGAGCGAGAAAGTGTAACAGAGCAACTCAAAGCCAGTGATATGATGGCTTGGGTACAAGCTATGAATAACATCTCAAATCGTGCAAAAGAAATTGTTTTAAATGATATGATTTATATAAAACAATATTAGAATATAATTCAAACAATAAACACCTATGCATTGCATAGGTGTTTATTTTACTTCCTGCTCTAAATCATCGAATATATCAGAGTTGAAAAAATCTTTAATTGTTATATCTAGTCCATCACATATCTTTTTTATAGTAGATATTGTAACACTCTTATTTCTTCCACTTGTGATGTTATTAAGTGTGGATTGAGTTATTCCACAAATGGTTGCTAACTTATTTATAGTTATTCCATTTTCGTGGCATAATTCTAATATTCGGTTTTGAATTGCCACTCCAATAGTCATATAATTACCTCAAAATAGTTTATATCTATATAATAACCAAATTGAGTTAATATAGTTACCTCTATTGAGTTGACATTCCTGCTATTTATTTGCTATAATATAACTAATTATTTTTACAAAGAGATGTATTATGGCAAAGAACGAGAATAAAAAGACAATAGTTTCAATTATTACATTACTTGTGTTAATTGCTCTAACGATTCTTGTTGTTGCTCTTTTGAATAAAAACACTAGACCAGAGCAACATCAGCATAAATATAGTGAAGCAATTATAGTTGATGAAGCAACAGATTTTGAATGTGGCAAATCAAAAATAGTATGTGAAGAATGCCAAGATGAAATAATTGAAAGAATACCTGCAACAATGGATATGCCACAAATCTATTTTGAGGGCGATTTTACTGATGTTGCAAGAGATAATGCGATTAGCGTAGGATATGAATATTTATCTTCTGAAGATAATTTTAAAGGTAATGCTTCAATTAGGTATCAAGGACACTCAACATTAAAATTTGAAAAAAAGAATTATACAATTAAACTATTTGTTGACGATGAAACTGGTAAGAAAACAGAAATATCTCTAAATGGTTGGGATAAATCAAACAAATTCTGCTTGAAGGCTAATTACACAGATTATTCTCAATCAAGAAATATTGTATCAGCTAATATTTGGTCGTCAGTTGTTGCTTCAAGAAATAATCTTGATAAGCATATTGCAAAACTTCAACATTACGGAGCTATTGATGGCTATCCAGTAATGGTTTTCATTAATGATGAGTATAAAGGTATATACACTATGAATATACCTAAAGATGATGATACATATAAAATTGGAAATGATGAAGGAGAGGCATTGTTTGTTGTAAATAACGATAATTCTCCAAGTGCTCACTTTGAAGCTCTAATCACAGATAATGATAAGAATGATAAAAACGATATTTACGATTTAGAGTATTGCTATGGAAATGAAGATTGGGCGTACGAGAGTTTCAACAATCTTATTTCTTTTGTTATGAATAATGATGGCGAAGCGTTTAGAAAGGATTTAGATCAATATTTAGATGTTAATTCTGCTATTGATTATTTGATATGTTCTTACTACTTAGGCGTTTCAGCAAACTTTAATAAAAATGTTGTCTATTCAACATATGATGGCGAAAAATGGATTTTGTCTATGTATGATTTAGATACAGCTTGTGGTTTAGCCTTTGATGGTAGTAAGTTCTTTTCTGTTGATTATTTATTGCCTACTGTTGCTAATGGTAAAATTAATTCAAATACAGATAATCTATTGTTTGAAAAATTGTTGAAAAATTATCCTAACGAGATTAAACAAAGATATTTTGAATTAAGAAAAAAGGAATTAAGTAATGAAATCGTAATTGGAAAATTTAAAGATTTCTCAAACAAAATTCCTGCTGAAAGTTATAAAAAAGAATTAGAAATTTGGAACGGAATTCCATTCCCAGAAAAAAACAATGTTACACAGATCGAAGATTATATTAACCAGCGTAGTAAACTACTTGATGAAGTAATTTATAAATTATGAGGTGTGAGATATGAAAGCTTATTTAAAAACCTTAATTAGTACAACACTTGCGTATATTATGGTGCTTGTATCATTACAAGTGCCTATAACAGCATTTGCAAGTGATATTAGTTTTCCAGGGAATGGAACAGAGAGTTCTCCGTTCGTTATTTCAACTGCAACAGAATTTCAATCAATTATGGATACTTATGGCAATGATAAGGAAGTCTTTATTGAACTTGATAACGATATAACTATTGAGGATTATGAACCAATTAGTAGCTTTAAAGCAAATCTTAATGGTAATTATCATAAGGTTATTTCTAATCATTATCTCGCAGAAGATGTTTTCGGAATAATAGAAAATATTAATTATTATAATACCAATACTTATGATCAAGATGTAAAGTTCTATTTGTATTCTGGTGGTCTTTGTATTAGTAACAATGGTTCGATTATTAATACAACTGTAACTGCAAGTATAACAAATGCATACCAAGCTGGTATTGTTTGTTGGTATAATCGTGGAACTATTTTTAATTCATCAGCATATGGCTCAATAAATACCTATGAAAGCGAAGGCTGTGCAAGATCTGCTGGTATAGCATATGAAAACACAGGATTTATTTCGAATTGCTTCGTTACGGCAAGTGTTACAGCCGATGGCGGAACATCAAGATATGGTTATAGCCAATCTAGAATGATTACCGCAGGTAAATATTCAAATTGTTATTTTAAAGGTACAGGTACAAATGGATATACAGCGGAGTTTATGCAATCACAGGATTTTGTTGATTTATTAAATGAAAATGCTAATTCTGGTTCAATTTGGATAAAGGATAGCAACAACAGTAATAATGGTTTTCCAATTATTACTGGTTCTGGTAATGACAGTTTTATAACTGGTGTTTGTGGCGAAAATTGTAATTATAAGTATATCATCAAAACAAGAGAGCTTATAATCTCTGGAACTGGTGATATGCAATATTCATTTAATCAAAATCGTATCAATTCCGTTGTAATTGAAAAAGGTATTACAAGTATTAGTAATGATGCCTTCGCTCATACAGGATTAACAAGCGCAGAAATTCCAGATACTGTAAAGAGTATAGGCTCTTATGCATTTGATTACTGTACAGGATTAACAAGTATAGATATACCAGAGAGTGTAACAAGCATAGGTTCTTATGCATTTCATTACTGTACAGGGTTAACAAGTATAGATATACCAGAGAGTGTAACAAGCATAGGTTCCTATGCATTTTATAATTGCACAAGCTTAACAAGCGTAGAAATTCCAGAAGGCGTAACCATCATAAATCCATATACATTTTCTAAATGTACTGGTCTAACAAGCGTAACAATACCAAATAGTGTAAAGAGTATTGGTAATAACGCTTTTGCTGGATGTACTGGTTTTGAAAACATAGATATACCTGATAGTGTAACTAGTATTGGGGGTTATGCATTTAGTGGTGTTAAGCGTATTGCATACAATGGTACAGCGACAGGTTCGCCTTGGGGTGCGTTATCATATAATTCTTATGTTGAAGGCGATTTGGTTTATAGTGACGAAACTAAAACGAATTTAGTAAAATGTTTAACAAATGCTACAAGTATAACAATCCCAAACAGTGTAAAAACAATTAGTTCATCAGCGTTTGTTAATTGCACAAGCTTAACAAGTGTATATATCCCAAACAGTGTAACCAGTATAGGCAATAATGCATTTTCAGGTTGTACAAGTTTAACAAGCGTAGAAATTCCAGAAAGTGTAACCAGTATCGGTAATAATGCTTTTAACAACTGTTCTTCTCTTGAAGAAATTACAATTCCATTTACTGGTTCATCTGCAAGAGCTACAACTGAAAGTGGTTCTACACATTTTGGATATATATTTGGATATAGTTTTAGTTCCGCTTCAAGTTCAGACTACCATTATTATGGATATGGTCCAGCTAGTAGTTCAACTAAGTATTGTTACACATATAATATTCCAAAAAGCTTAAAAAAAGTTAATATAACAACTACAAATAAAATTCTTCCATATGCATTTTATAATTGTTCAAACTTAACAAGTGTAACGATACCAGAAAGTGTAACAAGCATAGGTTCTTATGCATTTTCAAATTGCACAGGCTTAACAGGGGTTAATATTAGCAATATAGGATCTTGGTGTAAAATATCATTTTATGGTAGTGGTGATAACCCATTAGTATATGCACATAATTTGTATGTGAATAATAAATTGGTAACAGACTTAGTTATACCAGAAAGTGTAACCAGTATTAGCAATAATGCATTTCAATACTGCACAAGCTTAACGAGCGTAGAAATCCCAAATAGTGTAACAACTATTGGAAACAATGCATTTGCTGGTTGCACTGGTTTAACAAGTGTAGCTATTCCAGATAGTATTACAATTATTAATTCTTCTGCATTTAATAATTGTACAGGATTAACAAGTGTAAAAATTCCAGATACTGTTACAACTATTGGAACTAGTGCTTTTTATAAAGTTAACACTATTTTTTATAATGGTACAGCAACAGGTTCGCCTTGGGGAGCTAAATCTATAAACGGATATGTTGAAGGCGATTTGGTATATAGTGATGAAACAAAAACTAAAGTCGTGGGCTGTTCTTCGGAAGCGACAGTAGTAACAATTCCAGAAAGCGTAAAGAACATAGGTGCTAAAGCTTTTAGTGGTTGTTCAAAAATCACGGAGCTTACAATGCCTTATTCAGCTTCAATTTATAGTGAAACAACAACTTTTGGTGGCTGTACAAATATTGAAAGGCTTACATTA
Source organism: uncultured Clostridia bacterium (assembly GCA_937876375.1). GTDB lineage: Bacteria > Bacillota > Clostridia > Oscillospirales > Acutalibacteraceae > Eubacterium_R. The sequence continues at coordinate 5,283 of CALEHY010000008.1, read as the reverse complement.
ACAAAAGGCACAGGTACAATGAGCTCGTTTTATAACAATTACCTTTGTACGCCTTGGTACATAAGCCGTGCAAACATAAAGGAACTTGTATTAGAAGAAGGCATTACAAACATTGGCGATTATATGTTTTATGGTAATGCTTCAATTACAGCAATAAATTTGCCAAGCTCAATAAATTCTATTGGAGCTTATGCATTTAACGGATGTACAAACTTAACAAGTATAACAATTCCAAATGGATTAGCAACTATTGGCGAAAGAGCATTTAGAAAATCTGGACTTACTTCTATTGTGCTACCAAAATCTGTATCGAAGGTATTGTATTGTGCATTTTATGAATGTGAAGAATTAAACTCAATTTATATTTTAAATAGTGATTGTGTAATTAATACTGATGCACTAACAATTCCAGAAACTACAACAATCTATGGATATGCAAATTCAAAAGCAAGTGCTTATGCTGAAAAAAATAATAGGAATTTTGTTGAATTGGCAGGCATATGTGAGAATTGTTATTCTACTGATTTAAAAGAAGAAAAAGTTGCACCAACTTGCACAGAACAAGGATATAGCAATTTGGTATGTAATAATTGCAGTAATTCTTTTGTTGGGAATTATATTGATCCGTTAGGACATTCTTTCACAAATTACAAGTCAAATAACAATGCAACTTGTACTAAAAACTCAACAGAAACAGCAAAATGTGATAGGTGTTCTGTAACTAACACAAGAGAAATTTCTGGTTCAGCGTTAAATCACGATTATACAAGAATAGTTACAGCTCCAACTTGCACAAGCCAAGGATATACAACATATAATTGTTCAAGATGTAGTTATTCATATACTGGCGATTATGTGAATGCTACTGGACATACTTTTGTTGTTGATAAAGCTGTTCCTGCAACTTGTAATACTACTGGATTAACAGAGGGTACACATTGCTCCGTTTGTAAAACTGTTATTACAAGTCAAAAGAAAACAACTGCATTAGGTCATAACTGGGATAATGGTGTTATTACTGTTAAGCCTACTTGTACAACACTTGGAACAATAGTATATACTTGTCAAAATGATAAAACACATACATATTCTGATGTTGTGTCTGCATTAAATCACGATTATGCAAGCATTGTTACAGCTCCAACTTGTACTGAAAGAGGGTATACTACTTATGTATGCAATAGATGTGAGCATTCATATGTAAGCGATTATACATCAGAGCTTCAACACGATTATGTTCCAACAGTTACAGCTCCAACTCATTTGACAGATGGATATACAACATACAATTGTTCAAGATGTAGTTCCTCATATGTTTCCGATAGAATAACAGCTGAAGGTCATAAAACTTCACAAAAGGTTGTTGAAAATAAAGTTGAACCAACTTGTACAACTGATGGTTCATATGATGAGGTTGTATATTGTTCTGTTTGTAATGTAGAATTAAGCAGAACACACAAAACAGTTGCAAAGATTAATCACAACTATATTGCAGTAACAACACAACCAACACATTTGGTTGATGGTTATATCACATACACCTGTTCAAATTGTGATGATTATTATGTTGTACGCCCAAGTGAGTTGAAGGCTACTGGACATATAGCAGGTGAAGCAGTTATTGAAAACAAAGTTGAACCAACTTGTACAACTGATGGTTCATATGATGAAGTTGTATATTGTTCTGTTTGTAATGAAGAATTGACTAGAGAAAGTAAAAATATTAAATCAGCTCATAAGTATGAAATTGATGAATATATTGAACCAGATTGTACAACTGATGGTTTAATTATCCTAGTATGCTCAGCTTGTAATGATACAATTTTTGAAGAGCCAAAGGCATTAGGACATTCTGTTGTGGTTGATAATTCAGTTCCTGCAACTTGTACAGAAGCTGGATTAACAGAAGGCTCACATTGTTCAAGATGTAATAAGGTTTTAGTTAAGCAAAATTCAATTTCTGCAACTGGACATAGCTTTGTAATAACTGATAGCCAATCAGCAACTTGTACTGATACAGGTTACGAAGTTTACACTTGTAATGGTTGTAACGAAAGTTATAGATTGACATTTGAAGCATTAGGACACACTAACGAATTATACAGATCAACAGTAACTTGCGAAAAGAGTGGATATAATATCTATAAATGTTCTGTTTGTTCGGCAACAACCACCGTTAAGGTTGAAGCGTTAGGACACGATTATAATGAATTCGTTAGTGTTGATAATGGCAATTTGATTTACAACTGTTCAAGATGTAATAACGAATTTTCTGTTAGTGCTGATGAAGTTATGGAAATGTGGAGTTCAGATACTATTAATGTTTCAGCAGAAGAATGCCCAGCACTTGATATTATTTCAGATGGTATTATCAATGCAAAGGATTATGCAAAACTAAAGCATATTCAAAATTTTGGTTATTAAACAGTTTAACTGATTAATATACAGAAGGGTAGTTAAGGGAGAGCCAGTGCAAACGCACTGGCTTTTCCTTTTTGACTCTGTAAATAACTACAAATCATATTGTTTTTCGGTCGGTTTTGTGTTAATATATATTTACCACAAATCCCTAATTGAATATACTTGAACTGACTCAAAGCGTGTGTTGGCAAATAACACACGCTCTATACTGCTTTGAGTTAGTTCAATGTAGGGATTTTGTGGTGAAATCTGAGTGGTGTGTTTTTGGGCAGGACTTAGGTTCTGCCTTTTTTGTTTTTATGGAGAAAATTTGTAGTTTTTTTGGACATAGAGATGTCTTTTACGATTTAAGAAATGAGCTTGTAATAGAAATAGAAAGAGCAATAACTGAATATGGTATCACTACATTTTATGTTGGGGATAGAGGCGATTTTGATAGAAAGGCTGCTGGGGCAGTAATGTCAATGAAACATAAATATCCTAATATTAAACTTGTTCTTGTCTTGCCATACTTTACAAACAAGCTAAATGAATATAAGGAATTCTATGAGCAGGACTATGATGAAATATTCATTCCTCAAGAGCTTATGGGTGTGCATCCAAAAGGTGCAATAACTAAACGAAATAGACTAATGGTTGACCAAAGCGATTTGATTATCTGCTATGTCAATCGTGAATTTGGTGGAGCATATAACACCGTTAAATATGCAGAACGAAAAATGAAAACAATTATATTTGTTAAATAGTTTTGCTATATTGAAATTATACTTGTTTGATGCTATAATGAGCTTGAAAGTGTTATCAAAGTGATAACGCATTGATAAAATTATAGATTTAATCAAAATAATATGAACTAATATATAAAATACTTGCACACAGTAACACGATTGTTTAACATAGAAAGTTAAAGATAGTGTTCCGTTAGCGAGTGGGAATAATTCCAAGTGGTTTGTAAGTAAACAAAAAAGGTAGCAGAAAAAGAGAAACTGCCATAACGAAGTTTTGCCTTCGCAATGGCAGTTATTTTCATATTCGGTGTTGGCAGATATTTTTAGTATCACGACAAGGTTGCTATTGAAAAATTAAGGACATCAACTTAAAATAGCCGATGTCCTTTTTATTATTTATCGTTTTTTAATTCTTCCATATATCCTGCTGTAATAATACCTGCTGGTAATGCAACTATAGCAATTCCTACAAAGCTAGATAGCATAGTTACTATTCTTCCTGCATCTGTAACAGGATAAACATCGCCATAACCAACTGTCGTTAAACTAATTGTTGCCCAATAAATCGCTTCAAAAAAGTTGTTAAATGTATTTGGTTCAACATTAAAAACGATTAATGCAGAAATTAATATATATCCAACAGACATACCAAAAACTGTAATAAGAGCATTCTTTTGCTTTTTTATTACATTCACTATCATTGCAACATTTTTAGAATACCTAAACATTTTCAATGCCCTAAACACTTTAAATGTTCTTATAAGTCTAAATAGTTTGAATAATCTAAAACCAGACGCAATAAATGTGAAACTTGGTAGTATTGACAATAAATCAATGATTGCCATAAATGAAAATGGATATCTTATGTATGATAAAAAGCCTTTTTTATATTTTTCTTTAGCTGTTATCCATCTTAATATATAGTCTAATATAAATATCGAAACAGTAACTTTGTCAATTATCTCAAAAGAAATATTATCCTGCTTAAATGCCAATGGTATTACACTTATTATAATAACAAGCATCATAAACACATTGTATATTGTATTTAATTTAGATTCGTTGTCATCAAATAATGATTTGTAAATCTTTTCCATTTTGGTTTCCTTTTTATTCATTATATTGTATTAGATAGTAAATAAAAACAGTATTAACACTATTAGCCAACACATTTTTTACAAGGTGTTAAACCATGCGATTTTGCTTCATCTAATGTTGATGGATTGTATGTTCCACCATTGCAATGTCCGTCATAATGATATTTTTTTCCAGTAGGAGTTACATAAACAGTTTTAGATGTGCTTTTTTGAGTGGTTGTTGATTTTTTAGTAGTTGTAACTTTTTTTGTTGTTGAAGTTGGTTTTGTAGTTGTAGTAGTTGTGGTTGTGGTCGTTAATTCTGTTGTGGATCCTGGACTTGAAGTAGTTTCAAGTTCTGTAGTAGTTACTTCTGTTTCGTCCAATGTTTCTTCTGTTGTTTGAACAATAGAAGTGGTTGTCGATTCCGTTGTTGATGGTTCTTCATCAGGTGTTGAATATCCAAATATTAATAAAACAATCCAAACTACTACCAAAATAATAATTCTCTTTTTCTTATTGAGTTTGATCTTTGGAGATTTGTAGAACCATACTGATAAGGAAATTGGCCAAAACATAACGGCTAAAATCCACCATAATATACCGTGTCTTTTTTTGTTTTCGTGATTTGGTTGCCAAGTATATCCACAATTTTGACAAATGCCAATTGTTCTATGTTCGGTATTATAATTAGAACTACCTACTCTAACGCCTTTTGCTATTTTTATAGAATTTCTGCTACCTTTAACGCCTAAACTTTCTCTTTGAAATTTTATTTTAGGGCTACCACATTGAGGGCATTTTCCAGTATGTTCAACATTGTTTTGTGTTAGATTTGATATTTCGCTACCACAGAATTCACAAATATTGTTATATGTTTCACCGCCGCAGTTTGGACATTTCATATAATTATCTCCTTTATTTGCATTATTTTTAAATCATACCATAAAGACTAAAAAAAGACAATATTTAATAAAACAAAAAGTTGGCGTGATGTTTTAGTTATGTGCAATCGTAGGGGAGGATATTATCCTCCCGTTTTACATTATTCAAATAAT
>CALEHY010000007.1 GCA_937876375.1 uncultured Clostridia bacterium | reverse complement strand
ACGAGAGGACCGGGATGGACATACCTCTGGTGCACCAGTTGTCCTGCCAAGGGCATAGCTGGGTAGCTATGTATGGACGAGATAAACGCTGAAAGCATCTAAGCGTGAAACTCCCCCTAAGATGAGATCTCTCATCCATTAAGGAGTAAGGACCCAGAAAGACGATCTGGTTGATAGGCCGAAGGTGGAAGCGCAGTAATGTGTGTAGCTGATCGGTACTAATAGTCCGAGGGCTTGACCTACGAAAGAAGCAGGCAAAGCCTTGATGAGACGGAGTAGTTCATATTGTTCGGTTTTGAAGGTACGAAAGAGGTAAAACTCGTACCCCTCCAACGGCCCGTTGGTCAAGTGGTTAAGACAGAGGCCTCTCACGCCTTTAACATCGGTTCGAATCCGGTACGGGTCACCACATGCACCTTTAGCTCAGTTGGTAGAGCACCTGACTCTTAATCAGGGTGTCCAGGGTTCGAGTCCCTGATGGTGTACCATCAGTGGCCCGTTGGTCAAGCGGTTAAGACATCGCCCTCTCACGGCGAAAACAGGAGTTCGATTCTCCTACGGGTCACCAACAATTAGTTAAATAGCTGTGATTAACGTTACAGTTCATACAGTCGGTGTTTATTACGCTGAGGGTCCACCCGTTCCCATACCGAACACGGTAGTTAAGCTCATGCGTGCCGAAAATACTTGGAGGGCAGCTTCCCGGGAAAATAGGTAATGCCGACATTCGCCACTAGCATTTGCTAGTGGCTTTTTTATGTCCTTTTTTAGTTTTACATTTTGTGTATTATATGACGGTTGAGGAGGTTGTGGATTGTTATGGATAATAAAATTATTGTTATAGGCTGTCCTGGTAGTGGAAAAAGCACTTTTTCTATCAAATTGGCAGAGAAAACAGGGTTGCCACTCTATCATCTTGATAATATTTACTGGAAATCTAGTACAGAACACCTTAATAGAATTGAATTATACTTTGAGCTGATAAAGATTTTTGCAAAAAGCAAGTGGATTATCGATGGCAACTACAATCATACTCTTGAAATGAGGATAAAGAGGGCTGATTTGGTATATTTTCTTGATTTGCCAACAGAGGTTTGCCTTGATGGAGCAAAAAATCGTGACGGTAGTCGTGTTGGAATAAATGTCGATTTGCCAGTGAACGATGAATTGCTAGAATTTATCACTGATTTTCCTAATAAAAGGAGAGGAAAGATTATTCATCTGCTAAATAAGTACAATAAAAATGTCATTACATTCCATAGTCATAAGGAAATTGATGATTTTTTTAAAAATATGTAACCTTTTTGCTCTTTTGTTCGCTATATAGGTGAAAGGACCTTTCAACAAGGTGGTGACAGAATGACAAATGACGAATATATCAACGCTGTAAAACGAAATAGCAATAGGATTTATCTTGTTGCACTTTCGTATCTCAAAAATCACGATGATGCAGAGGATATTATGCAGGACGTATTTTTGAAGCTGTGGAAAACGAACAAGCAGTTTAACAGCGATGAGCATATGGACAAGTGGCTAGTGATTACTTGTATCAATAAGTGCAAGGATCATTTTAGGCTATCATTTGTCAAAAATTCGATTGCATTAGATGACGCAAGAGCGCTATACACCTTTGATGAGGTGAAAAATCTTGACGTTTTCAATGCAATAATGTCATTGCCACAAAAGGAACGCTTGGTAGTGCATCTGTTTTACTATGAGGATATGTCGATAGAGGAGATATCCACTGTGGCAAAAATTAAGCCATCAGCAGTAAAAACAAGACTGCACCGAGCACGAAAAAATCTTAAATCTATATTAGGAGATGAGTGGATAAATGAGCAATAGGGAATTATATAAGAGGACTATGTCAGGTGTCCATCATTCCGATGAGGTAGTTGAGAGGATATTTGATATGACAGTTGATAAGAAAAAATACAAGTCTAACACATTTAGACGAATTGCGTCAGCGACCTTGGCACTTGCTGTGTTAGTAGGTGGTGGCCTTGGTGCAAATGCGATAGCGAAAAATAACAGGGCAAATCAGCCATTATCAGTTATGGTAGCGTATGCAGATACTGCCGAGCTTGAAGTTGGTAGCAAGAGCCCACAAAAGACCTTTTATGGTATATATCTTGCACCAACTGATGACGAAGAGGCTCTAAAAGAGGCTCAAAGGCGCTCAAATGCTGATAAAGCCAAAATACTAAGCGACCTTGACAATAAGCCAAAGGGTGCAACTGGTAATTACGGCTCTGGTACATTTCCTTGTTATGATAAAAAAACTCAAAAAGAAACCGCATTTTTTTACACAGTTGAGGGTGGAAACTTTTCATTAACACTTGAGGACTACAAAGACGTAAAATCTTTCTCTGTTGAGAACACAAGCGAATATGGCTTGCTACAACTTGAATTTGCACGACCACAGGAAGAATATGACAAATATCCAATTTTTAAGGATATTGATAATGCCACAGACGAAGAGTGGGTAGCGTTTGAAAAGGAACATCCAGAGTTCGCATTTCAAAATCACGAATGGCACTTGACTGGAGATCAGCTAAGATATTCACAGGAGAATTATGGCGAATGTGGAAAAGGAAAATATAAGGAGAAAAAGGGATATTTTCTATTGTGGGCACCATCAGAGGAATTGCAGGATGCGATAGCCGAAAATCCACATTTTGACCTAACACAAATCAAGGATACTATTACATTCACTGTCGAGTTCAATAATGGAACAGTAAAAACAGCAAGTGTGAATCTGTATTTTGATAGTGATGGATATATGTGCTTTGAATAATAGCAAAGGGATGACTTTTGTCATCCCTTTTTTATGTGTCGCCAAAATGGTGCTAGGTTGTTTTTGTCGTGTTGCTTGAAAATATGATTGCCGTTTTCTATAATAAAATTGTTCACTGGGCGATGTTCGAAAGGAGATTTATTATGGATTTTGGTGAAAGACTAAAGCAAGCTAGAGAGGAAAAGGGGTACACTCAACAAAAGCTTGCTGACAAGCTGTATGTAACGAGGCAGGCTGTGTCAAAATGGGAGTGTGGCACAAGATATCCAGACCTATTAACAACGAAATGTATTGCAGATATCTTGGATATATCCATCGACAAGCTTTTGTCTGATGATATGAAGGACTATTCTGAAAAACAAGTTATTGTCGAGAGCAAACGAGGTAGCTGTTTGATAACTAGTCTGTATTCTGTTATAGCTATATTGTCTTTTACAAAAATAGTACCGGAAATATTCAATGTCATTTTTGACAGATATATGAGTGGGGACTTGTATTATTTTAGTTGGCAAAGTCTTGCGATACAAATTGTGTCGATATGTGCAAGCTTTATTGTGGGAGCATTGTGCCTTTTTGCATTGTACAAGGCTATTAGGGTAGAGATTAACTCAAAAATGGCTGGAGCAATCGGCTTGACCTACTTAATTGCATCTGTGGCGAAGAATTTAGCTGTTGTGGATATGGCAGGAATTAGTATTGAAATGTACATATTTATAGGCATTACGCTCGTGTTTGCAATCCTTATTGGGCTGTATTTCATTATGGGAGTTAGCAAGCTATTTTGGAGTGTGATAGCATGTAGTGTAGTAGCGACATTGTACGCTATAGCTAGCTTTGTGGTGCATATTATTGCAATGATGAATTATGATGCAATGTATGTTATTCAGCACAATGACATAACAGGCATCACAGTATTTTTGCTAAAGCTATCATTCGTGGCGATAATAGTTATTCAAGCATCAGAGCTGGAAAGAAAGAGAAAACTTTGTAGAGCATAAAATAATTTAACCACTGTAGCCGCAACGCTATAGTGGTTTTTTGTTGGTAAATGGGTGATTTTTTGAGTAAATGTATATATTTTTATTGTAAAAACTTTTTTATAGTGATAAAATAAACTGATTATATTACGAAAAGGGGTTTCTTTATGGCAAAGAACAGTGCTGCTGTTTCTACTACAGCAGAAAAGAAGTACATGAAGCCATCAGAGATTGTCACCTTTGGTATAGGATTGTTCGGTGTTGCATTGCTGACCGGATGGATGCCTGACTACACTATGACATTCTTTGCAGACTTCGCATTTAAGGGCAAGGGCTTCGACTCCACCCAGCTTGCTACTGTTGTATCATCAGTATTTGGTATGGCTGGTATTGTCGGTGCTATTTGTGAGCTTGTTATCGGTATGCTAGTTGATAGAACTAGGACACCACTCGGCAAGGTTAAGCCTTGGATTGGCTATGGTGCGATACCACTTGCTATCATTTCAATGCTCGTGTTCATTGCGCCTAACACATCATCATTCACATTTGCGACAATTTGGATGTTCGTGATTTATGCGCTATACACAGCGATTTCGTGTGCTGTTGAGTCGCCAAGCAACTGTTTTGGTGCGCTATGTTCACCTAATCCAAAGGAGCGTTCTTCTGCTATTTCTATAGCGTCATTCCTTCGTTCTGTTGGACAGAGTGGTGGTCAGGTTGTTATCATCGTTGTGCCAGCAATTATGAAGGCGCTTATGGGTCAACAGCAGTACAAGAACGCAGAGGGTCAGGGTCTTGACCTTATCATTTCGACAGCAATTTGTGCTCTTGGAATGGTAATATTCGTTATGATTTTCTTTGCAAATAACAAGGAAAGAGTACCATACACTAACGAAAAGGTATCACTTTCAGAGTCAATCAAGCTTGTATTCACTAACAAGAACTTGCTCATGGTATCACTAACAAAGCTATTTGGCTTTGGTCGTGGTGTATATGGTACAGTATCACTATATATCGCTGTATATCTACTTGGCTCAAAGGGTCTAAAGCTTGCACTTATGCTACCTATGGGTATCGGTACAGCTGTTGGTACATTGCTTGTTAACTTTGCGCTCAAGAAGTTCTCTACCAAGAAGACATACATACTATTCTGTGTATATGGTGCGTCTGCACTAGCAATTCTATTTGCTGTATCTAGTGGAATTGGCTTTAATTCTAGCCTTATTGTTCCATTCCTTATCCTTAATTTCTTTGCTGGTATTCAGCACGGTAATACAAATGTTACACCAAATATTATGATTGCTGACTGTATCGATGAGATGGAGTACAACACTGGCAAGCGTCAAGAGGGTCTGGCTTACGCTGGATATGGTCTGTTCTCAAAGATTGCATCTGCTGGCACAAAGTGGCTTGCTCCTATGCTTGTTTACAAGTGGTCAGGATATCAGTTTTCAAAGAGCGCCACTGTTGCTTATGCAGCACAGGATGATGCTGTTTTGATGAAATTCCTTGCTATTTACACTATTATTCCTGCTATATTCGTTATTCTTCAGTTCGTTCCAATCCTATTCTATGATATGGTTGGTGAGAAGAAGGAGCGTATCACTGCTGCTCTTGCAGAGAGACGTGGTGAGGCTACTGATGATGCTGTTGAGGACGATGCCATCGACGCAGTAGAACAAACAAATGATGAAATCAACAATGACACTGTTGATGAAGATATTGCAGAGTAAGGAGGGGTAACAATGGCTGATAAGAAAGAAAAGAAGGGCATGAACGTTGGTGTTTATGCTGTAATGTCTGGCATTATTGTTGCCGTTGCACTTGTTGTGCTAACAATTTTTGCCTTTACCTCAAGATACACTGCTTTTTCACCAGAAAAGACAGCACAGTACTATGCTGACGTTATTGTGCAGAACGCTGATGGCTACAATGCATACAAGAACACACTTGTATCAAAGAATCAGAAGTTCGGCAATTTCGTTATCGATGCATATATGGCACCTTATGTAAACAAGGATGCACAGCAGAATGAGGAAATCGGCACTGGCTCTGATGCAGAGGCTGAGATGCTCAACGAGGTGTACAGCCAAATGTATGATTACTATGTTGAGCTAATCACAAATAATGGTATGGATAACTACGACGTGGTATTCTCACAGTATTTTGCAAAGCTTGCAGAGGTTAGAAAGGCTGTAATCGGTGATGATTATATGAGCACTGACTTTATGTTCGGTGTGTTTGAGTCAAATGTTGACACATATTCAAAGTCAATGACTGGTACAGACGTTACATACGAGGCTGATGGCAAAACTGTTAAGGAAGAGGCTACCATCGGCAAGTATCAGGAAATGTTTGGCAAGGACTACAAGTTCACCACTACAGTCACTGATACAAAGGAGCTTGATGAGAGCGAGGTTAAGGCGTATATCGACAGCTACAAGGAGCGTATCACTTCTGTAGCAGGCTCTGGTGAAGCGAAGGCTGACAGCTTTGGTATCGTCGATATTGATAAAAAGCACAAGCCAAAGAGCGCTATGATTTCTGCATTTGAAAAGCTGGATTGTACAGAGGATATCGACGCTGTTGATGAGTGCACAGTATCTGTGACACTAGAGGATGGCACAGAGGTTGCTAACGCTACTATCTATGTAGTAAAGATTGGCAACAGCTGGTATGTTGACAATACAATTGTTGACACAAGTGCTTTCTACCTAGCAAAATAAGTTGAAACAAAAAATTAAGAGGTTCTCATCGAGAACCTCTTTTTTTATGCGATATTTTATTTAGCAAGCATTGGGGTTGATAGGTATCTGTCACCAGAGTCTGGGAGCAGAGCAACGATTTTTTTGCCCTTGTTTTCTGATCTTTTTGCAAGCTGAATTGCACCCCATAGAGCACAGCCAGAGCTGATACCGACTAACGCACCCTCTAGTCTTGGAAAATCTCCACCAATCTCGAATGCTGCCTCGTTTGGCACCTTGATGACCTCGTCATAAATCTCTGTGTCCAGTGTTTCTGGTACAAATCCAGCGCCAATACCTTGGATTTTGTGTGCACCAGCAACGCCATCAGATAGCACTGGTGAGGTCTCTGGCTCAAGAGCAACAACCTGTACGCTTGGGTTCTGCTCCTTTAGGTATTTGCCAGTACCTGATACTGTTCCACCAGTACCAACACCAGCAACGAAAATGTCAATCTCGCCATTTGTGTCACGCCAAATCTCTGGACCAGTGGTCTCGTAATGCGCCTTTGGGTTAACTGGGTTGACGAACTGACCAGCGATGATTGAGCCATCAATCTCCTTGTGTAGCTCCTCTGCCTTTGCGATAGCACCCTTCATACCAGCGCTAGCGTCGGTTAGTACTAGATCAGCGCCATATGCTTTCATTAGATTTCTACGCTCAACGCTCATCGACTCTGGCATAGTGATGATGACCTTGTAGCCCTTTGTTGCAGCATATGCAGCGATACCGATACCAGTGTTGCCAGAGGTAGGCTCGATAATTGTTGCACCAGGCTTTAGAGTGCCGTTTTTTTCTGCATCGTCGATGATAGCCTTGCCAATTCTGTCCTTAACAGAGCCTGCTGGGTTAAAGTACTCTAGCTTGACATAAATCTCTGCCTCTAGTCCGTATGCTTTTTCAAAATTCTTCACTCTAACGAGTGGGGTATTGCCGATAATATCGGCTACTGATTGATATAATGCCATAATGATGACCCTCTTTCTTTGTGATGAGTTGATGATAACACACAATACCTACTATGTCAATAGGTTTTGTGGATTTTGATGAAAAAATTTATTTTTCTCGTAAATTATAAATGAGATATTGCTATGAAAAAGAGAGAAAATGAAAGAAAACAAGAGCAATCCAAATTTATTTAAATTTTGTGCTTGACTATTTGGTGCCCTTATGATATTATAGTCGAGCATTAAGAAAAGATTTATTCGGAGGAAAAGATTATGTCAACATTTATGCCAAAAGCTGACGATATCGAGCGCAAGTGGTATGTTATTGATGCAGCTGACAAGCCATTGGGTAGAGTTGCTGCAGAGGCTGCTGTTCTCCTTAGAGGAAAGCACAAGCCAGTTTTCATGCCAAACGTTGATTGTGGCGATTTCGTTATTATTATCAACACTGACAAGGCTGTTCTTACTGGCGACAAGCTAAATAAGAAAATGTACCAGCATCACACAGGTTATATCGGTAACCTTAAGGAAGTTAAGTACGGTACTCTTATGAAGGAAAAGAGCGATTTCGCTATGGAGCTTGCTGTAAAGGGTATGCTACCTGATACAACACTCGGCAGAAAGCAGCTAACAAGATGCAAGATTTACAAGAATGCAGAACACAAGCATGAGGCTCAGAAGCCAGAAGCTTGGGAAATGTAAGGGAGGTTTATAGATTATGTACGAATCAAATCCTTATTTCTACGGAACAGGCAGAAGAAAAGAATCTGTAGCTCGTGTTCGTGTTTACGCAGGTACAGGTAAAATCACTATCAATGGCAGAGATATCGACGATTACTTTGGTCTAGAGACACTAAAGCTTATCGTTCGTCAGCCACTTACTCTAACAGAGACAACAGAGAAGTTCGACATTGTTTGCCGTGTAAACGGTGGTGGCGTATCAGGTCAGGCTGGTGCTATCCGTCACGGTCTATCAAGAGCTCTCCTTCAGTATGACGAGTCACTTCGTCCTACACTAAAGAAGGCTGGATTCCTTACTCGTGATCCTCGTATGAAGGAAAGAAAGAAGTATGGTCTCAAGGCAGCTCGTCGTGCTCCACAGTTCAGCAAGAGATAATTTTCTCAAGATTACAAAAGGCAACCGTTATGGTTGCCTTTTTTCTTTGCTCCTGTGGGTCCTCGTGGCATAGCCACTGTGGTTCTCGCTAAAAACAGTCCACTGGACTGTTTTCCATACGCTCGAATAGTTCTCAAAGAGATAATTATGTCAATTATAAAGGGCATTCCTTATTGGAATGCTTTTTTCTCTTGTGTAATGTTGTTTGTTATCGGGAAGATAATACCTTATCCTACGAATGTTCTAAATATAACGATTACCGTAGGGCGAATACAATTCGCCCGGGACATATTGACAATATGCGTCATTACAAATCTGCAAATGTGTCAGCATTTTTGTTAGATAAAATATAAAATTTGTATGAACGAATTTGTGAAATCTTTACAAAAATGCAAATCCGTCTTGACATAATATACGAACTTAATATATTATAATTATTATATATAGGGGTATATTGCGCCCTTTTGACGAAAAATAGTCATCGTATTCCGAATATGTATTATGCCATAGGGAGTAGTGTCTGCATTTGGGCGACTCTCTGTGCAGAGACTAAACCCTATGGTTAGGGTCCAATGGTAATTTAGCGCATATCGGTGTGGTCAGATACGACACAAGGGCAATATCCTGATATACACATTTGTTTATAGACAAAAATATAGCAAAGGAGAAATATTTTATGAAAAAATCATTTAAAAAGACAATAGCATTCCTTATTTCTGTATTGATGATTATTTCATCAATGCCATTCACAGCTATGACAGCTAGTGCTGCTACTAATTCTGCACTTGAGTCTGCTATTACAGCATATGAGACCAAGATGGACGGAAAAGTATACACAAATATGAAGCCTGCTTATGATGCATATGTAAATGCAAAGAAAGCACAAGAAGTCCTAAAATATGGCGATACAGAGAGCTATGATGCTGATGCATATGCTAGAGCTCTTTCAGATGCTACTGATGCAATGAAAGCATGGACAGCACCTTATGGTAATCAAAAGGTTAGAATGTCTTCTGATACAGAAGATATCACTTCAGCGAGTGCTTATGGTGATGCAAATCATACTAACATTCTTTATGCAAAGGGCATCACAAATGCTAACGATGGTGGTTGGCAATATGCAACTGGTGGTAACAACGCAAGATTTGCATTTAATAGTAACCCTGTTGCAGTATTTCTTTATGATGGAACAACTATAAAGATTCCTGTAATGTGTGGTTTCGTTGGTAAAGGTGGTTCAACTGCTACTGATCAATACATGCGTAGCTTTTATCCAACAGATAATACCAAAAATGGCAAGTCTGACACTGAGAATGATAAGGCAAATGATAACAGTTTGTTTAAGTTGTCAGGTATTTGGAATGGATATTACAGATCATCTGGTAAAGATACTGGTGAAGGAGCTTGGAAATGGTTGTCTGCATGGAATGGTGAAACAACAAAAGATACCATGGCTGGATATAACAATGCAACTTCTAACCAGAGTGCCGATACCTCACCAGGTTCAAAAAACACAAGCAATATGATGTGTTTCTCTAACACTTTAGAGTATAAGGGTGGAACAAGTGCATTTAATAACGGTCTTGCAACTACAACAATTGGTTGGTTTGGATATGCATATACTGAAACTAGAGTTATTTGGACTCAGAAATATCCTGGTTCATATGCATTTAAAGATTGTTCAACATATTATGTAATTGATTATGCTACAGCAAAGAATGCAATCAATGGTGCAAAGAAAGCATATCTCTCACAGATTAAGGATATCTACACACAGGGTGGTATGTCAAATATTCTAGAGAAGTATGATGCACTAACAGCAGTAAATCCTACAACTGCAAATTATTCATCAGATACAGCTAAAGTAGCTACTGATATGGCTAGCGATTTGCAGACAAAGGCAAGTGCACTTACTAATGCTGCTACTCCAACACCAGACCAGACATATAAAATCACTATAAACAATGCAAGTGGAACAACTCTTGCTACATATAATATGTCAAAAGCATGTACAGCTAAAACAGTAGAATATGCATTGAATGCATTGACACCTGCAATGACTACTGATGCTGAATATCATACAACATATTCTTGGGACGAAGCTGTTGCAGTTACAGAGAACAAGACATATACTGCCAAATCAAGTTCACAAAAGCATTCTGATACAGCTACTTCAAAAGTTAAGTCAAATGCAACATGTACAGCAGATGAGGTTGATACATATACTTGTGCAGTTGATGGCAAAACTTGGGATGTTACAGTAGAGAATAGTGCTACTGGACACGACTATGGCGATTTTGCTGAGGATTGGACAGAGTATGTTGATGATGAAACAGATTACACTCATACCAAGGTTTGTGCAAATGACGAGACACATAAGGTAACAGAAGATTGCTCATTCTCTGCATGGGAGATTTCTGCAGAGGACGAAACACTTGAGACAAGAGAGTGTTCTGGTTGTCATGCTGTTCAGACAAGAGAGCATCAGGTTGGTATGGTTACTATCACATTCCAGCTACCTGATGGTACTGGCGTTGGTTCAGAAACTGTTGAGCCAGGCACAGAGGTAGATGCTCCATCACTAGATTCTCATGCATTCAATGATGCAGAGGGTCATCACACATATTCTTGGTCAGCAGACAAGTACACTGTTGATGCAGATATTATCGAAAAGGCTATTGCTAACGAGGTTGAAGCACATACAACAGCTAAAAGAAATGTAAATCTAAAGAATGTCGATGCAGAAACATTGCTTGCTACCTCTTGTGATGAGGATAAGACATATTCTTATGATATTGAGACATATTGTACAGTATGTGATGAAATTCTAGATACTGATACACAGCCAGTTACTGCACTAACTCACACTTACAACGAAACAAGTTATTCAAAGAAGGATACAGATTCTCATAATATTACTTGTGCTGTTTGTAAAGCAATTACTGGTACAGACCAGCATCATTACAGCCCAAAGGTAGTTGAGCCTACTTGTGCAGAAGAAGGTTACACAATCTATACTTGTACAGAGTGTAAAGATACTTACAATGGCGATTTCCAGAACAAAAAGGCTCATACTTATGAGTATATAAGCAACGGTAATGGAACACATACAAGACGTTGTACTGTATGTAATTCATCTGATATATTCGACTGTTCTTACAATTCAGAAGTTGTTCCTGCAACATGTACAGACAATATGAAATTAGCTAGCGTTTGCTCTGTTTGTGGTGAAATAATTAGCCCTGTTGATTTGTATGGTAGCAACGGAACAGTTGATGGTAGTGTATTTGTTACTAATGTAATTAGCCAAACAGGTGGTAGTACAGATAATAAGCATTACAAGAGTGTTGCATCAGAAAGCAGTGCACACAGATACATTGATTTGTATGGTAATGTTGGTTCTGGCAAGCAGATTATCAAATTGCCATTCGTAGTTGATGAAATTACAATCAAATTGAGCAATCATACATATAGCGCATCAGGTGGTAATTCTTGGATTGATGTTTATGATCATGAAACTGATGGCACTCGAATTGCTCACTATGATGGTAATAGCCAAAAATTTGATGAAACATTTACTTTAACAAATACTGATGAGATTGTATTCACTTATGATCTAAAGCGAAATCAGGACTTCCTTGTACTAAATGGTATTACATTAAGGATGAACGACAGCAAGGCTCTTGGTCATGCATTCAACAACTATATCACTAATGATGATGGTGTAGTTGCAACTTGTCAGACAAAGGGCGTTACTGCATCACAGACCTCAAAGTGTGACAGATGCGATGTTACTGACACTATTCCTAGTGTTGAGGGTGACTACGATATGAGCAATCACACTAATATCGTTGATGACCTAGCAGTAGAGAATTCTTGTACAGAGACTGGTTTGACAGCTGGTAAGCATTGTGCAGATTGTGGTACTATTACAGTAGCACAGCAGACTGTTCAGGCAGCTGGTCACGACTATGAGGGTCAGACTTGGGTAGACCGTGATGATGCTGATGCACACTATATGCAGTGTACAGTATGTGAGTTGTACTCAAAGTCAGAGGCTCACAACCCTGCAGAGGGCGTTAGAGAGAATCCTGTAGCTCCAACAGCTAGCAAGGCTGGTTCTTATGACCTAGTTGTATATTGTGAGGACTGTGGCTATGAGATTTCTAGAACAGAAACAGTTGACCCAGCTACTGGTGATTATACTTCATACAACGCTGCTGTAGAGAGCGCAAAGGCTCTAAAGCAGGAGCTTTACACAACTGATAGCTGGACTAACCTACAGACCGCACTTGCAGATGCAAAGACAATGGCTGATGATGCTGTAACACAGAAGGATATCGATGATGCAGCAGCTATGATTAACACAGCTGTTACAGACCTAGAGAAGATCGGTTATGTTGTAACTGTTTACCAAGAGAAGAACGGCGTTCAGTACGGTGAGACAATCGAGGAGATCGTTTCTGCTGGTGATGTTTACACATACACTGCTGATGGAGATGAGCAGATCTACAAGGCTACAATTGATGACAAGAGAATTGTAAATAACAACAAGTCATTCAAGGTAGTTGTAACAAGCAATATCGAGATTACTGTTTATCTTGCTGACGACGTACCAGTTACTGATATTTACACAGCTACATACATGGGTATTAACGGTGTAACAGTTGCTGTTAAGTACTATGATACTATTGACAAGATTGATAGTAATCACCCAACTGGTCCAAGCGTTCCATTCTATGAGTTCATTGGTTGGGAGCTACAGCAGGTTAACGATAAGGAATATATCTACATGGCTACATATGTTCCTGTACTTGCTGAAGAAGAGGCTGCAATGTGCAATATCATCGGTGTTGACGGTGTTCTCGTTAAGGGTGAGGACCAGTACAACGCATACTATGATGAGATCGTTGGTTTCGATTCACAGGGTAGAAGAGTAGGTATGTATGCTGATGCAGCTTGCAATAATCTACTTGCTATCGTTGACAGCACATTCTATATGCATGCTCCACACAGAGATATTGTATATATCAGAGCTATTGATGATCCAACAGATTTCATCGGTATTACTGGTATGTATTCATACATTGACAACGCTGGTATGCAGACTGTTGCATTCAACTGTAACAAGTTTGGTAGTGCTACAGAGATGGGTATTATCGCTACTGTAAATCCAAAACTTGCTGCTAGAACTGATTTGTTCACATTCGCTGGTATCGACAGAGGTATCGGTGGTATGGTAGTTGGAAAGAGCGAAAAGCAGTCAAGCATTGGTGAGTTCACAGTATCTATTCACTCAGACTTCGGCTCATACACAACTGTATATGCTAGACCATATATGCTTGTTGGTGGCGAATATGTTTACGGTGATGTTGTTGAGCTAGAGATTGCTCAGCGTAACGCTTAATTAAAGGAGGGTTTTGAATTATGACAAGATTTGAGACACCAGAGATTAAGGTAGTTAAGTTTAACACACCTGATATTCTCACACTATCAGCAAATACAAGCTATGAGGGTACTAATACTGATATTGTTACACCTGGCTCAGGTTGGGACTTTGATGATATCGATTTAGATGCATATTACATTTAACAGCTAAACAATTTAATAAAAGGTGGATTTGGGGTGACCCAAATCCACTCTTTTGTTTTTTAGGTATTGATTTTTTGATTTAATGAGCGTATAATAAGTAAGTACAGATGGGTGTACACGTTCTCGTGTACACCCATCTCTTTTTTTATTTGTAGGGGGACAAAATTATGCAAAAGAAATATATTTTCGTCACTGGTGGCGTTGTTTCTGGTCTTGGCAAGGGTATTACTGCGGCTTCTCTTGGCAGACTACTAAAGGCTCGTGGCTTAAAGGTTACAGCACAAAAGCTCGACCCATATCTAAATGTTGACCCTGGTACTATGAACCCAGTTCAGCATGGTGAGGTGTTCGTTACTGACGATGGTGCAGAGACTGACCTTGATTTAGGCCATTATGAGAGATTTATTGACGAGTCTTTGTCGCAAAATTCAAACTTGACCTCTGGTAGAGTGTACTGGAAGGTTATATCTGATGAGCGTAAAGGTGTTTATGGTGGACAGACCATACAGATTATCCCACATGTGACTAACGAGATTAAGCGTACTATTCACGAAAATGGTGACAACAGTGGTGCCGAGATTTGTCTTGTTGAGATTGGTGGTACTATCGGTGATATCGAGAGCCAGCCATTCATCGAGGCTATTAGACAGTTTGCTGTTGACGTTGGTAGGGAGAATTGTGTGTTCATTCATGTGACGCTAGTGCCTTATCTTGCTGCGTCTGATGAGCTAAAGAGCAAGCCAACACAGCACTCTGTAAAGGAGATGCTATCGCTCGGTATTCACCCAGATATCATAGTGTGTCGTACAGAGCACACACTTACTGATGATATCAAGCGCAAGGTTGCGCTATTCTGTAATGTCGACAAGGAATGTGTTATCGAAAATAACAACTGTGACATACTCTATGCTGTACCAATGATGCTAAAGGAGCAGAGAATGGACGAGGTTGTCCTAAAGAAGCTTGGTATCGACGCTCCAGAGCAGGATTTGACTGATTGGGAGAATATGCTATACGCTCTTCGCAATCCAAAGCAGAGAGTTAAGATTGCTATGGTCGGTAAATATGTTGAGCTACACGACTCATACATATCTGTTAACGAGGCACTAAAGCATGGTGGTATCGCTACTCGTTCGGCTGTTGATATCAACTGGATTGACTCTGAAAGCCTAGAGGGTGATAGCGTTGATTTGGACGAGATTTTGGGCGATGCTGATGGTATTCTTGTGCCTGGTGGCTTCGGCTCAAGGGGTATTGAGGGCAAAATTCTTGCTTGTAACTATGCTAGGACAAGGGGCATTCCATATCTTGGTATCTGTCTTGGAATGCAGATTGCGATTATTGAATTTGCTAGAAATGTGCTAGGTCTAAAGGACGCTAACTCTGCCGAAATTAACCCAGACACACCATATCCAGTTATCGATATTTTGCCAGAGAAAAAGAGTCTAACCGACCTTGGTGGTACTCTTCGTCTTGGTGAATATCCTTGTGTGCTCAACAAGGAGAGCAAGTCGTATCAGCTGTATGGCGCAGAGCAGATTATGGAGCGTCATCGTCATAGATACGAGGTCAATAATGACTACAGAGATAAGCTACTAGAGGGTGGTATGATTTTTGCTGGTACAAGTCCAGACAATCATATTGTCGAGATGATAGAATTGCCAGAGCATCCTTGGTTCGTTGCTGGTCAGTTCCACCCAGAGTTCAAGAGCAGACCTAACAAGCCACACCCATTGTTTAATGGCTTCGTCACAGCAGCTTATAACTATAATAAGAATAAGTAATTAATATATTATATATGCACCTTGCAGATTTTGTAAGGTGCATTTTTTAATTTTTTAAAAATTAGCATAATTTTCATTTTACATATAATAATAAATATGCTAATATTATTATGTATACGTATATGCTTTTGTGCGTATATCCAAGAGGGATTTTGATGAAAAATCGTGCATTGAAAATATTGTCGATTTTGATGGCTGTGTGCCTCATTTGGTGTGGTACACCTAGCGTTGTTATCGGTGCAGAGAGCCTAGAACAGCATCGTGCTGACCTACAGCGAAGCCTAGATGGTATCGACGAACGCCTAAAGAAGCTAGGTGACGAAAGCAAGAGCACGAAGGAGTATATCAACACTCTTGATAAACGACTAGCGATTTTGAGGGAGCAATACGCTGTTGCAGAGCAGGAAATCGCCAGCGATAATAGTAGGATTATCGCTATCGAGCAGGATATAATCGATAACGAAAATTCGCTATACAATATGGAGCAGGACATCCCACTACTAAAGGCTGAAAGGCAAGAGGCAGAGGCAGATTTTTCCATAGCGTATGACGAATGCTGTGGACGATTGAGAGCACTATATATCTCTGGTGGTGGGCTAAACAATTTTTTGTCGCTAGTGGTTGGATGTGATGGAATATCAATGATGCTTAATCGTATTCAGATGGTGTCATCGGTAGCAAAACACGATAGCGAAATGCTCCGTAATATGCGCAAAAGGGCAGAGGTGCTCGAACGCTCTAGCAAGGTATTGGAGCAAAAGCAGAGCAGTATCACTCTTGCTCAAGTTAGGCTAGAGGAGAGCAAGGCAGAGCTAAAGCGTGAAAGGTCATTACTCTTTGAAAAACAAGAGGATTTGGCTAGGCAGAGGACAGTTATTGAGGATGAGCAGGCAGAGGCAAACAGCCTACTAAAACAGCTTGCAGACAAGAC
Source organism: uncultured Clostridia bacterium (assembly GCA_937876375.1). Classification (GTDB taxonomy): domain Bacteria; phylum Bacillota; class Clostridia; order Oscillospirales; family Acutalibacteraceae; genus Eubacterium_R. The sequence goes on along the minus strand of CALEHY010000007.1, from coordinate 43,962 downwards.
TAGGGAATATGGCGAATATCGTGATATCACCAGTGCCGAGCTAAAGGAGATTGATGAGGCAATAGCATTTGCTGACAAGAGATACCAGCTAGAGAGCCCATCTACAACAAACGACAAAGACAGCGACACTACCAACAAGGCAGATAGATTCATTCATCTGACATATCCTTGCCCTAGTTATACTAGGGTGACATGTGGATTTGGTGATTATGATGGTCATAGTGGCTGTGATTTTTCTACCGATGGGAATGAGAATGAAAAAATTGTCGCATCAGAGGACGGAACAGTGATATTAGTCAAGTTGCTTGACTATAGCTATGGTCATTATGTCGTTATCCGTCATAACAAATTGACAAAAAAGGGCGAAAGGGTCTATACCCTCTATGCCCATAACAATGATATCCTCGTTAAAGAGGGACAGAGCGTAAAAAAGGGACAGCAGATAGCATATTCTGGTACAACTGGCAATTCGACCGGACCACATTGTCATTTTGAGGTTAGGGTTGGTGGTCCAAACCAGAGCGATGCAAAAAATCCAGTCCAGTATTTACGATGATTTACTTTGGCGAAAGAAGAATTTTACCCATGCAAAACAGATTTGTAAAAATTTTATCTATATTACTAGCGCTGTGTGTAGTGTTCAGTAGCTCGGCATATGCCCTTGCTGATGAAAAGGAGAGCACTACCAAGCCTACTACCGAGGTGGCGGATAGCGAGCTATCGGTCGAGGAGGCAGAAAAAAATCTCGTCACACAGCGTGAAGAATTAGAAAAGAAACTAGAGGAGAGCGAAAAGCTCCTTGCACAGACAGAGGAGTCTGCAAGAGTGACAGAGGAGTATATCAACGCTTTTGATGAGCAGATTGGATATTTAAATGAGGAATTAAATCTGCTTGACAGCGAGATATCACACGCTCAATCAAAGGTTGATGCGATCGACAATCAGGTTAAATCGCTCAAAAAGGATATGAATGCGCTCCAAGGCAAATTTGATGCTGCTAATGATGAATTAGAAAAGCTTGATGACAAGTTTAACGATACATACGAGGCATACTGCTTGCGTCTGAGAGCAATGTATATTTCTGGCTCGGATAGCCTGCTTGCTGCATTACTCACCAGCAAGGATTTGTCCCAATTTTTCGCTAGATATCAGATGATTAGGGCGATTGCAAGAAATGATACAAAGCTCTTGAACGAGGTAAAGGATAGTATCAAGAAAATTAATGAAATCAAGGACGAGCTCGATATCGAAAAGAAGGATTTGGACAAAAAGAAGCTACAGCTTGATGAAAAAATGACCGAGCGAAAGAGCGAACAATCAAAGATTGAGTCCAAGCAATCAGAGGTCGCAACAAAGAAAATCCAAATCTCTGAAAAGAGAGCACAGAGCGATGCTCTGCTAGCACAATACGCCCAAAAGACCCAAATGTATGGCGAGTTTCGTAACGAGGACGAGGCGTTGCTAGAGAGTGTTAACAAGGAGATTGATGACCTGCTAGCTGGTCTAAAGGCACCAGAGGAGGTCACAACAGCTGTGTCCACTACTGGCAGTGGCTCATCACAGGATACCAATGTTGGCTCTACTACTGGAACATTGTTCTCTGGCTCAAATGCAGTGCTGTCAATGTGCTATCCAGTGCCTGGACATTATGGAGTGTCAGCACCATTTGGATATTATAGCAATGGCAGACCTCACAGTGGTACAGATTTTCCTTGTCCTACTGGCTCAAAGGTTGTTGCTGCACAAAAGGGTATTGTTATTACTGTTAAACGACTTGATTATTCATACGGATACTATGTTATGGTATACCACGGAACAGACAAAAAGGGCAGAAAGATAGTCACTCTTTATGCTCATAACTCGTCTATTCTGGTTTATGAGGGTCAGACTGTTACAAAGGGACAGCAGATTGCAAAATCTGGCTCGACCGGAAATTCGACTGGTCCACATTGTCATTTTGAGGTCATTATCGACAATGTTAAGGTTAATGCAAAGAACTATTTGGGATAATATATGAACAAGACAAATTACCAGCTAGAGCTGGATAAGATAATAGCAGGTCTTGGCGATGAGGTGCCAAGACTGATGCTACATAGCTGTTGTGCTCCGTGCTCAAGCTACACGCTGAAATATTTAGCAGAGTATTTTGATATCACGGTGTACTATTACAATCCAAATATCTCACCTATTGAGGAGTTTGACAAGCGCTATGATGAGCAGGAACGACTCATATCACAGCTACCAGTTAAGCACAGCGTATCGCTCATCAAGGGTGAGTACTCGTATGATGATTTTTTGGATATCGCAAGGGGATATGAGGATATCCCAGAGGGTGGAGAGCGTTGCTTTAGGTGCTATCGTATGCGACTAGAGAGCACAGCAAGGTTGGCAAAGGAGCAAGGATATGATTATTTTTGCACCACGCTGTCAATCAGCCCATTAAAGAATAGCCAAAGGATAAATGAGATTGGCTTTGAGGTAGCAGAGAAATATGGTGTCAAATGGCTACCATCAGATTTTAAGAAAAGAGAGGGATACAAGCAGTCTATAGAGCTGTCAAGGGAGTACAATTTGTACCGACAGAACTTTTGTGGCTGTGTGTATTCAAAGTAGAAAGGCTTTATTATGAATAATCCTTTAGCAGACAGAATTAGACCTACTGAGCTTTGCGATGTTGTGGGACAAAAGCATCTTTTGACTCCTGGCAAGGCTCTCTACAATATGATAGAAAATGGTGAGGTGCCAAACCTTATCTTTTATGGTCCATCAGGTGTTGGCAAGACCACCGTTGCATCTATTATCGCTAACAAGACAAAGCGTGCTCTGCGCAAGCTGAATGGTACTAATGCATCGACGCAGGATATCAAGGATATCGTTGCAGAGATAGACACATTTTCTGCACCAAATGGCATTTTGCTCTATCTTGATGAGATACAGTATTTTAACAAACGCCAACAACAGAGCCTGCTGGAGCATATCGAAAATGGCAAGATTACTCTTATCGCATCTACTACAGAGAACCCATATTTTTATGTATACAGTGCTATATTGAGCCGTTCTACTGTTTTTGAGTTCAAGGCTATCGGCAATAATGAGATTGTGCCAGCTGTTGAGCGTGGATTTAGAATGCTAGCAGAGGAAAATGGTATAGAGATTGAGTACGATAGCGAGGTTGCTAGGCGTATTGCATATGGCTGTGGTGGCGATGTTAGAAAGGCACTTAATTCTGTTGAAAATTGCTGTCTAGCGACTAACACAGTTGATGGCAAAAAGGTCGTTACTATCGACACAGCAGACGAGCTGACTCAAAAATCATCACTACGATATGATCGTGATGGTGATGAGCACTACGATATCGTGTCAGCATACCAAAAGAGTATGCGTGGCTCTGACCCAGATGCTGCACTGCATTATCTTGCAAGGCTTTTGGAGGCTGGTGATTTGCCATCAGCGTGCAGACGACTGATGGTGTGTGCTTGTGAGGACGTTGGACTAGCATATCCACAGATTATACCTATCGTCAAGGCTGCTGTTGATGCTGCTATGATGGTCGGTCTGCCAGAGGCTAGGATACCACTTGCTGATGCTGTAATCTTGGTCGCTACTAGCCCAAAATCTAACAGTGGTGAGGCTGCTATCGATGCTGCATTGGCAGATGTTCGTTCTGGCAGAATTGGTCCTATACCTCGTCAGCTACAGAACAAGCATTTTGACGGTGAGGATGCCGAGGTAAAGGGTCAACACTACATATATCCTCACGATTATCCAAACCACTGGACATATCAGCAATATCTACCAGATAAGATTAAGAATGCTCAATATTACCACTTTGGTGACAACAAGAATGAGCAGGCTTACAAGGCATATTGGGATAAAATTAAGGGTACAAAGTGATGACAAAAAAGGAAAGAGCACTCAATGCTATCGAGGTGCTAAAGGGCATATATCCAGAGGCAATATGCTCCCTTGATTCTAGCAATCCGTTTGAGCTGTTGGTGGCTGTTAGGCTATCGGCACAGTGCACCGACGCTAGAGTTAACCTCGTTACACCAGCATTGTTTGAAAAATACAAGACACTTGATGACTATGCTAATGCTGATATCAAGGACGTTGAGGAGATAGTTAAGCCTTGTGGATTTTACAAGAACAAGGCATCATCAATCATCGGTATGGCAAGGGCAATTCGTGATGATTTTGGTGGCGTCGTACCAGATAATATTGATGATTTAGTTACTCTGCCAGGCGTTGGCAGAAAGACAGCAAACCTCATCGTTGGTGACGTGTATGGCAAGGAGTCGATAGTTGTCGACACACATATGATTAGGATTTCTAATCGTATCGGTCTTGTCAATGTTAAGGAGCCAGTTAAGATTGAGATGGCACTAAAAAAGATTATTCCAGCTGATGAGGGCTCGGATTTTTGCCATAGGATAGTGCTTTTTGGCAGAGATATCTGCTCTGCTCGAAAGCCAAGGTGTAGCGAATGTCCTATGGAGTTTAATTGCAAAAAAGTAGGAGTAAAATGAACAAATCCAACATTGTATTGATAGGTATGCCAGGCTCTGGCAAATCGACCTGTGGTGTCCTTGTTGCAAAGGCACTGCTAAAGAATTTTTATGACACAGATTTGCTTTTGCAAGGGTTAGAGGGCAAGCGTCTACAGGACATTATCGATAATATGGGCATAGACTATTTCGTGTCTGCAGAGGAGAGAGCAATCCTCTCTCTTAATATCGACGCTACAGTTATTGCTACTGGTGGATCGGTTGTATATAGCGATGAGGCTATGCAGCACCTAAAATCACTTGGCAAGGTGATATATCTGCATTTGGATTATGATACTATGGTGAACAGGATAAGGAATATTACCACTCGTGGTGTTGTACTACAGAATGGTGAGACACTGCTCGATATGTACAACGAGCGTTTGCCACTATACAAGAAATATGCTGATAAGACCATTATTTGTGATGGATTTGATATAGAAAAAACGGTTGAGGAGATAATTAAGGCTGTATGAAAAGAGTAATATCAGTACTTTTATCAATAATATTGCTTGTGTCGATAGGCTCGGTGTCTGTCACAGCCTATGCGTCAGAGGGTGGCTCTGACCTTGATATTCGACAGCTAAAGTATAGCGCACCTACTCTGTCATCCATCCCATTATCAAAGCAGAGGGAATATAATGGCACAATATATTATGGCGATGGCAAGGAGCTGTATTGCAAGGTCCGTGACGCTATCGACAAGAGGAGCACTAACTTTAAGGTGAATTACTACAATACTCTGTCATTTATGAATTCTCGTATTATGGAGAGCAGAGTTATGAATATGCTCCAAAATGCTTGGAGCGATGAGCTGTCCGTTACCTCTACTGATGGCGACTATGTTCACTGGAGTATTAGTGGTGCTGATTTTGAGTACAAATCACCAAAAACAAATTACTACCAAGTAACTATTAAGCTAACCTACTATTCAACCTCTGACCAAGAAAAGCTTGTTGACCAGGAGGTCAACAAAATCGTCACTGCTATTAGAAAAAAGGCTTGGTCCGACTATGATATATTAAAATATGTTCACGACGAGATTTGTGACAGGACTACATATGATTATGCTGCTGTCACCTCTCCAAAGAGGCATTTGTATGCATATTCAGCATACGGTGCTCTAGTGGGTGGCAAGTGTGTTTGTCAAGGATATGCCACAGCGTTTTATCGTATATGTCGAGAGCTTGGCTACGACGTTCGATTGGTGTATTCCGAGCCATATTATGGCGACCATGCTTGGAATATTGTCATCCTTGATGGCAAGTCATATTATGTTGATTGCACTTGGGATGACCAAATATTAGATGATGATAGATTCGATACGGACCCTGATATTATGGGCAACAACTATTTCTATTTTCTAGCAGATTATGATACCTTGCGTTCGCTAGATGGTGGTGGAACATACGACCGTGCTCATCTTATTGACCCAGAGCTTGATTCTGACGACTACTTTATGGAAAAGTATCTCGATATCCAGGCAGATTATATGTATGACCCTAGCGATATCAATGCTTTTTCGACCTGTAGTGAGTCGATATCATATTCATCAACTGTCTACAATACAGCAAAGAAAAAACCTACTGTCACAGTAAAGGATATCAATGGTGAGCTACTTGCCAATGGCAAGGACTACACTGTGTCGTATTCGTCCAACACTAACTGTGGCAGAGCTGTTGTAAAGATTACTGGACTGGGCAAATACTCTGGTATGAGCAGTAGCAGAACATTTGTCATCAAGCCTAGTGCTATGTCAAAGCCATCGCTTGCTACAAGTGGCAGAACAAGTAGTTCGCTCGATATTATGTGGCAAAACCCTGGTGGCAGTGTATCTGGTTATCAGCTACAGCGTTATGTTGATGGTGAGTGGAAGAGCGTTGGTATTACCACCTCGCAAAAGACTTTGTCATATATGGCAAAGGACCTTTCTGCTGGCAAGAAATATCAGTTTAGAGTAAGAGCGTACAAGAACATTGGCAGAGTGAGATATTATGGTGAGCCATCACCAGTTTATACTACATACACCTCGCCAAAGACACCATCTAATTTTGCTGTTGCGACAAAAACACGCACCATCACAGCAAAGTGGAGCAAGACAACTTGCACTGGATATGAGATACAGTATTCCACAACTAGCGATATGACTGGTGCAAAGACAGTTAAGGCTTCTAGCACGGCTACTAGCAAGGTGATTAAGTCGCTAAAAAAGGGCAAGAAATACTATGTCCGTATCCGTTCGTACAAAATTGCGACAGTAAATGGCAAGAGCTACACATACTATTCTAAATGGAGCTCAAAAAAATCTATAACTGTTAAATAAAATACTTGATATCAAGGTTGCAAAGTGTTATTATAGTAGAAATATTTTTAAATAAAAGCTTGGAGGTTCGTGTGTATGATTAGCTATAACGATAAGTTTGTTAAAGAAGGACTTACATTTGATGACGTTCTTCTTATTCCAGCAGAGTCAGACGTGACACCTGATGGTGTATCACTACAGACTCAGCTAACAAAGGATATTAAGCTTAATATCCCTCTTATGACTGCTGCTATGGATACTGTTACAGAGTCAAGAATGGCTATCGCTATCGCTCGTGAGGGTGGTATCGGTGTTATCCACAAGAATATGACTATTGAGGAGCAGGCTACAGAGGTAGACAAGGTTAAGCGTTCTGAAAATGGTGTTATCACTAACCCATTTTTCCTTTCACCACAGCACACTGTTAAGGATGCTGATGCTCTTATGGGCAAGTACAAGATTTCTGGTGTGCCTATCTGTGAGGAAGATGGTACTCTTGTTGGTATTCTTACAAATCGTGACCTTCGCTTTATGACAGACTTTGACGTTCGTATTGCTGACGTTATGACTCCAAGAGGTGAGCTAGTTACTGCTATGTCTGGCACTACTCTTGATGAGGCAAAGTCTATTCTTATGAAATCAAAGGTAGAGAAGCTACCACTTGTTGACGCTGCTGGCAAACTAACTGGTCTTGTTACTATCAAGGATATTGACAAGGCTGTTAAGTATCCAAACACTGCTCGTGACAGCAGAGACAGACTACTTTGTGCTGCTGCACTTGGTGTTACAGCAGACGTTCTTGACAGAGCAAAGGCTCTTGCTGATGCTGGTGTTGATGCATTCGTTCTTGACTCTGCTCACGGACATTCACAGAACATTATCAACAATGTTGCAAAGGTTAAGAATGCATTCCCAGAGATTTCACTTATCGCTGGTAATGTTGCTACAGCTGACGCTACAGAGGCTCTTATTAAGGCTGGTGCTGACGCTGTTAAGATTGGTATCGGTCCTGGCTCTATTTGTACAACTCGTGTTGTTGCTGGTATCGGTGTTCCACAGATTACTGCTATCTACGATGCTGCAGAGAGAGCTGACAAGTTCGGTATCCCAGTAATCGCTGATGGTGGTATCAAGTACTCTGGTGAAATTGTAAAGGCTCTTGCAGCAGGTGGCTCTGTTGTTATGGTCGGCTCACTTGTTGCTGGCTGTGACGAGGCTCCTGGTGAGACAGAGATTTGGCAGGGCAGACAGTTCAAGGTTTATCGTGGTATGGGCTCACTTGGTGCTATGAACCACGGCTCTGCTGACAGATATTTCCAGAAGGGCTCAAAGAAGTTCGTTCCAGAGGGTGTCGAGGGTCGTGTTCCTTATAAGGGAGCATTGTCTGACACAGTATTCCAGATGATGGGTGGTCTTCGCTCTGGTATGGGATATGTTGGTTGTCACACTATTCAGGAGTTGAGAGAGAAGGCACAGTTCATCCGCATCACCGGTGCTGGTCTTGTTGAGTCTCACCCTCATGACGTTTATATTACTAAGGAAGCTCCTAACTATTCTGGCAATAAGTAATTATTATTTGACTATTCTTTAGCTGTTGGGTGATTGAATGGCAGAAAAAATATCAAAAAAAGAGAAGTTCAAAAAATTTCTCAAGAGGAATATGACACCCCTATGGGCGAAACGATTTAGCTATCAGGTATTATCCTTTTTGCTATCCGTTGCTCTGGTTATTGGTGTTGCGTCCTACGCATTTGAAAAATCATATGATGAAAGAAGGTTGACCTTTGTGGACGGATTTACAATTACAGCACATACTGGTGCATTCAACACAGTGGACAATACTATCGACTCTGTGCAGAAGGCTATTGATGAGAATGTCGAGATTTTGGAGATAGATATTCGTCAGCGTCCTGACGGCACTGTTGTTATGGGTCACGATATTATCACTACCAATAATGATGGTACCGAGGTTACTTCTGTGTTCCGTATGATTAAGGAAACTGATATCCTAGTCAACCTTGATATCAAGGAGACAAAGGTGCTTGCTCCTCTTCACGATTTGATTGTGGAATATGGTCTTATTGACCAGGTGTTCCTTACTGGTATAGAGCCTCATCAGACAAAGGCTGTTAAGGAAAATTGCCAGAATGTTGCATATTATATCAACTACAAGCCTAGCAGAATTAAGATTTTCTCTGATGACTACCAGCAGAAGATTATTAAACTACTAGAGGATACTGGTGCTGTTGGCATCAACTGTCAGTTTAACTACGCTTCACGCACATTGTCCGATGTTCTTCACAAGAATGGCTACAAGTTATCTGTTTGGACTGTTGACAACAAGCGTGCTATCAAGCGTATGCTTGTTTCCAAGCCTGACAATATCACTTCGCACAACCCAGATTTAGTAAAAGAAACTATTGATAATTGGGGCAAATAAGATTAACAGGGATTGCAATGCAATCCCTGTTTTTTGTTACCTTTTGTCGAAATTCATACTATATATTATAGAAATAATAAAAACAGGAGATTATTATGGAAAAGACAGACACTTTCAATTTAATTAAAGAAAAGATAACACAATTAATAGACAACGAGTCTTTAATTCCTAGAACAAGATATATGATGATGGAAAAGCTAATTTATGTTATGCTTGGGGATTATTTAAGAAAGCAAAAAAAGACTCTTTTTGTTAATGATTTAAGTATTGGTTGTGACTTTTTTGTAGAAGATGGTTTTGACAATTACGACGGACGCATCGCTCTTGATTTAAAATGGGGTCAAGTTTTATCTAGAGGAATGATATACGATACAATTGGTCGAATGATGGAAAGGAACATAACTATTGATAGTCTAATTATTATCACAATAGGATCACTCTCTAGCAAAGCGAAAGAAAGAATATGTAAAGATTCAGAAATTATGAGTTTTAAAATACATATTTGGGATATTAATGACCTAGTTGACTTGTTTTGTAAAAACACGGAACTGTTTTTTGAGGCATATGATAATATTAATAAAAGTTATATAGATCAAACCATTTCAAAAGGTATTAATAGAAACAAAAATAGATATATTAAACAACGTAATGATTACATTAATGAATTAAGAAATGTATATAATAATGATGATTTAGTTCTGTTTTTGGGTGCAGGGATTTCAAAAGATGCAAATATTGCAACATGGGATAACTTAATTTCTACATTGTTTGTTTCGTTAGTAAATAAAAAGCTTAAAGAAGAAGGCATCGACATTGATGATGAAAGTCGAAATGAGCTAGTTGAGAGAATGAGAAAGCAGAACAATTATTCTCCATTACTACAAACAAGATTTTTAAGACAGGGCATTGATGATTTTGAAGGCAGTGTAAGAGAGGCGTTATACAGTGGAGCGTCAAATACTTCTGATACTTTAAAAAGCATTGCTAATCTTTGTGCGCCAAAGCGTGGCAAGGTTGGAATAAAGGCTATTGTTACATATAATTTTGATGATTTGATAGAGAAAAATCTAAAGAACATTAATCTGAACTACAAGTCAATTTATAATGACGGAATTATTCCAAATAGCGATGAAATTGGCATATATCATGTTCATGGATTCTTGCCACAGTCAAAGGCAGGTTATGGTGATTTGACAAAGTCTTTGTTAGTCTTTTCGGAGGAAGGATATCACAAGCTTATGCTTGAGCCATATAACTGGGCAAATTTAACTCAGTTAAACTTTTTAATGAATAATACTTGCTTGTTCGTTGGATTGTCTATGACCGATCCAAACATGAGAAGATTGCTCGATATTGCTTGTCAAAAATCTATTGAGAATGGATGCAAGCATTATGTTATTTTGAAGAGATTTAATATCTCAAAAGATGATGAGGATAATATAATGAAATTTGAGCAGATTAATGAGGAATTACAAGAGTCCTTCTATAAGGAACTTGGTGTAAATGTAATATGGGTTGATGAATATAGAGAAATACCAAGTATTATTAAATCTATAAAGAATTAGGAGGACGGTTGTGTCACAGGAAGTTATTGTTGCGATAGTTAGTGTTGTTGTAGCGACACTGCTTTCGGTTGCGGGTGGTGTGTATACTATTGTTTCGAATACGAAAAGATTTGAAATAAGAGAAAACTATTATTGTGAGTTATTGTCTTGGTATAGCAGGACAAATTTGATAATAAAACAAATAATTTTAGGAATAGAAAATAAATGTTTTTATGGTGATGAAAATCGTGAAAAAAGGGTTAGACTTTTATCAGAATTATCATCTGAAATAGATTATGGTAGATTTTATTTTCCGAATGAATTGATAGGCTGTTATGGTAATGAAAAGCCATCAGCTTATCGTGGTGTAAAAGTAGAGATGCTACAGATATTAGTTGATATATATGATTATTCAAAAGATTCACAAGGTAAAGAGGCAACGGAAGATCTTGTAGAATTACAGCGTCAATACACTTCGAATTTATTTAATATAATTAACCCAAGAATAAGGAACAAGGATTTGAAGAGATTTGTTAATAAAACAATAATGGAATGAAAAGCAATAAAATTATTGAAATCATAAAAGAATATGATCCATCGAAGGTTGTTTTTTGGGTGGGTGCTGGAGTTGATAGCAATCAGCCAACCTCTTTGCCAAGAGCACAGGAGCTACTTACAGAGCTTTTGAATCTTAGCTGTGGCGAAATAGTTGCCAAGAGAATATTGGATGATTATACTAGTGTTCATGGTGGTATTCCTAGATTAGAAACCGTAGTTAGCGAATTAAAAACCTTTGAGAGTGAGTTGAAGAATAATAGCTCTTTGTTAAATGGATTCAAATCATTTTTGGAATGTCCGTATAACGAGTGCCATAATGTAATAGCACAGTATGTTGAGCTAGGTGCTAATGTAGTTACTACAAATTATGGAAATGCTATTCCCAATGCTGTCAATGATAGAGTAGGTATGAGTTCGGACCATTTGGAGCTAGAATTTGATGACGATTTAGGAATATATTGCTATAAAAGCGCCAACTTAAAGATTGGAAGTGTTTTTCACATTCATGGCATTGCAGATGACCTGAACACACTGGGCGTTTCGCTGGATGAGGTAAAAAACAATTTAACTGCAAATTTCAAGAATAAGGTGGAGCAATGGATAAATGACGGATACTGTTTCGTTTTTGTTGGCTACAGCTGTTCGGACTCTTTGGATGTTAATGTGATGTTTGACGAGCTTAACTTAAATTCGGATAACAAATCATATGGTGTAATAGTTAATCATTCAAACGATATTTCTTTTTCTGCTGACATTGATTCTAGATATAATATTCTGTTAAAATTTGACAATCACTATCAGTTGAACATAAACACAATGTCGTTTTTCGAGGCTATACAAAAGTCGGATGACTATACAGAACCAAATGTCGAATTTGACTGGGTACAATGCTTTAGAAACAAGTGCACAGGCGTCTTATCAAGTGATTACAAGTATTCTGCATTGGGATACATCAAGATGCTTGGTCTAGATGCTAATAGAATACTAGGAAAAGCATGGTATTATAAGATTAGAAAAAAGGACTATTCACCATTTAAACGTGATTGGTATATAAATTACTATGTATCCTCGTGCTTATCGAATATGGGGAGGAGTATGATATCTTTGGTATTTGCCTCGAGGAATGAAAAAACTGATTTGCAAACCTCTGATATGCTTTCAAGTATAAATGTAAAGAGGGCTGCACAAATAGGTGAAAAAACGGATAGTATTCTTGAATATCTTAAGGCTTTTGAGGTTGGCAAGATTGATTGGAATATTTCTACCCCATTAAATCGTAGAACGAAATGGATAATTTATGATTTTTTAATCCACCCGTTTTGCTTTAATAAAAATGTGCGCAGGCACAGGGAGCTTGCACAGATGATAATTGATTGTAACGATATAATTCTTGAAAAGGGAAACAACTTTGTGCAAAGTTATTTTCAAATTATAACAGCATTAAGGCATAACGCTGTGCTTTATATGATATTCAATAATAATCGTGACAAATCACTGAAATATATAACTAAAGCGATAAATAGTTATGACGATATAAGCTCACTTGATGGCGTTCTGACTTCAAAAATGTATTGTGTTTTTATAAAGCTAGTTGATTTTAGAATTAATAAAAACTTGCAATCATTAAGCGAGGTCAAAGTCGATTTGAAAGAAATCAAGCCATTACTATCTGCAACAAAGAATAGCAATGAGCTATTCCTTTATGTGTTAATTTGGGCTAATTATTGCTTGCTTAAACTTATTGAACATAGATACAAATAAAAGGCATCGCTTGGGGTTGTCCAAGCAATGCCTTTTTGTTATAGAAAGCTTTTCATATCATCGCATAGTCTTGTTTCGATTTCGACTAATCTTTTTGCGATATCCTTTGATTTTTCATCAGCGCTTTTGTACTGATTTAGATATTTGCTTAGTGACTTTACGCCCATATTACAGCCGTCGGTCATTAGGTCGGCTATCGTCTTGTCAGATGGGTCAGCCATCATCTTTGCATTAGTTTTTATCCAGCTCATAGTTTTTGCCATTGGGTTTGGGTCCTTGCCCTCATCATCATGATGGTCTAATTCTTCGACGATTTCTACCTCTAGCTTTTTGTGCTGTTCCTTGCTGTCGTTTAGCAAATTCTTTAGCTTGTTATCCTTTACGTCTTGTGCTACGTCCTCGATAGATGATATTCCCATTTTTACTCCAGCGTCACATTCTCTCAGTAGCTTGACTGTATCTCCATCTCGTGAGATTTGGTCGTTAGTATTCATTTTTTGTACCACCTTTTTATTGTTTTTACTATTATTTGCATAAATGAGGTGGGTATTCACGATTAATTGTGTAAAAAATGTCAAAAATTCACTTTTTCACTTGAATGTATATATCAAAATGGTTATAATAAATATTGGTAATTTTTAATTAAAATTATTATATTACTTGGAAGGAGTAAAAAATATGATTTATTCACATGAAGTTGAAACAATGTGTCCTGTTGCTCAGGGCGTTGCTCATGGTGCTGCCCCAATTCCTGAGGAAGCAAAGTGGGTAAAGGCAAAGGAAATCAAGGATATTTCTGGCTTCACACACGGTATTGGCTGGTGTGCTCCACAGCAGGGTACTTGCAAGCTTACTCTTAATGTTAAAGAGGGCGTTATTCAGGAGGCTCTTGTTGAGACTATCGGTTGTTCTGGTATGACTCATTCTGCTGCTATGGCATCAGAGATTCTTCCTGGAAGAACAATTCTTGAGGCTCTTAACACAGACCTTGTTTGTGACGCTATCAACACAGCTATGAGAGAGCTATTCCTACAGATCGTTTACGGTCGTACACAGTCTGCATTTTCTGAGGATGGTCTTCAGATCGGTGCTGGCCTAGAGGATCTTGGTAAGGGTCTTCGTTCACAGGTTGGTACTATGTTTGGTACTCTTGCAAAGGGTCCTAGATACCTAGAGATGACTGATGGTTATGTTACTGGTATCGCTCTTGACGCAGACAATGAGATTATCGGCTACAAGTTCGTTAACTTTGGTAAGATGATGGATTTCATCAAGGCTGGTGACGATGCTAACACAGCATTCGAGAAGGCACAGGGTCAGTACGGTAGAGTTGCTGATGCTGTTAAGGTTATCGACCCTAGAAAAGAATAATTAAGGAGGACAGAATAATGGCTTTATTTGAATCTTATGAGAGAAGAGAGAAGCAGATTGATGCTGTTCTCGCTCAATATGGTATTAACTCAATCGAAGAGTGCAGAGAAATCTGTCAGGCAAAGGGCTTTGACCCATACACAATCGTAGAAGGCATTCAGCCAATCTGCTTTGAGAATGCAAAGTGGGCTTACACAGTTGGTTGTGCTATCGCTATCAAGAAGGGTTGCACAAGAGCTGCTGACGCTGCTGCTGCAATCGGTGAGGGTCTACAGGCTTTCTGTATCCCTGGTTCAGTTGCTGACCAGAGAAAGGTTGGTCTTGGCCATGGTAATCTTGGTAAGATGCTCCTTGAGGAGGAGACAGAGTGCTTCGCATTCCTAGCAGGTCACGAGTCATTCGCTGCTGCTGAGGGTGCTATCGGTATCGCTGAGAAGGCTAACAAGGTTAGAAAGCAGCCACTAAGAGTTATTCTTAACGGTCTTGGTAAGGACGCTGCACAGATTATCGCTCGTATCAACGGTTTCACATATGTTGAGACAGAGATGGATTATTATACAGGCGAGGTTAAGGAAGTATTCCGCAAGGCATACTCTGATGGTCTTCGTTCAAAGGTTAACTGCTACGGCGCTAACGACGTAACAGAGGGTGTTGCTATCATGTGGAAGGAAGGCGTTGACGTTTCTATCACTGGTAACTCAACTAACCCAACTCGTTTCCAGCACCCAGTAGCTGGCACATACAAGAAGGAGTGCACAGAGAAGGGCAAGAAGTATTTCTCAGTAGCATCAGGTGGTGGTACTGGTCGTACACTTCACCCAGATAACATGGCTGCTGGTCCTGCTTCATATGGTATGACTGATACAATGGGTCGTATGCATAGTGATGCTCAGTTTGCTGGTTCATCATCAGTACCTGCTCACGTTGAGATGATGGGACTTATCGGTATGGGTAACAACCCAATGGTAGGTGCTACAGTTGCTTGCGCAGTTGCTGTTGAAGAGGCTTCAAAGTAATTGACACTTTGACGGACGAGCAGTGTTCGTCCATACTACAACATTAAAAGGCTCGGATTATTCCGAGCCTTTTGTTTAAAGCGTTTGTTTTTGTGGTATTGATATATTGAGATGGCTTTTTAGGGAGTGTTGGAATGGAGATAATTTTTGTTGTATTTTTTGCATTGTTTTTATACAAATTGAAAATTGGTAAAAATGATGATTTTTTGTCAAAGGAATACACAGCAGTAATTAGAGGAATATGTGCTATTGCGATAATGCTGGCGCATATTAGACGAACAAGCTTTGTGGCGTTTGAAATATTTAATTATGTTGGTGCTCCAATAGTTGCTGTATTTTTGTTCTTGTCAGGCTACGGTATTGTTACAAGAATTCAGCAGGTTGGTGCTAACAATTATATGAACGGCTTTTTGAAAAAAAGATGCCTGCCTTTGTTTATTGAATTCGTCTTTGTTTGTTTGCTGTACTATGCTGTAAAACTTGCCTTTACTGGTAATTTTGAATTCCTAAAATCTGGCATTACCTCTCCTCATTCGTGGTACATAATTATGATTGAGCTGTTGTATATACTGATGTTTATCGGCTATTTGATATTTAAGGATAACTTAAAGGCTTTAATCACGTTTGTTACTGTCGCAGAGGTGCTGATTATTGTGGCGTTGGCAGTTCTCAAGGTTGGGGAATATTGGTATGTTTCACTACTAGGCTTCAGTGCTGGTATGATATGCTCTAGTCTAAATATCAAAAAAGAAAAGTCATTTTTTGTTCTTGTTGTTTTCGGTATCGTCGCAGGAGCATCAACCCTTGGCGAATTGCTGTTAAAGGATCATGATGGTTTGATTGTTCTTTGGGCATTAGTTTATAATGTTTCTACATTATCGCTATCATTTGTAGCACTGTTTGTCGGAAGATATGTGAGATTCAACAACCCTGTTTTCAAGTTCCTTGGTAGTATATCATTAGAAATATATCTTCTTCATGGTGTGTTCGAGGAGCTGTTCAAGGAAATCAGTTTTGTAAATAACAATAATCTTCTGTATGGAGCTGCTGTAGTTGCATCAACAATCTTAGCATCATACATAGTATCCTCAGTAAAAAAATCAATACACCAAAAACGCATTAAAGCATAAGCTAAAGGCTTGGAGATTTTCTCCAAGCCTTTTTTGTTACCTTTTGTCGATTCCTTGTACTAATATATTGAATGGTATAATTATTTTGGAGTATTTTGGGTGTACATACAGCGCTTTGTCTTTTGATTGTATGCCATGCATTTGTCCTTTATGCACGCCATAAAACTAGTGTTTACGACGTCGTGATCGATTTTTCTCATTATTCCTATTTTTGGGAGAAAAACATTATCAGGCTTATTGTGATACACTATGCTTTTTGTTCTGTATGGGCAAAGCTTTATGTTTTCATCTTTCATTTTAAACACTCCTTTGTTAAATAATCATACCAAAAGACAGCAATATAATTTGTCACAATAAAGAAACTGGAGGTAATTAAATGAACACTATTACTGTTAGAGCAAATGAGGAGTATATGGTGAAAATTGCTCATTCACCTGTTGAGGGTGAGTTCTTCTATGAAGCATATGAGCAAGCAAAGCACGAATTAGAGGAAATTATTATTAGCACACAAAAGTATAGAGATAGTGAAAAACAATATCAATATGGTGTGAGTACAACTGATTTTATAGAGACCTCTAATGATTATATTAATAATATTATCGCTTTTAGTGGCGATAGAGGACAAGGCAAGAGTAGTGCCATGCTCAGCTTTTCTAATTTTATCAAGAATAGGCATAAATCAGCTAATCAAAAATTCTTTAGTAATAATGTTGTTGACTCGAATTTTGTTATTTTAGATAGAATTGATCCTACAAAATTTGAGCAGGGTGATGATATACTAACTATCATTTTGGCAAAGTTATTCAATCAGTTTTGTGCTCTTTGGAAGATTTCTGAAAAGAAGAATATTAAGGAGCGTGGCGAGCTGCTAGAGTTTTTTGAAAGCTGTTATAAAGAGATTGATGCGATTAAGATTAAGCATAATGAGGACGATTACTCGCTAGGTAGTGATTTGGAGAAACTTAGCAGGATAGGTGATAGTGCAAATTTAAAAAATCACTTTTTGGAGCTAATTGAAAAGTTTTTCAAATTTTATTGTTTAGTAAAAGAACTCGATCCATCAATGAAGAAAAACTTTTTGGTTATTCAGCTTGATGATACAGATTTGAGTATTAACAAGGCTAGGGAAATTGTTGAGGACCTTAGAAAATATTTTATGATACCAAATGTTGTTATTATTATGGCTGCACATTTGCATCAGCTTACTTATGCGATTGAGCAGAGCTATATGAACGAATTTTCTATCTTAAAGGAAAACTATCGTGATAATAGTCCTATCAATTATCACAAGATTGCTGTAAAATATATTGACAAGCTTATTCCTGGTAGAAGAAAGATATATCTTCCAAATCTTAAGGCCACTACAGAGGATTTCGTTGCTCCTGCGACAATTAAATATGTTGCAAAGGATGAGATGGGCAAGGATTACAATATCCTTTACTTTGAGGATAATAATAACAATGCTATCGTTGATGCCCAAGAGCTATTATTCAGATTTATCTATCAAAAGACGGGACTAGTATTTATTAAGCCAAGACATTATTTGCACAATATTATTCCTACCAATATGCGTGAGCTAGTAAACTTCTTGTCAGTTCTCAATAATATGAAAGATATTCCTGTGGATAACACTACAGAGGCTTTGACTGATATAAAAAGTCTACAGCAGAGAATGGAAAACCTAGAGCTGTTTGAAAATTATTTTATTAACACTTGGGTTCCAAGCTATATTGAGACGGAATATGCGGAAATTATAGAAAGTTTGATTGCTACTCCTTGGACAATTAAATCAAAGCAGCTGGTTAACAGTATAAAGGATAAATTCGCTTCTACTAGTGATGATTATGAGGGTTATTACTCAATTGCAGGTAGAATAGATGATATTATTGATGGTGAAAATAGATACAGCTTTGCAAAAATAAGGGAATTGCTATCATTTTTAGATGAGAAATTCCCATACCAAAAGGTGTTCAAGCTTACATTTGCCATTAGGGTATTGTACTCTATTTGTATGAGCAAGATGATATGTAATAATTTAACCCTTGAGGGTTCAAATATTGATTATGACAGATGGAATGTAATGGATTTTATTGGTGGTGATATTTTTGGAGATAGTGTATCGTCATTCATTAGAACAGAGGGAGACAGCGGCCTTTATAGAGCAAACTTTGACATTAATTATGATAAACTGAGCAAGGAAAACAAAATGATTTTTGACGAAATGTTAAAGAATAAGGACAGTTTGTTTTTGTTATCTGTTTTTGTAAACTTTGAATTTAAGCGAGGACTAGAGAAACAATTGTATAAGGTTCATTATAAGTCCGGAAATAATAGGGTTGCATCAATTATGCATTTTAATGTTACATATCCTATTATACAATTAATTCATCCAGATATTATTTTTGAAAAGGTGGACTTGAAAAACGAATACACATATTATTTCTCAAATTTGCGTAGAGCATTTATTGAAATTGTTTCTAGCTTTGATTTGATTTATTGTTTGGATAGAAATTTGTCTGATTATTCAAAAATGAGATCTAAAAGCGGATGGAAACTATCAGATTATGTTTTGGATTTCTATGATCGATTAACAAGTGTGGTACATTTAAATGGCTATCTTCCTATTAGATTTGACATATTAAGTATTAAAAATTTGATTACAAATAATAGTGAGTT
The DNA here is from genome assembly GCA_937876375.1 of uncultured Clostridia bacterium. Classification (GTDB taxonomy): domain Bacteria; phylum Bacillota; class Clostridia; order Oscillospirales; family Acutalibacteraceae; genus Eubacterium_R. The sequence continues at coordinate 24,620 of CALEHY010000007.1, read as the reverse complement.
GCTGGATAAACTATATGATTTTTATTTGATAACTTCTAAAGAAAGTCATAATAGCATAACTGTCAATGCAGAAATGGTATTTCAAATTCAAAAGTTGAAAACATTAATGAAAACTCAAACATTTGAGATATTAAAGACTCGAATAGAACAATTAGATGATGAATTTAGCGGTTTGATTTTCAAATATAATGCAGACATTTCTAACGAATATAATAGACTGAATGATTTAAGGAAAAAGGTAGAAGGGCGTTTCGGTACAATGGATGATGAGGATAGAGTCATTTATCAAAAAGCGTATAATGATATTGTACGAGATGTTAAAAATAAGTATTCTATAAAATAAAGATGGTGCGACATGAGAGTTAATAGATATAATTTGGACGTGGTGTTCCGTATTCTATCTCCAGAGATTATTGCTAACAGTATTTACAGCGAGCGTTATGACAAGAGCACAAAAAGAGGACTAAAGTCCTATAAACACATGGCGTGCCATGACAGCATTTCAAAAAATTTGTTCATCAATCTTGCTAATCAATGCGATACTGGGTTTTCGAAGGATGAGCGAGAAGAACAGTTTAAATTATTAGAGGCAACGATGAGCGATGGTTTTATGCCAGATGCATCTGTGTTTAACTTGTTGTATGATTTTGCAAGTGAGGTGCTGTCAACTGATAGACATATACCAATATGTAAATACGATAGTATATTGAAATGGCAAGATACCACCCATAAGTTAGGACAAGATATATTTACTACTATATTCCTTGCAAAGAGAGATATAGATAATAACACTGCTACAGAGGACTTTTCCTGGGACCCTATAGTGCGAAATGATAATACTAGACTTAACAAGCTGATTGAAAACGGTCTTGCTGAAAATCACTATCATCTTAATGGCTCTAGTCAGTCGTTTCCAATCAACTGGGTGCTGTTGATGAATAATCCCTTCGCAATTAATAATTTCGAGAAATTTGGCGACAATCTAAATCCTAATATTGTGTTTAGTACAGATTACAATATTAAGTCATGGGAGCTAAGAATAGTTTGGGCAGCATATATAAGGTTGTATTTGTTCCAAAAAATGAATATGCCTACCTCATCTGTAAAGGATGAATACAAAAAGTATGACAAGGCGATAAATCTTGATGATGAGGATACATTGCTTACTCTGTTATCAACGGATGATGAGCGATGGGCCAATGTGGTCTGTGTTGAGCTTGCAAAAAAGATTAATACCTATCGCTATATGTTTGGTTACAAGGCTGATTGTGACAGGGTTATACTTGATTATGCCATCAAGAAGACGATGAATCCTAGCAATTTTTTTCACAATCGAATACTTGTTGGTGAGCGAAGCTTTATGTACGATTGCTTTAGGCATATCAAACAGAATGCTTTTACTGAATTTGACAAGAATATTTTTTATCTCTATCTGATTATTAAATCGAATTTTAGGAGTGAATTCATTCAGGTCAATGATGAGGTCGGATTTAGGAATTTTGAGCAATATCAGGATAGAAAGGAATATTTCTACGATACTAGTCGGTATGAGGATTATTCTAATGAGGCATATCGAATATCATTAAACACGACACTGAAAAAGCAACCAGTTAAGAGCCTTGAGGCAAGAATAACACCAAAAAGTCCAGCACATATGATGGTTAAAAAAGTGCAGGATATTGATAATGTGTTTGAAGAATATGAGGATTTTTTGATTACAGGACATACAATTTACTCATTTCTAAAAAAGCATAACAAGGTTGAACGAGATCCAAAGGATTACTTTTTTGTTATTCATTATCCAAAGACAAAATACAAGAAGAGTAAAAAGAATATTCCATATTATTGTCGAAATTATGATGATAGACAGAGGAACAAGCGTCACACAAATTCGCTAATTCAAGCACTTGGCACAAACAAATATATGAGGTCTGCTGTGTTAGGTGTTGATGCTTGTGCTAATGAGATAGGCTGTAGACCAGAGACGTTTTCTGTTGATTTTCGATGCTTAAGAGTAGTGATACCACAGAGCAAGAAAAGCATATTTGGCACTGGCGAAAAGCCATCACAGTTAAAATTCACCTATCATGTCGGCGAGGATTTTATGAATTTGACTGATGGCTTGAGAGCAATAGACGAGGCGATAAGATTTCTTGGATTAACACAGGGTGACAGATTGGGTCATGCCTTGGCACTCGGAATTGATGTTGACCAGTATTACGACAGTAAAAAGCAACGAATCATTATGACAAAACAAGATGCTTTGGATGATGATGTTTGGCTAATGTTTAGAGCAAATGAACTCGGCATAACTATTGAACCAGAGCTCGCTAACAGGTTGCAATATCAGATTCATGAGCGAATAAACTATATTTATGGTAATTTGTTAAAGAAGAATCCTGCTATAGATTTGAGCCCACATAATTATTATTGTAGCTGGAAGCTTAGGGGCGATGCGCCAGAGCTGTACAAAAAAGGCTTTTTTGAGGATAAGAGCCATATATTAAAGCATTCTAGATATGAGGAATGTATGGTCAACAGCCTTTTGGATGAAAAATTCATCAGAGATAATAAGAGCGCAGCATATATTTATCAGGCGTATCATTATGACGACGAGGTCAAGGATCGTGGCTTTGAGGTTGAGGTGATATCGATTGATGAAAAGTATATCGAACTTGTTAAGCAGGTGCAAAAGAAGATGCAATTCCTCGTTGCCAGCAAGGGTATAATGATAGAATGCAATCCATCATCAAATTATTTAATCAGTACATTTGATAGATATGATATGCACCCTATCACTACTTTTAACAATCTTCATCTTGAAATAAGAGAGGACGAAAAGAAAAAATCGGCACAGCTGTCGGTATCAATTAATACTGATGACCTTGGCGTTTTTGACACCTCGTTGCCTAACGAGTATGCTGTTATGGCATCAGCGCTTGAAAACAAAAAGGATGAAAAGGGCGACAAGCTTTATTCTGCAACACAAGTATATGATTACCTTGAGTCAGTTAGAAAAATGGGCTTTGAGCAATCATTTTCAAAATAATAGTGCATATAAAAAGCATTCACGAAATTTATTCGTGAATGCTTTTTTTATTTCCCTTCGCATAACAACCTATTATTTATATAAATGGTGCAGTTGCGTTTTTTCAGTTTTTCTAGAATGTAATTGCATGTTTCGGCACGATATTTTTTGTACTCTGGTCCAACAATAGAAGCTAACGCTTGTCCGTCTGGTGTTAAAATAACATTTCCAACTTTAATTTTTCCTTCGTTTGTGCTATCACCGATAACATCTATATTTTTGTTTCCTATTCTAAGATGCTTTCTATCTAAGAAAACGAATTCATCCTTGTGATCATATTGTATTAACCCAAGCTGATGTAATAGCATAAGTTTTTCTATGGTAATGTTTGAGTTTTTATAAGTGTTTCTGTTTTTTGAAATAAAAATAAATGGGTGAATAATATCATAATCATTTATATCATAAAACGAAAAACGCAATAGGTTACAAAAATCATTAGCTGTTTCGTAATTAATAATGGATAAAATGTGTAATAAAGAGCGCTGGTATTTACCAGGCTCATTAACTTCATTTGAAAGTATATTGCTCCAAACTTCTTGCATAGCTTCATCAGATACTAATCTAACTTTATCAAAGAAAAAACTGAACCAATCTTCGTCAACATTATTGACATTTGCTTTTTCTGAAATTTTTGTGCTTGCTAATTCTACAACGCGTTTGCAGTTCTTCATTTCTTTTAGCTGTTTTTTAAAATTAACTAGGAGAAACATATCATTTTCATTTGGCTCTTTTCCATTTTTGATATCATTTGCTATTTTTTCGGATATAGCCTTTATTATTTCAGCTTCTCCTTTTTTCGTTGTTACATTAAGTATATTGGGTGCCCATATTTTTTCGATTATTTCATATAATTTTTGAGCTGCGTTGCTTAGTCCTTCTGCTGAGTCTCCAATGGTTAAATTTTTCATATTTTTTCTCCTTGTGTTTTTATTGTTATCGTTATCGTTATTATTTTAGTGCAGGAAATGAGCAAAGGTAACAAAGATTTTTGATAGTTGTTAATTACGATATTGTAATGTATAATAATTGTATAAGGCTGGTGATATTATGAGAGAGGTTAGGAATATTAATGCCTCTTGGCAGTTTAGCAAGGATAATAGGGAGTGGATGGCTGTTGATTTGCCACACACATGGAATGGCGTTGATGGTCAAGATGGTGGCAACGACTACTATCGTGGCAAATGCTATTACAAAAAGCATATTGACGCTAGCGATATGACTGGTGAGGTGCTGTATGTTCGATTTTATGCTGTTAATTCGTCAGCAGAGGTGTATTTTGATGGGGAGCTGATTGGCTCACACGATGGTGGATACTCTGCTTTTACAGTTGAGCTACCTCGCAAGGTTGGTGAATTGGTCGTCACAGCTGATAATTCACCTAACGACAGCGTTTATCCACAGCAAGCGGACTTCACCTTCTATGGTGGAATATATCGTGACGTTGAGCTCATCTGTGTGACAAAGATTCATTTTGATGGCCATTTTCATATCACACCTATTGTTAATGATGATTGCGCAAATATTACATTTGAGGCACATACTAGTGATAGTGCTGTCGTTGAATATGAGATTATCGATGATGGCGAGGTAATATATCGTGGAATGAAGAATACTACAACGATATATAATCCCCATTTGTGGAATGGCGTTTTCGACCCTCATTTGTACACAGCTAGGGCATATCTGCTTGTTAACGAGCAGGTGGTTGATATAGTGGAGAGCAGGTTTGGTATTCGTTCGTTCGAGATAACAGCAGATAGGGGATTTATTCTTAATGGCAAGGAATATCCACTTCGTGGTGTGTCTCGTCATCAGGATAGACCTAATATCGGTAATGCTCTGTCATACGAGCATCACAAGGAAGATATCGACTTGATATGCGATATGGGTGCTAATACTGTTCGACTTGCACATTATCAGCACAGCCAAGATTTTTATGATCTATGTGATGAGCGTGGTTTGGTCGTTTGGGCAGAGATACCATATATCTCTCGTCATATGAATAATGGTGTTGAAAACACATTTTCACAAATGTATGACCTCATTGGTCAGTGCTATAATCATCCTAGTATTGTCGTTTGGGGATTATCTAACGAAATCACCATGGGTGGTGCTAGTGATGCCTATATGATAGACAATCATAAAAAGCTAAATGATTTATGCCACGAATATGACAAGACTAGACCTACAACGATTGCAGCGCTGTCTATGTGCGGCATTGATGAAAAGTATATTCATATTTCTGACGTGTTGTCATACAATCATTATTTTGGTTGGTATGGTGGCAATACCGATATGAATGGTCCTTGGTTTGACAAATTCCATACAAAATATCCAAACAAGCCTATTGGATTGAGCGAATATGGCTGTGAGGCACTTGATTGGCACACCTCGACACCAACACAGGGTGATTATACCGAGGAGTATCAGGCATATTATCATGAGGAATTGATTAAGCAGATTATGGCACGACCATATTTGTGGGCAACTCATGTGTGGAATATGTTTGATTTTGCTGCAGATGCTCGTTCAGAGGGTGGCGAAAATGGTATGAATCATAAGGGACTCGTTACCTTTGATAGAAAATACAAGAAGGACAGCTTCTATGCCTACAAGGCTTGGCTTAGCGACGAGCCATTTGTTCACATTTGTGGCAAGCGATATGTTGACAGAGCAGAGGATATAACAAAGATCACTGTTTATACCAATCAAGATGGTGTTGAGCTGTTCGCTAATGGCGTTAGTGTTGGCAAGCAGAATAGGGGAGAATACCCATTCTATTATTTCAATATTGCACTCGATAGAGATACTGAGCTTGTTGCTGTTGCAAATGATTGCAAGGATACCTCATTTATTCGCAAGGTCAATGAGATGAATATGGACTATGTTATGCAGTCAGAGGGCGACGTCATCAACTGGTTTGAGATTGACACTCCTGCTGGCTATCTGTCAGTCAACGATACCTTCGGTGATATTATGGCGACCTTTAGGGGCAAGCTAGTACTTGTGTCAATGGCAAGAATGTTCTTAAAGTCTGGCAAAAAGCCTGATGGTAAAAAGGATAATTCTGTCATCGGATTTAACCTAAAGGGCATCAATAGCGATATGGTGGAAATGTTCAAGGGCTTCACTGTCAAGCGTGGTGTATCAATGCTTGGTGGCAGGTTCTCAAAGGAGCAGATTTTGACTCTAAACAAGAAGCTGAATCGTATTAAAAAGCATAGTAAATAGGATATATTAATATAAGTTATATATTATATATAATATAAAGGGAAAATTATGGTAAAAAGCAGAACAATTCTTGATAATTGTTCTGCTTTTTTGCGAAAAATAAAAAATTTTGCGAAATCTATATATGGAAATCATATTCATTCTATGCCAGCAAAAGAACAATATGTAGTGGTTTTGTCATATTTGTGGGACAAATGGTTACAAATTGTAATTATCTTGCCGTTGATTTTTTTATAATTGCCCAAAAATTCGCTTTAACGCTTTAGCGAATAAAAGTCGAGTACCACAATATATAGTGGGCATATTTGTAAAGGGCACTATTTGAAATTTTTGATTTGTGCATATTATACAAAAAACTCTCGCTTGGATTTTTGACAAGTTGTTGATTTGTGCTATAATACCCACCGTTCGAGGCGATAGCGATACGAGCACACTTGTGTTCAAATAAAGTCCTGTTGCCAAAGATAAAGGAGACTAAGATGACTAACCAATCAATTGCAGGTAAACGTTCTTTCAGAACTATCCTGTCAACAGTGCTTGCGCTTGTTCTCATAGTTACCATTTTCGCGTCAACTGCACTTGCTAGTACATTTAGCCAGTACGACGTAAACATTATTGATAACGGTGAGCGCTTCGTAGCTACTACAACTGAGACGGAACCTATCAAAATTCTCAACCAATTCGGAATTACTCTTGCATCAAAGGATAAGCTAGACCTATCAAACTTTGAGTCTGGCAAGGGTGGTACAATCAGCATTTCAAGACTTAGTGATATCAACATTAAGTTTGGTGGTGTAATCAAAAAGTATAGTGTATATGCAACAACAGTCGGTGATGCACTAGATGAAATTGGCATAACATATCACAAGGGCGACACTCTTAACAAGGAGCTTGGCGACAAAATCAAGAGTGGTATGGTGCTAACATATGACACAAAGTATTATGTTAATCTTTCTGTTGATGGAAAGAAGACAAAGGTGCCATATTGTGATGGTAAAGTAAAGGATTTGTTGGCATTCGCTGGCGTAAAGCTTGGTAGTGCTGACTACACAAAGCCTTCAAAGAGCACAAAGCTCACAAAGGGTCAGAGCGTAACCGTTTATCGTGTTAGCTACAAGACCATTAAGACCGAAGAGGTTATTAAGTACAAAACAAAGCAGATTAAGGACTCAAAGCTTGAGGCTGGTACAAAGAAGGTCATCAAGAAGGGTGTAAAGGGCAAGGCTAATGTAACATACAAGCTAAAGTATGTTGATGGCAAGAAGACAGCAAAGACAAAGATTGACTCTGTTGTAACAAAGAGGCCAGTAACACAAGAGGAAAAAATCGGCACAAAGAACGCTGTAAAGGGTAATGGCGTTAAGTCTGCTATGGGCATCAGCCTAAATCAGAAGATTACAGGTAAATACACACACTACTGTGCATGCGCAACATGTAATGGTAACTCTCGTGGTATTACAGCATCTGGTAAGAAGATTTATAACGGTATGAGCAATCCATATTACATTGCTTGTAACTGGGTTCCACTAGGAACAGTGCTAAATGTAGATGGCAAGAACTATACTGTAACTGACCGTGGTGGTAGTGGTCTTTCACCAGTTGGTAGAATTGATATTTTCACACCAGAGGGACACGCTGCTTGCTACAAGTATGGTACTGGTTATTGTACTATCAAGGTAGTTCGTCTAGGCTGGTAAAATAATATGATAAAAAAGGAACACCTTTTAGGTGTTTCTTTTTTTATAACTTATTGTAATAACCTGTGTATTACTATGTATTGAAAAGTGGCTATTTTAGGGAATTTGTCTATTTTCTGGGTACTACATTTCGTATTAAAAGGTTACAAATACCAAAAGCACACACTATATCTTGTATTTTTTTGCTTTTTTCTATTGACATTACACAAGTGATTTGATATTATGTAAAAGGTCTTTTAAAATCGTGTTACAGTTTTGTAATGTTTGAGGAAAATATAGAAAAGGGGAAAAGCTATGAAGATTATCAAGAGAAACGGCTCAGAGGCAGATTTTGATTTAAGCAAAATTATTGTCGCTGTATCAAAAGCAAACAAGGCATGCGAAAAAGAGGAGCTTACAGAAAGCCAGATTAACGATATTGCAGAATTCGTCGAGTTCAAAATGTCAAAGGCTTCACGTGCACTATCTGTAGAGGAGATCCAGGATATTGTCGAGGATCAGATTATGGCTCAGGGTGCATTTGAGGTTGCAAAGAGATATGTTAGATATCGTTACACTCGTTCTCTCGTTCGTAAGGCTAATACTACTGATAATCAGATTCTTTCTCTTATCGAGTGCAACAACGAGGAGGTTAAGCAGGAGAATTCTAACAAGAACCCTACTGTAAACTCTGTTCAGCGTGACTACATGGCTGGTGAGGTATCAAAGGATATCACAAAGCGTATCCTTCTTCCTCAGGATATCGTTGAGGCTCACGACCAAGGTATTATCCATTTCCACGATGCCGACTATTTTGCACAGCATATGCACAACTGTGATCTAGTTAACCTTGAGGATATGCTACAGAATGGCACAGTTATCAGCGAAACAATGATTGAAAAGCCACATTCATTCTCAACAGCCTGCAATATTGCTACACAGATTATCGCACAGGTTGCATCTAGCCAGTATGGTGGTCAGTCAATCTCTCTATCTCATTTGGCTCCATTCGTTCAGGTTAGCCGTGAGAAGATTAGAAAGACTGTTATCGAGGAGGCTAATGAGTTTGGCTACACTATGACAGAGGAGCAGATTACTGCTTTGACAGAGAAGCGTCTTCGTGACGAGGTTGCTCGTGGTGTACAGACTATTCAGTATCAGGTTGTTACTCTTCTTACTACTAACGGACAGGCTCCATTTGTTACAGTATTTATGTATCTAAATGAGGCAAAGTCAGAGCAGGAGAAGAAGGATCTTGCACTTATCATTGAGGAGACACTTGCACAGCGTATTAAGGGCGTTAAGAATGAGGATGGAGTATGGATTACTCCAGCATTCCCAAAGCTTATCTATGTGCTTGAGGACGACAATATCACAGAGGATGCACCATATTTCTACCTAACAGAGCTTGCTGCAAAATGTACAGCAAAGCGTATGGTGCCAGATTATATCAGTGAGAAGGTTATGATGGAGCTAAAGGGCGATGTTTACACCTGCATGGGCTGTCGTTCATTCCTAACTCCAGATAGATTTACAGAAAAGGGCGTTGGCAATATCGCACACGCAAAGAACTACGAAGAGGGCAAGAAGAAGTACTACGGTAGATTCAATCAAGGTGTTGTAACCATCAACCTTGTTGATATCGCTTGCTCATCTGGTGGCGATATGACAAAGTTCTGGAAAATCTTTGACGAGCGTCTTGACCTTTGCCATAGAGCACTAATGTGCCGTCACAACAGACTACTTGGCACACTTAGTGATGCTGCTCCTATCCTATGGCAGCATGGTGCTCTTGCTAGACTTAAGAAGGGTGAGACAATCGACCGTCTTCTATTTGATGGTTATTCAACAATCAGCCTTGGCTACGCTGGCCTATACGAGTGCACAAAGTATATGACTGGCAAGTCACATACTGATGATGAGGGCAAACCATTTGCTCTTGAGGTTATGCAGTATATGAACGATGCTTGTGCTCGTTGGAAGGCAGAGGAGAATATCGACTATTCTATCTATGGTACTCCACTTGAGTCTACTACATACAAGTTTGCAAAATGCCTACAGAAGAGATTTGGTCTTATCAAGGGCGTAACAGATAGAAACTATATCACTAACTCATACCATGTTCACGTAACAGAGGAGATTGACGCATTCACAAAGCTTAAGTTTGAGTCAGAGTTCCAGGCTCTATCACCAGGTGGTGCTATCAGCTATGTTGAGGTACCTAATATGCAGGATAATATTCCAGCTGTTCTTCAGGTTATGAAGTTCATCTATGAGAATATTATGTACGCAGAGCTCAACACAAAGAGCGATTACTGTCAGTGCTGTGGCTTTGATGGTGAAATTCAGGTATGTGACAATGGCGAGGGCAAGTTGATTTGGCGTTGCCCAAAATGTGGCAACGAGGACCAGGACAAGATGAATGTTGCTCGTCGTACATGTGGCTATATCGGCACACAGTTCTGGAATCAAGGCAGAACACAGGAAATCAAGGAGCGTGTACTCCATCTATAAAAATTAAGGAAGCTCTTTTTAAGAGCTTCCTTTTGCTTTTGCATAATTTGACTATAAGTGCCAAAAATGGTATAATAAATTACGACCTATGCTTAGGAGGATAGTATGAACTGGGCAGAAATCAAGACTAATGATATATCTAATGGTGAGGGCGTTAGAACGTCGCTTTTTGTATCTGGCTGTCGTCATCATTGTAAAAATTGCTTTAACGAGATGACTTGGGATTTTGGTTATGGTGAGCTGTTTACAGAGGAAACTATGGGCAGAATTTTTGAGTCGGTGGACCACGACTGGGTGAATGGTATCACCTTGCTTGGTGGTGAGCCATTTGAACCAGAAAATCAGCGTGTGCTACTACCGTTTCTCATTATGTTTAAAGAGAAATTCCCAAACAAGAATATTTGGTGCTACACCGGATTCACATTTGAACAGCTTATTGGCAAGAGCGAGCCAAAATCTAGAGCTGTGACCGAGGTATCGTCCGAGATGCTGTCGCTCATTGACGTGCTCGTTGATGGACCATTTGTGCAGGATTTGTACGACATATCGCTCAAATTCCGTGGCTCATCTAATCAGAGGGTTATCGACGTCAAAAAGACTATAGAGAACAAAAAAATCATAGAACTTTACTAATACAAAGTGCCTTTAAAGTGCCTCTATTGAGGCACTTTTATTTATATAATTTACAAATTTGTTACAGAATTTACAGAGAAACTACACAAAAGTATTGAATAATTAGTAAAAATAGTATATTATATTATTAACTATGGGAGAGTATTTGTGCTCTTCAATACAGATAGGAGAAAACTATTGTGATAGAATTTAAAGACGTTACAAAGGTGTATGGTAGCAATGATACTCGTGCACTTGATAATGTAAATATAAAGATTGAGGACGGTGAGTTCGTATTCATCGTTGGCTCATCTGGTGCAGGTAAGAGTACATTCCTAAAACTTATCATGCACGAGGAGAAGCCTACCTCTGGTGAGGTTATCGTTAACGGATATTCTTCATCTACTATGAAAAAGCGCCAAGTGCCATATTATCGCAGAACTATGGGTATAGTGTTCCAGGATTTCCGTATTATCCCAAAGATGAGCGTTTATGACAATGTTGCATTCGCTATGCGTGTTATCGGTGCAAAGGAGAAGGAGATTAGAAAGCGTGTACCATATATCCTTCAGCTTGTTGGTCTTAGCCAAAAGGCTAGATCTATGCCTAACGAGTTGTCCGGTGGTGAGCAACAGAGAGTATCTCTTGCTAGAGCGCTTGTAAACAACCCAAAGCTTATCGTTGCTGATGAGCCTACTGGTAATGTTGACCCAGAGATGAGCCACGAGATTGTAGACCTCCTCACAAAGATTAACAATGCTGGTACCACTGTTATTATGGTAACACACGAGCACGACCTCGTTCGTACCTTCCAGCGTAGAGTTGTTGTTATCCAAAATGGTCAGATTGTGTCTGACACACCGGACCCAACCTATGCACAGTTCAAGGCAGAGGAGCCAGAAAAAATTAGCGATATGTTCTATTTTGAAGAGGACGTTAAGCAGGATGACGTTACCGAGGTGTTCGACAACCTTGAGGAAATCGTATCATCTGCCTCTGATGATGAAAACAACGAGGGAGGTGAGCAGTAATGACAGGATCTAGCCTTAAGTACCTCATTAAAGAGGGATTTCGTAACACTTGGACAAACCGTATGATGTCTATCGCATCTATTTGCGTATTGCTCAGCTGTCTTGTTCTTATTGGCTCAGCCTCTATGATATTCCTTAACATTGACTCGCTTGTTGACCGTATCGGTGATGAGAATGTTATTATGGTGTATATCGAGGATAACACTGCCGAAGAGGATATCAATGCTATGGGCGAGACAATTCGAGCTCTCGACAATGTTGCAGATATCGAGTTTGTACCAAAGGAGGTCGCTTGGGAGGAACAGCTTTCTACTATGGACAAGGCTCAGGCAGCGTTCTTCACTGGCGTATCTGACAAAATTCCTTTGCCAGATGCATATAAGGTAACTGTTAAGGATTTGGCTCAGTTCAGCCCTACTGTTAAGGAGATTGAGTCACTCGATAATATCGAGATTGTTCGTCAAAATACTGACCTTGCAAAGAAGCTTGATACACTTAGCCGTGGTATTTCTATCATCGCTATCGTCATCATTGCTGTTCTATTTGCAATCTCACTATTTATTATTTCAAATACAATTAAGCTAACTGTTTATTCTCGTAGACTAGAGATTTCTATTATGAAATCTGTTGGTGCTACTAACTCATTTGTTAGATTGCCATTCATCGTTGAGGGCGTTATCCTAGGCGTTATCTCTGGTGCTGTGTCACTGGGTGCTGTTTGGGGTGCATATACTTTGGCAATCAAACAATTTGCATATATTTTTGAGTCTATTGGTATTATTCCACTAGCGTTCATCGACTACGCACTACCTATGCTAGGTGTGTTCGTGGCTATCGGTATTGTTAGTGGTGTTGGTGGTTCTCTCATTACTATGAGAAGATACCTTAATAAGGAAGGCAGTGAAATCAGTGCAATCTAGATTAGTTAAGAAAGTATTGTCCACAGTCCTTGCTATCAGCTTTGTAGTGACTATGAGCTTCGGCTTTAGCACCACAGCGTTTGCATCAAAAACAAGCGACCTAAGGGACAAGAAAGAAAAAATCGAAAATCGAATAAACGAAACAGAGCAGAAGATACAGAAGCTATCTGGTCAGCAGAGAGAAACAGAGGAGTATATCTCTACTCTTGATACAAAAATTCAGCTCTTGCAGGACAAGATTGACGTTCTACAGGAGGACGCTGACGCTCTACAGGCTAATATCGACACTGTGCAGAACAAGATTACTACCACAGAGAATGAGATAGATAGCCTTCAAATTCAAATCGATAAGAAGCAAAAGGAGTTCGACACCACATTTGAGGAATACTGTCAGCGACTCCGTGCGCTTTACATAGCTGGTAGCGCCACAAATCTTGAGGTGCTACTAACAAGCACTGATATCAGTGCAATCCTCACTCGTTCACAGATGATTAAGTCTGTATCAAAGAAGGACAGCAAGGTGCTTAATTCCTTGATGAAGAAGATGGAGGAAATCGAGAAGGACAAGGCGTCTCTACAGAAAAAGCGTATCGACCTAGAGGAGGACAAAAAGTCCCTTGTATCCGAAAAGGCAGAGCTACAGAAGAATATCGACTCTGTTGCTTCTACAAAGTCAGAGCTTGATGCAAAGATTAGCGAGGCTAACGCTCTTATGCGTAAATTGAGCAACCAAAAATCAGAGTATCAAGAGGCTATCGAAGAGGACAAGGAGCTTGTCGCAGAGGTTGAAAGAGATATTCAAGCTGCTATCGCTGCTGCACAAGCACAATCACATAGTGGGGGCAACTATGTTGCTGGTACAGGTCAGCTAGGCTATCCAACAAGCTATCGCGGTATTAGTGCTGGATTTCCTAACTACAGCTCTGGACGATATCATGGTGGTATAGATTTCCCATGCCCAGAGGGTACAGAGGTACATGCTGCTGATAGTGGACGAGTTATCGTGTCTAGCCCATTGTGGTACAGCTACGGTCACTATATCATCATTGATCATGGCAACGGAATTTCAACACTATATGCTCATAATTCACAGCTGCTTGTTAGCGTTGGACAAAGCGTTAGCAAGGGACAGCTAATCGCATACAGCGGTAATACAGGAAATTCTACCGGTGCTCATTGTCACTTTGAGGTTAGAGTAAACGGTACTCAAGTTAACCCACTAAATTATCTATAATATATTAAGAACGAATAAACGGATACCCTCAATGAAGAAGGTATCCGTTTTTCTTAAACTCTTTTCATAAGATATTTTTGGTATCGTGATAGGTTTTAATGTCATTCTACGATTCGTAGGATGACTTTTTTATGATATCATGCTAATATTTTTTCGAGGTGAGATTATGAATAACGAAAATATTGGTGCTTTTCTTGCTGAACTCAGAAAAGAAAAAGGATTAAACCAAAGGGAGCTTGCAGAAAAATTAAATGTAACAGATAAAGCTATTAGTAAATGGGAAACGGGAAAAGGTATGCCAGACGTATCAAATCTTATTCCACTTGCAAAGTTATTAGATGTATCTGTTACAGATATACTAAGTGGTAAGCGAACACATAATGATATAGAAGAAGAAAATAAAACCATTGTTCAAGTAATTGAACAAACAGAAACGAAAAACAAACAAAGGATATTAAAATCAATAATTTCAGTAGTGTTAATTCTTGCTATAGTTCTATCAACAATATATGTTGGTTGGTTTGCTTATTGGGGAAGACGACATTATGTAAATTATAACATTGATACTGTTTGTTTAACTGAATTAGAAACCGGTGGATATGAATACGAGGTTGAAGTGACTGCTCATAATTGGCTGATTAATCCGTCTATACACAGTTTTACGCTAAAAGCTGCCCTTGGAGGAGAGCAATATTTTGGATATACAGGTGGTACAGAAAATATTATTGTAGTGTCCGGATTAAAGAAAACTACATTTAAGCTAACTGGCACTTTGGATTGTGAACACAATGAATGGACTGCAAAAACATATTTTCAGAGTTTGGAATTTGTACCATATGAAGATGAATTAAGACCGTTTAGCTTATATATGGCAGATTATCCAAATGTAAAATACATTTTTAAATAATAGGGAGCGTCGGTTTCAACTGCCGTTTTGGTCGGTGCTTGTAGGGGAGGGGCTTGCTCCTCCCATTTTAATTACATAAATCAAACAATAACGCATATAAGACGGACAAGGCAAGCCATGTCCCTACATAATTCTGTTGCAATAGGGTTTGCGTGATATTTTGGTATTGCACCGTGATGAAATATAAAACCCACTACAACGTCTTTTAATTTGAAAATGTTGTAGTGGGTTACATATTTTTTTAAAATATTGCTTATAAAGTTGTTTAGCCTCTTTTATTTATATCAATTATTATTTATAATTGTGTTCAATCAGCTTTCGTGTTAGGTCGTTGAATGGAAAATCGAGGTAGATTGTTCCGTAATATTTTGACTTGTCAAGGGTGTACTCCATCAGCTTTTGGTTGATATATGATGAGTTCGCCTTTGGTCCCTTTGTACCACCAGCTGTTGAGGTGTAGCATATAATGTATTCGCCATTAAATGCTGTTCTGTCATTTAGGAATGGCTCAATGCATTCGTCCCATCTTGGCTCTGGCTTGTACTTAAATCTGTCTTGAATAATAAATACAGCTTCGTCGATACCATTTGTTTCTAGCTGTAGAGCATCTGGTATAGCCTCGTCCTGTTCAACCCAGTTAGAAAAGTCAATGCCCGTGTTCTGTGGGGTGTATGCCTCGTTCTCTGCGTCCATATCACAGCGTCTAATGAGCACGATTTTGCCCCTGCATTCGCCAAGGGTAGGCACTCTGTTTTCAAGATACCATTTGTCCTCATTGCCCTTGATATAGCTGTTAACAAGATTGTCGAACGACTTTTCATTCTCCTTGTTGTTATCATTTTTGAACTGGATAATAATCGTTTCGCTAGGGTGTGCCTTTAGGAAATCATAGCATCGTAGCAATACGTCGTGCATATCCATCTGGTTAGCGTTTCTGCCAGGGTTGTTGAATGCCTTTGCTACAGAATGCACCATACCAAGTCTGTTGCCAATAGGCTCAACTCTTAAATCCAATGCTCTAATACCGATATCTAGCTGGTCGCTGATATTGAGGTCTTGGCATTGTGAAATATGTGCGAACTGGACATATTCTGTTACGGAGTCGTGTGTGCCAGGTATGGTAAGCTCGAACAGCTTTTTGTCATCAGGCACGCCACTCATCCAGTTGTTAAGCTGTATATTCATTATAATCACCAAATATATTATATCATTTTTGTATAGTTTATTCAATAGAAAGTCGTATATCCAAGTGATATAATTAATACATTAAACAAAGGATATACAAATTTATGCAGATTTTTTCACACACTGGCACTCTGACAGATAAGGACAGCAAGACCAATATCCGTTTTGACCTTTCTGTTCCAGAGGGAGCAAAGAGATTGATTGTACAGTATTCATATTCACCAAAGACGGTTGCTGATGAGCAGAAGGCTGGTCAGCTTGTTGTTGATGGGCTAAAAAAGTATGATTTGCAGGTCGTTAATGCGTCTGCATTTTTGCCAGTGATGAATTTTGCAACATTGTCTTTCGATGAATGTGGCGAGTATCGTGGTGCTTGCCACCGTCATCCAAATGAGCAGACTATTGTTATCGCTGATAAGGATAGCACACCAGGTGTTTTTAACCGTCCTATCAAGGCTGGCAACTGGGATATCGTGGTGAATGCTCATTATATCGGCTGTAATGTCGACTATTCTATTAGTGTGGAGGTGGAGCTATGAGTTATCTTCCTTGTGAACTGCATTGTCACAGCGTGCATAGTGACGGTAGCTTTGCTGTTAAGGAGCTATTACAAAATGCGTGTGATGACCACCTTGCTCTAATAGCACTGACTGACCACAACACATTTTCTGGCTGTGATGAGCTTGATGACAGCATAACTCCGGCAATTCGTGGCATAGAATGGACAACATATTTTGGCCATATGCTTGTGCTTGGTGCAAAGCGATTTGTTGATTGGCGAAATGCGACACCTGATAATATCGATGAAAAGATAAGAGAGGTAAAGGCTTGTGATGGTGTAGTCGGTGTGGCTCATCCGTTTCAGCTTGGTTCTCCATTCTGTACTGGGGGACGATGGGAGTTTAATGTCAAGGATTGGGACAATGTCGACTATATTGAGGTTTGGCACGAGGATTTTTCGTTCGAGAATTACGAGAATGACAAGGCTCTAGCATTTTGGACCAGTTTGCTTGATGATGGCCACCATATCGCTTGTACCTATGGTAGAGATTGGCATAGAAATAGCAGCGACAAGCATTATGGCTGTACATATATTGATATTGACGGCGACATTAATGAGCAGAATGCTCTAGCTGGCATCAGGAATGGCAGAACAGTTGCATCTACTGGCGCAAAAATGTTCTTCAGGGTGCATCAGCGTGGCAAGACATACAATATTGGCGACAGCCTAAAGCGTGGCAGAGCGATATTCAGCTTTTTCCTAGATTTGCATTCAAGAGAGAAGAACGTTGGCAAGGAGCAGATAGTGTATCGTACTATTAGACTTGTTACAAATGGTGGCGCTGTGATTATGGAGAGCGATATCACCGAACGACATATTCAGGTGGAGCTAAAGCGTAATCATTGGTATCGTGCAGAGCTTTGGGGCACTGTCGATGGCGTTAGCAAGATGCTTGCTGTCACCTCACCAGTATATACAGACTAGAATGGGGAGCATATGCTCCTCATTTTTATATATACAACAGGAATAACATATGATTTTGTCAAGTACTAGGGGTAGTATATAATTGTGAATAGATTGTAAATCTCATTTTTTCAATATCACAAGATATTGAAAATTTTGCAAAAATGTGGTATAATACCCACAAGATATGGAAAGGTGATCACGCTACATATCAATATTTATGGAGGTGTAATGATGACAACAATGTACATTATATGGGCAGTCGCAATAGTGTTCTTTGCTGTGGCAGAGGGTCTGACAACTCAGTTGGTATCAATTTGGTTTGTCATTGGCTCCATAGCAGGATTGATATCAGCATTTTGTGGTGCACCAGTATGGTTGCAGGTGCTGATTGCTGTTATTGTTTCAATCCTAGCGCTAATTACCACTAGACCAATAGCAAAAAAGCGACTAACACCTACTATCGAACCGACGAATGCTGACAAGTGCATTGGCAAGGAGGCTATCGTTATTGAGGAGATAAATAATATCGAATCAAAGGGACAGGCAAAGGCTGATGGCAAGATTTGGTCAGCTCGTTCGATAAATGGTGATATTATATCAGAGGGCACGCTCGTCATTGTTGAAAAAATTGAGGGCGTTAAGCTAATAGTTAAAACAAAATAACATATATTAAATAAAAAGGAGATTATATTATGAACATTTTTGCTGTTATTATTGTATTGATTGTTTTGGCACTATTTGCATTGGTGCTAGCAAACATTAGGGTTGTTCCACAGTCAAAGGCATTCGTTATCGAGCGTCTAGGAACATATTATGCAACATGGGAGACTGGACTCCATGTAAAAATTCCATTCATTGACAGAATTGCAAAGATGGTATCATTGAAGGAGCAGGTTGTTGATTTTAAGCCACAGCCAGTTATCACAAAGGATAATGTTACCATGCAGATTGACACAGTTGTGTTCTTCCAGATTACTGATCCAAAGCTATATTGCTACGGTGTAGAGAGCCCAATCTCTGCTATTGAGAACTTGTCTGCTACTACTCTTCGTAACATTATTGGTGAGCTAGAGCTAGACTCAACACTTACCTCTCGTGATACAATCAATGCGAAGATTAGAGTTATTCTTGACGAGGCTACTGACCCTTGGGGCATCAAGGTTAATCGTGTTGAGCTAAAGAATATCATTCCACCTCGTGAGATTCAGGATGCTATGGAGAAGCAGATGAAGGCAGAGCGTGAGCGTAGAGAGGCTATCCTTCGTGCAGAAGGTGAGAAGCAGAGCCGTATCCTTGTTGCAGAGGGTCACAAGGAGTCAAAAATCCTTGAGGCAGAGGCAGAGAAGCAGTCTGCTATCCTTCGTGCAGAGGCTGTTAAGGAAGCAAAGGTTCGTGAGGCTGAGGGTGAGGCAGAGGCTATCGCAAAGGTACAGCAGGCTACTGCAGAGGCTATCAAGCTACTCAATGATGCAAACGCAAATGACGCTGTTCTAAAGCTAAAGGCACTAGAGGCATTTGCAAAGGCTGCTGACGGTCAGGCTACAAAAATCATCATCCCATCAGAGATTCAGTCAATCGCTGGTCTTGCAGAGGGTATTGTAGAGGCTACAAAGTAACCTGTTGTAATGATAAATATTGTAGGGAGGGAGGAGCAAGCTCCTCCCCTTTTTTTAAAGGAGAAAATATGGCGATTTTTTCAAAGAAATATGAGTTGATAATTGACAAGCATTATGATGATGCTGTCGTAGCATTTGAGAATAGACTTGATGATATGACCAAAAAGGGCTATTCCTTAAGTGGCAATACTGTTATTTATAATTCTGATCATGGTATGAACTTTTTTAGTGGAGAAAAGAAGGGTGACAAATACATCGTTCGCCAAACTGATAGTGGATCAAATGATCGTTATTATCGTCTTTTGCCACGACACGAAATTAGCTTTGAGGCATTTGATGATAAAACAAAAGTAAGTGTGTCAAGCAAATGTAAATTTGGACTAATTATGTATTTTGTATTTTTATTCGTGTTTGCTTTGACATGTTGGGTAGCAATTTCGTATATTATGGATTATGATACAAGCTTATTGCCAATGGTGTTTGTGCTTATTCCTGGTGCTGGTATGACGCTTTCTGCACTGCTAAGCATTAAATATATAAACGATACTAGGGATACTTTAAACTACATATTTAAGCAGTAAAATACGCTTTTTTGCTATTTATATTGACTATTTTATATTATAATAGTATAATAACTACAATTATTTTTTGGAGGTATTGCTATGCTTAATACAGAAAAGTCTCTTGATCAAATTAAGGCTCTCTGTCAGGGTAGAGGATTTGTTTATCCTGGCTCAGAGATTTATGGCGGTCTTGCTAACACTTGGGATTACGGCCCTCTTGGTGTTGAGCTAAAGACTAATATCAAAAATGCTTGGAGAAAGAAGTTTATCCAGGAGAACAAGTACAATGTAGGTCTTGATTCTGCTATTCTTATGAATCCACAGACTTGGGTTGCTTCTGGTCACCTTGGTGGATTCTCTGATCCTCTTATGGACTGCTGTGAGTGTAAGACTCGTCACAGAGCAGACCAGCTTATCGAAGATTTTGATGGCACTAATGTTGCTGGCTGGAGCAATGAGGAGCTTTCAGCTTATATCAAGGACAAGAATATCGGTTGTCCAAACTGTGGTGCTCACAACTTTACTGATATCCGTCAGTTCAACCTTATGTTCAAGACATTCCAGGGTGTAACAGAGGACAGCAAGGATGAGATTTATCTTCGTCCAGAGACAGCACAGGGTATCTTCGTTAACTTTGCAAATATTCAGCGTACTACTCGTAAGAAGGTACCATTCGGCGTAGCACAGATTGGTAAATCTTTCCGTAACGAGATTACTCCTGGTAAGTTCATCTTCCGTGTTCGTGAGTTCGAGCAGATGGAGCTTGAGTTCTTCTGCAAGCCTGGTACAGACCTAGAGTGGTTTGACTACTGGAGAGGCTTCTGCCGTGATTGGCTATATTCTCTTGGCATTAGCGAGGAGAATCTTCGTCTTCGTGACCATGACCCAGAGGAGCTTTGCTTCTATTCAAAGGCTACTACTGATTTTGAGTACTTATTCCCATTCGGTTGGGGCGAGCTATGGGGCGTTGCTGACAGAACAGATTATGACCTTACACAGCATATCAACACCTCTGGCAAGAACCTAGAGTACTTTGATGGCACAACAAATGAGAGATATGTGCCTTATGTTATCGAGCCATCACTCGGTGTAGAGAGATTGTTCCTTGCTGTACTATGCGAGGCTTATGATGAGGAAGTTCTTGATGCAGAGAAGAATGATTCTCGTGTAGTAATGCATTTCCACCCAGCACTAGCACCATTCAAGGCTGCTATCTTACCACTTAGCAAGAAGCTAAATGACCAGGCTGGTGAGGTGTTCGACGCTCTATCAAAGAAGTTCAATGTTGATTACGACGATGCTGGCTCTATCGGTAAGCGTTATCGTCGTCAGGACGAGATTGGTACACCATTCTGTATCACATACGATTTTGAGTCTGTTGAGGACAACTGTGTAACAGTTCGTGACCGTGATACTATGGAGCAGGTTAGACTACCAATCAGCGAGCTAGAGGCATTTATCGCAGAAAAGCTTGAGTTCTAACAATTATAATCATAGAAGGGACAACCATTGGGGTGTTGTCCCTTCTATATTTTTCATCTAATTATCCTCCTTTAGCAAGGGGACTAATAGGTTAGAAAATATCTTTTAATTATTTTTTATTGACAGCGTATTGAATAATGTATAAAATTAAATAGAAATATATGAAGGAGGATTTATCCATGGAAGATATATCCAAGCAAAAGCACCTTAAATTTAAGGATATTGCTGCATACTCACTTGGTCTGTTCGGTTTTCAGGCTATCGTAGGTTTGCTTAATTCTTATCAAGGTGAGTTCAGTGGTTCAATACTAAAGGTTGACGTTATCGTTGTTGCGATACTCATTCTTATCGCAAAGATTGTATCAGCTGTTGCTGATCCTATCGTTGGTAATATGGTCGACAGATCAAAGAGCAAGCTAGGCAAGTTCAAGTCTATGATTGCATATTCACTTGTTCCACTACTTATTTTTACAATTATGATATTCGTAAAGGTGCCATTCACTGGTATCGGTCTTTATGTGTGGATATTCGTTGCATCACTTATCTGGTGTATCGCTATGACAATGGGTGACGTTCCATCACAGGGTATCGCATCTGCCCTAACACCTAATCCAACAGAGCGTACTAATGTTGTATCTATATCTAACACATTCAAGCAGGTTGGTTTTTCTGCTTGTGTAGTAGTTGTGCCTATCGTATGTCTTATCGTACCAGGTGGCTCGCAGGTGTTCGGCTTTGAGGGTGACTCGGATACACCAATGAACGCTCCAGAGTATCTTGGCGTTGCTATATTAACAGCATTACTTGGCTGTGTATTATTCGCTCTTATCCCTATGATTAACAAGGAAAGAGTTGTTGTATCAAATAACGAAAAGACAACAGCAAAGGATATGTTCAAGGCACTAAAGGACAACACTCCACTTATGCTAGTTATTGTTAGCTACTTCCTTGGCTTCGGTCGTCAGATGGCTATGGGTATTCAGGTACAGGCTGCTACTGTTATCCTTGGCTCACAGAACCTTGTTGCCGTTCTTGGTATCGTTACAGCTATCGGCTCAATGATTAGTATGGCTCTTTGCCCAATGCTTATCAAGAAGCTTAATGAGAAAAATGCATATATCCTACTATCAGTTTATGGATTTGCTGCATCAATTTTCTCATTCATTATTGGTCATTTTTGGTTCCAGAATCCAGAGAACATGGTGCTTACTATCCTATTCTATGCGTCACTATTCCTAATTGGTCTACAGTTTGGTGCTGTAACACTTATGCCAATGATTATGGTTGCTGATGCTGTTGACTACTACGAGTATGAGACTGGCAAGCGTATGGAGGGTGCTGCATATTCTATCCTAACACTTACTATCAAGGTTTGCCTTGCACTAGGTAATGCTCTTGGTTTAATTTTCGTTGGTATCTCTGGCTACTATGCAAAGCTAGATTCTGGTATCTTCGATGGCTCAACAAAGGATATTATCTTCCTAGCATACACTGCTATCCCTGGTGTACTTGCTCTGCTATCAATTATTCCAATGTTCAAGTATGATATCGTTGGTGAGAAGAAGGCTATGATTTCATCAGCACTTGCAGAGAGAAGAAAGTAATTAATGTTAATTTGTCCAAAATGTAAGAGCACCCTGTCGCAATGCGACAGGGTGTTAAAATGTGACAACGGTCATTGCTACGATCTTGCAAAAGAGGGATATGTCAACCTCCTTATCTCCAACAAGAATGGTGATATGCGAGGTGATAGCAAGGAGTCAGCAAGGGCTAGACATTCTCTGCTACAAAAGGGATATTACAGCTGTCTGCGTGATGCGATAGTCGAGCGTTGCAGTGGTACAGTGCTGGATATCTGCTGTGGCGAGGGATATTATGACGAGTATGATGGGGAACTGTTTGGCTTTGATATCAGCAAGGAGATGGTACGACTTGCTAGCAAGAGCAGAAAAAATCATACATATTTTGTCGCTAATTTGGCGAATATTCCTATCGCTGATGGTAGCATTGACACAGCAATTCATCTTTTTGCTCCATTTAATGACAAGGAGTTCAGCCGTGTGCTAAAGGATGATGGAACGCTGTATTCCGTCATTCCTGGTGAAAATCATCTGATAGAGATGAAGGGTATTATCTACGATACACCATATACAAATGATGAAAAAGCACCTGATACAGAGAGCTTAACCCTAGTATCGAGAACAAAGATTACTGACAGTGTGGATATTACTGGTGATGATTTGCGACAACTGTTTGCCATGACACCTTATTACTATCGCACTAGCAAGGACGATATTGCAAGGTTGGATGCAGTCGACACCCTATCGCTCACAGTTGATTTTGTTATATTAGAATACAAAAAACAACAAAACATATGATATTTTTAAACTAAAAGAGATGGCTAGCCGACACCCTTCGTAAAGAGGGTGTCGGACTTTTTAATTTAATGCACCTTTGCAGATATTTTTGGTATCACGACAAGGTTGATTTCATAAAAATCCACTATTAGTGGAATAATTCCATAATTAATTCCTTGTTAAGAATATCTATTAAATGATAAAATTCTAGCAACGAGGTGTTATTATGAAATTTGAAAAAATATTTATTCCAACATATCTGTTAATTAGTGCTTTTAATTTAATCAATGGTTTAATAACATTAACAGGAGGATATTCAATTATTGAATATATGGCTCCAATAATCGCCATAATCTGTGTGATAATTTCTGATTATTATATTTCAAAATCTAATTCAATTAATAAAATTATAATATATATTTTGGCAATGATTTTTTCAAGTGTATCAAATTGGATTCTGCTAATGCCTATGCAAACTTACGGATATTTAGAAGATGTGACATTTGTAATTGAAGCAACGGGGTATTGTGAATTGGTATTATTACTAATAACATTAGTATCTGTCATATATTCATTGCTAAAAATATTTTTAATAAAAAAATAAACAACACAAAAATGTCGTGATAACATTTTTGTAATATGACAACTCGGATATTGAAATAATTCTGTAACAGTTATATAATCAATGTAGATTTAATTAAGCTATATAAACGGGAGAATTAAATGAATAATAGAG
>CALEHY010000006.1 GCA_937876375.1 uncultured Clostridia bacterium | reverse complement strand
GCATTTTTAATGTTATAGATAGGTGAAAGAACAAAGTCAAAACCTATGCTTCTTTGTGTAGGGCACCCCAATGGCCGTCTTTTTTTAGTGAGCAGTTAACTGTGAAGCTCTCTTCACTGTTACTAGTCTAACGCATTGGATACAGCGTCGCCAGCTTTGTTCACAGCATCGCCAACACCGTCAGCCACGTCGTTTACACCCTCACCAATATCATCGCCAACCTTGTCGGCTCTGTCCTTTACCTCTTCGCCAACCTTGTCGCCATCGTTCATCATTTTGTCGGTTGTGGTCTGTGTGGTGGTAGAGGTTGATGATTTTGTGGTTGTTCTCATCGTGGTTGAGGTCTGGCTGGTCGTTGTGATTTGACCATCCTTTTTGCTACAGCCTACGAATACTGTTGTCGCAATAGCTAGTGCTAGAGCGATAGTAAATATTTTTTTCATTTGTATCATCCTTTCGCAAATAGTTTTGGCACTTTTTTGAGTTTTTATTCATTATTTTACTAATGTGCCATTGTCTGTTTCTAGTAGGAGCATTATATCCTCCTCATCACCATTTTGTGTGTTGATATATACTAGTGCTTTTTCGCCAGTATCTCTGCTTTCGCAGGTGATTTCGTAGCATTCTATCTCTGTGCCATTCTCCTTTGGTATGATGCAGAGCTTTGTGCTTTTTGACGTTAGATATTTTGATACTCGTTTCTCTGCCTGAGCTATCGTTAGCTTTGGGCTTTTTATTTTTCTGTCGGTATGATTTGTGAGATAGGTCGTAGCGTCCAGTGATACTAGCTTGCCATCATTCATTGATATACCGATTTTGATTAAATCAGCGTAGCATACGGTGTCATTTTGTGTGTATGCACAGTTGACCATACACACATTGTTTTCTATAGCGTAGTAGCTGATTTTCATATTCATATAGCCTAGCTTTTCTAGGTAATCTAGCGCTAGGTTGCAAGCGTTTTCGCTAGATATGCTACTGTTTTCTATTGCACCTGAATATATTATTTCTCTGACATATCTGCCTTGCTTTGTGACTGATATGGAGTATCTGCCACAGTTGAATGAATAGCAAGGCATAGAGCCCTGTTCATCGGATGAGTAGCTGATTTTGTTCACTGGCACGTCCAGTGCGTTTGCCGCAACCTTGATACAGCCCTCACGGGTGTATATCTTGGCGTCTTTTACCATCTGTGATGATTTGTTTAGCACCTGGTCAGAGAATGGACCATCGTACAGTAGGGTAGGGAAATCCTCGAACGTCTTTGCACTCATACTAAAATCATTCGATAGCGTGCTGACAGATACTGGGCTGTCTGATTTGACCTCGTTTTCGGTAATTCGTCCACCAGCCTCGACCAAGCTGACCATATCGCTTGTCCTATCAGAAAATTTTTGAGCGTATGATAGCAGAGCCTTTAGATTTTTGTGCTCTTCATCACTGATAGGCTCTTTGTTCTCTATTTTTGAGCCGATATACTGGGCATAATCGCTTGCTTGGGAGAGAAATTTGTATGCATTACCTAGCTCCATTTGTTTGATTGGCAAACGGCTGATAGCGTTCTTTGCTGTGGCACACTGGGCGTACAAATCACGACTCAAGTCATATATTTCGCCTGATGAATTTGAATATAGGCTCTTGGTCAAATCTGTGCTGACTGTCTCTAGGCATTCGTCCAGCTCTGTTAGTGATTGCTGGTAGCTCAGCTCTAGCTGATTTTTGTAGTTCATTGTGCTCTTTATTCCGTTTATCGCCAGTACAAAAAGCACTATTAGTCCGAATATCGCAAAGGATATCAGTCTGATATAATTTCTTCTGCTCATATTGGTCATAATGTCACCTCTGTCACTAGTATTTTCAAAAAATTGGTGATTATTATTTTTAATATAAAATATTTGCAAGTAGACAAGTCGTGTGATATAATGTAATTTGGATTATAATAATGGGGTATTATGCGTATGGATAAAAAGCGTATTGTAGTTAAGGTTGGCACCTCAACCCTAACCCACGAAACTGGAAAAACTAATATTGCTCGTATGGCACAGCTAGTGTCAGTGCTTGCTGATTTGCACAATATGGGTCACGAGGTAGTGCTCGTTACCTCTGGTGCTATCGGTGTTGGCGCTACAAAGCTTGGCTTTAGCAAGAAGCCTACTACCACCTCTGGTCTTCAGGCTGCTGCAGCTGTTGGTCAAAGTGAGCTAATGTTTTTGTATGACAAGTTCTTTAGCGAGTTTAATGTAGTTGTTGGTCAGCTACTTTTCACTTCTGACGTATTGGAGCGAACAGAGGGCAAACAGCACCTTATTGACACATTTAATCAGCTTATTGAGTACGGTGCTATTCCTATCGTAAATGAGAACGACTCTGTATCTATCGAGGAGCTAATCAATGGTGATAACGATTGCCTTTCTGCTCTTGTGGCTGGCATTATCGATGCAGATATGCTAGTGCTACTTACTGATACAGATGGTCTTTTTGATTCTAATCCTAGCATTAACCCAGATGCACAGCTGATACCAGTAGTTGAGGAAATTACACCAGAGATTGAGGCTATTGCTGGTGGCGCTGGTGAAAAGGGCACTGGTGGATTCGCTACAAAGATTAAGGCTGCTAGGATTGCTAATGGTGCTGGTATTCCTGTAGTTATCACAAATGGTGACAACCCTAGTAATATATACAAGGTGCTTAATGGTGAGTCCATTGGTACAAAATTTTTGGCATAGGATGATTTTATGACAGTTTTTGATTTAGGAAAAAGGGCAAGAGCGACCCAGTCATTTTTGGCTGGTGTGACCACAGAGGACAAGAACAATGCCCTCATCGCTATCGCAAATGCTCTGCGTGATAATAAAGAAAAAATAATTACTGCTAACGCTATTGATTTGGACAATGGCAGAGCTAGTGGGCTGAATGATGGCTTGCTAGATAGACTTATGCTCAATGCACAGCGTATTGATGCTATGGCTGATGGCTGTGTTGAGGTCGCTGATTTGCCAGATGCTTGTGGCAAGGTTATATCAGAGTACCAAAAGGACAATGGTCTGCTTATCAAGAAGGTTACTGTGCCACTTGGCGTTATTGGTATCATATATGAGGCTAGACCTAATGTTACAGCTGATGCTGCAGCACTGTGCCTAAAGAGTGGCAACGCTGTCATCCTTCGTGGTGGCAAGGAGGCTATTAATTCTAACAAGGCTATTGCTGACATTATGCGTGATGCAGTGGCTAGCGTTGGATTTCCTAGCGATGTTATTCAGCTTGTTGAGGACACCAGTCGCCAGTCATCAGTAGATATGATGAATATGAAGGAGTATCTTGACTGTCTTATCCCACGAGGTGGCAAGGGTCTTATTAAGGCTGTGGTAGAGAATTCTACTGTTCCAGTTATCGAGACTGGCTCTGGTAACTGTCATATCTTTGTTGATGAGAGTGCTGATATCGATATGGCTAGTAGGATTATATTTAATGCAAAGACACAGCGTATCGGTGTTTGCAACGCTTGTGAGAGCCTTGTTATCCATAGCGCTGTTATCGACAGAGCTTTGCCACAGATTAAGGCAGAGCTGGACAAAATGAATGTAGAGATTCGTGGTGATGAGCGTGCACAGAGCGTATGCGATGGCATTATCCCAGCCACAGATGAGGATTTTTATACAGAATATCTCGATTATATTATTAGCGTTAAGACTGTTGATAGCGTTGATGAGGCTATTGAGCATATCAATGAGCATTCTACCCATCATTCAGAGGCTATTATCACAGCCAATGAGCAGAATGCTGAAAAATTCATGAGGTGTATCGACTCATCATCAGTTTATGTCAATGCATCAACACGCTTTACTGATGGTAACGAGTTTGGTCTTGGTGCAGAGATTGGTATTTCTACTCAAAAGCTACACGCTCGTGGTCCTATGGGACTAGAACAGCTCACCTCTACAAAATATCTTATTTATGGAAACGGACAAATCAGATAATGAGCAAAAGAAATGATGCTTGGGAGACTGACACCAGGCGCAGAAAAAGAAAAAAGAAAAAGAAGAGCAAAAAGGTCGCAAAGACTATTTTGACCATAATATCAGTGCTGGTGATATTGGTCGCTGGTGGAGTAGTGGGGCTGTCATATTTTGCACCAGAGGTTGCAGAAACTATCGCTCCAGTCAAGGCTGTTAAGGAGAATGTCCTTGGCATTACTACAACTACCACAACGACTACTACCACGACCACAACTACCACCACTAACCCATATCTCGAGTATATCGAGTTCAAGGATTTTGCTATGGAGAATGCCAAGAAGGGCAATTTCGTCGGCAATATCGTCAATGGTGGCAAGGTCGGTACTGATGCATATTATATCTATCATATCGCAGATGGCAGAGGTATATATCGCTTTGAGCCTTATGAGGAGAAATACACTCGTGTGGTAGAGAGCAAGCACACTCTATCATCGCTTAATCTCCTTGGTGGATATATCTACTATGTTGATGAGAATGAGCACAAGCTCATCCGTTGTAGCAAGGACAGTGGCAATTCTACAACCTTAGCAGAGAATGCAACCCTTGCGTATATCTACAGTGATATGATTTACTACCTAACGACTAACAACACATTATGCGTTATGGATATCGAAAAGCTTGAGCCTAGAACGATTTATGACGGTGGTACAAAGCTTGATTTCGTCGGTATATCAAAGACTAGAGCGTTTTTAACTGACACCTCTAGTGATGGCAGAGTGTCATATATCGTTGTTGGCCGCAATGGCAAGACACAGAATTATTTTAAAAGGGACACTGATGCAGATGATATCAAGTGTATGACCATCGAGGATGGATATATGTACTATTATTCCAAACAGAGTGATGGTTCATACGATTTGGTCCGTCAAAAGTTTGGCTCTGGCAAGATTGTTACCTTGCTGGAGGACACTTCATATCAAGCACCAGTAGTTGTCGATAAGAACAGATTGTTCTATGGTATCATTGATGGCGACAGCTTCAAGCTTCGTGAGCAGAATATGAATTCTGGCGACAAGAAGACTATGCTTGAGGTCACTGATGTTAATGATAATGACGAGCTTATGTACTATCATGGTGAGGAATATGATTTCATCATCGGCAACAATGTGTACAAGGCAAGCTCAAACCTTACCTCATCAGCTCGTGCTATGAGATTTAGCAAGGGTGCTTGGAATTATTGATTGAATTATAAAAACAGAGGATTTTAGCTTTGGATAAGTACAAAAAATTAGCGACAAATACGATAATTATGGCTGTGGGCAAGTTCTCATCAACAGTGCTCAGCTTTCTGCTTATGCCATTCGTTACAAGTATTCTTGTAACAGGTGAGTACGGTGCTGCAGATTTGATACAGCAGACAGCGAATGTTATCATACCTATCGCATTTTTACAGATTAATAGTGCTGTTTTGCGCTTTGCACTCGACAAGGACGCTGACAATACAAAGGTGTTCTCCATCGGTATCAGGACGACACTAATCGGCTTTTTGGTGTTTATGCTGTTTGCATTTCCTATCAGCAAGATTACGATTAACGACTTTAACCTTGGTGAATATATCACATTGATTTATGCCTTTGTGTTCATCTCTGGTTGTCGTCAGTTGTGCCAGCAGTTCGTTCGTGGCTGTAATCATGTCAAGACATATGCCCTTGATGGTCTGATTGCTACAGCGACTACATTGCTGTTCAATTTGTTGTTCCTTGGTGTGTTCAAGTGGGGCATTACTGGATATGTTCTAGCTATCCTTGCTAGCGACGCTTGCTCTATTATGTTCCTGTTTGCAAGCTGTAAGTTGTGGCGATTCGTTAAGCTTAACAAGTTCGATAAGTCGCTCACTGCACAGATGCTAAAATATTCTATCCCTATGATGCCTAGCATCATTTTGTGGTGGATTATCAATGTGTCCGATAGATATATGGTAACATATTTTATCGACCAGTCAGCAAATGGTCTGTACACAGCAGCATCAAAGATACCAAACTTTATTATTCTATTTTCTACTATATTCTGTGAGGCTTGGCAGCTCTCTGCTGTTGACGAATATGACAGCGACAGCAAGGCTGATTTCTTCACTAATGTGTTTAGAGTGTACAGTGGTGGAGTGTTTGTTGCAGCGTCTGGACTTATTGTCGCATGTCAGCTGTTTACAAAAATTCTTGTTGCAGATATGTACTATGACTCTTGGAAATATGTGCCTATCCTTATTATATCTACCACATTGTCATGTTTCGTTAACTTCCTTGCGTCAGTCTATATGGCGTCGAAGAAAACATTTATGAGCATGCTCACAGCACTCGCTGGTGCTATTGTAAACTTTACGCTTAACATTCTGCTCATACCTCGTATGGGTGCAAATGGTGCTACTATCGCCACTGTATGTGCATTTATCGTTGTATTTGTGCTTCGTGCTATCAATACTAGACAGTATGTTAAGATTAGATTTAAATCACCTATTATCGCTATTGAGGTGCTACTGCTTGCTATCCAGTCAGTAGTGATGCTGTATTTTGAAAGTGGATATATAATGTATATTATAGAGGGTGCTTTGTTCATCGCTATGCTTGTGTTCAATATCAAGCCAGTGAAAGAGCTTGTTACTCTATTGTTATCAAAATTTCTGAAAAAAGGGAAGAAAAATAATTCCTAATTGTTATTAAGTGTTGCAAAAGACATTGATTTAGTGTATAATAACCAAAATTAATGAAAAATATGATTAATTTGCAAATAGATTTTGGAGGATTTGTATGAAAAATGCAATTTCTGCCGCACAGGCAAAGAAGCAAATCACAGACAAGCTATCTCATTTCTTTGGCGTTTCTGTTGCTGATGCAAATGATGAGCAGTTCTATAAGGCTGTTTCTATGATCGTTAGAGATCGTATGTCAGAGATGAACAGCGATTTTCGTGATACAGCTGATGGTCAGGACTCAAAGCAGGTTTACTATCTATGTATGGAATTCCTTATGGGTCGTTCACTAAAGAATAATTTGTATAACCTTGGTCTTACCTCTGTGTTTGACGAGGCTCTAAAGTCAATGGGCGTTAGCCTTGACAAGCTTTATGAGCAGGAGCCAGATGCTGGTCTTGGTAATGGTGGTCTTGGCAGACTTGCTGCTTGCTACCTTGATGGACTTGCAACAAATGGTTTTCAGTCAATGGGTTACTCACTACGCTATGAGGCTGGTATCTTCAAGCAGAAGCTAGTTGATGGCTGGCAGACAGAGCTACCAGATTTCTGGCTACCAGGTGGTGAGGTATGGCTAGTACCTCGTGAGGAAAGAGCTGTCGAGGTTAAGTTCGAGGGCTGGATTGAGGATAGCTGGGATGGTGACTACCACCATGTTAATCACAACGACGCTAACACTGTCGTTGCTATCCCATATGATATGTATGTATCTGGTAAGGGCAAGGGCGTATCTCGTCTTCGTCTATGGGCATCAAAGAAGCCAGAGCTTGATATGGCTCTATTCAACCAGGGCTCATATATCAAGGCTATGGAGCAATCTGCTATGGCAGAGGCTATCTCAAAGATTTTGTACCCTGCTGATAACTCACCAGAGGGCAAGTCACTTCGTCTTCGTCAGCAGTACTTCCTAGTATCTGCTTCTATTCAGGATATTATCCAGCGTCATCTAACAAAGTATGGCACACTTGACAACCTTCCTGACAAGGTTGCTATCCATATCAACGACACCCATCCTACTATGGCTATCCCAGAGCTTATGCGTATTATGCTCGATGAGTGTGGCTATGGCTGGGACGAGGCTTGGTCTATCGTAACTCGTACAGTTGCTTATACCAACCATACTGTTATGAAAGAGGCACTTGAGTGCTGGAGCGAGGAGCTATATTCTCGTCTACTACCTCGTATCTATCAGATTACCAAGGAGATTGACAATCGCTTTAGAGCATATGTTTGGTCTGCTACTGGTGATGCTGACAAGGTAGAGCGTATGGCTATCGTATCTAACGGTATCGTTCGTATGGCTAACCTTTGTGTTGCTGGTTCACACAGCGTTAACGGTGTATCTGCTCTACACAGTGAGATACTTAAGGACACTGTATTCAACGATTTCTACACCCTTACACCAGACAAGTTCTGCAATGTTACTAACGGTATTGCTTTCCGTCGTTGGATTTGCCAGGCTAACCCTGCATTAACAGAGTATATTACCTCGCTTATCGGTGATGGTTTCATTACAAAGTCAGACGATTTGCTAAAGCTTCGTGACTACAAGGACGACAAGAAGGTGCTAAAGGCTCTTGCTGATATCAAGCACGAGAACAAGGTTCGCTTTGCAAATGTTGTTAAGAAGCGTACTGGCATCGAGATTAACCCAGACTCTATCTTTGACGTTCAGGTTAAGCGTCTACACGAGTACAAGAGACAGCAGCTCAATGTTCTTAACATTATCGCTGAGTATCAGATGCTCAAGGCTAATCCAAACGCTGACTACTATCCAAAGACATATATCTTTGCATCAAAGGCTGCTCCAGGCTACTTTATGGCAAAGAAGATTATTGAGCTTATCGACGCTTTGTCAAAGCTTATCAATAATGACCCAGACGTTAACGACAAGCTAAAGGTCGTATTTATGGAGGATTATAATGTATCTCTTGCAGAGGTGCTAATGCCTGCAGCAGATATCAGTGAGCAGATTTCACTAGCTGGTACAGAGGCTTCTGGTACTGGTAATATGAAGCTTATGCTCAATGGTGCTGTTACTCTTGGTACACTTGATGGTGCTAATGTCGAGATTCACGACGCTGTTGGTGAGGACAATATCTTCATCTTCGGTATGAAGACACCAGAGGTAGAGGACCTAAAGAGATGCGGATATTATCCACAGAATTATATTAATAACAACGAGACACTTGCTAACGCTATCGCATTCATCGGCAATGGTATCAATGGCAAGCGCTTTGACGAGGTATATTCTTCACTTGTTAACAGTGATCCATATATGGCTCTTGCTGATTTTGCTGATTACCATGCAACACAGCAGAAGGTATCAAAGGCTTATGCTGATACTATGGCGTTCACAAGAATGTCACTTATGAATATCAGTGGTGCTGGTGTGTTCTCTGCAGACCGTTCTATTATGGACTATGCAAACTATATCTGGAACACAAAGCCAGTTAAGTTTGAGACAGAGGTGCCAAAGACCTCAAAGAAGTCTGCTCCTATGGCTCCAAAGGCAGAGAAAAAGGCTCCTGCCAAGAAGACCACAAAAAAGACGACAAAGAAATCAAAGTAATTAATGATTAAAGGTGAACAGTGAACAGTGAAGATGCCTATCGGCTGTGAAGAGATAATCTGACGATTATCGTTAATGACGGACTTCGTCCGTACCTAATATAATCTGGTGTGGCTGTGCCACCCTAAACGCAATGCAGAGCATTGCTCTTCACGAGCGTAGCTCTCTTAACTGTTAATTGTTAACCTAGATAATTAATTCTAAATTAAAGAAGGGCGAACACTGTTCGCCCTTAATTCTAATTATTATGATAGTATTCAATTCTCGCAAAACTGAATACAAGGACAAGATTAGTGCTATCGCTACTAACGAGGATGTTAGGCTTCGTATCGTGGTGCCACGTTCTATGTCATGCTCTGGTGCAACACTCTGTGTCACTAAGGAGGGTGAGAGCCCTGCATATTATTCTATGTTTTGGGCTGGTATGTGTGGCGATGACCACGAGTACTGGGAGCTCCATTTTTCTGCTACTACACAGGGATTATACTGGTACCATTTTGAGCTGGATACCCCTTGGGGCAAGAGCTTTTTGCGCAATGTTGGTCACGGTATTGGTGATTTTGCACCTGATGGCGATGACTTTCAGCAGACAGTGTATGATGAGAGTTTCAAAACTCCAGATTGGCTAAAGGGTGGCATCATCTACCAAATTTTTCCAGACAGATTTTTCTCATCTGGTGAGGCAAAGACTGGCGTTAGAGAGAGTAGAGTTCTGCGTGAATGGGGTGGAGAGCCTTATTGGCGTGAGGAGCAGATGAATGGCTTGTGGAACAACGACTACTTTGGTGGTGACCTAAAGGGAGTTGAGCAGAAGCTACCATACCTAGAACAGCTGGGTGTAAGCTGCATTTATCTCAACCCTATTTTTGAGGCTAATAGCAATCATAGATATGACACAGCTGATTATGAGCGTGTTGACCCACTACTTGGCACAGAGGATGATTTGCGTCATCTGTGCAAGGTAGCAAAGGATGACTATGGTATATCCATCATCCTTGATGGTGTGTTCAGTCACACTGGCTGTGATAGTAAGTATTTTAATTTGTATGGCAACTACGACTCTGTTGGTGCGTACAACAGTATGAGCAGTCCATATTTCTCATGGTACAAGTTTATTAGCTACCCTGATGATTACCATTCTTGGTGGGGTATCAAGCTTTTGCCAGAGATTATTGAGGAGACCGAGTCATATCGTGACTATATCTGTGGCAAGGATGGTATCCTTCGCAAATGGCTACGCTGTGGTATCAGTGGATGGCGACTTGACGTTGCTGATGAGCTACCAGATATATTCCTCGATGATTTGCGAAACGCTGTAAAGGCAGAGAATGAGGACGCTGTCATTATTGGTGAGGTATGGGAGGACGCTACTACAAAATTTGCCTATGGTGAGCGTAGACGCTATCTGCTTGGCGACCAGCTTGACAGTGTTATGAACTATCCTTTTGCTGATGCTGTGCTCAATTTTGTTAAATTTGGCAATGCAGAGGCATTCTTCGATGGGGTTTTGTCCATTATCGAAAAATATCCACCACAGGTTACAAATGTGCTGATGAACCATATCGGCACTCACGATACAGAGAGAGCTATCAACCGTCTTGCTGGTGAGGACTGTGAGGGATATGGTAGACATTGGCAGTATGAGCATAACACTTTGTCCGAATATGATTACTATAGGGGTATATCGATGATGAAGATTGCATCCCTAATCCAGTATACATTACCTGGTGTTCCATCACTGTATTATGGTGATGAGATAGGTATGCAGGGTCTAAAGGACCCATTCAATCGTGGCTGTATGAACTGGTATTCTCCTAATACAGAGCTCCATCGTTGGTACAAGCGTCTTGGCGAAATTCGTCGTGGATGCACAGCGTTCACCAGTGGCGATTTTGTACCAGTTTATTGTAACCATAGCACTATTGCATACAAACGCTGTGACGACAAAACAGAGGTGCTCATCGCTGTTAATATGGGCGACTACACAGTCGATGCATATGTCGGTGACGAGTGGAATAATGCGTATTCATTCTTTGATACCAATGTCACAAATGGCAATCTCCACCTAGCACCATATCGCTATGCCGTGCTAACAAAAAATAAATAAAAAAGAGGTTCCGTATGGAACCTCTTTTTTTATTGCAATTCTTTTTTCATATAATCGGTCTTGTATTCAACATATCCGTGCTTTGGATAAAAATGTCTTGACTCAAAATATGTAACTTTTTCACCTAAATGTAATTTCATTGTTTTTCTACCATTATCTATAGCGAATTGTTCAGCAACTTTTAGTAATTCTGTTCCCAAACCTTGTCTTTTTAAATTTGCTTTAACGTATAGTCTGTGTAGAACAGCCTCATTGTTTGGTAAAAGATTACATCCAACAGAGCCCACAACTCTATCGTTGTCATCAAGCATTATCCAAAACATATCGCCTTTATCAAAATAAAAGCCATTTAAATCTAATAAATCATCATTTAGTGTTGGTACTCGATTAAGTGCATTTTTTGCTTCAAGCACCATAAATATTAAATCATCTCTGTATTTGTTTTCGTATTTAATAATCTTCATTTTTTCATCCTTTATTCTTGATACAATTCGTCTTCTATCCATCTTATAAGGTTTTCATCAATATATTGCCCAATGCATTGATAATCATATTCATCACGAATGATATGGTCATAAAATGATTTTTGCCATATGGATTGTCCAATTTGTTTTGACACATAGCGTTTCATTCCCGCAATTATTGTAGGGGCGGATATCATCCGCCCGTTGTTATCTATACGAATTATTAAATGAATGTGATTTGGCATAATTATGTATTTATCAACAAACACGCCATCATAATGCATTGGTATTTCGTTAATTGATTTGTCAACGATTCTTCCGTATTCCGATAATTCTAATGACGGGAGGATAATATCCTCCCCTACGATAATCTGTGACAATATGGGTTTTCTATCCTTGGTGCATATCGTTATGAAATATGCTCCGTTTTGTGAATAATCATAATTGTCTAATCTGTTCGGCTTTCGTGTTTGTAATTCCATAATTCAATAATACCATTTGCTTATTATTTCTTCAATACTGAATTGTGAACAACTTTTAATTTTATGAAAAAATTGTGAAAAACAATAAAAAATTATTGACAAACGATAATTTTGGTGCTATAACTGGTGTGAAATATTTCCAAGGGAGATAATGCTATGAAAACAGATAAATCAATAATTGCAACCCAGTGGATAATCAGAGTGTGCTATGTTTTGTTAGCAGTGGTGGCAGTAGCTCTGCCTTTTCTTTTGACTAATGGGTTCTTTCATTTTGAGATTTTGAGCCAAATCAAGACCTATATCATCTTTCCATTCTACGCTGTAGTTCCAGCTGGATATGTTGCGCTAATCAGCCTCGACCAGCTACTGTGTAATATCAAAAAAGATATAGTATTTGATATCAAGAATATCAAGCTACTTCGTGCTATCAGCCTTGCTTGTGTTTATGCTGGTGTCGTTGGTCTGGTGTCGTTCATCTTTATACTAATCAAGGACTTTATGTTCGAGACAATGCTCGTGCTGTCATCTGGTGAGTTCTTTATGGCTCTAGTAGTTAGCGTGGTCAAGCATGTGTTTGAAAAGGCTATCGAGCTAAAGGAAGAGAACGATTTGACTATATAGGAGGGCATAATGATAGTTGTAAATCTTGACGTTATGCTTGCAAAAAGGAAGATAAGCTCTCTAGAGCTTGCGAACAAGGTGGGCATAACCCCAGCAAATTTATCTATATTAAAGACTGGAAAGGCAAAGGCAATTCGCTTTTCCACACTAGAGGCGATATGTCACGAGCTAGATTGTCAGCCTGGTGATATACTAGAGTTTAAGGAGGATTAGTTATGGATAACAATGCTAATAGTATCAATAATACCCCTACTGCAACACCTGCACCTCAGCCAGTGATGCAGTATTATCAGCCAGCACCACCAAAGGAGTACAAGGCGTTTGAGAAAAAGGATTTTGTATTCCTTGCACTATATGTCGTAGCATCATTTTTGATGGTGAGCCTTGGTGTGTTTGGTGGATTTCATCTTGGGTTTGTTTTAGCGTATTTTGTGCTGTTCGTCATCACTACTATTTACCTTGTACAAAAGGGCAAGAGAGCAGATGCATTCTCTGTCATTTGTGGTGTGCTGTCGATAGTAGGTGCTAGTACATTGGCACTATATTCAGACATGTTTATCAATGTCATTATGCTGATATTGGTGGCTGGCTTGTTCGCTGTTTACACACTCGGTCTAACTGGTAGCTTTGCTAACAAAAAGGGTAGCTTTAGGATGCTATTTGACCTGTTTTTGAACACATTTTGGCGTCCATTCAATGCTATATCTGACGTTGTTGGTGGTATCAAGACTAGCGCAAAGGGCAACAAAAAATCCCTTTCTGGTATAATTGGATTTGCGATTGCGATACCATTTGTGTTAATTATTGGAGCACTACTTGTGTCATCTGATGCAGCGTTTGAGGGCCTTGTGTCAAAGGTTTTCACTAATATCGGAATATATCTGCTACAGCTTACTTTGGCTATCCTAGTAGTGCCATATATGTTCTCCAAGGCTTATGCAAATCGCAACAAGCTGTATGTAAATTCTGTCTCTGGCATGAAGAGCAAAAAGGGTGTGCCAGTATCTGCTCCAGTAGCATTCCTTGGTGCAATATCAGTGCTATATATCGTGTATCTTTTCTCACAACTAGCGTACTTTTTCTCTGCATTTAAGGGCATTTTGCCAGATGGTTATGAGTACACAGCATCAGAGTTTGCACGCAGAGGATTTTTTGAAATGTTCGCTATCTGTGTCATCAATATTTTGCTGATTGCTGTTGCTACAGCGATAGCAAAGAAAAAGAGCATTATGCTAAAACTGCTATCTTGCTTTATCTCTCTTTTCTCATTGCTTTTGATTGTCACAGCGTTGCAGAAAATGAGACTGAATGTGTCTATCTACGGACTGTCAAAGAACAGGATTATGGTCACAGTATTTATGCTGATGATGGTGGTAGTGATAGCGTTCTTCATCCTGCATATTTTTGCCCCAAAAATCAGCTATATGCAGCCTATTATCCTCATTTGTAGCGCTATGTTCATCGCTCTGTCATTTGCTGATATCGATACCCAAATTGCAAAGTATAATATCAATGCATATGAGACTGGTGCTATCGAGTCGCTCGACGTTGACACCATTGGTGATTTGTCCGACTCTGCTGTGCCATACCTTGTTGAGCTGACAGAGAATGAGGATGAGGAGATAGCAAAGAAAGCACTCCGTATCTGTGGCGAGCTCTATGCAACAAATTATGCTGACTACTTTAATGGCGAGAGCAACAGCGTTGACTCGTTCAAGAAATATTCGATGGCTAATTCAAAGGCTGTTCTTGCACTTGATGATGCGAAAAGGTCAGAGGATATAGCCAAGACATCAATGTTCTATACAGGCGATGGATACGATTCTGACTATTACTACAACGAGGACGAGGATTTCTTCGAGCATTACGATGATTACAATATTGGTACAGAATATCATTATAACAAAAAGACTGGTCTTTATGACATAAAGAAGAAGGTCAATTACGACGTGATGGAATGATTGAAAATTGAAAATGGAGAATTGAGAATTTAGGGTGCTACGCACGATTATAATAGCCGTCTGCAAGACCATTAATTCTCAATTATCAATTCTAAATTCTACATTTTTATGCATTTCAACAAATATCCTACGAGAAATCGTGGGATATTTTTCGTTTTATTATATAATTATTATAATTTAGTATTGATAATATATGGGAAATTGTGTTATAATACAAAGCGTTAATGTGGAATTTTATATTCACCACTAAATTTCCGTACGAAAGGGAACAATGATTATGGCTTACAGAACACATAATTGTAACGAGCTTACATTTGATAATTTGAACGAAAGGGTTATGCTTGCTGGTTGGGTTGACACTATCCGTGACCACGGTGGTGTTGCATTCATCGACCTTCGTGATGAGTATGGCGTGACCCAGGTCGTTGTTAATGATGATACACTTATCGACCATCTCAAGAAGGAGAGCGTTATCTCTGTTGAGGGTACAGTTGTTAAGCGTGATGAGGAGACTGTTAACCCAAAGATTGCTACTGGCGAGCTAGAGGTTAAGGTGGACAACCTTGTTGTGCTAAATCCTTGCACAGAGAATTTGCCTTTTGAGATTAGCGAGAGCAAGGAGACCAGAGAGGACGTTAGACTAACATATCGTTTCCTCGATTTGAGAAACAAGAAGGTACACGACAATATCCTATTTCGTTCAGAGGTTATTGCATATCTTCGTCAGAAGATGACTGGTCTTGGCTTTACCGAGATTACTACACCAATCCTTACCTGTTCATCACCAGAGGGCGCTCGTGATTATATCATTCCATCAAGAAAGCATGAGGGCAAGTTCTACGCTTTGCCACAGGCTCCACAGCAGTTCAAGCAGCTACTTATGACCTCTGGATTTGACAAGTATTTCCAGATTGCACCTTGTTTCAGAGATGAGGATGCTAGAGCTGATCGTTCACCTGGTGAGTTCTATCAGCTTGATTTTGAGATGGCATTTGCCACTCAAGAGGACGTATTCGCTGTTGCTGATGAGGTGCTATATGACACATTCACAAAGTTTGGCAATGGCAAGCAGGTTTCTCCAGCACCATTCAAGAAGATACCTTTTGAAGAGGCTATGATGAAATATGGTACTGACAAGCCTGACCTTCGCAACCCACTAGAAATCGTTGACCTAACAGAGTTCTTCTCTACAGTAGAGTTCAAGGCATTCAAGGGCAGACCAGTTCGTGGTATCAATGTACCTGGCTGTGCAAAGCAGTCAAAGGGCTGGTTCGAGAAGATGCTAAAGTACGCTCTAGAGATTGGCATGAAGGGTCTTGGATATATCGAAGTGCTTGAGGATGGCTCATACAAGGGCCCTATCGACAAGTTCCTACCTGACGACAAGAAGCAGGAGCTTCGTGAAATCTTTAATTTCCAGACTGATGACACATTGTTCTTCATCTGTGACACACCAAAGGTCGTTAATGAGCTTGCTGGTCAGATTAGAACAGAGCTTGCTAATCGTCTTGACCTTATCGACAAGGACAGATACGAGTTCTGCTATATCACTGATTTTCCAATGTTCGAGCGTGATGAGAACAATCAGCTTATCTTCACACACAACCCATTCTCTATGCCACAGGGTGAGATGGACGCTCTATTGAACCAAGAGCCTACTGAGATTAAGGCTTACCAGTACGATATCGTATGTAACGGTGTTGAGCTTTCATCCGGTGCTGTTCGTAACCACAGACCTGACGTTATGGTAAAGGCATTCGAGATGGCTGGCTACAGCGAGGACACTGTTAAGGAGAAGTTCGGTGCTCTATACAATGCGTTCCACTACGGTGCTCCACCACATGCTGGTATGGCTCCTGGTGTCGACAGAATGATTATGCTCCTTAAGGATGAGGAGAATATTCGTGAGGTTATCGCTTTCCCTATGAACAGCAACGCACAGGATATGCTACTAGGTGCTCCTAACTATGTTACAGAGCTACAGCTTAGAGAGACACATATCAAGCTAAGAAGACCTGTTGAGAAGGAATAAAATAGTTGCTAGTTGCTAGTTGTTAGTTGCTAGTTGTTAGTTGCTAGTTGATAGTTGGATTATGCTAGAAGGATAAGATGAAAGGATAGTAACAATGCAAATTACTCCTGATTTGATTAAATATCTTGAGTCGCTTGCTCGAATCACACTCTCTGAGGATGAGGAGAAGAAGGTTGGCAACGAGCTACAGGATATTTTGACATACATTGATATGCTTAACGAGCTAGACACTGATGGTGTTGAGGCTATGAGCCATTGTTTCCCAGTAACTAATGTTATGCGTGAGGACGAGGTACAGCCATCTATGACACCTGATGAGATTACTGCAAACGCACCAGAGGCACAGGATGGTTGCTTCGTAGTGCCAAAGACTGTGGATTAAGGGGGCTATTATGGAGATTTTTGAAATGACAGCCCTTGAGGTTGCACAGAAGATTAAAAACAAAGAGATTACCTCTATGGACGCTGTTGAGTCTGTAGCAAAGGCATATGAGGCAAAGGACTCTACCTATGGCTGCTACACCTCATTCGACAAGGAGTCTGCCCTAGCACAAGCAGAGCTAGTGCAAAAGAGGATTGATGCTGGTGAGGCTACCTCTCCTCTTGCTGGTGTTCCTATTGGTATCAAGGACAATATCTGTGAAAAGGGCAAGCTAACCTCTTGCTCATCAAAGATTTTGTATAATTTCAAGCCACCATACGACGCCACTGTTATCAAAAACCTAAAGAGTGCTGATATGGTGCCACTTGGCAAGCTGAATATGGACGAGTTCGCTATGGGCTCAACTAGTGAGACCTCATTCTATGGACCTACCAAGAATCCTTGGGACATTACTCGTGTTCCTGGTGGTTCATCCGGTGGTGCTGCAGCATCTGTTGCTGCTGATGAGAGCATTTGTGCTCTTGGCTCTGACACTGGTGGCTCTGTTCGTCAGCCATGCTCATTCTGTGGCGTAACTGGACTAAAGCCAACATATGGTGCTGTGTCTCGTTATGGTCTTATCGCATATGCGTCATCACTTGACCAGATTGGTCCTATCGGTAAGAATGTTCTTGACGTTGCTGCTGTGTTCAACACTATTAAGGGCAAGGATATCAAGGACGGCACCTCTATGGAGAGTGAGATTTTTACCCTTGATGCTATCAAGACCGACAACCTAAAGGGTATCAAGGTCGGTATCCCTGTTGATTTCTTTGGTGAGGGTATCAATGGCGAGGTCGCTGACAGTGTTAAGAATGCTGCAAAGACATTGCAGGAGCTTGGTGCAGAGATTGAGGAATTCTCTATGCCAATCGTGAAATATGCTATCCCAACATACTATATCATCGCTTGTGCAGAGGCTTGCTCAAATCTATCAAGATTTGATGGTATCAAGTATGGCTACAAGGCAGAGGATTGCAACAATCTTCGTGACGTATACTTTAAGTCTCGTTCAGAGGGCTTTGGTATGGAGGTTAAGAAGCGTATTATGCTTGGCAACTTCGTGCTATCATCTGGCTACTTTGACGCTTATTACAAGAAGGCTTTGCAGGCAAAGGGTCTTATCTGCAAGGCATTCGGTGAAGCATTTGAAAAATACGACTTTATCCTAGGTCCAGTTGCTCCAACAACTGCACTCAAGATGGGTGAGGGCTTGTCCGACCCACTTGCTATGTACCTAGGTGATATATACACAGTAATGATTAATATCGCTGGTTTGCCATCACTAGCACTACCTTGTGGATTTGACAAGGACGGTATGCCTATCGGTATGCAGCTTATCGGCAAGCCATTTGATGAAAAGACTATTCTCACAGCTGGTAACACATATCAGCAGAATACTGATTTTCATCTAAAAAAGCCAAATCTTGTTTAAGGAGGTAAGCACTATGGAGTTTCAAACAGTATGTGGTCTTGAGGTTCATACCGAGCTTGCCACAAAGACAAAGATTTTTTGCAACTGTACAACCGAGTTTGGTGGAGAGCCAAACACTCATGTGTGTGAGATTTGCTCTGGTATGCCTGGTACTCTACCAGTCGTTAACAAGAGGGTTGTAGAGTTCGCTGTTCGTACTGGTCTTGCACTCAACTGTGAGATTACACAGTACAACAAGTTCGACAGAAAGAACTATTTTTATCCTGATTTGCCAAAGGCTTATCAGATTTCACAGCTTTATCTACCTATTTGTCGCAATGGTTGGATCGAGATTAACGATTCCATCAACGGTGGCAAAAAGAAGGTCAGAATTCACGAAATTCATATGGAGGAGGACGCTGGTAAGCTAGTTCATGATGAGTGGACAGATTCTACATTGGTTAACTACAACCGTTGTGGCGTGCCTCTACTTGAGATTGTATCAGAGCCAGATATTGCTAGCGCTGATGAGGCTGTTGAGTATGTTGAAAAGCTAAGAGCTATTCTACAGTTCTGTGGTGTATCCGACTGCAAGATGCAGGAGGGCTCACTTCGTGCCGACGTTAATGTGTCTGTTATGCCAGTTGGCTCTACCGAGTTCGGCACAAGAACAGAGATGAAGAATATCAACTCATTCAAAGCTATCCACAACGCTATTGTTGCCGAGTCAGAGCGTCAGATTGAGCTCATCGAGGATGGTGACAAGGTAGTACAGGAAACTCGTCGTTGGGACGACAGCAAGGGCACCTCATACGCTATGAGATCTAAGGAAGATGCACAGGATTACAAGTATTTTCCAGAGCCAGATTTGCCACCTATCGAGCTTTCTGATGAGTATGTACAGAACATTGCTGACACTCTACCAGAGCTACCAGAGGCAAAGAAGCTACGCTATGTTGAGGAATGTGGTCTAACTGAATACGATGCAAATATCCTATGCTCTGACAAGGTGTTTGCACAGCTGTTCGATATCACACACAAGATTACTGACAGTCCAAAGGACAGTGCAAACTGGATTATGGGCGACCTAATGAAGCTGCTTAATGACACCCAGACTCTACCAGAGAATATGAGCTTTAGACCAGAGTCATTAGGTGAAATTATCAATCTTGTCAAGGGCAACAAGATATCTCGTGACAGTGCCAAGAAGGTGCTATCTGCTGTGTTCAGTGAGGACGTTATCCCAGCAGATTATGTCAAGGCTAACAATCTTGAGATGGTGTCCGATTCTGGTGCTATCAAGGCTGTTGTTGAGGAGATTGTTGCAAACAATCCAAAGGCTGTTGAGGAGTACCGTGAGGGTAAGGAGAAATCATTCAACTTCCTAACTGGTCAGTGTATGCGTGCTCTAAAGGGCAAGGCTCCTGCATCAGAGGTAACAAAGCTGCTTAAGGAGATTTTGGGCT
Organism: uncultured Clostridia bacterium; assembly: GCA_937876375.1. Classification (GTDB taxonomy): domain Bacteria; phylum Bacillota; class Clostridia; order Oscillospirales; family Acutalibacteraceae; genus Eubacterium_R. Next base: position 57,569 of record CALEHY010000006.1, on the reverse strand, counting down.
AAAAATGGAGCAGATGGGTTAGCCATCTGCTCTTTATATTATTATTATTCATTATATAGGAGTTATTATGATTAGCTGTTTAATGGTTGGAATAGGTGGTTTCTTTGGCTCGATACTAAGGTATCTCGTGTCGCTAATTCCGTTAGGGGACCAAGGCTCTTTTCCATACAAGACCTTGATTACTAATGTCGTGGGTGCATTCTTGATTGGACTAATTGTCGCATTGTCACTCAACAATCCTAGTTTCAATGAGAAATATGTCCTGCTACTAAAGACTGGATTTTGTGGAGGATTTACCACATTTTCGACCTTTTCGCAGGAGAGTGTGTCGCTCTTTCAGGGTGGCAAGGTGCTACTGGCTATCGTGTATATCGTGCTGAGCATTGTGCTGTGTATCGGTGCTATCCTCCTGGCACAATTCATCACAAAGACAATATAAATTAAAAATTAAAAATTAAAAGTGAACTGTTTACTATTATAAAATATAAAAGGATAGGAAATTTCCTATCCTTTTGTTATTTTTGGATTGTCGGTACGCTCTAGGAGATAGTCAATACTCACCTCATACAAATCAGCAATTTTTATCAATGTTTCTGGAGTCATAGAGTTTATGCCATTTTCATATGCAGCGTATGTTCTACGGTTGATGAATAGCATGTCAGCAACCTGTTTTTGTGTTAAATCTTTATCTTCTCTTAAATCTCTAATTCTTCTATATTTCATACAAATCACCTTGGGTATATTATAAATGCCATAAATTCTGCCATTGACATTTGGCAGAATTTATGGCATAATGTAGTTGCAAATAATTATATTTTAAAGGAGAATGTGTTATGTTAACAGAATATTTGCAGGAATTTTTAAAGTATTATCTTATAGCTTTAGGTATGAGTTTTTTGACTAGCTTATTCCTATGCCTTGCTGTAAATATGGATGCAAAGGCAAAGAATATCAAGTCTAGAAAGACTTATGCTGTGCTTACATTCTTTTTTCCACTCATTGCTGGTATCGTCTACGCTTGTACAAGAAAGAATGCGCAAAGGCTCGACACTCCACCAGTGGAGAATGCACAAAAGCTAGTAAAAACAAGCGTTATCCTGTTTGTTATCGCTGCTGTTATCTATGTTGCATCATCTGGATTTGGTATCTATGTCGGTACAACACAGCTTTCAAAATTTGATGATTATACTACTGTTGAAACATATGATATGAAGGGTAATCTTGTCACAGATGATGACGAAATCCCTCTATATGACAGAGATGGCAACAAATATATCCTAGTAGAAAATATAACAGATGATGATTATATCAGCTACTATGAGAATGAGGCTACCAAAGAGCAGTATGATAGCATTCTTGTCTATATCGATGAGGAAGGATATTTCTACTATGATGAAAAGGGTGCTGTCGATATGAATGATGATGGCGATTTCGTCGATGCTGATGGCAAAAAGTATTACTCACCAAACACAATGTTTTGGGATGAAAATGGCGAATTAAAGAACTATTTGGAATCATTTTTCTAAATTGAGAATTTAGAATTAATGGTCTGCGATGCAAATATAATGTGCGTAGTCCTTCTAGTTTTTAACTGTTGACTTTGATTTTCAGCTTTTAGAATATATTAGAAAAATTAATACGCTGATTTTCGTAGAAAGTTTTTGATATGGCTCTGACCTCGGTCAGAGCCTTTTTCTTGTCATCGGTGTGGTCTAGCTCGTTTATTGCCTCGGACAGATTGTCTAGCACCTTGTGGTCCGAGAATGCATAGAGTATGTCATTTCGCTTTTTCCAGTACTGGACTATTTCGTCAGATTTGCCTTCATCGACGAATTGGTTAATCGTTGTGTATGTTTTTTCTAGATATATCTGCTCTGTGGTGCAGATACCAATGGCTAGTGTTAGAAATGCTATCGCTATCCAAATTCTTTTCATTTTTGCTCCTTCTTGATTACATATATTTTGCCAGAGTCGGTAATGCTCATCATCATTATATCTTCTAGCTTTAGGTCATTTGATTTGATGAGGAGCTCTATTTCGCTTTCACTTGTCTTGTTTTCGCCAAAGTACTCTGTCACTATCTCTCCATCTAGGACTATCGTGTTCGGTATCTCTGCCTTGCTGACAGTGATATCCATTGTGCTTGGGGTGAGTGGGGAGTGCTCTGCCTTTGTCTGCACAGATATCTTGCCGTTGGTCTCTACTATAGCATTTTCGACATTGGAGATATCGAATACCCCTTGCTGTCGCAGTGCGTCTATTAGGTCATCCATAGTGAACCTGATTTTTTTGAGTACGCTTTGCTTTAGCCTTGAATTTTTGATGACATACATTGGTTTGCCTTGGATGATATCTCTAAATTTCATCGATTTCATACACAGCACCGACTCGATTATTTCTAGCGATATGAATATTAGTATAGGTATTAGCGAATTTGCCAGTGGCATAGCATTGTCCTCTAGTGGCACAGTGGCTATCGCTGATATCAGTATCGTTATTACCAGCTCGTGAGGGTTGAGCTCTCCAACCTGTCTTTTGCCCATAATTCGCACAGCCATCACTACAAAGATATAGATTATTACCGAGCGTATGAATGTTATCGTCATATTATCACCAAGTATATTTTGCTAATATTTTTGCATAATATTCATCGTTGATTTAATACTAAAATTGGTGATGATATGATTAATTTGTTCTCGGATTACGAGCTGAATAAGCTGACCCTTGAGCAGGATTTTTGCGACTGCTCTGATTTTTTGCTTCGTGAGATTGTTATTGATGGAGAGAGGGCGTTTGTCTGTGTTATGGACGGATTGGTGGAATCGCTACAGCTGAGCGAAATGATTATGGCACCTGTGCTAAAATCACAGCTTGAGTTCTCCACACCACAGGAGCATCTGGATTTGCTGAAAAATAGTGTCTTGCGTTCTGTCGAAATGAATGACGCTACAACCTTTGAGGATTGCTACTATTTTTTGATGAGTGGCTTTGCTGTGTTGTACCTTGATGGGTGTTCTAGGGCGCTAGCACTGGGGGTTCAGGGTTGGTCTAAGCGTACCACTGATGAGCCTATGAATGAGGCAAATATCAAGGGTGCAAAGGAGTGCTTCGTCGAGACATTGAACGATAACAAGGCACTGATACGCAAGAGATTTAAGTCCTATCATCTAAAGCTAAAGCAGATTAAATTGGGCGACTCTGCATCGACACCAGTCGTCATAGCATATATCGATGATAGGGCAGATAAAACGCTTGTCGATGAGGTCGAAAATCGCCTCAATTCTGCTAGACTGAACACTTTGCTCGATTTTGGCACACTGAACACATTTCTCGATAGTGATATTCCGTCGTTTTTCTCTGCTGTGGGTAATACAGAGCGTCCTGATACCCTTGTGTCGAAGCTGCTAGAGGGTAGGGTTGGCGTTATGGTCGAGGGCTCACCCTTTGCGATATACACACCATATCTCTTTTCGGACAATTTTAGTGCTGTTGATGACTATGACAACCCACCGTTTTACTCGTCGTTTATGCGAGTGCTACGGTATTTTAGCTTCTTCATATCGCTATTGCTACCTGGTGCATATGTTGCTATCGGCACATTTCATCAAGAGCTGATACCAACAACGCTACTCTATATCGTTGCTACTAGCGAGGCTACAACCCCATTCCCACTGGTGATAGAGGCAATAATGATACATTTGCTGTACGAGATAATGCGTGAGGCTGGTCTGCGATTGCCTAGCTCAATAGGTCACGCTGTATCGATAATTGGTGCTATTGTTATTGGTGATGCTATAGTGTCTGCTGGTATCATTGGTGCACCGATGCTGGTTGTCGTTGCTGTCACAGCGATAGCATCGTATGTCGTGTATCCACTGTATGAGAGCGTGGCTGTGCTACGAATAGCTTTTATCATCATAGGTGGGTTAACTGGTCTGTATGGCTTAATGCTTGGTGTAGGCGCTCTGATGCTGAATATCAGCGCTATCAATCCGTATGGTGTGCCATATTCTGCACCGATATCACCACTGACGAAAAAATCATTGGGCGATACGCTGTTCTTTAAGGGATGGAAAGATTTGAGCGCTAGGAGAGTTAGATTATCAGAGCTAGAGGGTGCTACTATTGACGAATAGTAAGAGAGGAATGATACCACCATATCTCTTGTTTTGTCTTTTCTTTGTATCAAGAGTTGTGGTGACGCTGACATATGTGCAGGGTGTGTCAGTAGGTGATTTTGGTGTCGATATACTCATCAGCCTTGCTATATCATTTGGTATGCTGATGCTGTTTAGTTTGCCTGTATATTTTTGTATAAAAAAGAACAGGACACCACTTGATAGCAAGCTAGTGTCCGTGCTGTATTCGGTATATTTTTGCTTTTATTCATCGTTGACTGTCAGCCGATTTGCATTCTTTTCATCGAGTAGAATGAACACCGATATGCCTATGGTCGTTATCATACTGATGGTGAGCATCGCTATGTGCTATGGTGCGTATCTTGGAATAGAGAGTATCGGTCGATTTGCACTACTGTGTAGCATATTTTTGGGGCTTGCACTCATCACTGTGCTGGTGCTGAATGGTGAAAATCTTTATGAGACGAATTTTTATCCACTTATTAATAATTCCACTAGCGATATTGTAAAAAATGCTGTGCTTTTTACTAGCAATTCGGTAGCACCAGTGTATCTGTTGACGCTGTCACAGAGAGTGAACGGCAAAATATACAAATCATATGTGCTGTCGTTGCTCTTATCATATGTGGCAATATCGCTACTCGTTGCCTTTTGTGCTGGAGTGATGGGTAGCTCTGCAAATCTGCATTCGTACCCTATATACACACTGTTTCAGCTAGCATCATTCGGCGCATTTTCAAGACTTGATATGCTCCACACAGCGTTTTGGATACTGGCTGTGCTACTAAAATCATCGCTGCTTATCTACTGTGCTTCCATCACATTTAAGGGCAAAAATCATCTGATGAAATGCGCTGTTTTTTCTGTGATAACCTTTGCTCTAGCACTCGTGTCTAATGAGGTGCTGGGCACAAAAGCTCTGCCTGTCATCAAGGTGATTTCGGTAACATTTTTCTGCATATTTTCGGTGATTTTGCCTACTGTTTCAGCGTTTATTAGGAGGAAGAATGAAAAGAATTAAGCTACTGATTATGCCTGTTTTACTGTGTTTATTGCTATCTGGCTGTGGTGGTAGGAGCTTGTCCGACTATACTATTGTGCAGGGTATTGGTATCGACTCAAAGGATGACAAAACAGCTGTGTCGCTACAGTACCTAAACCTTGCTAGGAGCACTGGTGGAACGGACTCGCTAACAGAGAATATCACCACTGTATCAAAGGGTGAGGCGGTTAATATTAGCGACGCAGTTTTCTCTGTGTCAAAGGTGCTGTCGCAAGAGGTGTTTTTTGGTCAAAACAAGCTGATTGTGTTTGGCTCTGACTACGCTAGGGATGATATTTCTGTTGGTCTTGACTACCTTTTTCGTAGCGTGGACAGCAGACCGGACGTCCTCGTTGCTATGAGTGACACCACTGGTGAGGATATAATTAAGTCGACCCAAAATGGTGCAAGAATACCCGTTGATTCTATATATGAGCTGCTTGAAACTGGAGAGGAGAATGGGCTTGGTGCACTCGTTAAGGTTAATGATTTGCTACGATTGTATTCTAGTGAAACCTCGGACATTTTTTTGCCAGTTTTGAGCGTTGATGACAAGAATGTTGCTTGTACTGGAATAGCTACCTTTTCTAATGAACGACTAGCATATGTTATGGATGCAGACGAAAGTCTAGCATTTCTACTAATGCTCGATAGGGTAGAGGACGCATCTATGGTCGTTAAGGATGATGAGCTTGGTAATATCGGTGTTGAGATTGTGTCCGAAAATAGCGATAGATATATGACGAATGATGATGGCAGGCTGACATTTCACTGTGATATCAGTGCAGAGATTATCCTAGATGATATACAAAACGGCATAACAGCAAGGGTTGATGAGAGCAAGATATCCACTGTAGAAAAAATGGTGTCACAGAAAATAAAAAAAGATTGCATCAGGGTGTTAAATGATTGTACTGGTGCAAAATCAGACCCACTGGAGATAGGCAAATATCTTGCAAAATCTGACCCAAATCTCTATTGGGATATCAAGTCGGATTGGCGAAACAATCTCGTTAATATTGACTACGATATTCGTGCGAACATTCGCCTGTCAAAAATCAATGATTCCTCCACAAAATGATTCCTCTGTGTTAAAAATGGTTACCATTTGCTTTGATTTGGTCGTGCTATTGGTGTTTATATTGGTCTGAACGACTGACACCAATGGCACGATTATTGTGATTATTAGAATAATTAGGAAGAGAATGACGCTTTTCTTCATATTCGGTCTCCTTGACTTTATTATTATAATTTAGTATAATAATAAATTAGTATTAGTGGTAGTGTATCTTTTGTTTCACTACTATTTCTATTCAACAAATTTGAAAGGAGAACAAATATATGCCATCAAATTATATTTCACCTATTTCAATGGAAGATTTGACCAGCTTATGCGGCGAGCTTGGTGCACACAATCAAATTAATCCACGTGATTTTGAAAAATATCATGTAAAAAGAGGTCTTCGTAACAGCGACGGTACTGGTGTTATGGCTGGCCTTACTCATATATGCTCTGTAGAGGGCTACTATATCGATGATGGTGAGCGTATCCCAAAGGAAGGTAGACTATCATATCGTGGCTATGATATCAAGGATATCGTTGAGAATACAGTGAATACTGGTGAGTTCGGATTTGAAGAGGTTACATATCTTTTGCTATTCGGTACACTACCTACCAAGTCACAGTTAGAGCACTTTAGGGAGATTATCGGTCAGTGTCGTACTCTTCCTGATGAGTTCATCGAGGATAATATTATGAAGCATCCTTCAAAGGATATCATGAACAAAATGGCTCGTTGTGTAATGTGTCTGTATTCATACGATGAGAACCCAGATGATATCTCTGTACAGAATGTTCTTCGTCAGTCTATTCAGCTTATTGCCGAGTTCCCAACCTTTATGAACTCTGCATATCAGGTTAAGCGTAGAGCATATTACAACAAGACTATGTATCTTCACCCTATTAAGAGTGAGCTATCCACAGCAGAGCATATTCTTCGCTCAATCCGTTCTGACAAGAAGTACACAGAGGAGGAGGCTCATCTTCTAGATATCTGCCTTATGCTACATGCTGACCACGGTGGTGGTAACAACTCGACATTCTCTACTCGTGCACTTACCTCATCTGGTACAGATACATATTCTGCTATCACAGCTGGTCTTGGCTCTCTAAAGGGTCCACGCCACGGTGGTGCTAATATCCGTGTTGCACAGCAGATGAACTATATTATGGAGAACCTTGACGACTCTACCAACGACGCACAGATGAAGGATATGCTTGCAAAAATCCTTACTCGTCAGGCTGGTGATGGCTCTGGTCTTATCTATGGTATGGGTCACGCTATCTACACATTGTCTGACCCTCGTGCAGTGCTACTAAAGAAGGCAGCAAAGAAGCTTGCTATCGAGCACGGCTTTGAAAAGGAATTTTTGACACTTGATGCTATCGAGCGTTTGACTCCACAGGTTATGCAGGAGGTTAAGGGCGCTGACAAGGTTATGTGTGCAAATGTTGATTTGTACAGTGGTCTTGTTTACAAGGTGCTTGGCATTCCAGAGGATTTGTTCACACCACTATTCGCCACAGCTAGAATTTCTGGCTGGTGTGCTCATCGTCTTGAGGAGCTAACTACTAGCAACCGTATTATGCGTCCAGCATACAAGAGCGTATCAAAGAGATTTCAGTATATCCCTATCGAGAATAGGGGATAATAACGGAGGAGCGTAATGAAAAATCAATATCATTTGATATCATTCCTGCTTTTTCTACTATGTGTTGGGGTTAGACTTGCTAGCGTTATTGCTGGCGCTAGCACTGCGCTTATGATTATATTTTATATCGCACTTGCTGTCGGTATCGTGTTTTTGGCACTTGACAGCTTTGGCAAGAAGAAATATGCTAGTGCATTCATCTTTAAGAACAGATTTCATCTAAATGTGTTCTCTGCACTATGCTGTGCTGGTTTCTTCGTTGATTTCGTATCTGGTGCTGTTAATGTGTACCAAACGCTTGCTGGCTCGTTATATATTGCTAGAGCACCGTTTGTATCTATGTGTGTATCGACCGTTATGGCTCTGCTTTCTAGCTTTTACTTTGTGCTAGTGTCTAGCTCGTTTGCAAATAGCAACTACGATTTTAGAAAACTTCGTGCTCTGCATTTTGCACCACTTTTGTGGGGACTGTTTAGGCTGTTCGCCATTCTTGATGAAGTGCCAAATCTGTTGCAGAGTGATGCCCCAGTGCTAAAGCATATTGTGCTAATATTCATCACATGTGCATTCTTTTTCTTCGCATTTGAGGTCGACAGCACTGATGGTACAAAGAACTCAACAGTGTTCGTGCTTAGGGCACAGTACTATGTCGGTACAATTTATTTCGTCAATCAGCTAATGCTCCTGCTTGGTGGGGAGAATGGCTTATCTGTATTTGATTGCACATTTGCTGTTACTGTGCTACTGGTTAGTGGCTTTATGTATTTTTGTGAGAAGAACATTATTTATCATACAAGGTTAGAGGTATAGACTTGCTAGAACAATTTGTCGACAATTTAAGAACTGTTGCGTCCCAGGTGGTCATATTGTATTTGATCGCTGGGGTTGGTTTCTTCGCTGACAAGTCCAAGATATTTGTTCGTGCTGATGCGAAACGATTGGTTGACCTGCTGTTCAACCTCATTTTGCCGTTCGCTGTTATTAATTCGTTCTTGTCTATGGAGCGAACACCACAGCATATTAGGGGACTTGGCATAGCGATTTTGCTTGCATTTCTTACTCATTTTTTGGGTATCGGTATTGCTAGCCTGTCATTCAGAAAGCGTAGCAAAATGGAGCAGGGTGTGTTCCACTATGCGATAGTATTCTCTAACGCTGCATTCCTTGCGTTGCCACTTGCACAGAGCGTTGTTGGTGATGAGGGTGTGTTCTACTCATCCTGTTATGTCGCAGCATTTAATGTCCTTGCATTTACCTATGGTATTAACCAGATATCTGGTGGCAAGGCAAAGATTAATATCAAGAATATTATACTCAACCCTGGCTCTATCAGTGTGCTCATCGGTGTGCCACTGTTTTTGCTACAGGTTCAGCTACCAGAGATATTGACCTCTACTATGCAGAGGATTGGTGCTTGCAACTCACCAATGGCGATGATTGTGTTTGGCACATTCCTTGCTAACTGTAATTTTAAGAACATTTTTGTAAAAAAAGAGGTGTATTTCGTATCGTTCATTAGGCTGATAGCTGTCCCTATGATTATGCTATTAGTGTTTAAGCTTTGCAGAATTGATGACACGATGATGACAGCGCTCACTATATCAGCGTCTGCACCTATCGCTACTAACACAGCTATGTATGCTGCAAAGTATGACAACGATACTGCACTTTCGTCCGAATTGGTCGGACAGACTAGTATTTTTTCGGTTATTACTATGCCGGTTATAGTGGCACTTGCCTCTATAATATAGGATTAGATATGAGATTTACTGATTTTATTGGAAATGAAAAGGTAAAAGAACAGCTTACCTTCCTACATGAGTCTGGCAGATTGCCACATGCTATTGTTATCGAGGGTGAGACTGGTATAGGCAAGAGGACGCTTGCTAGGGAGATAGCACTTAATCTGCTATGTCGTGGCGATGACAAGCCTTGTAGGGCGTGTCCACAGTGCTCCAAGGTGATGAAGCGTATTCACCCAGACGTGTACGAATACAGCGCTAATGGAGGACATAGGAGCTTTCATGTTGACGTTGTTAGAGACGTTAGGGATGACGTCTTTATGCAGCCTAACGAGGCTGATTACAAGGTCTATATCCTCGGAAATTGCCAAGGTATGAGCGATAGTGCTCAAAATGCGATACTCAAGATTTTAGAGGAGCCACCAGAGTATGCTATATTCATACTCACCACTACTACAAAATCTGCTCTGCTAGAAACTGTTCTTTCTAGGTCGGTTGTCATCACGCTAGAGGGTGTTGATGCAAAGCAGGGTGCAGATTATATTTGTGCAAGTGATAGTGAGATGGATTATGACAGTGCATTCAGTGCTGTCAGCGCTTGGAATGGTAATATTGGCAAGGCTATTGAGAGCCTTGGCGATGGTAAATTGAGTGAGATTACAGCTTGTGCAAACGATATATGCACAGCACTAGTGGGTCAGAATGAATACGACCTGCTGGAGATATTTATCAAAAAATTTCAAAGGGACAATGCAGGACTTATTATGCTTTTGAGCTTTTTGAAAACAGTTTTTAGGGATGCACTTGTGTATAGCGATGGTGCTGACCTTATGTCCGGACAGACTGACAGCGTTAAGCTACTAGCATCCAGACTTAGCAAGGATAAGCTGCTAAAGCTTATCGAAACAACAGACAATATCCGTACTTTAGCTGAACATAACAGCTACAATGCGATTTTAATAACAAAGATTTGCTACGATTTGCGTAAATCAGTTGGCAGATAGAGAGGACATATATATGACAAAGGTTGTTGGTGTTCGTTTTAAGGACACAGGCAAAACTTATTATTTTGACCCACGAGGCATAGAGGTACATAAGGGTGATACAGTCATCGTTGAGACAGCCAGAGGTATCGAATGTGGTACTGCATCTACTGGTAATATTGAGGTCGAGGATGACGAGGTCGTATCTCCACTAAAGCCTCTTAAGAGAGTTGCTAATCGTGAGGATTTGAATACAATCGAGCAGAATAAGAAAAAGGAAAAGGAAGCCTACGATATCTGCCAGAAGAAGATAGAGGAGCACAAGCTCGATATGGCACTGACAGAGGTTGAGTACACCTTTGATGGCTCAAAGATTATTTTCTTCTTCACCTCAGAGGGTAGGGTAGACTTTAGAGAGCTTGTTAAGGACTTGGCGTCAACATTCCACGCTAGGATTGAGCTTCGCCAAATCGGTGTTCGTGATGAGGCAAAGATGCTAGGTGGTCTTGGTATCTGTGGCAGACCATTTTGCTGTTCTACATTCCTTAACGATTTTCATTCTGTATCTATTAAGATGGCAAAGGAGCAGGGTCTTTCACTTTCACCAGGCAAGATTTCTGGCACTTGTGGACGACTTATGTGCTGCTTGAAATATGAGCAGAACTCATATGAGTATCTAAACAAAATCACTCCACGCAAGGGTACTATCGTTGATTGTCGTGACGGTAGGGGTGTCGTTGTTGACAGCGCTGTTCTTACTGGCAAGCTAAAGGTACAGCTCGATAGTATGCCAGAAGGTGCACCTATCGTTGTTAATCGTTCAGAGGTTAGAATTGTTAAGAAATAAGGCAAAATTTGACTGCTTTTCCATCAAATTATAACGCTGTTATATGGTGATATACTTGCAATTTTGGTGTAGTTCTGTTATATTGTAATTGAACATTTAGCGATTATATCGCTAATTTCACAAATCTATCAGGAGGTATTTATCATGGCTTATGCAATTTCAGACGAGTGCATCTCATGTGGTGCATGTGCAGCAGAGTGCCCAGTAGGCGCTATCTCAGAGGGTGCTGACAAGTACGAGATCGATGCAGACGTATGCATCTCTTGTGGTGCTTGTGAGGGTGTTTGCCCAGTAGGAGCTCCAGCAGAGGCTTAATTCTACATAGAACAAAGGAGTAGTCATATGACTACTCCTTTTTCTTATATAATCATAAAACAATATTAGGCTCCCTTGTTAAAGGGGGCTGTCGCATTTTATATGCGACTGGGGGATTTAGTTAGGGATACAGATAGGTTATAGACTATATAACCTCTTTGCATTCTCGTATGTTATATCGAGTATCTCTTGTGCACTGATTCCTAGCTCATCACCGATACGCTCTGCTATAAATGGTATTAGGCTAGAGTCATTTCGTTTGCCCCTATGTGGCACGGGTGCTAGGTAAGGGCAGTCGGTCTCTAGTACTAGCATTTCTAGTGGTATCTCGTGGACCACCTCAAGGCTCTTTCGTGCATTTTTGAAGGTTGCCACACCATTTAGACCGATGAACATACCTTGCTTAACTATTTCTCTAGCCATCTCCTTTGACCCAGAGAAACAGTGTACAACACCTCTTGGCTTTGTGGCACGAAGGATATCCATTGTGTCACCGTGTGCCTCACGGTCATGGATAATAACTGGTAGCCCCATCTCGTCAGCTAGCTCTATTTGGGCTACAAGGAAGTTCTTTTGCTTTTCCTTAGTGGAACTCATCCAGTGGTAATCTAGTCCGATTTCGCCTATTGCAACGCATTTTTCGTCGCTTGCAAGCTCTCTTATAGCGTTGATATCAGACAGCTCATATTCCTCTAGGCATTCTGGATGAAATCCAGCAGCAAAATAGAAATTGTCCAGCTCTTTGCTGAGTGCTTGATTTGTCTTTGTTGTTGGTATGTCACAGCCACATGATACGATACCTACAACGCCCTTGTCATTCATAGAGCGTAGTAGCTCCATTCTGTCGTCGTTGAATTGCTCATCGTCGTAATGGCTATGTGTGTCAAATATATTATTATACATATTATTACCTAAATATATAGGCACCCAGTGGGTGCCTATTTGTTTTATTATCTAATCTTTGTACCAGCTGGCATATCAACGAAGATAACCTTTGCGTCATCTCCAACGTCACCAGCAAGTAGCATACCGTTACTCATCTCACCACATAGCTTTGCAGGCTTTAGGTTTGCAACGATAACAACATTCTTGCCAATCAAATCCTCTGGCTTGTACCAAGGTGCGATACCAGATACGATTTGTCTAGGCTTGTCTGTGCCATCGTTAACAGTGATTTTGAGTAGTTTCTTTGCTCTCTTGATTGGCTCACAGTCGGTGATATGTGCAACTCGTAGCTCTACCTTTGCAAAATCATCGATGCTAATCTCTGCAAGACCCTCAATCTCCTTTGGCTTTGCCTCTTCTTCAGCCTTTGCAGCAGCCTCTTGCTTTGCAGCGATATCAGCAAGCATCTTTTCTGCATCAATTCGAGCGAATAGAGCCTCTGCCTTGCCTACAGTAGTGCCAGCCTTGATAGCACCGAATGTCTCTAGGCTATCGTAATCCTTGATATCACAGTTCATCTGTGCATAGATTTTTTCTGCTGTCTCTGGCATAAATGGAGAGAGTAGGGTAGCAATATATCTGATTGATTCAAGAAGGTTGTATAGTACTGTACCAAGTCTAGCCTTCTTCTCCTCATCCTTTGCGAGTGCCCAAGGCATAGTCTCGTCGATATACTTGTTTGATCTCTTTGCAAGATTTAGTATGCACTCAATAGCATCAGCAACTCTGTATGTTTCAAAGCACTTTTCAACCTTTGCAACAGTGTCAAGTGCAAACTGTTTTAGCTCGTTGTCAACGTCCTCACAGGTGTTTGGCTCTTGGATAACACCGTCAAAATACTTGTTCTGCATAGCGATAGTACGATTTACTAGGTTGCCGAATGTGTTAGCCAAATCACTGTTGTAGCGCTCAATGATTGTCTCGTATGTGATAGAACCATCAGACTGGTATGGCATCTCTGATACTAGATAGTATCTTACAGCGTCAACACCAAGTAGCTCAACAAGATCGTCTGCATAGATAACATTGCCACGGCTCTTGCTCATCTTGTCCTCACCAAATAGTAGCCAAGGATGACCGAATACCTGCTTTGGTAGTGGCTCACCAAGTGCCATCAGCATGATAGGCCAGTAGATAGTGTGGAATCTAACGATATCCTTGCCGATAATATGAACGTCAGCTGGCCAGAACTTCTTGTACTGCTCTGATGAGCCATCTGGGTCATATCCGATAGCTGTGATATAGTTTGACAATGCGTCAATCCAAACATATACAACATGCTTGTCATCAAAATCAACTGGAACGCCCCATTTGAAACTTGTACGGCTAACGCATAGGTCCTGTAGTCCAGGCTTGATGAAGTTGTTTAGCATTTCCTTTTTTCTCTGCTCTGGATAGATGAAATTCTCGTTACTCTCGATGAATTCCTCTAGCTGCTTTTGATACTTTGAAAGGCGTAGGAAATATGCTTCCTCCTTTGCTGGCTTAACCTCTCTGCCACAGTCTGGGCACTTGCCATCAACTAGCTGGCTCTCTGTCCAGAATGATTCACAAGGTGTACAGTACATACCCTCGTATGTGCCCTTGTAGATATCGTCCTGCTCATATAGCTTTTTGAAAATCTTTTGTACTACCTTTTCGTGATAATCATCAGTTGTACGGATGAATTTGTCGTAGCTTGTGCCGAGTAGGTTGCAGATATCCTTGATTTCGCCAGCAACCTTGTCAACATACTGCTTTGGTGTTACACCAGCTGTCTTTGCATATTCCTCAATCTTTTGACCATGCTCGTCTGTGCCAGTTAGCATAAATACATCATAGCCCTGTAGTCTCTTGTATCTTGCGATTGCATCAGTTAGCACAATCTCGTAGCTGTTGCCGATATGTGGCTTGCGAGAGGTGTATGCAATAGCTGTTGTGATATAAAACTTTCCTTTGTTAGCCATTTTATTTCTCCTTTATAATGTGTATGTTAGCTTTTTGTTTGTTTTTGTTATTGTTTCGGTTGTTTTGCCATTCTTTAGGTTAACCTTTGCCTTTGAATATATATCATTGTTTTTTAGTACAAAAACATATAGTGTAGCGTAATCATTTGTTTCCTCAATTAGATTTACAACATATACTGTTGGGTCATATTTTTGTTGTAATCTAAACATTGCACCATTGGCAGTTAGCGCATATTCGTCTTCAAGGCTTATTTCTTCGCCAAGATTATTGTCAAGTGGAGCAACTGTTGTGTAATGAATTGTTGTAGTAGTTGTGGTGTTCTTTTTTGTAGTAGTCTGCTTTTTCTTTGTTGTTTCTTTTTCTTCTTTTTTGTCAGACTTTTTTGTGGTCTTTTTGTTCTTGTTGTCGCTGTCATTTTCGGTAGCTGTTTCGACCTTGTTGCCCTCGACAGTGTTGCCCTTTGAGTCGGTAGCTGGGACAGTGTTACCGTCCTTGTCTGTTACAAGCTCGGCTGTTGTTTTGCTATTATCATCAGCCTGTGTTGTGATAGCTGAATCGTCTACAACCTTGTCCTTTGGTTTGTCGTTCTTGGTACAAGATGCAAGACTGATGCACATTGATAAAGCGAGCACGATACAGCCTAGTGCAGTTATTTTCTTTTTCATTGTTATCTCCTTAATCTAGTAAATTGAAGGTTGAAAGTGTGCCATCATTAGCAAGCTGTTCGTATCCATCAGCTGTTACCAAATCAACCTTTACAGTGGAATAGTCCTTGCCATTATCCAGTATGCTAAAATAGATAACATTGTCGACTATTTTATTCTTATTTACAGTGTAGTCAGCATACATTGACTCGATAATGTTCGTAGCTTCATCCTCAGTGATTATTAGCTCTATATTGCTGACCTCAGTAGTGCTAGTAGGCTCTGTGGTGGTCTGCTCCTCTGTGTCTGCTGTGGCAGAGCATGATATGAGTCCTAGACAGAGCACACAGCATAGTGCGAGCGCTAAATACTTTTTCATATTAACGAAGCAGCTCCTTTGTCTAGCATTAGAGTTACGTCCTTGTGGAACTGTAGTATTGATGCAGGGCACTCTGGTGTTACATGACCATCGATAACCTGCTTGATAGCCTTTGCCTTGTTCTCACCGATAGCGATGATAAGGATTCTCTTTGCCTGCATAATAGAGCCGATGCCCATTGTTGCAGCTTCTGTTGGTACATCTTCAATACGATCGAAGAAACGAGAATTATCCTTGATAGTGGACTCCTTTAGCTTTACAACATGTGTCCAGCGCTGGAATGCAGATGCAGGCTCGTTGAATGCGATATGACCGTTTGAGCCGATACCTAGTAGCTGAATGTCGATACCTCCAGCAGCCTTAATCTTCTTTTCGTAGTCTTTGCATTCCTTTTCCATATCCTCTGCATTACCATCTAGGAAATTGATATTCTCATTTGGAATATTGATATGGTCAAATAGATTTTCGTACATAAAGCTGTGGTATGAGTTCTTATCTTTAACGTCAAGCTGGCAGTATTCATCAAGGTTGAATGTTGTAACCTGTGAAAAATCTACAGTACCTTTCTTGTATAGTTCAATCATATGCTTGTATGGTTTTAGTGGTGTTGAGCCAGTAGCTAGACCGAGAACGGAATTTGGCTTTTGTAGTACCTGACCACACATATAGTATCCAGCAGCAACTCCAATTTGCTCCTCTGTATCAAATGTAAGAATGTTCATTTTGTTTCTCCTTGGTATGTGCTAATCCTTAACGGATTTTTTCTTGCTTATTTTGTTGATGACTAGGAATAATACGACGAATGCTACGGCACCAACTATTGCACCACAGGTGTCGATAGTCCAGTCTCTAAATTCACAGCTTCTGCCATCTATAAATATCTGGTGTACCTCATCAGTGATAGCATATAGCGAGGTGCAGATAATAGCTGGTAGAATTTGTTTTTTACCCTTTGTGAAGAGTAGGGCACAGTTAATGATTAAGCTAGTGCCAACATATTCCAAAAAGTGTGCACATTTGCGTACTATAAAGTCTGAGAATGCGCCATCACCAAATATCGCTCTAATCAGTCTTAGCAGTATTCCACTCTGGTTTGCTGATGTGTCAGCGCTCTGATTTGAAAAATAAAATATAATGCAAAAGCATATTGCTGTCAGTATCCAAAATAGAATTGCTAGTTTCTTGTTTTGTAGCTTATCGTTTTGCATTTACAAAGCTTACCCTTCCTGTTCCTGCGTGGAATTGGATATCCTTAACTCCTTGAGCAGCAACATAATAGCTGGTTTCGTATAGCATTGGACAAATGCTGTATGATAGTATCGCTGATTTTTCAGCCATCTTGGCATTCTTTGCGATTTTATCCAGTGTGTTACTCTTGTTAGCATCGTCGATAGCAGACTTCATATTAGTTGTGTCAAAGCCAGTGACATTGCTGTTTACAATGCTGGATAGGAACGCTAGTGCTGATGAGCTAGTGCTCTCAAATGGGTATAATGCAATGCTGTAGTCACCAGTCTTAACTCTTGTTTTTAACTCGTTTAGTGGCATTGACTCAACCTTTAGCGTTAGGCTGATGGTGTCGCCATCATTTGTCTTTAGTGAGGTGCCTAAACCACTCTGAACGCCCTGTAGCATTTTCTTGGTGTAGTCCTCCATATAATCAGCAGTGATAATGGTGATATCTATGCTTGTAGCATCTAGCACAGTGATAGCCTTTTTCCAGCTATCAACACTCTTGTCGATATTCTGCTTTAATACTGTATTGCCCATAGCATCTGTGGCGTTATTCGAGCCGAACAGACAGCTGCTTGGTGTTAATGTTGTAGCAGAGGTTAGGTATTCCTTGTCAGTGCTCTCTAAATGTGTAAAGCCAAGACAGAATGCCTTGCGCATAGCTGTGCTCTGCATATATTCGTTGTTTGTGTTTAGCACGAACGCCCATGTTGTGTCGTTATATGGCTGATAGATGATATCATCCTTTTTCTTTAGTGATTCTGATTCGTCACCACGGATGAATGCAGCGTCGTAGTAGCCAGATTCAAGCTTTTTTAGCTTGTCGCTATCATCCTCATCAGCGCCTGGAATTTTGAATGTTAGCTCTCTAGCAATAGCTGGGTATTCGCCCATATAGTATTGGTTTCGCTTTAATAGATATGATGACTCTAGTATCTGGTCGAGATAGAACTGACCGTTGAATAGCGTGTACTTTGTGCTCAGTCCGTATCTGCCCTTCGTAGCGTTAAAGAATTCCTCATTACATGGCATAGCAACAGCAGTAGCAAGTGTATCCATAAAGCTGTCGTCCTTGCGCTCTAGGGTGATAACAAGAGTGTACTCGTCCTTTGCTGTGACACCAAGGCTCATGGCTGACGCTTTGCCCTTGTGTATTTTTGTGGCATTCTTGATAGCGGAAACGCTAGAGAATAGGGGACTGTCAGTCTCCTTTAGCACAGCTCTCCTCAATGCAAAGACAAAATCGTGAGCTGTAATATCCGGATTGAATTCCTTGCCCATCATTTCTAGTCTGCTGTCCTTGAATTCACCCTTGTCATTCTTGTCGACATTGATATCCCATTTTAGTCCATGCTTTAGCTTGAATGTGTATGTCAGTCCATCTGCACTGATGTCCCAGCTATCAGCAACACCCTTTACGATAGTGCCATCATCATTGATACGAATAAGACCCTCAAATGTGTTCTCTATGATTAAGAATTCGTCAGTAGTACCAGCAACCTGTGGGTCATAGCTCTTGACATTAGCAGAGAATGGATATATGAAGTTTATATTGTCATTATCATCACCACAGCCAGCAAACAGACCAGCTACCATAATGATGGATAATAATACGCATATTACTCTCTTAAAAATCTTCATTTTATTATCCCTTTAATAATTATACCGTAGTATTATAACAAATTAGTACTATTAAATCAATAACATTATATAAAAACATTTCTGCACGGGATAAATAGCCGTATTTATGAAACACACGGCACAGTTGATAAAAAACTTTTAAACTATTGTGAAAATATTTTAAAAATACTGTTGACTTATTAAAACTATTAGTTTATATTATATCCACGATTAAAATGGAAAAATTTGTGCTTATGGCTTTTTGACATAAGTTATGATACTGAAAATATTACTGTATTTTTAAGTCTATTATTAAGCAAGTTTTTCTGCTTTTTATTGCAAAAATTCAAACGAAATGGAGTGAATACCTATATGGTAAATGTGAAGGACGTACAACTTGGTACTACTACACGAAAGAGCTTTGCCAAAATCAATGAGGTAATGCAGATGCCTAACCTTATTGAGGTGCAGAAGAAGTCTTACCAGTGGTTCCTCGACGAAGGTCTTGCAGAGGTTTTCCGTGATATCGGTTCTATTACTGATTACACTGGCAATCTTGTACTTGACTTCATCGATTATTCAATGGAAGACGAGCCAAAATATTCTATTGCACAGTGTAAGGCTCGTGACGTTACCTATGCAAAACCTCTAAAGGTTAGAGCACGTCTTCAGAACAAGGAGACAGGTGAGGTTAAGGAAAACACAATCTTCATGGGTGATCTCCCACTTATGACTGATGCTGGCACTTTTGTTATCAATGGTGCAGAGAGATGTATCGTATCTCAGCTAGTTCGTTCACCAGGTGTTTATTATCACATGGAGCACGACAAGACTGGTAAGGAGCTATACACTAACACTGTTATTCCTAACCGTGGTGCTTGGCTAGAGTACGAGACTGATGCGAACGATTTGTTCTACGTTCGTATCGACAAGAACAGAAAGATATTTATCACTACCTTCCTTCGTGCATTAGGTCTTGGTACAGATGCAGAGCTTCGTGAGTTCTTTGGCGATGACGAAAGAATGGAAGCTACTATCGAGAAGGACACAACAAAGAATCAGGAGGAGGCTCTTCTTGAGGTTTACAAGAAGCTTCGTCCAGGCGAGCCACCAACACTAGAGACTGCTCAGGCACACCTAGATGGCTTGTTCTTTGATGCTCGTCGCTACGACCTTTCAAGAGTTGGTAGATATAAGTACAACAAGAAGCTTGGTATGTTCGATCGTCTTAACGGACAGATTCTTGCAGAGCCAGTTGTATCACCTATGGGTGAGTTCATTGCTGATGCTGGTGAAAAGCTTACAGCAGAGAAGGCTATGCAGATTGAAGATGCAGGTGTTATGTTTGCATTTGTTCAGCTTGAGTCTGGCAGAGTAGTTAAGGTTGTATCAAACGGTATGGTTGATATCGACAAGTTCGTTGATGTTGACAAGAAGGCTCTTGGTATTAACGAGAAGGTTTCATATCGTGTTCTATCTGAGATTATGGATAGAGTAGGTGATGACAAGGAAGCTCTTGAGAATGAGATTAAGATTCACCACGATGACCTTATTCCAAATCATATTATTGTTGACGATATCTTTGCTACAGTATCATATCTCCTCAACCTTGCTAATGGTGTTGGCAAGACTGATGATATCGATCACCTTGGCAATCGTCGTATCCGTGCAGTTGGTGAGCTTCTACAGAACCAGTTCCGTATCGGCTTTACTCGTATGGAGAGAGTTGTTCGTGAGCGTATGACACTTCAGGCTCAGGATGATGAGGACGCTATCACACCACAGGCACTTATTAACATTAGACCAGTAGTTGCTGCTATTCGTGAGTTCTTTGGTTCATCACCACTTTCACAGTTCATGGATCAGAACAACCCACTTGCAGAGCTAACACACAAGAGAAGACTTTCTGCTCTTGGTCCTGGTGGTCTTTCAAGAGATCGTGCTGGATTTGAGGTTCGTGACGTACACTACACACACTATGGTCGTATGTGTCCTATCGAGACTCCAGAAGGTCCTAATATCGGTCTTATCTCATATCTTGCTTGCTACAGCCGTCTAAATGAGTATGGATTCATCGAGGCTCCTTACCGTCGTGTAGACAAGGAGACTGGTGTTGTTACTGATGAGGTTGTTTATATGACAGCTGATATGGAGGATGAGTTCGTTGTAGCACAGGCTAACGAGCCACTTGATGCAGATGGCAAGTTCGCTAACAGCAGAGTAACATGCCGTTTCAGAGATGAGTTCCTAACTCTACCACCAGAAAAGGTAGACTATATGGACGTATCTCCAAAGATGGTAGTATCTGTTGCTACAGCAATGATTCCATTCCTAGAGAACGATGATGCTAACCGTGCACTTATGGGTGCTAACATGCAGCGTCAGGCAGTTCCTCTACTAAAGACAGAGGCTCCAGTTGTTGGTACAGGTATGGAGTACAAGGCAGCATATGACTCTGGCGTAGTAGTTATCGCACAGCGTGGTGGTACAGTAGTATCTCTTGACGCTGACATTATCGAGATTAAGACAAAGTCTGGCGAAATCGACAGATATGAGCTCATCAAGTATGCTGGTTCTAACCAGGGCACTTGCATTAACCAGCGTCCTATCGTATCTCTTCATCAGGAGATTGAGGATGGTCAGGTTATCGCTGATGGTCCAGCTACATGCAATGGTGAGATTTCACTTGGTAAGAATGCTCTTATCGGATTTATGACCTGGGAAGGTTACAACTACGAGGATGCTGTTCTTATCAACGAAAAGATTGTTCGTGATGATGTTTACACATCTATTCATATTATTGAGCACGAGGTAGAATCTCGTGATACAAAGCTTGGCCCAGAGGAGATCACAAGAGATATTCCTAACGTTGGTGAGGATGCTCTTAAGGATCTTGATGAGGATGGTATCATCCGTGTTGGTGCTGAGGTTCACTCTGGTGATATCCTTGTTGGTAAGGTTACACCAAAGGGTGAGACAGAGCTCACTTCTGAGGAAAGACTTCTTCGTGCTATCTTCGGTGAGAAGGCTAGAGAGGTTCGTGATACCTCTATGAAGGTTCCTCATGGTGAGTATGGTATCGTTGTTGACGTTAAGGTATTTACTAGAGCAAACAGCGATGAGCTAAATCCTGGTGTAAACAAGGTTGTTCGTGTTTATATCGCACAGAAGAGAAAGATCCAAGCCGGTGATAAGATGGCTGGTCGTCATGGTAACAAGGGTGTCGTTTCTCGTGTTCTTCCACAGGAAGATATGCCATTCCTACCAGATGGTCGTCCACTTGATATCGTTCTTAACCCACTTGGTGTACCTTCTCGTATGAACATTGGTCAGGTGCTTGAGGTTCATCTTGGCTACGCAGCTATGGCTCTTGGCTGGAAGATGATGACTCCAGTATTTGATGGTGCTCACGAGGATGATATTCGTGATTGCCTAAAGCTTGCTGATATCGGCTACTATGTAGACGCTGATGGCAACAAGGTATTCGATGGTAAGGTTCAGCTTACTGACGGTAGAACTGGTGAGAAGTTTGATAACCGTGTAACAGTTGGTTATATGTATTATCTAAAGCTCCATCACCTTGTAGATGATAAGATCCACGCTAGATCAACAGGTCCTTACAGCCTTGTAACTCAGCAGCCACTTGGTGGTAAGGCTCAGTTCGGTGGCCAGAGATTTGGTGAGATGGAGGTTTGGGCACTCGAGGCTTACGGTGCAGCTTACACTCTACAGGAGATTATCACAGTTAAGTCAGATGACGTTGTTGGTCGTGTTAAGACTTATGAGGCAATCGTCAAGGGTGAGAATATTCCACCTGCTGGCACACCAGAGGCATTCAAGGTTCTATTTAAGGAGCTACAGGCTCTTGGTCTTGACACTACTCTATATGATGAGGCTGGACAGACTGTTGAGCTAAAGCAGGATCTTGATGACGATGGCATTCAGCCAGTTGACGAAAAGGCATTTACAGAGGTTAACGACTTTGAGGGCCAAGAGGGCTACGGAGTTGTTGATGCTGATGAGGAAATGCAGGAAGCAGGTCAGGGCTCAGCTCAGAGTGCAGCAGATGATTTGTTTGCAGATTTTGCAAGCGCATTTGGCTCTGATGACGATGATGAATAATGTATATATTATATAACATTATATAGACCTGATTAACTTTCCAAATTTTTAGATAAAGGAGTGCTTCCAATATGGATAATAATTCAACAAATGAATTCAGTTCAATTCAAATTGGCCTTGCTTCACCAGAGCGTATCCGTGAGTGGTCCTATGGTGAGGTAACAAAGCCTGAAACAATAAATTACAGAACTCTAAAGCCAGAGCGTGACGGTCTTTTCTGCGAAAAGATTTTTGGTCCTATGAAGGACTGGGAGTGTCACTGTGGTAAGTACAAGAGAGTTCGCTATAAGGGCAAGGTTTGTGAGCGTTGTGGAGTAGAGATTACTCGTGCAAAGGTTCGTCGTGAGCGTATGGGTCATATCGAGCTTGCTGCTCCAGTATCACATATCTGGTATTTCAAGGGTATTCCAAGTAGACTTGGTCTAGTACTTGATATCAGCCCTAGATATCTTGAAAAGGTGCTTTATTTTGCACTATATATCGTTACAGATCCTGGTGATACCCCTCTTGAGAAGATGCAGATCCTTAATGAGAAGGAATATGCAGAAATGAGAGAGAGATACGAGGACGACTTTAAGGCTGGAATGGGTGCAGAGGCTATTAAAGAGCTTCTACAGCAGATTGATATTCCAACTCTTCGTGATGAGCTCACAGCAGAGCTTGAGGATGCAACTGGTCAAAAGAGAGTTAAGCTACTCAAGAGACTTGACGTAGTAGATGCTTTCTATCACAGTGGCAACAAGCTAGAGTGGATGATTCTTGACGTTCTTCCAGTTATCCCACCTGATATCAGACCTATGGTACAGCTTGATGGTGGTCGTTTCGCTACCTCTGATCTTAACGATCTTTACAGACGTGTTATTAACAGAAACAACCGTCTAAAGAGACTTTTAGAGCTTAATGCTCCTGATATCATCGTTCGTAATGAGAAGAGAATGCTACAGGAGTCTGTTGATGCTCTTATCGATAATGGTCGTCGTGGTAGACCTGTTACAGGTCCAAACAATAGACCACTTAAGTCACTTTCTGATATGCTTAAGGGTAAGCAGGGTCGTTTCCGTCAGAACCTTCTTGGTAAGCGTGTTGACTACTCTGGACGTTCAGTTATCGTTGTTGGTCCTGAGCTAAAAATGTACCAGTGTGGTCTTCCAAAGGAGATGGCTATCGAGCTATTCAAGCCTTTCGTAATGAAGAGACTTGTTGAGACTGGTGTTGCTTCAAATATTAAGTCAGCTCGTAAGATGGTAGAAAAGGCAGACAGACCACAGGTTTGGGATGCTCTTGAGGTTGTAATTAAGGATCACCCAGTTATGCTAAACCGTGCTCCTACACTTCACAGACTTGGTATTCAGGCATTTGAGCCAGTTCTAGTTGAGGGTAGAGCAATCAAGCTTCACCCACTAGCTTGTACAGCGTTCAACGCTGACTTTGATGGTGACCAGATGGCTGTTCACGTACCACTATCTGCAGAGGCTCAGGCAGAGGCTAGAATGCTTATGCTTGCTGCTAACAACCTTCTAAAGCCTTCTGATGGTAAGCCAGTTGCTGTTCCTACACAGGATATGATCATCGGTTCTTACTATCTAACAATGATTAAAGAGGGCGAGCCTGGCTGTCCTACAGTAGAGAAGGACGCTGATGGCAACGAGTATACAAGATACAATATCTATCGTGACACTGATGAGGCTATGATGGCATATCAGGCTGGTGAGCTTGGTCTTCATAGTGAGTGCTTGATTAGATTTACAAAGACTATTGATGGCGTTGAAAAGTCAAATCTCGTAAAGACTACTATCGGTCGTGTAATCTTCAACAGACCTATCCCACAGGATATCGGATTTGTTGACAGAAGCGTCGAGGGTAACGAGAACGAGCTTGAGATTTCATTCGTAGTTAAGAAGAAGCAGCTTGGTCAAATCGTTGACAAGTGTATCCGTAAGCACGGTATCACTATTGCTTCAAGAGTTCTTGATGATATCAAGGCTCAGGGCTATAAGTATTCAACAATTTCTGGTACAACCGTAGCCGTTATCGATGCTCTTATCCCAGAGAAGAAGAAGGAGTATCTTGCTGAGGCAGAGGCAAAGGTTGATGAGATTACTGCTCACTACAACTTTGGTGAGATTACTAATGAGGAGAGAGCTTCAGCTGTTATTAAGGCTTGGGAAGACTGTACAAATAAGGTTTCTAACGAGCTCACCTCAAACTTTGATGGTACACATAACCCAATCCACATGATGGTAGATTCTGGTGCCCGTGGTAGTACTTCACAGCTACGTCAGCTTGCTGGTATGAGAGGACTTATCGCTAACACCTCTGGTAAGACAATCGAGGTTCCTATCAGAGCTAACTATCGTGAGGGTCTAAACATTCTTGAGTACTTCATTTCATCTCGTGGTGCTCGTAAGGGTCTTACTGATACAGCTCTTCGTACAGCTGACTCTGGTTACCTAACTCGTCGTCTTGTTGACGTATCACAGGACGTTATCATTCGTGATAATGATTGTGGCTGTCACGACGGTATCGACGTTTATGCTATTATGGATGGTAACCGTGTTCTTGAGTCACTTGAGGAGAGACTTGTTGGTAGATATGTTGTTGATCCAGTTGTTCATCCAGAGACTGGCGAGGTTCTTATGGACACCGACAGAATTATGAATGAGGACGATGCTGCTCGTATCGTTGCTGCTGGTATCACAAAGGTTAAGATTCGTTCACTTATCACTTGTAAGTCACGCCACGGCGTATGCTGCAAGTGCTATGGTTCAAACCTTGCATTCAATGAGCCAGTTCAGGTTGGTGAGGCAGTTGGTACAATCGCTGCTCAGTCAATCGGTGAGCCTGGTACACAGCTTACAATGAGAACCTTCCATACCGGTGGTGTCGCTGGTGGTGAGGATATTACACAGGGTCTTCCAAGAGTCGAGGAACTTTTCGAGGCAAGAAAGCCAAAGCAGCTTGCTATCCTTTCTGAAATCGAGGGTGATGTTCGTGTCGAGGAAATCAAGAAGAGCCGTAATGTATTCGTTTACAATACAGAGTCTGGTGAGGAGCGCAAGTACCTCATCCCTTATGGTGCTAGACTACACGAAAATATCGTTGATGGCGCTCATATCGAAAAGGGTACAGAGCTAACACTTGGTTCAAAGAATCCACACGACGTTCTTGCTATTCTTGGTGAAGAGGCTGTATATAACTATCTTATCAAGGAAGTTCAGTTTGCATATCGTACACAGGGTGTTGATATCAACGATAAGCATATCGAGGTTATCGTTCGTCAGATGCTTAAGAAGTGTATCGTTGATAGCGAGGGTGATTCTGATCTTATCGCTGGTACACAGGTTGACGTTGCAGCTATCGATGAGGCAAACGAGAACATTGATAAGAGAATTGCTGCTGGTGAGGAGAACCTCAAGCATGCAACATATATCCCAGTTCTTATGGGTATTACAAAGGCTTCACTTGCTACTGATTCATTCCTATCAGCTGCATCATTCCAGGAGACAACTCGTGTTCTTACTGATGCTGCTATCAAGGGCAAGGTAGATCCACTACTTGGTCTAAAGGAGAATGTTCTTATCGGTAAGCTTATCCCAGCTGGTACTGGTATGAGTGTGTTCAGAGACGTAGATGTTATCCCTAGCTACTTCAGTGCTGAAGGCTCAGAGGAAATTTTAAATCTCGAACAATTACAAGAACTCTTGACAAGTAGCAAATAATGAGCTATAATGAGTAATTGTGCAAGTTTGATTTTGTGATTTTTAACAAAATTTTAGCACAAAAATTGTAAAAATCGTCAATGGAGTGCAGAGAAATCTGCACTCCACGGCGTGCGTTTATTTGATATTTTTACTATTATTGGTAAAAATATGAGATATGCGTATGCATAAATTTTACAGAAAGGAGAATAAACTATTGCCTACCTTTAACCAATTAGTTAGAACAGGACGTAAGTCTCTAGAGAAGAAGTCTACTGCTCCTGCACTTTTGAAGGGTCTTAACACAAAGAAGAATGTTATGACAGACAATGCTTCTCCACAGAAGCGTGGCGTTTGCACAGCAGTTAAGACAGCTACACCTAAGAAGCCTAACTCAGCTCTTCGTAAGATTGCCAGAGTTCGTCTTACAAATGGTATGGAAGTTACTGCTTACATTCCAGGTGTTGGTCACAACCTTCAGGAGCACTCAGTTGTTATGGTTCGTGGCGGACGTGTTAAGGATCTACCTGGTGTTCGTTACCATATCATCAGAGGCACACTCGATACACAGGGTGTTAACGGCAGAATGCAGAGCCGTTCAAAGTATGGCGCAAAGAAGCCAAAGGTAAAGAAGTAAACCTTAAATTCTGTTAACCTACGGGAAACCGACAATAGTTTATTTATCTTATTTATAGATAGCGTAAGCCTTTGTTGGCTCCGACGGAAACAAAAAATAACCGAGTACCTATGAACTCATCAATTATAATGAAGGAGGGAAGCGAAGATGCCAAGAAGAGGCCAGATCGCTAAGCGTGATGTACTTCCAGATCCAATGTACAACTCAAAGGTTGTTACTCGTTTGATCAACAACATCATGCTAGATGGAAAGAAGGGTGTCGCACAGAAGATCGTGTACGGCGCATTCGAAATCATCACAGAAAAGACAGGCAACGATCCTCTCGAAACATTCGAGGCTGCTATGGAGAACGTTATGCCTGTACTCGAAGTAAAAGCTCGCCGTATCGGTGGTGCAACATATCAGGTTCCTCTAGAGGTTCGTCCAGAGAGAAGACAGACACTAGGTCTAAGATGGATCACCTCATTTGCACGTGCAAGAAGTGAGAGAACTATGAAAGAGCGTCTTGCAGCAGAGATTATGGATGCTGCAAACAAGACAGGCGGAGCAGTTAAGAAGTGTGAAGACACACACAGAATGGCAGAAGCAAACAAAGCATTTGCTCATTTCAGATATTAATCCGTTTGATTTACCAAGGAGGATATTATGCCAAGAAAAGTATCTCTTGAAGAAACTAGAAATATTGGTATTATGGCTCACATTGATGCTGGTAAAACAACAACCACAGAGCGTATTCTATACTATACAGGTATCAATCACAAGATTGGTGAAACTCATGAGGGTTCAGCAACAATGGACTGGATGGCACAGGAGCAGGAGAGAGGTATCACTATCACTTCTGCTGCTACAACATGCTTCTGGAAGAACCATAGAATCAATATTATCGATACACCAGGTCACGTTGACTTCACAGTAGAGGTTCAGCGTTCACTTCGTGTACTTGATGGTTCTGTAACTGTCCTTTGTGCAAAGGGTGGTGTAGAGCCACAGTCAGAGACTGTTTGGAGACAGGCTGATGACTACAAAGTACCTCGTATGATATTCGTAAACAAGATGGATATCATGGGTGCAGATTTCTATAACGTAATGAGCATGGTTCTTGATCGTTTCAAGTGTAATGCACTTCCAATTCAGCTCCCTATCGGATCTGAGGATACATTTGAGGGTATCATCGACCTTATCGAAAACCATGAAATCGTTTATATCGATCCTGACAAGAACAGCGGTTCTGTATTCGAGGAGAGACCTATTCGTGCTGAGCTAGCTGACAAGGCTGCAGAGTACAGAACAGCTCTTATCGAGTTCGTTGCTGAGCAGGACGAGGAGCTAATGGAGAAGTATTTTGAGGAAGGCGAGGACGCTATTTCTATCGCTGATATCAAGAGAATTATCCGTAGCGCTACTATCGCTGGTGAAATGGTTCCAGTATGCTGTGGTACAGCTTACAGAAACATGGGCGTACAGCCACTACTTGACGCTATCGTTGAGTATATGCCAGCTCCAACTGACGTTGAGTCAATCAAGGGCGTAAACCCTGATACTGACGAAGAGGAGTGCCGTCATTCATCTGATGATGAGCCATTCTCAGCTCTTGCATTTAAGATTGCAACTGATCCATTCGTTGGTAAGATTTGCTATTTCCGTGTATATTCTGGTACCATCGAGGCTGGTACACCTTGCTACAACTCTGTAAAGGGTAACAAGGAGAGAATGGGTCGTATTCTCCAGATGCACGCTAACCACAGAGAGGATATTCCAGTATGTTATGCTGGTGATATCGCTGCTGCTGTTGGTCTAAAGAACACAACTACTGGTGATACACTTTGTGACGAGGATCATCCAATTATCCTTGAGTCAATGAACTTCCCAGATCCTGTTATCCGTGTTGCTATCGAGCCTAAGACAAAGGCTGGCCAGGAGAAGATGGGTGTTGCTCTTGCAAAACTTGCAGAAGAGGACCCAACATTCAAGGCTTACACTGATGAGGAGACTGGACAGACTATTATCGCTGGTATGGGTGAGCTTCACCTTGAGATCATCGTTGACCGTCTACTAAGAGAGTTCAAGGTAGAGGCAAACGTTGGTGCTCCACAGGTAGCTTACAAGGAGACTATCACTGCAGAATGTCAGCACGAGTGCAAGTACAAGAAGCAGTCTGGTGGTTCTGGTCAGTATGGTCATGTTAAGATCCGTCTATTCCCTAACCTTGACGAGAACGGCATTGGTAAGGGCTACGAGTTTGACAACCAGATCGTTGGTGGTGCTATTCCAAAGGAGTACATTCCTGCTGTTGATGCTGGTATTCAGGCTGCAATGAAGAGCGGTGTTCTTGCTGGCTACAATGTTGTTGACGTTAGAGTTGAGCTATACGATGGTTCTTACCACGAGGTTGACTCATCTGAGATGGCATTTAAGATCGCTGGTTCTATGGCATTCAAGGAGGCTGCTAGAAAGGCTTCTCCAGTTATCCTAGAGCCAATGATGAAGGTAACAGTTATCGTTCCAGAGGATTACATGGGCGACGTTATCGGTGACCTTAACTCTCGTCGTGGACAGATCCAGGGCATGGACGACAGAGCTGGTGCAAAGCAGATTAATGCTCGTGTACCTCTATCTGAAATGTTCGGCTACGTAAATGATCTTCGTTCAAAGACACAGGGTCGTGGTCAGTACACAATGGAGCCAGATGGCTATGAGCAGGTTCCAAAGTCAATTTCTGAGTCAATCATCAACGAGCGCTCAAAGAAAGACTAATATTTTTTATAAAATACTTGATATTTTCTAAACATTTTGATAAAATATCATTAACAATTTTACTATTGTAAATTTTAAGGAGGAAATTCCAATGGCTAAGGAAAAATTTAACCGTACCAAACCACACGTAAACATTGGTACAATCGGTCACGTTGACCACGGTAAGACTACTCTTACAGCTGCTATCACAAAGTATCTTGCAAACAAGGGCTTCGCTAAGTTCGAGGACTATGCAGATATCGATAAGGCTCCAGAAGAGAGAGAGCGTGGTATCACAATCAACACAGCTCACGTTGAGTACGAGACAGAGGCTCGTCACTATGCTCACGTTGACTGCCCAGGTCACGCTGACTATATTAAGAACATGATCACTGGTGCTGCTCAGATGGATGGTGCTATCCTTGTTATCGCATCAACAGATGGTCCTATGGCTCAGACTAAGGAGCACCTTCTACTTGCTCGTCAGGTAGGCGTTCCAGCAATCATCGTATTCATGAACAAGACTGACCAAGTTGATGATGAGGAGCTACTTGAGCTCGTAGAGATGGAGATCCGTGAGACTCTAGCTGAGTACGAGTTTGATGATGAGTGCCCAATCATTAAGGGTTCAGCTCTTAAGGCTCTTGAGGCTGCTTCAAATGATGATCCAGCTTGCGCTTGCATTCAGGAGCTTATGGATGCAGTTGATGCTTATATCCCAACTCCAGACCGTAAGGCAGATCTTCCTTTCCTAATGCCTGTTGAGGACGTATTCACAATCACTGGTCGTGGTACTGTTGCAACTGGTAGAGTAGAGAGAGGTCAGCTAAACACTAACGATACAGTAGAGATGGTTGGTCTTGAGGAAGAGACTCGTTCAACAGTATGTACTGGTATCGAGATGTTCCGTAAGATTCTTGATTACGCTGAGGCTGGTGACAACATTGGTTGTCTACTTCGTGGTGTTCAGAGAACTGATATCAAGAGAGGTCAGGTTCTTGCTGCTCCTGGCTCAATCAAGCCACACACAAAGTTTACTGGTCAGGTTTACGTTCTTTCAAAGGACGAGGGTGGCCGTCATACTCCATTCTTCAACAACTATCGTCCACAGTTCTATTTCAGAACAACTGACGTAACAGGTGTTATCAACCTTCCAGAAGGCACAGAGATGTGTATGCCTGGCGATAACGTAGATATGCACGTAGAGCTTATCACTCCAATCGCTATCGAAGAGGGTCTTCGTTTCGCTATCCGTGAGGGTGGTAGAACAGTAGGTTCAGGCGTTGTTGTTTCAATCGACGAGTAATCTATAATACCTTAATAATTAAGACAGGTAGATTTTCTACCTGTCTTTTTTTGCGTTGTTATTCTTGTATTAGGTTGATATTTCGTATATTTGTGCTATAATATCAGTATCAATATTTTTAGGATTTTGTTATGGAAAATGAAGTGCTTGAAAATTTAATAGGCACTGTTGAGGATATTACCTTTTACAGCGATGAGACTGGCTTTTGCGTTGCCGAAATCAATACTGGTGACGAGGGTGTCACTGTTGTTGGTAGCCTGGGTGAGCTAGCTATCGGCGCTACTGTCGAGTGTAGGGGCAAATGGGGATTTCATCCATCGTTTGGCCGTCAGTTTAAGGCAGAGTCGGCTGTGCAGACACTACCGGCAGACGCTGGTGGTATCCTACGATATCTATCGTCCGGTATTATCCGTGGAGTTAGAGAGTCCACAGCAACAAAAATTGTTGAGGCGTTTGGTGTTAATACCTTTGACGTCATCGAGAACGAGCCAGCAAGGCTTGCAACAATCAAGGGTATCAGCCACGCTAAAGCAAGACAGATTAGCAAGGAGTTCAAGGCTCAGTTTTTGGCTAGGGAGACTATGGTCGGTCTAACTGCACTTGGTTTGTCGCAAAATGAGGCTATTAAGACCTATGGATTGCTAAAGGGAGAGGCTATTGACGTAATTAAGGCCAATCCTTATGCCTTAATTGGCCAAGCTACTGGAATAACATTTGATAGAGCTGATGAGATAGTCGAAAATCTTGAGGACAAGCCACCATTCACCTGTAGAGCAGAGGCTGGTATCAGCTATATTATTAGATACAATCTTGGCAATGGTCACACCTGTATTCCTAGAGAGAAGATTTATGCTCCAGCGTGTGATTTGCTAGAATGTGATAGTGACACTGTCGACATTGCTATCGATAATGCTATAGAGAATAAGTCCATCGTTCAAGTTGATATCAATGGCAGAGATTTTCTCTTTTTACCTCATATTTATCATAGTGAGCTTGGTATCGCAGAGCGAATTAAGATTATGATAGAGTATCCACCTATTGAAAAGGAGTTTTACTCTAGCGAGATATATGCATTTGAAAAGGCAAACAATATCCAGTTTGATGACAAACAGAGAGAAGCGATTGAAATCGCTGTGAACAAGGGTCTGCTGATACTCACAGGTGGACCTGGTACTGGTAAAACTACCACTGTAAAAGGTATTATCAGCCTTATGAAAAACAGACAGCTTCGTGTTGCTCTGGCAGCGCCAACTGGTCGTGCTGCCCAGCGTATGGAGGAGTTGACTGGCTATGAGGCAAGCACAATCCATCGTTTGCTAGAGGTTGAGTACAAGGATGACTCCGACTTGCCTAATTTTGTGCATAATTTGAGCAACACTCTTGATTATGACGCTGTTATCGTCGATGAAATGTCGATGGTTGACGTAACACTATTTTCTGCACTGCTCGATGCATTGCCATTACACTGTCGACTGATTATGGTGGGTGACCAAGATCAGCTACCACCAGTTGGTGCTGGTAATGTGCTAAAGGATATGATTGACAGCGATATTATTCCAGTAGTGAAGCTTGACAAGGTGTTCCGTCAAGCGATGCAGAGCAGAATTGTTACCAATGCACACAAGGTTGTTAAGGGTGAAATGCCAGAGATTGACAACACACCAGAGTCAGATTTCTTCCTATTAAAAGAGAATTCAAAGTATCTTGCACCAAAGAAGGTACTTGATTTAGTGACCTCACGTTTGCCAGCAAGCTATGGATTTGACCCTATGAGTGATATTCAAGTGCTTTGTCCTAGCAGAATGGGTGAGGTTGGTACACAGAATATCAACGCTCTGCTACAAGAAAAGCTTAATCCACCATCAAAGGATAAGCAAGAGCTACGCTACAAGGGTTATATCTTGCGTGAGGGTGACAGAGTAATGCAAATTAAAAACAATTACGACGTGCCTTGGTTTAGACTTGCAGAGCATGGTGCAGGCGTTTTTAATGGCGATATAGGTATCTTGACCCATATTGATAGGGTGAATAATATCATCAATGTTCAGTACGATGACAAGGAGGCTATGTACTCCACAGAGAATGTTAGAGAGCTAGAGCTAGCCTATGCTATGACTGTACACAAGTCACAGGGTAGTGAATTTAGTGCTGTTGTTATGCCAGTTGTTGCCACACCACAGAAGCTTGCCTATCGCAATCTGTTCTACACAGCACTCACTAGAGCGAAGAATTTGCTAGTGCTTGTTGGTAACGAACAGGGTATCGCTACTATGGTTAATAATGATAAAAAATCACGCAGATATTCTGCACTAAAATTCTTTATTGAAAATACTAATAATGTATAATATAATAGAATAAATTATTCGATTATGGAGATTTGAAAATTGTTTGGATACGATTTAGGAATTGATTTGGGTACAAGCAGTATCGTTATATCTGTGCCAAATAAAGGCATAGTGGTTAACGAGCCATCATATGTTGCTTATGATATCGACAGCGGCAGAATGCTATATGCTGGTCGTAGAGCATATTACCTAGAGGGTAGAGAGCCAAAGGGCGTTGCTGTTGTTCAGCCTATTCGTGATGGTGTAATCAGCAATTACGACCTCACACAGCAGATGGTAAAGTACTTTATCAATCGTGTTATAAAGAAGAATATATTTAAACCTAGAGTTGTTGCATCATCGCCAGCACTTGCTACTGACGTTGAGAAACGCACTCTTATTTCAGTTATTATCACAGCTGGTGCTAGGTCAGTGTGCTTGGTCGAGGAGCCACTTTGTGCTGCATTCGGTGCAAAGGTTGACCCATCACAGCCTAATGGTGCTTTCGTCGTTGATATCGGTGGTGGTACTACTGATATGGCTGTTGTGTCACAAGGCTCTATGAGTCAGACAGAGACACTGAAGATTGCTGGCAATACCTTTGATGAGGAAATTGTTAGATATATGAAGGACAAGCACGATATTCTTATTGGTGTTCGTACTGCAGAGGAAATCAAGAAGGCTATTGGTTGTGCTATCCCTAGAGCAGAGGATATCACTATGACAGCAAAGGGCAGATCTGCTACAGATGGTATGCCAAAGACTGTTGAGGTATCATCTAACGAGATATGTGATTGCCTAAAGCCTATGCTTGATGAGATTGTCGCTGCTGCAATTATTATGTTTGAGCGTACCTCACCACAGCTGGTTGCTGATATTACTAATTCTGGAATATATTTAACTGGTGGCTCTGCAGAACTTTATGGCCTTGATGAGCTGTTCAGCAAGGCACTTGAGGTAGAGGCAAATGTTGTGCCACAACCTAGCCTATGTGCTGCCAAGGGCGCTGCTGTTGCACTGAATAAGATGGGCATACTGGACAACTACGGTTATCGCTTTAGGACAAAGGAAGACGTTAGAATAAGATGATACAGATTTACTACGGTGATGGCAAGGGCAAGACCACTGCGGCTATTGGTGCTGGTATGCGTGCCACTGGTGCAGGCAAATCAGTACTTCTTATCCAGTTTTTGAAGGATAACAAATCTAGTGAGCTATCTGTCTTGCCATTTGATATATTTGATGCTCCTGATAGCCTACCATTTAATCCTGACGATAGCTACATTCAGTGGGTAAATGGTGCAGTCGAATGTGTTAAGAACAGCGACCATGATATGATTATTTTGGACGAGTTTATTGATATAATACCACGATTTTTGTCTATTAATGAGGCGATTAGCTTGCTTTCATGTGGCGAAAAGGAGTATGTTATAACTGGTCACAGGGCTGATGATGAGCTATTCAAAATAGCCGATTATATCACCCTTGTGTCGAAGCAAAAGCACCCATTTGATAATGGTGCAAAGGCAAGATTTGGAATAGAATATTAATTTGGTGGGCAGATTTTTATCTGCCCAAATGTTTATGCTTATGAGAGATAGATTTTCAAAATTTCATCCATCAGTGCACACTGCATATTTTATGCTGGTGTTTGTTTTTGTGCTATCTATTAACAACCCTATATATTCTGCTGTATCGCTCATTACAGCGCTGATATATTCTGCAAGACTAAAGGGTAGAGTGCTCAGCTCTATCAAATTTAGTGTTGCAATTTTGTTTTTTGTGAGCGTTTTTAATATGCTTTTTGCTCATTATGGTGTGACGGAGCTGTTCGTTATTAAGGACGTTAGATTCACACTAGAGGCATTGTTCTATGGCTTTAATCAAGGTATGGTGCTGTGTGCTGTGATGCTTTGGTTTGGTGCATTTTCACGCATTATGGATAGTGAACGAGTGGTGTATGTGCTACGCTTTGCACCGAGGATTGCATTGATATTTTCAATGGTGCTAGGCTTTGTGCCTAGATTTACAAAAAAGCTAGAGGATATTAGAGACGCACAGCTTGGACTAAATGGTGGTACACCACCAAAGAAGAAAATGAAGCAAGCGCTAGATAACTTTTCTGCTCTTGTGTCTTATAGTTTAGAGAGTAGTATTGTGACAGCAGACTCTATGACAGCAAGGGGATATAATCCAAGAGCCGTTAAGCCTGGACGATACAAAACTAGCGCTAGTGATATAATCGCATTGTGCCTTATAATACTAGTTGCTGTGCTCATATTTGTACAAAAAGGATTGGGCAATATCTCGTTCATCTTTGACCCAATGATATATAGCGAAAGCTTTAGCGTTAGTGCTGTGTGTGGCTTTGTTGCATTTCAGCTAGTGCCGATTATTACTGATTTATGGGAGGATATTCTATGGAAGCTATCAAATGCAAAGAATTAGACTTTACCTATCCAAAAGTGAATACCCCTGCCATAAAGGATTTGACCCTTTCTGTCGAAAAGGGTGAATTGTGCCTGCTTGTTGGAGAGAGTGCTGTCGGCAAATCAACTCTCTTAAAATTGCTGAAAAAAGAAATATCACCTAATGGTACAATGACTGGTGATATCGAGATTGATGGTACAGTCGGATATGTTGCACAGAATGTTGATGAGAGCATTGTATCCGATAAGGTTAGGTCAGAGCTTTCGTTTGGACTAACTAATATGGGTATGACTGGTGGTCAAATCGAATTGTTGGTGGCAGAAACAGCGTCATATTTTAACCTAGAGTCAAAACTTGATATGGATATTTCGTCCTTGTCTGGTGGTGAAAAGCAGATGGTGAATCTTGCATCAGTTATGATAATGAAGCCTGATATTCTGCTACTTGATGAGCCTACATCACAGCTTGACCCAGTGTTTGCTACTAGGTTTATACAGATGATTGTTAGGCTACATAACGATTTTGGCACGACTATTCTTATGTCAGAACACAACCTTGATGAGCTCATTTCATCAGCAACCTCTATTGCATTTATGCAAAAGGGACAGCCTGTTGTTAAGGATAGTGTTGACAAGATGGCTGATATTATTTCTGATAGTCCTATTGCAGAGCTTTTGCCAGTCAAATGGAGAATAAAATCACTTGATGATATGATGATTAAGCCATATGATGATGCTACAATGCCATCTGTAGCTATGGAAATAAAGAATGTTTCGTTTGCATATAATCGTGGCGATGATGTTCTGTCATCGTTGTCGCTAAAGGTTTATGAGGGTAGTATTAACGCTATTCTTGGACCAAATTCTAGTGGCAAATCCACACTGTTAAAGGTTGCATCTGGTGTTAAGCACCAGTATCGTGGCAAGGTAAAATCTGCTGGCAAGGTGTCATATTTGTGCCAAAATGTTACTGATCTGTTCACCAAGGAAAAATGTAGTGATGAGGTCGAATTTGGTGATCTCACTGATTACCTCGAAATTAGCGATATAGCAGACCAGCACCCATATGATTTGTCAGGTGGTCAAGCAATGCGTTTGGCACTTGCAAAGGTGCTGTCGACTGGTGCTGATATAATTCTACTTGATGAGCCAACAAAGGGCCTTGACCCAGTGCTAAAGAAAAAGCTTGCTGTACTGCTTAAAGATTTGTGCAGAAAGGGCAAGACTGTCTTGGTGGTGTCTCACGATATAGAATTTGTTGGTGAGTATGCTGATTATGCCTCGTTCTTATCTCGTGGCGAAATTATTACTACCTCACCACGCAGAGAGTTCTTCTCATCGCTCAGTTTTTACACTACCCAGCTTGCACGAATGACTGGTGGCAAGGCTGTCGCATTGTGTGATTTGGGGGATAGGGTATGAATAGGTTTTTCGCATTTCTTGTCCTTGTAGTCAGCCTTGGTGGTGTCGTTGTTTGGCAGCTAATGTTTACTGATAGTGTGAATTTTTATCTCGTTTCTGCTGCTGTCTTGGTGCTGTCTATGTTGCCATTTTTCGCAAGATTTGAGATAAAGAATATTACTGCTAGAGAGGTCACGCTGATAGCAACACTGATAGCACTTGCTGTTGTATCAAGAGCAGCGTTCTATCTCGTTCCACAGGTTAAGCCAATCGCTGCTGTAGTCATCGTGTCAGCAATCTGCCTTGGAGCAGAAAGAGGATATATTGTTGGTGCGTTCTCTATGTTTGTATCAAATTTTCTCTTTGGTCAAGGCTTTTGGACGCCATTTCAAATGGTTGCGATGGGACTCGTTGGATTTATTGCAGGACTGATATTCAAGGTGATTAAGGCTAATAGATATACTGTATCTGTTGTTGGATTTGTGCTTGTTTTTGCTGTTTATGGCATCATTGTTGATACTTCAACAGTGCTAATGTCACTGGGTGACAACTTGTCATTGTCAGGTGCTTTGGCGATATATGGTGCTGGTGTTCCTTTTTCGCTAGTGTTTGCTGGCTCGACAGCAATTTTTCTCTTTCTTTTTGCAGATTCGTTCGTTAAAAAAATCGACAGAATTAATACAAAATTTGGTCTTGCATTGTCATAAATTAAGATTTAGCAGGGTGATATATTCATCCTGCTGTTTTTTGTGTCTATTTCCAGTATTTTATGCAATATAACAGTGTTATAAATCGGCATTTTAAGTTGAATTTGTAATATATCAGTGTTATAATGTAATGTGGTAAGTAGGGGACAACCCCTAGTCCAATTAATTATGTAAAAAATTTTTTATATGGAGGAAAATCCAATGGCAAGAAAAAGAAAAACCATGGATGGTAACAGTGCTGCTGCTCACGTAAGCTATGCGTTTACAGAAGTTGCTGGTATCTATCCTATCACTCCATCTTCTCCTATGGCTGAGGAAACTGACGCTATGGCTGCAAGAGGTGTGAAAAACCTTTTTGGTCAGACTGTTAAGGTTGCTGAGCTCGAATCTGAGGCTGGTGCAGCAGGTGCTGTTCACGGTTCACTTTCAGCTGGTGCTTTGACAACTACCTACACTGCTTCACAGGGTCTACTACTTATGATTCCAAATATGTACAAGATCGCTGGTGAGCTTATTCCTAGTGTTATCCATGTATCAGCTCGTTGTGTATCAACACACGCTCTAAACATTTTTGGTGATCACTCTGACGTTATGGCTTGTCGCCAGACAGGTTATGCTATGCTTTGTGCTGCTAATGTACAGGAGGTTATGGACCTCGGTGCTGTAGCTCACCTTGCTACACTAAAGAGCCGTGTTCCTTATCTACATTTCTTCGATGGTTTCCGTACCTCTCACGAGGTTCAGAAGATCGAGATCTGGGATTACGAGGATCTTCGTGATATGATCGATATGCAGGACGTTGCTGATTTCCGTGCTCGTGCACTTAACCCAGAGAGACCTGTTCTTCGTGGTTCTGCTGAGAACTCTGATATCTTCTTCCAGCACAGAGAGGCTTGTAACAAGTATTACAACGATGCTGTTGCTGCTACAGAAATGTACATGAACAAGGTTAACGAAAAGATTGGCACAGACTACAAGCTATTCAACTACTATGGTGCTGCTGATGCAGACAGAGTAATCGTTGCTATGGGTTCAGTTTGTGATACTATCAAGGAGACAGTTGACTTCCTTAACGCTCGTGGCGAGAAGGTTGGTATGATCTGTGTTCACCTATACAGACCATTCTCAATCGATCACCTCATCTCTGCTATCCCAGAGACAGTAAAGAGCATTTCTGTTATCGACAGAACAAAGGAGCCTGGTTCACTTGGTGAGCCTCTATACCTAGACGTTGTTGCTGCTCTTAAGGGCACAAAGTTCGACGCTGTACCAGTTTACGGTGGTCGTTACGGTCTTGGTTCAAAGGATACTCTTCCAGCTCACATTATTGCTGTATATGCAAATATGCTTGCTGCTGAGCCAAAGAAGGCATTCACTCTTTCAATCGAGGATGATATTACAAATCTTTCACTTCCTGTAACAGAGACACCTGATACAACTCCAGCAGGTACAACTTCATGTAAGTTCTGGGGTCTTGGCTCTGATGGTACAGTTGGTGCTAACAAGGATTCTATCAAGATTATCGGTGACCATACAGATATGTATGCACAGGGTTACTTCTTCTACGACTCAAAGAAGTCAGGTGGTATCACTGTATCTCACCTACGTTTTGGTTCATCACCAATTACTTCAACATACCTTATCAACAAGGCTAATTTCGTAGCTTGTCATAATCCTTCATATGTTGATAAATATGATATGGTTCAGGATCTTGTACCAGGTGGTACATTCCTACTTAACTGCATCTGGACTCCAGAGGAGCTTGATGCAAATCTTCCTGCAAAGATGAAGAAGTACATTGCAGAGAATGATATTAACTTCTACACAATCAACGGTATCAAGATTGCTGAAGAGGTTGGCCTACCTGGTAGAGCTTCAACAATTCTTCAGTCAGCATTCTTCACAATTTCTGGTATTCTTCCAGTAGACGAGGCTATCGGCTACATGAAGGAGAAGGTAGTTGCTAAGTTCTCAAAGAAGGGCGAGGCTATCGTTAACTCAAACTGCAACGGTATCGACCGTGGCTCAAAAGAGGTTGTTAAGATTGACGTTCCTGCTTCTTGGAAGGACGCTGTTGATGAGGCAAAGGATATCGACGTTCCTACTGACAGACCAGAGATGAAGGCATTCGTTAAGAATATTCTTGATCCAGTTGGTAGACTACATGGTGACGATCTTCCTGTATCAGCATTCGTTGACTCTGCTGATGGTGTATATCCACAGGGTTCTGCTGCATTCGAGAAGAGAGGTATCGCTATCGCTGTTCCAGAGTGGGATCCAACCACTTGTGCACAGTGTAACCTTTGTTCAATGGTATGTCCTCACGCTGTTATCCGTCCAATTTGTATGGATGCTGATGAGGCTGCTGCTGCTCCAGAGGGAACAAAGATGATTAAGAACAAGAGAACTGATTATCAGTATGCTCTTATCGTATCTGCTCTTGACTGTACTGGTTGTGCTTCTTGTGCAAACGTTTGTCCTACAAAGTCACTCACAATGAAGCCTATCGCTTCACAGCTTGACGTACAGAAGAGCTATGATGCTCTTGTTGATACTTCAGTTAAGGCTGAGGTTGCTCTTCCAAATATCGGTGGTGTTCAGTACAGAAAGCCATACCTAGAGTTCTCTGGTGCTTGTGCTGGTTGTGGTGAGACACCTTATGCAAAGCTTGTTACACAGCTATATGGTGACAAGATGTATATCGCAAACGCAACAGGTTGTTCATCAATCTGGGGTGGTTCTGCTCCATCTACTCCTTACACAGTAGATAAGAATGGTCATGGTCCAGCTTGGTCTAACTCACTATTCGAGGATAACGCTGAGTTCGGTTATGGTATGTACCTTGCACAGAAGCAAATTCGTGAGAGACTTGCTGCTGACGCTCAGACACTTGCTGAGGCTGGTGTTAAGGAGGCTGAGGCTTGGCTTGCTACTTACGAGGATGCTGCTAAGAACGAGGCTGATGCTCAGGCTCTTATCGCTGCTATCAAGGCTGCAAATCTTGATGGCGATGCAAAGGCTGCTGCTGACGACTTCATGAAGGATGCTGACTACGCTGCTAAGAAATATCAGTTCATCTTCGGTGGTGACGGTTGGGCTTACGATATCGGTTTCGGTGGTCTTGACCATGTTATCGCTTCTAACGAGGATGTTAACATTGTTGTATTCGATACAGAGGTTTACTCAAACACTGGTGGTCAGTCATCAAAGGCTACTCCAACTGGTGCTGTAGCTAAGTTTGCTGCTTCTGGTAAGATCGTTAAGAAGAAGGATCTTGCACAGATCGCTATGTCATATGGCTATGTATATGTTGCTCAGGTTGCTATGGGTGCTAACGCTGCTCAGTGTCTAAAGGCATTCCAGGAGGCTGCTGCATACAACGGTCCATCAATCGTTATCTGCTACGCTCCATGTATCAACCACGGTATCAAGATGCCATTCAACCAGGCAGAGCAGAAGAAGGCTGTAGCTGCTGGTTATTGGAACCTATTCCGTTACAACCCAGCTCTTATTGCAGAGGGTAAGAACCCATTCTCACTTGACTCAAAGGCTCCAACAGCTGATTATGTTGAGTTCATCGAGGGTGAGACAAGATACTCTTCACTTAAGAGATCATTCCCTGAGAAGGCAGAGAAGCTATTTGCTATCGCTGCTGATAACTCAATCGAGAAGTACAACAAGCTAGCTCGTCTAGTAGAGTACTATGCTCCTGCTCAGGACTAATCATTAAATAATAAAAGCTCCAAGGTTACCCTTGGAGCTTTTTTATTTGTAAATTGTGGTGAAATTTGATATAATAAGTTTATCAAATATTTGGAGAATAGATATGTTACTATACACCTTTGACCAAAATGGATTAATGAATGTAAAAATTGATGAAATATCTGATTACAAGCTCACTGTAGGATATCTTAATTCTAACGAGCTACTAGAAAATTACAAATCGTTTGGTATATCTAAGAGTACTGTCGACTTGTGCTTACAGCCTAGTGAGCTGTTTCGTTCTGGTGTTGAGGTGTATGATGATTACACCTTTACAGAGCTAAAAATCGTCAATATCGCTGACGTGACCGATGAAGAGGATTGCCTTGCGCTGTATATCAAAAAGGATTTGTTCATCGTTGTTGATATTAATGATATTGATGGCTCGACAAAGGCAAAGTTTACTGACTCTATCAAGAAATATAATGGATACAATGTGACATTGGAGAAGGTAATTTATTCTTTCTTGGGTGGCTTGATATCTAATGATGGAATGATTATTGAGGAGCTAGAGGACAGCATCACTCTGCTAGAAAAATCAGTCCTTGAGGACAAGTCTAATAAGGACTTTAGCCAGCAGCTTTTTGAAGAAAAATGTGCACTAGCGATTTTTCACAATTACTATGAGCAGATACTGGATATTACCGAAGCCCTGCAAGAAAACGAGAATGATATATTTGAGAACGACGACTTGCACTATATCTCGAATATTACAAATAAGGTCATTAGACTTCGAGAGGATATAGATACTCTTCGTGGTAGTATAACTCACCTTCAAGACGCTTATTCTACTCATATTGACCTACAGCTTAACAAAACGATGAAGGTGTTTACAGCTGTTGCAACTATCTTTTTGCCACTGACATTGATTACTGGATGGTTTGGTATGAACTTTACCAATATGCCAAGCCTTAACAGTGAATATGGCTATCTCATCTGTATTGGTGTAACGGTGATTACCGTCATTATTCTATCCGTTCTTGGAAAAGTAAAAAAATGGTGGGGATAATATCCCTCAGCGTATGTTAAATGCAAAATCCGATACCTAATTTTTAGGTATCGGATTTTTTGTTCTTATGCGTTTGTGATTAAGTCGTTGATATTCTTCTCGATTAAATCAAAGAAATGCTCAACGATTTTCTTGTCCTCTTCATTACCTCTAACACACATTGAAAGGGTTAGCTCCTTTCTCATCGAGGTAGCTGATAGTAGGGCAAATGGTTTGTATTTTACAGCGCCACTCATAAATCCATCAGTTGGCTCGTGTCCATTCAGTGCTAGCTTGTCGACCTCTAAAATGCCGATATTACTCATTGCTAGTAGTGGATTAGCATATCCAACCTTTATTATCTCCTCTGACGCTGCATGAGGTAGAATTTTGTAGCCGAATGATAGTAGTGGCAAACCGTGTAGACCCATGAATTTGTCGTGCTTAAAGGCATTTGATGACCTTACAACATATTCAAGTGTCTCGTATATGTCCTTGCCCCTTTGTGGCACCTTGCACTGCATCCAAGCAGTATGATTGGTGATACCATTTTCACTACTGTCCTTGATATGACGACGCAAATCAATAGCACAGGATATCGACACACTGTCGAGTGGATTGTAATTTGCTAGCTCGTATAGCGAGTAGAAATATGCAGTCAAAATCATATCGTTGATTGTAGCACCATGCTTTTTGCCAGCAAGTCGCAGCTCGTCAAATGTTTGAGCTGATAGCTTTCTTCTAGCAATGAATGACTTGTCCCTAATATTGTCTGGAGTGAATGGAAAGCCATGGTCATCCGGTGTGTTGATATTCTTGTACAGATTTTTTGCCATCTTTCTTTCACCGGCTGTAAAGTCTTCGTACACCTGGGTGTATGCTCTTGAGCCAGTTTTAAGGTCGATTGGGCTAATACCATCTGCGATATATTCGTTGTAGTTTTTGCATAGTGCTTTTAGGAAATATTTGAAATCTCCACCATCCATACACATATGATTTTCTACTATGCAGAGTGTGGATTTGCCACCGTGGTAGAACACAGCAACCTGCATTTGAATCTTTGCTTCTGGTGGAATGTACTGTACCAAAAAGTCGTTAACTCTGTCATTTAGCTCTGACTCGTCGATATGATATTCATGTACAACCTCGTTGATATTGTAGTCCTCAACGGTCCAGTATGGATGGATATGGTTGTCGGTAAAAGAGGAGTGTAGAACTGGTGCTT
The DNA here is from genome assembly GCA_937876375.1 of uncultured Clostridia bacterium. Taxonomy (GTDB): domain Bacteria; phylum Bacillota; class Clostridia; order Oscillospirales; family Acutalibacteraceae; genus Eubacterium_R. The sequence continues at coordinate 13,689 of CALEHY010000006.1, read as the reverse complement.
TTTCTAAAAAGCAAATCATTACTGTTTTGAGAGCGTCGATATCTATCTCAAAATCATAGTGTAGCTCTGCATGGACCATTCTGTCATTGTAATCTCTGAAGAGATAATGCATCTTGTCCCAAAGCTCTGCATTTAGCTTTCGTGCCATTCGTCAACAACCTCCTCCTTGTAATTTGTATTAATCTTGTATGCGATGAACATAATTATTCCATCGATAAGTAGTGACAGTGGTATCATTATCCAGCCAGTTGTCCAGCTAATGATGCCAAGCCCACCAAGAATAACATATAGCATAGCGCTCATGGCAGGAATATATGTCAGCCAAGCGATGATAGCAAGCTTCTGCTTTGTCATTATTGCAAACACACCATCTGTTAAGAACATACAGAACAGTCCTGCAAATACCATTACCCATGCGTGTGGAATACCCACTACAGCCATCATAAAGATAAACAATGCAACGAACAGCACAACTACGCTTATAGCAAGCAGTATTCGTGCTATAAAGTGGAATATTCTCTTCATCTGCATAACACGATTGATGATGAGAACAAGTATATATGAGGTCCAAAGTAGTATACCATCAACGACGATTACCCAGGTTGGATGCCAAATATGAGTTGACATACCAATACCGAGAAATACTATTATTAGTATGAAAATGTATACTAGCGATCCAAGAATATTGCCGATTAGCATATTCTTTCTCTTTTTCTTTAGCTTGCTTTTGCCAGCATATTCGGTATATCTATCTAGTATATCAGCGTTTTCATCGATGATTAAATCTTCTATAACCCTTTCGTCCTTTAGGCCCTTTGAGGTCAAATCATTGGCACGCTCAATCATTTCATCAAGCGTGTTTTTTTTGAATTTGTATAGAACAGGGTCGTGTGGATTGTTAGGTAGAGCTTGCTCTATGTATCTGTAAAATTTTTCCATACAATGCTCCTTTCATTTCTTGTATTATACCATATTTTTATTAAAAACTCAACATTTTTGTATATTTGTAAATAATTTGCCTGTTGACAATTTTACTGGATTATAGTATATTAAATATACCCCATAGGGGTATAAGGAGAGAGCTATGGAAGATAAGAAAATGGAGTGCTGTTGCCACAAGACAAAGCATCGTACTGATGATGAATATAAGGCTTTGATGAATCGCTTGAATCGTATCGAGGGTCAAATTCGTGGCATCAAGGGTATGGTCGAAAAGGACGCATATTGCACCGATATTATCACTCAAGTGTCTGCTATCACAGCAGCGCTTAATGCATTTAATCGTGAGCTTTTGTCTAATCATATCAAGACCTGTGTTGCTGACGATATTGTCGCTGGCAAGACAGAAACGGTTGATGATTTGCTCGATACATTGAAGAAATTAATGAAATAAAGAGGTAATATTTTGACACAGTATAATGTTACTGGAATGAGCTGTGCTGCTTGCTCTGCTAGGGTAGAAAAGGCTGTCAGTGGGGTAGAGGGTGTTACTCTTTGCTCTGTTAATCTGCTCACTAACTCTATGAATGTTGAGGGCACAGCATCATCTGATGAAATAATATCTGCTGTTGTTAATGCTGGCTATGGTGCGTCACTAAAGGGCGACACCAGGGCACAGAATGATAACACACTAGATTATAACGAAACGAAGAAATTGCTAAAACGACTTGTAGCGTCAGTAGTATTTCTTATTCCACTAATGTATGTATCGATGGGACATACAATGTGGGGGTGGTGGCTACCATCATTCTTTGAGCATAATCATATTGCTATTGGTATGGTGCAAATGATATTTGCTATCATCATTATGGTTATTAATCAAAAATTCTTCGTCAGTGGTTTCAAGGGTGCTATCCACAGAGCACCTAATATGGATACACTTGTTGCACTTGGTAGTGGGGCGTCGTTCGTGTATAGCACAGTTGTGCTAGTGCTGATGACAAATGCTGATAAGCAACAAGCAATGCATTTGATGCATAATTTGTATTTTGAGTCTGCTGCTATGATATTGACACTCATCACTGTTGGCAAAACGCTTGAAGCGTATTCAAAGGGCAGAACGACTGATGCACTAAAGGGGCTTATGTCCCTTGCACCAAAGGTTGCTACTGTCATTAGGGGAGATGACGAGATTGTCGTACCTATAGACCAAGTGGCTATTGGTGATACATTTATCGTTAAGCCTGGTGATAGTATACCAGTAGATGGCGTAGTCATTGATGGGGTGAGTGCTGTTGACGAGTCAGCCTTGACTGGTGAAAGCATACCAGTCGACAAGACAGCTGGTGATAAGATATCTGCTGCAACAATTAACCAGTCTGGATATCTAAAATGCCGTGCTACTAGGGTTGGAGAGGACACAACACTGTCACAGATTATAAGAATGGTGTCTGATGCTAGTGCTACAAAGGCACCTATTGCGAAGATTGCTGACAAGGTGTCCGGTGTGTTCGTACCGACTGTAATTGTTATTAGCATTGTGACATTTGTGGTATGGCTTATTGTGGGTGAAGCGTTCTCATATTCGTTGTCTAGGGCGATATCCGTTCTAGTAATCAGCTGTCCTTGTGCGTTAGGCTTGGCAACACCAGTTGCTGTTATGGTGGGCAATGGTGTAGGAGCAAAGAATGGTATTCTGTTCAAGACTGCAGCGTCACTCGAGGAAACTGGCAGAATACAGATTGTTGCACTAGATAAGACTGGCACAATTACACAAGGCACACCAAAGGTGACTGATATTGTAGCCTTTGATGATATGCTACTGCCAGTCGCTTATTCACTTGAAAAGCATAGCGAACACCCACTTGCTAGAGCGATTGTTGACTATGCACAGCAGAATAGTATTGACGAAATTGAGATAACTGATTTTAACGCTGTTGTCGGTAATGGTATTACAGCTAATATCGTCAATCAAAACGCCGTTGCTGGTAGTGTGAAATATGTTTCATCTATTATCAGTGTTGATAGTGATGCAAGCACTATCGCTAGTAATTTTGCCAATGATGGCAAGACACCACTTCTTTTTGCACTTGGTGACAAGCTGTTAGGTATAATCGCTGTTGCAGACGTCATCAAGGAAGATAGTCCACAAGCCATATCTGAGCTACAGAATATGGGCATCAAGGTCGTTATGCTGACTGGTGATAACAAACGAACAGCAGATGCTATTGGTCGTCAAACTGGTGTTGATATGGTCATTGCAGACGTTCTACCAGATGGCAAGGAGAGTGTTGTTCGAGAGTTGATGCAATATGGCAAGGTGGCAATGGTGGGCGATGGCATAAATGATGCGCCTGCTTTGACTAGAGCTAATATCGGTATCGCAATCAATGCTGGCACTGATATTGCTATCGACGCTGCTGATATTGTGCTAATGAATAGCAAATTAAGTGACGTTCCTTCAGCTATTAGGCTCTCACGAAATACATTGACTAATATTCACGAAAATCTGTTCTGGGCATTTATATATAACATTATTGGCATACCACTTGCTGCTGGTGTATGGATACCAATATTTGGTTGGACTCTCAGCCCAATGTTTGGTGCTGCAGCAATGAGCTTGTCTAGCTTCTGTGTTGTGACAAATGCGCTAAGACTAAATCTTGTAAAAATTCATTCATCAAAAAAGGACAGAGCAAGATGCCCTGTCGAGATAAATATAAAGGAGAAAATGATTATGACAAAGGTAATTAAGGTAGAAGGTATGATGTGTCCTCATTGTGAGGCTCATGTAAAATCAGCATTCGAAAAGCTAGCACAGGTTGATGAAGCTGTAGCATCTCACACAGAGGGAACAGTTACACTAACACTTAATGCAGATCTTGATGATGCCACTGCCCAGTCAGTAGTAACAGAGGCTGGATATAAGTATCTTGGCTAAATGAGGTTGTGACAACATTTTAATTAAGAATTTAAAATTGAGAATTTCGGGTGGGCTGTCTCGGCTCCCGCCTCGGTCGGTGCTTCTGTTTCGCAGAGGTGTCCACTGGACACCCGCACCCACACCTATTATATTGATGGGAAGATGATATCTTCCCCTACGATTGTCCTAATAATCAGCGTTTTCGTAGAGGCGGATATTATCCGCCCTTATGATTGCATATATCTATAATAATACGACAACCCTTGATTTATTATTTGACATTATTTTATGCATAATATATAATACTTTTGGGCAAGGAGATTTGTCTCGAAATACGGTAGGCGGCAGTCCTCTAACATACAGAGGGCGATTCCCTCTAATTTATATGTTAGGGGGTGATGCTATGGAGTATGCTACAATAATTACACTTGTACTTATAGTCGCTATGATTTTAGCTATAAAAAAATAACCGCCCAATGTCCTTCTAAAAACGTGGGTGGTTATTTAATCACAAACAATTAGGACTTCCGTCTATCGGACAGCTCCTTGTTCATTTATATTATATGCAATTATTTTATATTTGTCAACATCTATTATTCTCTATCGTTTGATAGGGAATTTTCTTTTTATTTTATTTTCTTAACTAGTGGGATTAGTATTCCACCAACAGAGTTACCAGCAGTCATGATGATTAGGTAGCCTAGTGCCTTAACACTCCATGCTTCGCCTATTGAAAAATAGAACATATTAGCAACACAGTGCTCAAATCCACATAGTATGAACACGCTCACACATAGTAGCAAAATAAGTGGATTTTTGCTTTGCTTGTAGCCATCAACAGCAATGAACATTAGCATTCCACAGAAGATTGCAAGAACAAATGCTCCAGCGACTGTTTGACTGATTTTGCCCTCACACAAGCTGTGTGCTGCGTCCCTTAATGGAGCACCAAATTTTGTTAGCAGTATCAGCCTAGCAGAGATAAATGTGCCAGCCAAGTTACCTAGCCAGGTTGTTAGCAGAGTAACTATATATTTTGGCTTTTCGTTGACTACATAACCTATTTTGCCTGTGTATAGGAACAGACCATTTAGCACTATTGCATATAGTCCTACAGCGAACATTACTGATCCAATTATCTTTGCGATAATACCTTGGTCGCATAGGGATAAAAAAACAGTTCCACCTATTGCTATCGCAGCACCTGCTAGAATAGCTAATAGGAATTCCTTCATTACATTTTTCACCATATTATTTCCTTTTTTAGCAAAGTTTTATTAATGTATTTAGATTATATTATTTTTTTAGTATATTTTCAATACCTTCTAGCAAAAGAGCAGATAGTCGACACTATCTGCTCATAATTATTAGGTTAAGATATAATTCTTTGCGAACTTTTCATCCCAGGTTTTTTCTACTCCAGCACGCCATTCTAGTGCAGCCTTTTTCATCTGTTCGCACAGCTCTGGCATTTCGTCAGCAAGATTGTGCTTTTCGCCAGGATCGTTCTCCAAATCAGATAAGAATAGCTCTGCTCTTGGCTTGTCGAATTCTACTAGCTGTCCGTTGATGACTAGCTTGTATTTGCCATATCTGCAGGCTGTCTGTCCCTCCATCTCCCAGAACAGATATTCGTGCTGTGGGTCGTCCTTGTCCTCGACTAGTGGCATTAGGCTGATGCCATCGCTGTAGTAGTCTTCCGTATCGCCACCACAAGCCTCTAGGATAGTAGGGAATATGTCACATGCAATATGAGGAGTGTCAACAACCTTTTTGCCAATATGACCCTTCCAGCTTAGTATCGCTGGTATTCTGATACCGCCCTCAAAAAGACTGAATTTGTGACCAGTGAAGATACCGCTTGTGCCACCGTAGTAAAAGTCCTCATTGCCATCTAGCCAGTTTCGTGATTCTCTTGATGGACCGTTGTCAGATTGGAAATATATGATTGTGTTGTCTAGCAAATCCTCATCAATCAGCTTTTGCTTGATTTCACCGATACCATCATCAACGGCAGCAATCATTGCAGCCATAATCATTCTGTCCGGTGCTAGATATGAAAATCTCTTGATGTATTTGTCTGGGGCATGCATAGGGTAGTGAGGAGCGTTGTATGCAAGATACAGCATAAATGGCTCATCCTTGTGCTTGTCGATGAATTCTACACCCTTTTGTGTAATGCGCTCTGTTAGGTATTCGCCATTGTCCCATACCTCTTTTTCGTTCTCCCATAGGTCGTGGGTTGGGTTCTTTCCACCGTCAGCCATACCATAGTAGAATATGTGTGAATAGTAATCTAGGCAGCCAGCAAGAAATCCGTTGAACTCGTCAAATCCGTTGCTGTTTGGTCTGCATTCATCCTTTAGACCCAAGTGCCACTTGCCAGATATACCAGTAGCGTAGCCAAGATTTTTTAGCGCAGTGGCAATGGTTGGCACCTCTGGAGTTAGACCAGATGCTCGTCTGTGTCCAGCTAGAATAGCTCTTACACCAGCGTTAGCTGGGTATCTACCAGTCAAAAGGCACGCTCTTGATGGTGAGCATACTGGTGAGCCAGAATACATTGATGAAAATCGTATTCCATCGTCACATAGACTGTCAATATTTGGTGTTTTAAAATCAGTTGTACCCATACAGCTCAAATCGCCGTATCCTTGGTCATCTGTCATGATAATGATTACATTAGGCTTCTTATTCATATCCAACCCTCCTATGACAAATTATATCATACTGTCAAAAATATGCAACAAAAAAGGACAAGAATTTTCTTGTCCTTTTTCTTTTTATTGATGAATTATGTTTTTCCAGTCACGGTCGATGACTTGCTCAAAATCGTGTGGCGAATTAATCAGTGTCTTGTCATACACATAGGATATCGCCTGTGTCAATCCAATAAGTATCATCATCGTAATGATTTGCTTTGGTGAGTTGAACACATAGTCGCTCAATCCGAACACAAAAAATCCAATAAAGCTTGCTGATACAGCAAAAATAAGAGTGATCTTCTTTTTGCTATTTGAGTTGATTTCGAGTAGCTTGCCCATTGTGACAGCCATAATTATCGCTAGCATAATTATACCGATGATACCGAGCTCTGCCCATATCTCGATAATAAAATTATGCGAGTGAGGTTTGTTAAGATTATAGTTGTTCAGTAGTATATCACCAGAGCTCTCCATACCAAATCCCATACCAACGAAGAATGTCTTTACATGATGGGTAATGTAATCTATCATGCTTCGCCATATGTCAAAATGAGCTTCTGATGAGGTAGCAGCCTCGTCCGTTGGCTTTTCTGGTCCGTAAACATTTACATGTCCGTATCTAATCATCAATGCTGGTATGATTGATATAACTGTTGGGACGAGTGACATAAACATTTTTTTGTAATGCCTTTTTGCTTGTAGCAGGAATAGCATAATCCAAGCAAATAGTATAATCAAACAGCCTGCTCTTGTTAACGTGCTAGCCATACCAAATGTGATTGCAACAACAGAACCAAAGTATAGCCACTTTGATTTTTTTGTGCTGGCGTTTAGTAATAGATATATAGCCAGTGGATATACAACTATCATAAATGTTGCTAACAGATTAGGATTAGAGAAACAGCCACTTGCTCTCTTTTCCCACATTTTTGTTGAAATATCGAATGGTAGCCATGCATATATTGCCTGGTCAAGATATCTGTATAGTGGGGTGGTTAGCACCATGCTTTTTGGTATAATTGAGTTTTTGTACAAGCAGTATGTAACGAACTGTATCGTACCGATTATGCCATTTGTCACACCAGCTGCTACAAATGCAGTGATAACCTTTTTGATACGCTCCCTTGTTCTGGCAAGGTTATATATCATTATCTGTATCAGTAGCACAGCCCACCATAGTCCTGCACAGCCCAGTGTATCTAGCTTTGTGCTTGACCATAATGTGCTGACAAGCATATATGTCATAAAGCCCATTTCTAGCTTGCCAAGTGTACCGACCTTCGCCAGTCTGCCCTCTCTGGTCCATTGCCTCTTGAATACTATAAATGCAGCAAACAGCAAAAATGGACTTATGTACTCAGGTAACAGAAAGAATAGATATACTGTTGCCAGTAGCCAGTACCATGCTGGATTGCTCTTGTATTTTGTTTTAAAATCATTTAGCCAACTGTTTTTTTGCTTTTGGCTAATTTCTGTTGTGTTCATATATTCCCCTCGTGAATATAATATTTGTTTCAACTTATATCCTTATACTACAATAAATATACCTTTTTTTCAAGTATTATATTTTGGTCAAAAATTTGACAAATATTTTTAACAAAATAACATATTGCAAACTTGTGCGATATATATTATAATATTTTCTAATATATAATAACAGTAAGGAGTATTGTTATGAGTGATAAGTCAAAAGATTTTGATGAAGAGGTTGTTTCTCCTGATACCGTTGAGAACGATACTCAGCAGACAGATGATACCTCTAGCAAGGACGTAAAATTCGAGGAAAATGACGATTGGACCTTTGAGGCAGAGGCGCCTATGCTAAATGATAATATCGTTGGTGACTCATTTGAGATTGATATTCCAGCTCCAGCAGAAAAGGCGAAGCCAGCTGCTCCAGCTCCAGCACCACAGCCAAAGAAGGTTATCGTGCAGGATTCACCAGTTAGCAAGAATGACAAGATTATGTTCACATTAACAGCACTTATTATTATTGTTCTATGTGCGCTTCTTGCATTTTTAGGTGTTAGATACTACACTGTACCTAACTCTAATGAAAAAATGAATCCTGGTAATGTCGCTGTTACAGTTGATGGTACCGATGTTTCAGTAGGTCTATATAACTACTACTATACTATGGTATTTAATGAGTACACCTCTGGTCAGTATGATATTAACCCTTATAGTGATTTCTCTACACAGTTGACTACTGATGAGGATGGCAACAAGGTCACTTGGGAGGAAATGTTCCAAAAGACAACTGTTGAGCGTATTAAGGCTGATATCGCTAACTACAATTTGGCAGTTGAGGCTGGTACTACATTGACTGACACACAGAAGCAGGATATTGATGGTGCTATCGATTCTCTTAAGGAAACAGCATCACAGAGCGATATGTCTATCGACCAGTACCTAAAGGAGAACTATGGTGACTACTGTGGTCAGGCTACAATTCGCAAGCTACTTAATCAGTACTATCTAGCACAGAACTTTGCACAGAAGAAATCAGTTACATTCAAGCTAACTGATGAGGAAAAGGCTGATTATATCGAAAAGCACAAGGATGAATACCAGGTCGTAAGAATTGCTTATCTACCTATCACATATACTCTTGATGACGAAAAGGCTGCTGACAAGGCACTAAAGACTGCCAAGAAATATGAGATAAATATTAAATCAGAGGATGATATGAAACTCCTTATTCCAAAGGTTTGGAAGGATATGATAGACCAGTATGTTGAGGCTGGTTATTACGAGGACAAGGAGGCTTGTATCCTTGATATCGCTAACAATATGGAGGCTGATATTACAAAGGATATGGAAGGCTTTGTTGAAGAGGCAAACGATTGGCTCTTTAGTGAGGAAACAAAGGTTGGCGACGTTTCTACTTTCGCTGCTCCTGATGAGGGTGTTGTTTATATCTTTATGAAATTAAACAAGCCTACATTCGACAAGTCAGAGGTATATAGCGTTAGACATATTCTTATTAAGCCAGAGGCTGATGTTATCGAGGGCGAGACTGAGGAGGAAACTACCACAGCAGAGCCTACAGAAAAGCAGTGGCAGGATGCAAAGGAAAAGGCTGACAAGGTGCTCAAGGAGTACACTGATGGCGAAAAGACAGAGGTTGCATTTGCTGAGCTAGCAGAAAAGTATTCAGAGGATACTGGCTCAATCTCTGCTGGTATGAACAGCTATGGTGGTGTTTATGCTGGTGTTCCACTTGGCCAGATGGTTAAGGAGTTTGAGACTTGGGCAACTGATGACTCAAGAAAGTATGGCGACACTGGTATCGTTAAGACAGAGTTTGGCTATCATATTATGTTCTTTATCGAGGATACAGAGTCATATTTGTTTAACCTACAGTCTGCTGCACTACAGGAAAAGCAGATTAACGAGATTTCTCAGGCAAAGACAAAGGTACACAAAGTTGCTATGAAAAATACAAAGGTTGCTCAGCCTTTGGAGGAAAGTGACGACCAGCAGGAGTCATATTAATAAAAAAATAAAATAAACACTTGTAATATTTTATTATATAGTGTAGAATATTAGAGCACTAAAACCATTATAAAAGGATGATAAAGATGGCAAACGAAAAAATGACTAAGGAAGAAAAGCAGCAGGTAAAGCTTCAGATCAAGAAGGACAAGGCTATTGAGAAGAAGAAGGAGCTTGCTACACAAATCGCTGAAATCAAGCAGCAGATTGCTGATGAGTCAGACGAGAAAGCCAAGAAAAAGCTAAGAAAAAAGAGAGATGAGCTTATCGCTCAGCGTGAAGGCATTACTACTAGCAAGGATGGTATGACTATCCCTATGCCAAAGAGCGCAAAGAACGCTATCACAGCTGTTATTGCTGTAGTTATCGTTGTTGCTCTTATGTGCACATATGTTGCTACTGGTGCTGTTCGCAAGGGCTTGATGAGCTACTTTGCTGTACCACAGTCAACTGTTACAGCTTTTGTTATTGATGATGGCAATGGTGGTAAGCATAGTGTTAAGGTTAGCACATACAACTACTACTATGCTATGCAGTACAACAACATTTACCAGACAAAGCAGCAGTATGAGCAGTATGGCATCGATCTTGATCAGGTTAACCTAAATGTTGACTTTGAAGAGAAGTTCTCAAAGCAGACAACAAAGAACGATGACGACGAGACTGTAACTTGGGCTCAGTTCATGGAAGAAGAGGTTGTTGAGCAGATCAAGTCAACATATCTATATTACTACGAGGCTGTTAAGGCAAATGATGGCAAGGAGCCAGAGATTACTGAGGATCAGCAGAAAGAAATTGATGATGCTCTTGATAGCTACACTACAACAGCTGCATCAAATGGCTATACACTTAGTGGTTATCTAACAGCTGCTATGGGTAAGGGTATTAACGAAAAGGTATTCCGTAGAGAAGCAAAGATTGCTTATATCGCAGAGAATTACCAGAATGAGTATTCTGATGAGCTAAAGAAGAAGGAATATTCAGAAGAAGAGTACGAAACATATAAGAAAGAGAACAAGGCTGACCTTGTTAGCGTTGATATCAAGTACTTCGAGTGTGAGACAGCTGATGATGCAAAGGCATTTGCAAAGGCACTTAATGCTGATGGCTCTAACTTTGCAGATCTCGCTTCAAAGTATTCAAAGAGTGACTTTGATAAAGAAGCTAACAAGAACCCTGTTGAGACAAGCTACACAGCTATGACTCGTGACGTACTAAAGGGTGTTGGTGCTGCTATCGCTACTGCTGATGAGAAGAAGAACGATGACGATGAGGATACATACTCAGGTCTTGATTGGATTTACTCAAAGAGCAGAAAGGCTGGCGAAATTAAGCAGAGTGCTACTTCAGTAGTTTATATCGTTAAGCCAGTATATATGGCAAAGGTTAATCCAGTAACTATTCGTCACATTCTTATCGCTCCAGAGGACAAGGATGATGAGAACAAGTCTGCTACAGAAATGTCATCAAAGCAGTGGAAGGCTGCAGAGAAGAAGGCAAAGGAAATCCTTGCAGAGTACAACAAGGGTGACAAGACTGCTGATGCATTTGCAGAGCTTGCAAAAGAGAACTCAACAGATAGCAACGCTTCTGATGGTGGTATCTATGAGAATGTTACACCTAACCAGATGGTGCCATCATTCAATGCTTGGATCTTCGATTCAGCTCGTAAGACTGGCGACACAGCGATTGTAAAGACACAGTTCGGTTATCATATCATGTATTTTGAGAGCAAGAGCAATATGCCTGTATGGAAGTACACAGCACAGCAGAGCCTTGCTACAGATGATGGTAATGATACTGTTAAGAAGCTAGAGGACTCATATTCTATCAACAAGAAATGGTTTGGCTCACGCTTCTTCCAGAACGACCTAGATCTATAATCAATCATATTAGAGGCTGAGCGTTTGCCCAGCCTCTTGATTTTAGCGAAAGAGGTATTATATGCCACTAACTCAAAAGAACAAAGAGATTGAGCAGCTAAAAAAAGAGAATGCTCGTCTAAAGGCAGCGCTTAATGACTCTCAGTTTGAGTGTCAGCGACTGACTATTATCAACTCTAATCTTGAGTCCCAGCTTAATGAGGCTAATCGAGAGCTAGAGAAGAATATCTCTGTCCTACAAACCCTAAGGGCACAGATAAATGATATCATCGATAATCTAAAATAAAAAAATGCACTCTTTTTTGATAAGGTACTATAACGAAGGTTAATGAATAACGGAGCAGTAAAAAACTGCTCCGTTATTTTAATGCAAAACTTTGTGTTGCATATTATTGAAAGTATGTAACCCACTATGACACTTTCAAATTGAAAGATGCCATAATGGGTTTTTCTTTTATCTCGGTATAATACTAAAATATTGTGACAAGAATAGTGCTTTTTTAGATTATTGTTTCTTATTTAATTGTATAGATGAAACGATCCTTATCATTCTTTGAATTTTTAAGTCCAAAAACAATGTCAAACTCACCATCAAGCTTTTCTGGCTCGCAACTTACGACACCAACATATTTTATTTCAATGGATTGTCCTGCACTAATTAAATAATTGCTGCTAGTATACTTTTTAAATGTTTTTCCTCCATCTTCAGAAATTCCACAATACGCAAGCTGTAATCCATAGCTTCCATCTTCATTGTTTAGGTCATATCCTTTAACAATACCTGAAACACCATCCTTAATGACTGTCATATCTATAATATAGTCTCCAGTATCAAGGGTGCTTCTGTCTGTGTTTTCAATAACAAAATCAATACACAATAAACAATGCCCCTTGCTACTATCAAAGAAGCCACCTTCTTGTGAAGGTTCATATGCTTCACTAATGTTGGAAATCTTTCCTGAATATGAATCATATCTTGGAGAAGTTGCATAGTAACCAAGTCCAGCTTTCTTAACAGTAACATTCATAATATCTGAAGAAACTGTGTCGCCAGCTGACTTTGCAACCTCATTTTTCATTTCAATAGCCTTTTCCTCAGGATAGAGTTTTAACTCTGCAAAGTCTGTTGTTTCACCATTAGATAATCCATCCTTGCTGAGTTGAAGATATGTATCATCCTTTTCTTCAACCAGTTGAGCATAACGCTCTATTGTATTACCTGTAATATTTGAGGTGAAATTAATTGAGTATGTATCTTTGCCTTTTTCCCATGTGGCAGCGTTATTTCCATAGGTTGCACTACCATCTTTAGCAAATTCAACTGTTGTTCCTGAATAAATATCAACCCACTTTACACCGACAATTTTACTTCCTGCACCACAAGAACATAGAGTGAACATAATAGCGATTGTCAATAAAACTGCAACCACCTTTTTAATTGCATTTTTCTTCATTTCTTTTCTCCTTTACTATATAATAAAAAATGCGTACAGCCGAAGCTATACGCATAAAAAACACATAGCTCAACTGTCGCCAAACAAATTGAATACACTATCCCTAAAGACAAGATTGTACCAAAATAGAGCTTGTATTTTTAACAAATAAAAAAATACAAACTTATCATTAGGGCTAAATAGCTCATTTATTCAATTTGTTTGGCAATTTCATTGTAGCATAGAGTCTTATAAATTGCAAGAAAAAAGGCTCCCTTGTGTAAAGGGAGCTGGCAAACCTTTAGGTT
>CALEHY010000005.1 GCA_937876375.1 uncultured Clostridia bacterium | reverse complement strand
AACCAGACTGTGTTGCTGTTGGAGCAATAACATTCTCTCTAACAGTTGAACCTGGTGTGTGCTCTGACTTTGAATCAGCTACTTCTCTCTCATCAGTAGCACCGCATACGCATGTACCTGTCTCTATTGCATTTGAATCGCATGTTGCTGCTGTTGTTTCTGTGTAATTGCTATATGAGTGTACTTCACCCTCAACAATAGTATTGCATAGGTTACATAACTTGTAGTGCTTTGGATCGCCAGGATACTTTGTCCACTCAACACCTGTAATGTCATGAGCATTTGCATCAACAGAAGTTGTTGTACCATAAACGACATTGTCACAATTCTTACACTTCTGGTCAGCAGTTCTACCAGGAGTCTTACATGTAGCTGTAACAGCTGTGCCATCTACTGTCTCATAATTATGCTCAAGATCAGCCATAGCTGTATCGTAGTTAGACATAAGGGTTGTCATCTGTGATGAGCAAGACTTAACAGCGTTCTCAAGACCAGTATTGTTAGTGTTAACAAAGTAAGTATTTGGATCAAACTGCATCATAGCCTGAACAGCTGAGTATACCTTTGCAACCTTTGTAGAACACTTTGCTGACTGAGTAACCTTGAACATACTGTACTTGCTCTTGAAATCAGCAACCTTGTTCTGTAGAAGCTTGTAGTTTAGTACATAAATAGGTGTTCTTGTTGTGTAACCGTACAAATCACCTGTATTTGTGCTATCATTACCTAGCTTTGTTTTGTATGTAGGAGTAATCTTCTTGTATGCATCAGTGAAATCACCATTGTACTGGATAATATTAGCATAATACTTATCACCCTGTGAACCTTGCTTATATCTGCTTCCACCTAACTCTTGTGTTGCAGCAAAGCAGTTGCCTGACTTATGTAGTAACCACTGAATGTTAAAACGCTCATCGTTACCAATCCAATAATTGTTCTTGAATGAAAGACCGTTAGCGTTCTGATCAAATGCAGCATACCAGCATGAAGTGTTACTATAGTCCCAGTTCCAAGGCTTATCGTTTGCTCTTAGGATAGATGCTGCAGAAGTCTGTGGATTAACGCCTGAATTATCCCACATCATAACTGTTGGCATATAAAAGATTCTTAAACGAATAGCCATATTTCCATCAGAAAGGTTACCAGTATCAACAGAAAAGTTTTCTGTTGCACCATTGTGGTGTGAGGCATATAGAAGATTCTTGTATACATTCTTGTATTCTGCTACAGAAGAGTTATCTGTATCAGCAGAGAAAGAACCAAGTGAATTTGCTTTTGCACCAGTCCATGAATTGATCTCGTTGTCAACATATGTCTCTGCATTTCTTTCGTCAGTTTCGTATGAAATTGTGAAATTGTTAGCGTCAACATTAGTATCAGACCAACCATTACCATTACCACTACCACCAGCGTGATTATGCATGATTACAACATACATATAATCTGAACCAGAGTCAGCACAAATCTGCATAGCTGACTTGATATCCATTGTCTTGTTGCTTGTGTCAGTAGCACTAGTGTAACCAAGAACCTTGTAGATACCATCCTCAGTGTAGAAACCAAGACCAGCACCAAATGACTTGTTAGCGGTTGTTGCAGCGCCTGCAGCATATGTTGTCTTAGTCTCGTGACCAGCTGTAGATACATAACCGGCGATATTAGCAGTTGAATAATAGAATGCCATATCAGAAATTGCAGAATCACCAGTAGCACTGTTTAGCTTGTAGTTAAGAGTTGCAGTCTTAATTGTCTTGCCTTTAAGGCCAGAAATGTTGTACTGAATGATACCAGCTGATGTATTATCAGCCTGCTGATCGTTTACAATGTTGAAAATCTTATTGTTAAATCTTGATGAGTTACCATTTGCATGTACAAGACCGAAACCTGACTTTGTAAGAGTGCCAGTAGCAGCCTCGGCAGTCATAGCAGCAAATGGTAGAGATGAAATAATCATTAAAATAGAAATAAATAGAGCTATAGTCTTCTTAAATGACTTTTTAATCATAATATTTCCCCCATTTTAGTTTGTTTTATTTTTTGTATTTGACTGGGAAAAGGCTATCTTTTTTCACATCTGACCAACCTTTACGGAATGCGTGGTATGTACCAAATAGCACAATAACCCATATTTATACATAATGATTATATTATTAATTACATTATATGTCAATATCTTATGAACAAATTTTAAACAAAAAAGAGGAAGGTTTCCCTTCCCCTTTTACAATTATTTTGTTTCTGTTAGAAATCAATTACGTTATCGCCTTCATCAAGACCGCCCTTATCATCTGGATAGTAATCAGATAAGGTCATAACCTGTGATGAAAGATAAAATTTTTCGATATCCACTTCTGGAGTGGTATAAGATTTTTTATTCATCATTGTACCCTCCTTTGACTTATTCTACTGTAACATTAGTTGGTGTAGCACTGTAGTAAACTGTGTCATCACCCTCATAAATTACATATGAAAGAATACCGAACTTCTTAACAGTTGAAGTTGTTGATACATTCAATGTGAATGAGAACTGATCGAGTGTATCAGTTGTGTTTGTGGCAGCGAAGTTTCTGCCAGCCTTAACCTCATCAGCTGTAAATGTCTTGCCAGCATCATTTGAAGTAGCAACGAAGATACCCTGCTCCTTAATAACTCTTGAGCTATTAGTGAATGTAGAAGCAGCTACTCTAACCTTACGAGTTGATGACTCATAGCCAGCAAATGTAATGATAGAGCCTGATGGATTCCTACCAGCATTAATGAGTGTAAATACAGATAACGACATTGTTGTGATAGTAATTGAACTTGTTGCGCGGAATGTATAAGAAGTACCCTGAGCTACAGGAACACTATTTACAAGCCAAACAACCTCTGAATCTGCATCAATTGTTATCTTCTCATCCCAGTTTGGCTCATATGAATATGTATCATTGGCAAACTTAGCGTTACCAGCATTTTGAGCATTATCAATAGCAACGGTGATTGCATTAATTGGGCTATAAACAGGAGCAAGATTTACATCGTGAGTAACAGTGTACTCTGTGCCGATATCAGTATTACCGACTCTGTAGCCAGTAATCTTGTAGCAAGGAGTCTTGATAGGTGTTACTGTGCGACCATTGTATGTTACAGCACCATTTGTGTTGTTAATGCTGATTGACTCACCATGTTTTACATATAAAATATCAGTAATTCTACCACCCTTTGTATATACAGCAACCACGTGAGTATTCTCTTGAGTTGTGGTTTTATCAGCAACATAAGCTGTATATTTTGCATTAGCAGTAACAACAATCTTTATGCTCTGTCTGTTTTCTGCAAGGCCAGTGTCCTTATCACCAATTGATCTAGTCCACTTGTATACTGAACCTGCTGACTCTGGAACTTCTAAAGCTATTTCTGTACCATACTCAACATTCTCAAATGTTTTGCTTGAAACAGGTTTTCCAGGCACTTCGTAGTCAAACATAACAGAATATCTATTCAAAACTAAAATGCTAGCTGATGAAAGGATTTCTTCTGTCTTTGTTTTAATAAATGTTTCTGACTTTGTTTCGTCACCAGAAGTAATATCAGCAATAATTCCATTAATTACTACAGAATACTCACCAATTGATTCTGCAGTATATTTTGCATTATTAGCAATATTATCATTAGCCTCAATGACTGCTGCATCATATGCTGACCAATCCTGAGTGTCATATTTTATGGCACTATATTCACAAATAGAGCATGTTGAGACTGTATAACCATTCATATCGCCACTAGCTTCGTGATAATCATTAGATAGATTATGAGCCTGTGGAGTCTTATGGTCTACCTGCTCAAAATATGACATATCCTCAGTAGCAACAGCTGGAGCAGAAATGCCATTCCATGAATAAGAAACAACATTATGAGTTTCATCACTTGAGGTGGTCTCAATCATATCGCTTGAATTTTTAGGTAAAGTAACGCTATCACCAATATTATAGTAATAATACTTTACACCAGATTTGTTAACAAATGAAAGCTTAACCTGACGTTTTACAAGCCCTGTTCCCTTTGCAATATCAATTTGAGAAATAGCGCTATTCAACGCTGTCTGACAACCAGAATAATTGTTACCATTAGTGCTAGATGTATCAAAGTAGCTATTTGGATCAAAATATACCGCCTTGATAGCATTGTAATAAGCATTCAAAGAATCAGTAGTATAGTATGATTCCTTTCCCTTTACATTATTCTCATAGAATGACTTAATTGATGGAATAGCATCCTTAATAGGCTTATAGTTAAGGATAGTTAAAGTAGTTCCACCGTTTGTAGTTACTGAACCCTTAAAATTAGAGTTAGTGTTTGTATTACCACTGTTATCACCGACATAGAAGGTCCATGATGTGGAGGTAATCTGCTTCATTGTATTAGAAGTGCTCAAATCACTAAGACTATCAGGATTAATATAAAATGCATTTGAAAAATATGCATATTGATCCTTATCTGTAAAGTTCATTGTAGGCGAAGTACCCGGCAAGGTACAACTATTAACATAGTTCATATAACATCCTGTAGAGGTAACGTATCTACCACTTTTACCAGCTACAATATCAACACCATGCCAATAATGTTTCAATTGAATTGAATCAGTGGTACAAGTTGTACTAATACCTTTATGATTATACCATGTATAACTAGGCCAACCACCAGATGGATCCCAAAAATAACAGCTAACCATCGATGACATCGGTGTAGTTCCATCATATAGGAAGGTTGCAGAACCGACAACCAATTGAGCCTCCCAATAGTTATTATTTCCTCTTGTATAATAAGACGCATTAGGTCCAGTACCATATGTCCACAAGCAACCACTCAACTCATCACCATTCTTCAATGATGAGGTTGAATATGAGCCATCAGCAGCTCTTGTAGCAGAGCCAGTATAAGCACCATGATTAATTAAACTGTTGATTTCATTAATTGTGCTTGCGCTAACAGTAGGTTTTGTGTTATTGAGTACGCTATTACCGATCTTACCATTATGATTACCAAGATTTGAACTTGTTGATGGATAGATACAATAATAAGTTGTGCTGCTATTTACAGAAGAGTAATCACAGTCTGGATGAACAAATAATAGCTGATCTCCATCAGTGATATCATTCAAGGAACTGACTCTATATAGACCCTTTATTCCACCATTTGTTGTATAACCATTTACCTTATAAATATACATAGCATGATTTTGTTCATGACCAGATACTGAATAGCTTGAGCAACGATTATACTTTTTGTTTGTAGTATCAAAATGTACAGCACGATTGCTAGAGTCATAAATATAAAAAGTATTATCGTAACCTGAGCCAAGATTTGTAGCTCTAATATTTATTGTGGTTTTAGTTGTTGAGCCAAATGCGCCAGCTGTGCCATTAATTGCTATATATGTTGAACCATGAGCAAAGCTACCAGAAATCACTGACTCATTTCTACTATTTTCTGAATAAATATATAGTGTGTTTGCAATGCTCAAAGGACTTGAATAGCTATGAGTTGAATCATAAACACTAGAAAAGCTATCTTGCTGAACAGTTGAAGGATCGGTATTATCACTAGAAGCCTCTGGATAACTACCACACAAATCAAACACAGAAAATGCCTTGTAGGTCATAGTGTTTGAATCCTCGTACAAATCTGCAATTCTACCATCTGCAAGCTCAGTCAAACAAGAGTACTCAAATTTGCCTGTATTGATTTGGTATTTCTTTGTGCTTGCCACAGTATAATCATCATTCAAAAATACAGTATAGATAACACCATTCTGTCTAGAGGTTCCAGAGTTGCTTGGTGTGCTAACAAATAAAACTGTTTTGCCATCAATTTTCTTGCTGTACTTAATAGCAGAAATCTGGCACTTGCTAGTCTTTGTACAACCAGTGACATCTACATTGCCACCAGACTTCCAGCTAACAGTATCGCCATTTCTTATAGCGTCTTTATAGACTACTGTACCGTAATCACTACGGAAGAAGCAACGGATTGTATTATCATCAAGTAAAACTAACTGGCTTTCGCTACAAGAACCGTCCATAAGTGCACTAGTTCTCTTCCAAGTGTTACCACCATCAGTTGAATATGCAATGCTTGTTCTCTCAGAATCACCATTATAAGTGTTAAACAAACCTGTATCTCCCTTATAAATAGAGAAAGCAATAAACTTTCCATCGGAAGAAACAACGCCTCTACCTGGTCCAACGCCAATGAACTTTTCACTGCTATCTTTAACTGGTAATGGCTTTGCTTGTTCCCAAGTTTGGCCACCGTCAGTAGATTTTCTCATCATTAAGATAGAAGTTCTTCTAACACTGAAAATTGTTGTCTTGAAGAAAAGATTTGATTGATACTGATATGTTGCACCATTATCTAGAGTGTTATAAATATTATAATTCTCATCTACGATAACATTTTCATAACTGAATGAGGTTTTGTTCCAGCTATATGTACCAGAAGCAACATCACCTCTTGTGCCATTTGAATCAGTAGCTCTGTAAATCTTTGCCCAACCATCCTCATCAAAATCGCCAAGAACATAATCATAGTTTCCAACATTTCCATTTGTTGAGGTTGCAAGCCAAAAATGGCCATCATTAGTCAAAACTGCACCATTACTTGGCATTGTAAGACCACTATTCAGACCAGTACCAGCTGGCAATACAGTTGTTAGCAAATATATATTCTTTCCATCTGTAGCTATTTCACTATCACAAAAACCAACAGAACTAGTTGAAAAGGCATTACCATTATCGCCAAGATAGTTTACGAACGAATAATTCCATGTTGCGCCATTATCCTTTGAGATAGAAACAACAGTATCATTACAGCCACCATCAGCTGTGGTATTCCATCTGTCATCAGCAGCCGTAACAATTGTTCCATCATCAAGAGTAACCATACTAGGAATACGGAAATTCTGTGAAGCAGTTCCACCAGTTACACCAATAATAAATGGCTGACCAGTTGTTGTACCATTAGCAGGACGATTAGGATCAACATACTTTGTAACATTTGCATATGGAGAAGGCACCTTGCCATTAATCTTATATGTGATATTTGCTGCACTCTTAGAGATATTAATATCTGTCCAAGTACTAGCACCAGGTGTTGAATCTGCTTTTGGCTGCAAAGCAAAAATAGTTACATAATTCAAATCATTATCGATAGCATATTTAACAGCAGAAGAAACATCGAGTGTCTTTGAGCCAGTTGAAAGAGCTGATGCAGGATATGACTTTAATAATATACCACCATAATTATTTACGGCATTTGTTGAACGCTGTCTGCCACCATTTTCATCTCCAGAAACAGAGCCACCAGCTGGATTGTTTGTTGTACTAATAGATGAAAGATTACCATTATTCTTTGTTGCATAATAGAAATCCAATCCAACAGGACTGTTTACACCTGTGATATTAAATGTCATCGAAGCTGATGAAAAAGCAGAATTATTCTCTAATGAAGATTTTAATGAGGAAATATCATATTGCCACAAACCATATGAAAAGCTAGCAGCCTGTCCATCATTACAAATTTGAATAGATGAATTAAATCTATTGTTGTTACCTGCACAAATACAAGAATAGAAGGTATTATTTAAAGTTCCAATATTTTTTGAGGCATCTACATATGAAATAGTAGCACTATTTGATTTTTCTAACTTAATAGTAGTATCAGACCAAGGAGAACTATCACCACTACGATTATTAGTTCCCTTTTGTACAATCATAAGAGTAAAGCTAGACTTATTTGCATCAATTGCGGCATTTAACTGAGCAGTAAAATTAATATTGTTTCTGCTACCACTTGACAACTGACTTGTGTCAAAATCAGCAATCTTTTGCAAATCGAAATAGGTTCTTACAAGGTCAAGTCTCTGATTACCAGTTGAGCCAGCATTTATAACATTAGTATATACAGCATGGCTAGTATTAACTGTGCCGACATTATCACCAATACTATCCATATTGGAATTACCTACCCAATAAACAGACAAACCTGTTGATCCATTATGAGGTGTTGAAGCTGATACCATCTGATATACAGCATTAGTGATATGCTTTCCAGAAAGCCCACTAATATCAAACTTAACATAACCCATTGAAAAATTATTTGCTGCACCATCATTAACGATATTAGCATTTGGGCTGCTCCAACGACTTTCATTATAGCATAAGCAACCAACTGCATTAGGCGATAATGCGGACTCTGCGCCAAGAGCTGTTAATGGCAATGAGCTCAAAACCATTAATACCGATATTAATAACGCAACATATTTTCTTAATACTTTTTTCATAATGCCTCCATATTAATAATTAAAATACTACATTTTTATAATATATAATTTTAAAATATAAGTCAACAGATTTTATATTATACAAATAATAAAACATTATATTTCTTTATTTTTGACAAAAAAGCACCCCTCTTTTAGAGGAGTGCAAACAAAAGATTTATTATCTAGCGATTACGAAATATAGGATAACGATTATGCCAAGGATTATACGGTACCAACCGAATGCCTTGAAATCATGTTTTTTGATATATCCCATAAGGAACTTGATGGCGATGATGGATACGACGAATGCAACCACCAAACCAACAAACAATAACAGCCATTCCATACCACTGTAGTCAAAGCCGTATTTAAGTAGCTTTAGCACACTAGCACCAAACATAACAGGCACAGCAAGGAAGAAGGTATACTCTGCTGCAACAGTTCTTGATACACCAATAAGGATTGCACCAAGTATAGTAGCACCACTGCGTGAAGTGCCTGGGAATACAGCAGCAATTAGCTGAAACACACCGATGATGAGTGCACTAGTATATGTAAGCTCTGCAATAGAATTAATCCTTGCTGTCTTTTTCTTGTTTAAATTCTCGATAAGAATGAACAGAATACCGAAAACGATAAGCATAATAGCAACTGTCTGCCAGTTGTAGAACAAAGCGTCAATCTTGTCATCAAAAAGAACACCAACAATACCAGCAGGAATGCAAGATACTAGCACCTTGAACCACATTTGCCAAATTGATTTTTCAGACTTAATCTTCTTGTTCTCGATAGTGAATGGAAATAGCTTTTTCCAATAAAGGACTACAACAGCAAGGATTGCACCAAGCTGAATGACAACCAAGAACAAGTTCTTAAAATCATCACTAACATCCAAGTGCAAGAACTCGTCAACAAGTATCATATGACCAGTAGAGCTGATAGGCAGCCACTCTGTGATACCCTCGACAATGCCGAGCACTATCGCCTTAATTATCTCAATAAAGGTATGCATAATTATCTCCCTTAATCAATATTGTTAAGCTGTTTCCAATGGATTTTGCAATAATTCTTGCCATCGATAGGTGGATATTTCTCCTCACCTACTCTAGCAGCATTGTAGCAATCATACTCGTCAACATAAGCACAACGCTCAACGTCGCCACCCTCAGAGAATGATGGAATATAGCTCATGCAGAAGAATACAACCACAACAACCAAAATTGCTGAAACAGCAGCCTTTGGATTAATACCGTTCTTGAACAAACGCTCTAAATCAATAGCATTAAGGAACTTAACCTTATCGAACAGCTTGCAAACAAGCTTTGCAAGGAAGAATGCAACAACACCAGCAAATGTACCGATAAGTGCACCACCGATAACATCAGTAGCATAGTGTACCATCAAATAAACACGAGAGCACATTACCATCACAGCGAGGAAGATAAGGAGCCAAGGCATCTTTTTCTTCTTGTCAGAACGGAAGCACAATGCCAAGCCTACTGCCATATCGAATGCTGCTGTTGTGTGGCCAGATGGGAATGAGTAGTCAGACTCGGATAGCCCACCAACACCTATATACCAAGACCAATAATCAGCATTGGACTGTAATGTGTTGTATGGTCTTAATCTCAAAATAAGTGTTTTACCAACAACATTGGTCAAGATAGCACCAATAGCTAGTGAGAAAAGCAATGTGAAACCATACTTTCTAGTCTTTTTGAAGAAGCAAAGAGCAACGCCAAGAGCGATAAGTGGAAAATCAAATCTTTCGTCACCAAAAACAGTGAAAAATCTTGCAACTTCGGTCATAAATGAACCCTGAATAGAGCCAAAAATGCCGAAGACCCACAAGTCAAATGCTTGAAACAAGCTGTCAATTTTGTCACCAATGGTGACTGATAATAAAATCAATGAATTCATACCATATCCTCCTTAATCATCGTCATCGGATGATAATTTAAGCACTGCAAGGAATGCCTCCTGCGGTACCTCAACAGAACCGAACTGACGCATTCTCTTTTTACCCTCTTTTTGTTTTTCGAGAAGCTTTTTCTTACGGGTGACATCACCACCATAGCATTTTGCAAGAACGTCCTTGCGAAGTGCCTTGACAGTTTCTCTAGCGATAACCTTGCCACCGATAGCAACCTGAATAGGTATCTCGAACAAATGACGAGGAATATATTTCTTCAGCTGCTCTGCAATACGACGAGCACGCTGGTATGCCTTTTCTCTGTGAATGATAAATGACAAGGCATCAATAATATCACCATTCAGCACAACATCTACCTTAACCAAATCAGAACGACGATAATCCTTCATCTCATAATCAAATGAAGCATATCCCCTTGTCCTAGACTTTAGTGCATCGAAAAAATCATAGATGATTTCGTTAAGAGGTAGTTCATAGTGAATATCAACTCTATCCGGAGTGATATAATTCATATTCTTGAAGATACCACGCTTATCCTGGCACATATCCATAACTGTACCAACAAACTCGGATGGCACATAGATATGAGCATCAGCAAATGGCTCCTCACAGTAATTGATATATGCTGGGTCTGGATAATTGGTAGGATTATCTATCTCAACCATTGTGCCATCAGTTAAGTAAATCTTGTATACAACGGATGGAACAGTTGCAATCAAGTCAAGATTGTACTCTCTATCAAGTCTTTCTTGAATGATTTCCAAATGCAACAGACCAAGAAATCCACAACGAAATCCAAAGCCAAGTGCACCGGAGGTTTCTGGCTCATAGGACAGTGATGCATCGTTAAGCTGTAGCTTTTCAAGAGCATCACGAAGTGCCTCGTAATCAGCACCATCAGCTGGATACAGACCACAATACACCATTGGATTAACCTGACGATAACCTGGTAATGGCTCGTCAGCAGGATTCTCTGCTGTGGTGACTGTATCACCAACATGGGCATCACCAACTGTCTTGATTGATGCTGTGATATATCCAACCTCACCAGCTGTGAGCTCTGCTGCCTTTTCGAGCGAGGTGGCACGCATATAGCCAACCTCAACGACATTAAACTCTGCACCAGTGGACATAATTCGCATTGTGTCGCCAGCCTTAATCTTACCCTCTTTAATACGAACATAAACGATAACGCCACGATACGAATCATAAATTGAATCAAATATCAACGCTTTAAGTGGCTTGTTGTCATCGCCAGTAGGTGGAGCAATCTCATTAACAATATATTCAAGAACCTCTGAAACATTCTCACCAGTTTTTGCAGAGATACGAGGTGCTTCCATACATGGAATACCAACAACGTCCTCAACCTCTGTAGCTACCCTCTCTGGATCAGCAGCTGGCAAGTCAATCTTATTGATTACTGGCAAAATATCTAAATCGTGATCAAGTGCAAGATAGGTATTAGCAAGAGTTTGAGCCTCAACACCTTGAGATGCATCAACGATAAGAATAGCGCCCTCACACGCTGCAAGCGAACGAGATACCTCGTAATTAAAGTCGACATGACCCGGTGTGTCAATAAGGTTAAAGATATACTCCTCACCATTTTGAGCTGTATAATTAAGCTTTACAGCATGAGCCTTGATAGTAATACCACGCTCACGCTCCAAATCCATATCGTCCAATATCTGCTCCTGCATATCACGCTTTGCAACTGAGCTAGTCAGCTCCAAAAGTCTATCAGCAAGAGTAGATTTACCATGGTCAATATGGGCAATAATCGAAAAATTTCTAATATTATCCTTGTTTACTGACAAATAATTGTCCTCCAAATCAAGCTACTGCTTGTTAATTTTATTAACACTTTTTACCTCGTTAAGAGTTTTTTTACTGTTAAACAAAGCTCTAAACAGACGCAAAATGTAATATAGTGGCAAAAGATATGGTCGCTTTTCTAGCACACGAAAATCAGCAATCATCTTTTGCTTTGGTGGGAATAGTCGAGCCAAGAAATACTTTTTCTTTGCTTTTTCTATTGAGCCACCATCGGCAAGGCTCTCGATATTTTTTGTAAGTCTTATCTTACCAGAGCCATAGATACCGTAGTTAATATAAATCTCTAGTAGAGCATAATCATCCTCATCAAGAGGTTGTTCATCAAAGAGCTTGAATGCTAATGCTCTTGACTTTTGCTCATATTCAAGAATGCCATATTTATCAAGGAATGAATTAATATATTCCCAGTTGAGGTTGTCATTCTCTTTCTTCAAGAACAGATAGTGGTCAGCCAAAAATCTAACACCACAGCCTGCTGTAGAAAAATGCTTATACATATGGCAAACAGAATAGATATACACATCATCAAGTCCCATATGATACATATTGCTATGCTCATCATCCTTATATGCTCTTGACCAAAGGTCATCAAACACTGGACAAAAATCATGCTCCTCAAAAAACAATGTTCTATGGAACTCGAATGTAGAATATGGAGCCTTGAAATAATCATCACTATTCTCACCAGTTGCTGTCGACTTATAGCCAAACTCCTTCATCATAGCAGCAACATCATCACGACGAGAATAATCAAAAAGTATATCATTATCGCTCATCTGACGCATAGACTCTTTTGGATAATAATTCTTAATAACAAGTCCCTTGAGTGGCATATAATCAACGCCCATCTCATCAAGTCTGTCAAATATCAGTGCACGCTCATTGTTGATAGTGAGCATACGAGTAATCTCGGTCAAATGATAGCTATTAAACTTGTCCTTTTCACTCTGTGGAACATCGTCCAAATCCTTAATAACAGGAAAAATAGCACTATATATCTGATGCTTTTTTGCAAGCGACAAAAGAGTAGAATAATCTATTCCCTCCTGTGCCCTTGGCGACCTGCCGTTAATTGCACAAGAGAGACAGTGAATAAGATATTCAACCTCACTCTTGTTGTTAATCATAATTATTTCTCCAAAATACCGAATGAATCAATATGAGCTAGAAACTCATGCACGTCCTTTTCAATCTCTTCCCTAGGAGCGTCGTACTTTGCACACATAGCATCAACAATGCTCTGCTCTGTCTGGTCCTCTTGAAGAAGATTGTAGATATAGCTAGCTGTAGGGTTGTTATTGATTAAACCCTGAAACTCGTTAGCAAGCTTACCAGTTGCGATAGCGAAATCCTGGCCATCAATATTTCCGATTACAATACCCTTCTTTAATTTCATAATTGTTCCCCCTAAAACTGAATTAATTCTTTTTCTCTAAAATTTTTCTTGCGACATAGATACCACTAGCAGAAGCATGTGATAGCGAATGAGTTACACCAGAGCCATCACCGATAACATATAATCCCTTGTGGCATGTCTCAAGGTTGTCATCAAGCTCAACCTCCATATTGTAGAACTTAACCTCTACACCATAGAGCAATGTATCTGGGTTAGCAGTACCAGGAGCAATCTTGTCTAGTGCATAAATCATCTCGATAATACCATCAAGAATACGCTTTGGCAAAACTAGTGACAAATCACCAGGAGTAGCAGCCAATGTAGGCTCTACCAAGCCCTCCAAAATACGCTTTGGTGTACTACGACGACCTGATACCAAATCGCCAAATCTCTGTACGATAACGCCACCACCAAGCATATTAGATAGTCTGGCGATACTCTCACCATAACCATTAGAATCCTTGAATGGTGCTGTAAAATGCTTTGATACAAGTAGAGCAAAGTTTGTGTTCTCTGTCTGCTTCTCTGGGTCCTCGTATGAATGGCCATTTACTGTAACGATACCATTAGTATTCTCATTAACAACAGAGCCCTTTGGATTCATACAGAAGGTACGAACCTGATCCTCATAGTCCTTTGTGCGATATACAATCTTGCTCTCATAAAGCTCATCAGTAAGGTGGCTGAAAATAACAGCTGGTAGCTCAACACGAACACCGAGGTCAACACGATTTGACAATGTTTCAATACCAAGATTCTCACAAACGCCCTCCATCCACTTAGAGCCAGAGCGTCCAACAGAAACGATACAATCATCACAGAAATACTCGTCATCGCCAGTAGTGATTTTGTATCCATTATCAAGCTTTTCGATATTATCAACATGAGTGTTGAAGAACCAATCAGCCTTGTCCTTAAGCTCTGCATAGATATTCTCTAGAACAACGTAGTTAATATCAGTGCCAAGATGACGAACAGAAGCCTCTAACAAGTTAAGCTGATTTTGCATACAAAGTTTCTTAAACTTTGAGCCAGCAGTAGAATAAAGCTTGCACTCTGCACCACCAAAGGCAACATTGATCTCGTCAACATATTCCATAAGTGACATAGCCTGCTTCTTGCCAATATACTCATAAAGTGTGCCACCAAAATCGTTAGTAAGATTATACTTACCATCAGAGAATGCACCAGCACCACCGAAGCCGCTCATAATAGCACATGTCTTGCACTTAATACAGGACTTTACCTTATCGCCATCAATAGGGCACTTACGCTTTGCAAGCTCATATCCAGCCTCAAAAACTGCGATGCTCAAATTTGGATTTTTGGTAGCTAGCTCATATGCTGAAAAAATACCACCAGGACCAGCACCAATAATTATAACGTCATAATTCTTTGTCATTTTTATTACCCCTCTTTAAAAGATAAATACACACTTTTTACCAAGTGTAATTATAACAAAAAGGAATTGAAATTACAATATTAAAAATATAATTTTATATATAAAGAAAAAGCACCCCTAAAAGGCTACTCTCCATAAGGATTTTATGCCCTAAAAATGCATCTTTTTGGTTAAATATGTCGTTAAAAATAGACCATAGGCGTCAGCCTATGGTCTATTTTGTGCCTAATCTTAACGCAAAAATTTTCTATTTTTAGGGTGAATATCATTTTTGGCAATGTATTTTTATTCAGATAGGATATTAACAAATGCCCTCAATACTTGCGTATTAAGGGCATTTTTAATGTTCTAGATGGTGAAAAGACAAAGCCAAAACCACAACATCCTTGTGGAAAGTAGCCTAAAGAGTGCTTTATATATCCAAAATGTAAAACAATATTACTGTTTTATCAGCAATGCCACATTCTCCACATGTGGAGTGCGTGGGAACATATCCACAGGGGTTATCTCGATAGTCTTATACCCCTTTTCATCTAGGATTGCCAAATCACGTGCGAGAGTTGCACTGTCACAGGACACATACACTATTCTATCAGGTGACATACGCTCAATAACGTCAAACAGGTCGGACTGACAGCCCTTGCGAGGTGGATCAAGAACAACAACATTAGGCTTAATTCCTCGTTTTTCTAGCTCTTTGGCAGCAAAATATGCGTCACCACAGAAAAATTCTGCATTTGATATGCCATTAATTTTTGCATTAATCTTGGCGTTTTCAATCGCTTGTGGCACAATCTCAACGCCAAAAATCTGTTTCGCTCTATCGGACATGGTTAAACCAATGGTACCGGCGCCACAAAACAAATCCAGAACAACCTCGTCACCAGTAAGTCCAGCATAATCACTAGCGATAGAATACAGTTTCTCACACTGGTCATGATTAACCTGATAGAATGAATTTGGAGAAATCACAAAGCGTTTGCCAAGTAAAATATCAGTAATAGTGTCAGCGCCATAAATAGTTACTGTTTCATCACCGAGGATAACATTGCTATCCTCTCGATTAATATTAACGCAGATACTGGTCATACCGTCAATCTTGCACAACTCATCAATCAAAAGCTGTTTGTTAGGCAAGGTAGCACCATTAATGACAGCACAAGCCATAAGCTCATCAGTACCAAATGCCTTGCGCAAATAGATATGACGAAGCAAACCCTTGCCACTATTCTCATCATAGGAGGTAATGCCACTCTGCTCCACCCAAGTGGAAAATGCATCAATACAAGCAGAAAACTCCTCTGGTTGCAGGCGACAATCAGCACATGGTATCACCCTATGACTCTTGTATGCATAAAACCCAGCAGAAAGCTCGCCATCATTAATAACAACTGGATACTGTGCCTTGTTGCGATAGTGGTCGATATTATCAGCACCGACAACAGCACCCACTGGCACAGACAAATGACCTATCCTCTCCACAGCATCAACGACTCGACTGTGCTTATATCGTAGCTCCTCATCGTATGTCATATCCCTAAATGAACAGCCACCACATCTCTTTGACACTGGACAATCAGACTCTATTCTCTCACTAGAGCGAGTAATAATCTCCTTAACAGTGGCAATGGCATAACGCTTTGACACCTTGATGATATGGGCGATGATAATATCGCCTGGAACAGCACCACGAACAAAAACAGCCATACCATCATAATGTCCGACGGCAGAGCCCTCGGACGTCATTGACTCAATATTAAGTTTTATATCATCATTCTTCTTAATATCCATTAAATATCCTTAATAATCTGCTCCATAACAGACATTTTTTCATCCATATCACGAACAAGCTTTAGCTGATTTCTAGCACGAACAAGGTTGTGCTCTGGATAATCAGTTCTAAAATATGTATCGCCATTAATATAATCAGTCAAAAATCTCATACCACATTCAAGCGTCATAAGCTTTGATGCAAATGCAAGATTATCCTTTTCGCCATCAGTGAGTGCATCACCAGCCTCACTCAAAAAGCCCTCTGCATAAGCCTTGAAATACTCTAAGCTCATCTCGACCTTTGACAAATCAGCCTCATCCTCTAATGCTGTGCTAGCGCCAAAACGAATTGAATCACCAAAGTCATATAACGCAAGTCCAGGCATAACTGTATCCAAATCAATAACACAAACACACTCGTTAGTATTACTGTCGAACATAACATTATTAAGCTTTGTATCATTATGGGTAACACGGAGTGGCAAATTAAGGCTAGCAAGTCTACCCATCTCATCAGCATATGAACGATAAGCCTCTACTTCATCAGCACAGGATGATAGTCTGCCAGCAAGGTCATTTTCAATCGCTGGCAAAAACTCGTTCTCATATCTCCAAACAGTATCGTGAAAATGTGGAATAGTCTCGACCAATGTATCGGCATTAAAGTCAGCAAGCATACGCTGAAATCTACCGAATGCAACACCACTGGACTTAAATATCTCTGGTGAGTCGACGATATCATAGCTGATAGAATCCTTGACAAAAATATATGAGCGATAAAACGCACCGTTCTCATCGACAAAGTATTTCTTGCCATCCTTTGTTTTGATATAATGCAAGGTTTCTCTATCAGGGTCACCACCCTTGTCAGAAATCACACCACGAAGAAATGAAGTAACAGCGAACACATTCTCCATCAAGTCATCAACATTCTTGAACACATTGTCATTAACCTGCTGAAGAACATATTTTTGCACGCCATATTCAGCTAAAGTTTCGACAATGTAGGTCTTGTTGATATGACCAGAGCCGAACTCCTTTACTAGCTTAATCTCTCCATCAAAATCAAATTGGTTTGCAACATTCTCAATATTCATTGCTTTCTCCTACTTTACATCCTCGGCTACAATCTGCTTTTTCCAAGTACTACGAGGTGGTGAGCAGTTGTAATCAAGTAGCTTTAATCCCTTTGTATGTCGTGCCCAGATACCATAGGCTGGAAGATTTCTAAAACGCCATGCCTCTGGATACACGTCTGCATACTCTGGTATAAACGAACGCTTGTCATACACCTCTTTGTATGGAGCATATGACATATTAATATTCTTTAATGTAACATTCTCTACTGGGTGAGTAATTTTTCGCTGAGTATATCCAGCTATGATGATTGGTATTTCAACATTTTCAGCGTCGATATCCTCAATATTGATATCCCTCACTCTGCCAAGCATATCAAACACGCTCTCATCAACTGTGCCACCCTTTTCAATCTTCTGTCCAAACTCAATCGCATTAGCACTCTGTGTTGTAACCTCCTTGGCACGATTACGGTTACAAAGACGAATAAACACAGGACAAGTGACACGGTCCATTTTTATATTCCTAGCAGTGATATTCTCAACAACAGAGCCATCAGCAGACTCGATAGCAATACCACTGACCGTACCAGGATAAATATCAGTCATAAAGAACGAACAGTCCTCGACCAAAACATTGCGAATATCATATGTAGTCTCTGTACCAATCTTGAACGAATTAGCACAGGAGATGACCTCACAATTTCGAACAGTTATATTCTCCATAGGTCCTTTATTGCCTAGCCATATAGCATTTTTGATACATATACCATCGTCAGCAGTAGACACAAAACAATGGTCGATAGTAACATTGCTCGAACCAGCGATATCAAAGCCGTCAGCATTCGCTGTGTGGCGATTGGTGTTAATCACAAAATCGCTGATATCAACGCCATTACAGTTCTCTATTCTAAAGGACCAATGTGCAGAATTCTCGATAATAAAATTGTTTGCAACAACATTTTTGCAATTTTTAAAATATACCGGGCCACCATATTTGCTCTCGTGTGCAAAACGAATTTGGGCACGATAATCACGACGCATCTCTATAACGTCGATATATTCTGGGTGGGTGGTCATATTAGCGTCAAGCAGAGGCTTTCTACCAAAATACTCACCATTACCCTTAACCTTGCCACCACCAGTGAGAGTTATATTCTCACAATCATCAGCGTGGATAATACCAAGATGGTTGTACCCTACTCCAGTCTTGTTAGACACCAGTGCAGAGCCACGCTCGATAAATAGTGTGATATTAGATTTTAAAAACACGGTAGTAGTGACAAAATCACCACCGGACACAAGCACAGTTCCAGAGGTCCTTGAGGCCTCGTCAATAGCACGATTAATAAACTCGGCATTATCTGCCAAATTAGGATTAGCGCCATAAAACTTGATATCATATACATTATCCTCTGGCAAAGGTTGATTGTGGATATAATCATCCTCTGGATAATATGATGAATAATCAAATGGGTACACAGTTGGGAACGGGTCACCCTTTGTTATCCTCAAATCCTTGCCAAAAAGCAATGTTTTTAGTTTGTCGGTAGTGTTTCGTCTATCTTTCATAAAAAAACTATATCTGTCTAATCAAATTCTTATCTGTACGAGCAGCCCAAGCGATATTGTATGAATGGTCACCAACACGCTCCAAATCCTGCAACACCTTGGTAAATACAACACCGGAGCTTGTATGACATTTCTTTGCTCTTAAACGAGACACATGGTTATCCTGTGCCTTAAGTGTAAGCTCATCGATATCATCCTCGAGTGAATGAATTAGATGCTCCTCTTCATCAGTAAGTCTCTGATTTCTAAAAGCAGCAAGTGAGCGATCAAATAGCTCCAAAGCCTTCGAATAAATCTCATTAAACTCACCTAGACCATCCTCAGTAAATCCAAGGTCGTCATCCTTTGCAGCGATAGTACGCTCCAAAACATTAATAGCATGGTCACCAATTCTCTCCAAATCGGTAACAACATGGAACAATTTACCAAGATACTCAGACACATTACCAGTAAGCTGTTTCGAGGTCAGAGTTACCATAAAGTCGGTAATATTGTGATTTAGCCAATTAATAAGCTCCTCATTATCCCTAATCAAACGTTCTTTTGATGGGTCGTTTGCCATAAAGGAATCACAGGCGATAACAAAGTTTTCACGAACGAGAAGAGCCATACGCTCAACCTCACTACCAATCTGCATAGCAGTAGCAATAGAGTTGTTCGAAATCTTTGTATCAATATAGGTAAAGCGCATTGCTGTTTCGTGCTCTCTAGTAGGAATGATTTTTTCAGAAATCTTTACTATAGGCTTAACGAATGGCAATAGGAATAACGCTGTAACTATCTTAAAGATAATATGTGCAGTAGCAACCTGAACAGAGCCATTATCGCTGAGGCTCTCTATCCAGCTAGCATATGGTGTTAGCAATGTAATAGGTGTGAATATTAACATACCTACAAAGTCAAAGATAAAGTAAACAACTGCAGCACGCTTTGCATTAGTCTTTGCACCAATAGCTGATAGGAACAATGGTGTAGCAGAGCCAACATTGATACCAATAATCAAGTAAATAGCAAAGCTCATAGGCATAAAGCCCTGAAGTGCTAGCACCTGCAAAACACCGATAGCAGCACTAGATGACTGCAATACAGAGCAAATAGCGATACCAATAAGGATACCTAAAAATGGGTTGTTTGCACTAGTAATAAAGCTTTGGAACGCCTCATTAGTCTTTAGCACACCCATAGCGGCGTCGCCACTCATATACTTTAGTCCAAAGAAAAGCACACCAAATCCAAGAACGATTTGTCCGACATATTTCTTTGTCTGCTTCTTTGAAAACAGAGCAACAGCAGCACCAACAAAAATACAGAATGGTGCAATAAATGAAACATCAATAGCAATAAGTACAGCTGTGATAGTAGTACCGATATTAGCACCAATGATAACGCCAGTTGCTTGTGCTAGGTCCATAATGCCAGCATTCAAAAATCCCATCAGCATAACTGTAGTCGCAGATGATGACTGGATAACAGCTGTTACAAATACACCTAGCAAAAAGCCCTTAAAACGATTTCGAGTTAGCTTTTCGAGTAGGTCCTTCATTTTGTTACCTGCTACCTGATTAAGTCCCTCACTCATATATTTCATACCAAAAAGGAACAGACCTAATCCACCGAGCAGATTGATAATGTTATAAAAGCTCATATTTTAATCCTCATTATTTTTGAAGAAAGCCAATCTTCTTCATTGCCTTGTTAAGTGTTCTGCCAGCAATTCGTGATGCGATATCAGCACCATTAGTCCAGCACTCCTGCATATATGCCTTATCCTGCATATATTCGTTATA
Organism: uncultured Clostridia bacterium; assembly: GCA_937876375.1. Classification (GTDB taxonomy): domain Bacteria; phylum Bacillota; class Clostridia; order Oscillospirales; family Acutalibacteraceae; genus Eubacterium_R. The sequence continues at coordinate 38,466 of CALEHY010000005.1, read as the reverse complement.
TCTCTTCTGCAAAGGCTCAAGCTCTGCCACAACAGCCTCACCTACAGCCTTTTTAAAGTCACCATAGCCCTTACCAGAAAAGTCGTGCTCGATAGTCTCAAAGCTATCGCCAGTAACAGCAGAATAAATAGTCATAAGGTTGTTGATACCGTCCTTACCCTCTGCATAATGAACAGACATATCAGAATCGGTAACAGCAGACTTAAACTTTTTCATAATAACATTTGGCTCGTCAGTCAAATAAACTGTGCCCTTTGGGTTAGGGTCAGACTTTGACATTTTACGAGTTGGGTCCTGTAGGGACATTACTCTAGCACCAGCCTTTGGAATATATGGCTCTGGAACGGTAAATACATTACCATAAACGCCATTGAATCTCTCTGCGATATCACGAGTAATCTCCAAATGCTGTTTTTGGTCAGCACCTACTGGAACGACATCAGCCTGATACAAAAGAATATCAGCAGCCATAAGACAAGGATAGGTAAACAGACCAGCATTAACATTATCTGCGTGCTGTGCTGATTTATCCTTAAACTGTGTCATTCTGTTAAGCTCACCAAACTGTGTATAGCAATTTAGTAGCCATGCAAGCTGTGAATGCTCTGGTACATGGGACTGGATGAAAACAATACCATTCTTTGGGTCAAGACCAGTCGCAAGAAGCATAGCATATAGCTGTGTTGTCTGCTGTCTGAGCTTTGCAGGCTCTTGGCGAACAGTGATGGAATGCAAATCAGCAATACCAAATACTGTATCAAAATCCTGCTGGAATGTTGGCCATCCTCTCATAGCGCCAAGGTAGTTGCCCAGTGTAGGAATAGAGGTTGGCTGAATGAGAGAAAGACTACGCTTTTTTCTCTCTACTGGTTGTTGCATTTGTTCTGACATAATATTCTCCTAAAAACGATTATTTGTATAATTTTAATGTTTCGCCCATAATCTTGACACCCTTAACGATAGCATCATCAGATGGTGTAGAGAAATTAAGGCGTATATATTGACAAGGGGCTGTGTCATCCATCATAAATGATGAACCAGGTACAACAGCGACCTTGCGATTAACTAGCTTATTAACATAGTCGAGCATATCAACATTGTCAGGTAGCTTTGCCCAAATGAACAAGCCACCCTCTGGTCTAACATATGTGATATCCTCACAATACTTATCAAGACAGTCGCACATAAGCTCTAGCTTGTGGCGATAAATCTCTCTAATTCTATCAATATGTGCATCAACGTCGTACTCGTCAAACCATCGAGATACAATCATTTGGTTGAGCACACCAGTGTGAACGTCTGACACCTGCTTGCCGATAGTGAATGCTGGCGCAATCTTGTTTGGTACAACAGCATATGCTACACGGATACCAGGAGCCAAAATCTTCGAAAATGAGCCAGCATAAACTACTATACCCTCTGTATCGAAGCTCTTAATTGCAGGGATTTCGTCACCTGCTACACGAAGATTACCATAAGGGTTATCCTCGACAATAACTAAATCATTCTCCAGTGCGATTTGGTACATAGCCTTGCGCTTTTCAAGGCTCATTGTTGTACCACCTGGGTTTTGGAAATTTGGAATAGTGTAAATAAATTTTGCATCTGGGTTAGCCTTAACAACCTCTCTCAACGCATCGATATTCATACCATCAGCATCGATAGGAACGCCAGCAAGCTTGCAACCATGAGAACGAAAGCAGTTAAGTGAACCAATGAATGATGGCTCCTCACAGATAATTGTATCACCCTCTGATGCAAGCACTCTAGTAGCTAGGTCCATAACCTGTGTGCCACCAGCAGTGATAATAACAGTGTCGTCATCTGTGCCGACATTCTCCCTACGCTTTAGCCAAGATTTGACAGTTTGGCGTAGTGGCTCATATCCCTCTGACACTCCATACACCAAGGCTGATACTGGATTCTCCTCCAATATCTTGGCACTTAATGTCTTGACCTCCTCACAAGGAAAGGCATCTACAGCTGGTGAACCACCAGCAAATGCGATGAATGATGGGTCAGAAGTAACCTTCAATATTTCTCTAGTAGCAGATGGCTTCATACTAGCAAATTTTTTCGATACAGAATAGCTCATTTATTTACCTCTTATACTTTATTCTGGGAGCTGCTCTTTGCCCTTTTCAGCAGCCTTAAGACCTAAATCGTCCTTTATCTTTGTTGTTGAGACTCCAGGTGTTCTGTCGAGATATACAACCTCGCAATATTCCTTTAAATAATCAAACTTGTCAGAGCCTGCCCAATCAGAGCCCATAACAACGACGTCGATATGATAATCCTTAACATCATCAGCCTTTTGCTCCCAATTATCCTCTGGGATAACTAGATCAACATATCGAATTGCCTCAAGCATTTTCTTTCTTGTTTCGTAGCTATGATATGCGATCTTGCCCTTTTTGTCATTGAACTCATCAGTAGACAGAGCAACAACGAGATAATCACCAAGCTCCTTTGCTCGACGAAGTATCTCTATATGACCATAATGCAAGAGGTCAAATGTACCATAAGTCAATACTCTCTTCATACAATACTCCTTATTTCATAAGCATAACCACGAACCTAGCTAGTATCTCAGAACAGCTACCAGCTGGGGTATCGATATATTTTTCCTTAAAGCTGTACAGCTCAGTTAAATCGTAATCATTGGATACGATAGAATTAACTAGAGCGTCAGCGTCCTTGAAGACAGCGTGTGGCATTTCATCAAAAATATCAACATTGATGCCACGCTCGTCAATATACTCGTTATAATCCGGAACGAAGAAATATAGTGGCTTCATAAGTAATGACGCCTCAAAGGCACAAGCACTATAGTCCGTGATAATAACGTCTGCAATTTTCATCAAATCAAAGGATGAAAAGCTACCATTTGGCAAATATTTTTCGTCAGTAGCAGCCTTGCTAAGAGGATGAGGAGAAATAATCAATGCATAATCATCCTTGCCCTCAAACTCCAGCTTTAGCATATTTGCTATGACAGCCTCTCTATCCCTAAATGTTGGAACATACAAAACTATTCTCTTTTGTCCAAGTGCTGGATTAAGGCTATAAAACTCACTAGCTCTAGAATCATGGTCAGTGATAAAATCAACCCTAGGCATAGGACAAAGTTTGATTTTGTCATTTGTAACGCCAAAGGCCTCCATATAAAACATAGCTGTAGCAGCACTTGGTGCAAGAACATAATCATAGTTCTTGTGCATATTCATAGCGTTGCTGACCTTTTCGTCCCTACCCTCTTTTGTGCCAATAGACTGTAGTCCAAATTTCTTGATAGCACCAAGGGCATGCCACATTTGAATAACCTTTAAATCACTCTTATGCTTAAGGCAAGACACAGTGATAGAATATGTGTCGACAATAGCAACCTTTGAGGTAGCAAGATAGTACATATCGCCAATGATAGATATGCAATACTTTATCTTGGCAGAAATACCATCATCAATCATCTTTAGACGAAAGACCTGCTTTACAGTACTGTCCTCATTCTTGATAGCCTGCTCAAGTAGTCGCATATCAATGCTCTTGTCGTTACTTTGACGAGACAAATACACAATTTGATTCTTCGTCTTAAACAGCTTCATAGGAGCGTATAGAACAGCTAGTCCAAATTTTAGTATGGAAATAAGAATAGTTTTCATAACAAATCACTTAAAATTAATTTTATTCGTATAGAGGATACTTTGCACAAATCTCTGCAACGCCATCAAGGATATACTGCTTGTTAGCATCAAAGTCCTTAACAGCAAGAGAGATAAATTCTGCAATCTTGTCAAAATCTTCTGTGTTTAGACCACGTGTTGTTGCTGCAGGAGCACCAATACGAACACCAGAGGTAACAAATGGTGAAAGTGGCTCGTTAGGAACTGTGTTCTTGTTAAGGGTGATATGAACCTCATCAAGTCTGTTCTCAAGCTCCTTACCATTAACGCCAGTGCCACGAAGGTCAAGTAGACATAGATGGTTATCTGTACCACCAGATACTAGGTTAAGACCTCTATCAGTTAGACCCTTTGCAAGAGCCTTTGCATTGTCGATAACTTTCTGCTGATACTCCTTAAACTCTGGCTTAAGTGCCTCACCGAAGCAAACTGCCTTACCAGCGATAACGTGCATCAAAGGACCACCCTGTGTGCCTGGGAACACAGCTGAATTGATCTTTCTAGCAAGATAAGGGTTGTTGCAAAGAATAAGTCCACCACGAGGACCACGAAGTGTCTTGTGTGTAGTAGTTGTAACAACATCTGCATATGGAATTGGTGACTGGTGTAGGCCAGCAGCAACAAGGCCAGCAATATGAGCCATATCAACCATAAACATAGCACCATTAGCGTGTGCTATATCAGCCATTGTTTTAAAATCAATCTCTCTAGGATAAGCTGAAGCACCTGCCACAATAAGCTTTGGCTTAACCTTGATAACCTGCTTGTTGAACTCAACAAGATCGATAAATCCATCCTCATTAACACCATAAGGAACGAAGTTAAAATACTTACCAGAAATATTAGCTGGTGAACCGTGTGTCAAGTGACCACCGTTGTCTAGGCTCATACCCATAACTGTGTCACCTGGCTGTAGTAGAGCAAGATAAACAGCTGTGTTTGCCTGAGCGCCAGAGTGTGGCTGAACATTAGCAAAATTACAGCCAAATAGCTCACAAGCACGCTTGATAGCAATCTCCTCTACGATATCCACATACTGACAGCCACCATAGTAACGCTTTGATGGTAGACCCTCTGCATACTTGTTAGTAAGTACTGAGCCCATAGCAGCCATTACCTGTGGAGATACGAGATTCTCTGAAGCGATAAGCTCGATATTCTCTCTTTGGCGCTGTAGCTCCAAAGACATTGCGTCAGCAACCTCCTTGTCTGTTTCGGCAACCTTGCCAATTGAGTCATAATAATCCTTGTACATTTTTTATCCTCCTATGTCGCACAAATTATACTTATACAAATAATACTATAACACATTATATTATAATATACAATAAAAAAATAAAAGCAGTTTTAAAAAACTGCTTTTTTTGTAACGCTTATTCCTCTTCGATATGCTCTAGACCTTGTGCAATAATTAAACGAACATGGTCATCTGCAAGAGAGTAAAACACAGATTTGCCATCTCGTCTACTCTTAACTAGCTTGAACTGTTTTAAAATTCTCAACTGATGAGATATTGCAGACTGGGTCATATTGAGCGCTTGAGCCAAATCGCAAACGCATACCTCTGCCTCAAACAATACAAACAATATTCTGATTCTTGTAGAATCACCAAACACCTTAAAAAGCTCTGACAAATCGTACAGCTCCGTTTCATCAGGCATAGTATCATTAACTATCTTTAGCAAGGACTCGTGTACACAATTATCCTCACACATTTCGATATCCTTATGCTCGTGCACAATATCACCTCTCGAACATTTTTTATTATTATAATACATTACAATCAATATGTCAAAGACAAGGCATTGAAAAAAGCAATGTATTGATATATAATAATAGTAACGAGGTGAAATTATGGAAAACACAGTAAAAATCACCACTAATGGTGGAGAGATAATTGGTCTTGATAAGGATAGCTATGCTGAATTTAGAGGTATAGAATATGCCAAGGCTAACAGATGGGAAAAGCCAGTTCTACAAACAAAATGGGATGAGCCAATCGATGCTACCGAATGGGGCGAATGCTCATACCAAAGACGAGGCTTTGAGGACGACGAAAAATGCAACGCATTCTATCACAAGGAGTTCAGAAAGGGACTAGAATTCACATACAGTGAGGACTGCCTATTCCTAAACATTTGGGCACCAAAGGACAAGAAGGGTTGTCCGGTAGCTATCTATATTCATGGTGGTAGCTTCACTGGTGGCAGTGCAAACGAGGGTCATATTTATGGCAAGGCTTTTGCAGAAAATGGTATTATCTTCGTTGCTATGAACTATCGTCTTGGTCCATTTGGCTTTTGCTCTCACCCGGATTTGAAAGGTGCCGACGGTAACTTCGGTCTGTATGATCAAGTTGCTGCTATCAACTGGATAATCAATAATATTGATGGCTTTGGTGGTGACAAGGACAATATCGCTCTAATAGGACAGAGTGCTGGTGCTATGAGTGTCGATATACTCATTTCATCCCCTATGTGTAAGGGTATGTTCAAGAGAGCAATCCTTATGAGTGGTGCTGGACTACAAAGAGCTATTGCAAAGCCAACCTCACCAGAAAAAACAAGAGCATTTTGGGACACCATCATAGCAAATGCTGGTGTTAAGAGCATCGACGAGCTAAAATCTGTCGACGAAAAGACACTGTTTTACGCTTGGTCCGACGCTTGCAAGAGTGACAAAAAGAGTATGCTATATACCTTACCAGTTGTTGATGGTGAGATAATCACCAAGGACAGCTTTAATATGAAAACTATACCAAGCAATATGGAATATATTCTTGGTGTCACCTCTACCGATATGGCACCAATCGTACTAGAAATGCTGACCAAGAAATGGACCAAATCAGCAAAAAAAGCTGGTGCAAAATGCTATGTTTACAATTTCTTCCGTGATTTGCCTGGTGACAACAGTGGTGCATGGCACAGCTGTGATTTGTTATATGCATTCTGCACACTAGGAAACAACTGGAGACCATTTGAAGATATCGATTACAAAATTTCAAGAGAGATTAGCTCTGCCTTTCACTCATTCATCAAGACTGGTGATCCTAACTGTGACGAGATACCACAGTGGACTGACGGTATAAAGATGCCAATGAGATTTTGTGAAAGCACAAAGCCAATGACAATGGACACAAAGGTATTCTTCAAAAATACATTCTCGAACAAAGGGGCTGAATTCTAATGAAATATAACCACGATTTTTTTGAAATCAGCAAGGGCAAATCCTTTGTTCAATACAGATGCGACAGCACAAATGCAAGGATTGATATAGTCAGCAAAAGCTGTGTTAGAGTAGCGATTTATGACGACAACGCCACTATGCTGCCAACCTTTAATATCAATCCACAAAACGAACTGTCAAGAGATGGCAGAAGCAGAATTAGCACAGTTGGATTTAACCCAGATGGCGAAGTGCTAGACAACAAAATCGTGCTAGGCTGTGGGGTTGAAATCAGCATAAACAGGGCAAATTTTCTGCTATCATACAGCAAGAATGGCAAGCGTATTTTTGCCGACAGAGCACCACTTGCATATAATATTGAAAAGGAATTTGGCAACGAAAAATATCACTATATCACCCGTGAAAATGGTGAAAAAATCTTTGGTCTAGGTGACAAGGCTGGTGAGCTAAACAAAGCTCTAGGCTCATATAAAATCGAGACCACTGACAGTATGGGATACAATGCCAAAAGCTCTGACCCACTATATAAACATATACCATTTTATGTATGCGACACAGAGAACGGTGCATACGGAATATTCTACGACACATCTGCAACAAGCTATATCGATTTGGGCAGAGAGCACAACAACTACTATGAGCCATACAAATATTTTAAAACTGATGATAATTGCATAGTTTACTATGTTTTCTTTGGCTCAAAGCTAGATATAATCAAAGAATTTGGTGCATTATGTGGCAAGCAGGCATTCCCACCAAAATGGAGCTTTGACTACTGTGCAAGCACAATGGCGTACACTGACGCACCAGACAGCAACGACAAGATGAATGAATTTCTAGATAAGGTAAAGGAGCTAGGGCTAAGCTGTCAAGGCTTCTACCTATCATCTGGATACACCTCTATCGGTAATCAGAGATGCGTGTTCAACTGGAACTACGACAAGTTCCCTAACCCACAGGAATTCATCAAGAAATTTGCTGACAATGGTATTAAGATTATACCAAATATCAAGCCTGCTTTTTTGACCGGTCATCCAATGTACGATATGATAAATGCTAATGGTTGGTTTGTAAAAAATCCTGACGGCACACCTTTTATCACTCAATTTTGGGATGGATATGGTAGCTATCTCGATTTCACCAATGACGAGGCATTCGATTTTTGGTCAAAGCAGGTAAAAGAAAAGCTGCTCGATTTTGGTATCATCTGCACATGGAATGACAATAACGAGTTCGATATTAAGGACACTGACGCCATTGCAAATGGATTTGGCGAAAAAGTCAGAGCTTGCGACATTCGTCCAACACTTACATATCTTATGAACTTATCATCATACAGTGCGCAGATAGATGCTTTGCCAAACAAGAGACCATTTCTATCAACTCGTAGTGGTGGTATAGGTGCAAGACGACTGGCGCAAACCTGGTCTGGTGACAATCGTTCTGCATTCGAGGATTTAAGATACTGTCACAATATTGGACTAACAATGAGTATGAGTGGTCTGCATTTTTACGGTCACGATTTGGGCGGTTTCAGTGGTGATATGCCAAGCAGAGAGCTACTGTTAAGATGGCTACAGCACGGTATTTTTGAGCCAAGATTTACTATTCATTCGTGGAATGCTGATGGCAGCGCAACAATGCCATGGAGCTACGATGATATTATCGACAGCGTTAAGTCACTGTTCAAGCAAAGAAGACGACTAATACCATATCTATATAACTGTGCATACAATTCTGTAGAAAATGAAGAGCCTATCAACGCTCCACTAATGCTATACTACGATGACGCTGATGACAAATGCGAGTCATTTATGCTAGGACGAGATATACTAGCAACCTGTGTCTTTGACGAAGGCAAAAACAGGGTCAAGGCGTATCTACCAAAAGCTGATGACTGGTATCTAGGTAGCAAGCTATACAAGGGTGGTCAAGAGGTAGAGCTCACCATCAACCCTACTGACGAGATGCCATATTTCATCAAGGCTGGCTCTGTCATTCCAAGTGACGATAGTAACTGTGAGTTCGGCACAAAGCCAGAAATTGTGCTCAATATCTATCCAGTAGAAAATGGAGAATTCAAGGCAAGATATTTTGACGATGACGGTGATGGCTACGGATACAAGGACGGAGACTGTGTACTACTTAATTTCGACATTAAGTGTGACAAGGACAGTGTAACCGTTCACTACACAAATGATGGCAAGATAAAATACACACCAAGCATTAGACTATGGGACGACAGAAAGCTTATAATTTGGGAGGATTAAAGTCGATGAAAAGAAACTACAAACGAGTAATAGCAATATTTTTAGCAACACTTTTGCTAGTATGTAGCTTTTCTGCTTGTAGCAAAAAGGCAGAGCCAGAAACAGCAGAAACGACTACAGAGGTTGTTACCGAAGCACCAGAAACTACTACAAAAGCTACTACCACAACCGAAAAAGCAACTCAGCCTGCTGTTGCAGGTGGATATACTGCTGTCGCAAGAAGCACAACAAAGATAGCAAAATCCCCTACCACAGCACAGACAACAAAGAAACACACCACCACAAAGCCACAATCTACAGAGGCAAAGAATTTCCGTGTTGTATCATATCTAGTTGCAAACCAAAGTCTAAACAACTATGCTAATATCGACAAATCACACCTAGCACAGCAAACAGATATTATCGTGTTCGGTATAGCTGGCTTTTCTGAAGATGGTAGCGTATGGAAGGATAATGACTTTTCATTACGCCTAAACAATATCAAAAAAGCTATCAAGGCTAGCGGTAGCAAAGCTAGAATACATATCAACCTGCTTGGTCCTGGCTCACAGAGTTCATCTGACGTTTGGGAGGACCAGATGGTAGACCAAGCAACAAGGCACTCAAATGCATTTGCATCAGGAAAGCTAGAGCAGAATATTCTAAATCTTGTTAAGACATACAAATTCGATGGTGTATTCTTCGACTACGAATACCCATTGAAGAAACAATACTGGAACGATTTTGATGATTTTCTTGTTCGACTAGACAAAAAGCTAGGAAGCAAGTACATTATCGGTGCAGCAATTTCGCCTTGGAACACAAAGCAGTCACCAGAGGGTATGAATGTGCTCGATATGGTCGAGGTTATGGCATATGACACTTGGGACGATGATGGCAATCACGCTACAGTCAGCCAAGCAAAAAGAGATATCTTGCGAATGATTATGCTAGGATATGATAAGAAGAAGCTAGATTTGGGTATCCCATTCTACGGTAGACCAACAAATCATGGTGCATACTGGTACGGATACAATGGCGACGTGAACAGAATTGATGAAAATGGACTCTGCTACGACAAGGCAACTGGTCTTACGTTCTCATACAACACACCAGCTATGGTATACGAAAAAACAAGCTGGGCAATCGACAGAGATCTAGGTGGAGTGATGATATGGCATTACTCTTGCGATGCACCAGCAAGCAACAAAAAATCACTATTCAACGCAATAGAAACAGCAAAAAAAGGCAAGCCTCTAGCTTAATACAAAACAACAAACAACGGAGTAGCAAATGCTACTCCGTTGTTTTTATTTAATGGGAGGATGATATCTCCTCTCCTACGATTACACATATCTAAAATGTTGCGACAAGGTGGTTGTAACAGGAGTTTGTAGGGACATGGCTTGCCTTGTCCGTCTTATATGCGTTTTTTGTTTGAATTGCGTATATTAAACGGGAGGAGCAAGCCCCTCCCCTACGATTGCACATATCTAAAATATTGCGATAACCCTTGATTACTTGGATTTCATATTTAACACTAATTTTAGCATTAATGGCTTCGAAAAAGTAAGAAATGCAAGTGCACCATAAAATATAATGTTCATCATAGTTCCATTTGCAAAAAAGTTTTCAAACAGAAAGCAAAGAGACATATAGTTAGGGTTTATAATAACAAGACATAAATAAGTATATGACCCAATTACAGTAGCAATATTAAACAATATACTAGATAATAAAATTGGAACAAAAACTTTTTGAGGATTGGTAAGTAGTTTTAATGAAACTATTGGCAAAATGACAAGATAATTAAGAAATGTAAAAATCAAAAAGATAATTGAAGGTAAATAATTATTAGATGAAAAATATCCAATAATTGTACTTGTTAGCCAATAAAAACCAGATTCAAATAGAAAACTACCAATAATTAAAAACCCAATTTTTAATTTTTCATTTTTCATAAAATTCACCTCAATTACTAAATATCATAAAAATTATTATATTACAAGCAATTCAAAAATATTTTATTTTTTGTTTATAGTTATCACAGTACCAAAATAACCGTAAGAATAAATAAAATCAAATAGTCGTATATAAAAAAGATAAAGCCCCCTTTGATAAAGGGGGCTTTATAAATTATTAATTATCTTTATTAGATAGCAACGATATTAACTAGCTTGCCAGGAACATAGATTTCCTTCTTGATGGTCTTGCCATCGATAAGCTCTGCTACCTTTTCATCAGCCTTTGCAAGAGCGATAACCTCATCCTGTGGCATATCAACAGCGATAGTGATACGAGAACGAACCTTGCCCATAACCTGAACAACGATTTCTACAGTGTTCTCTACTGTCTTTGCTTCGTCATAGCTTGGCCACTCGCCATCCTTGGCTAGCATCTCGCCATAGCCAAGTGTCTCCCACATTTCCTCTGTGATATGAGGAGCAAATGGGTTGATGATAACAAGAAGATCACGAAGCTCTGCTCTGTTAATCTTGCCAGCCTCATAAATCTGGTTAAGTAGTGTCATAACAGCAGCGATTGCTGTATTAAACTTCATAGCCTCGATATCGTTAGTAACCTTCTTAATAGTTCTGTGCATTGGTGTAACGAGCTCATCAGAATACTCATCGCCATCAACAAGAATGTCTTGTAGTTTCCATACTCTGTCGATAAATCTCTTACAGCCCTTAACGCTTGACTCACTCCAAGGAGCTGCCTGCTCGTAGTCACCCATAAATAGAACATAGCTACGAAGAACGTCTGCACCAAACTCGTCAACAACAACATTAGGGTCGATAACATTACCCCTAGACTTTGACATTTTTACACCATCTGGACCAAGGATAAGACCCTGTGCAGTTCTCTTTAGATATGGCTCCTCAAATGGAACAGCACCAATATCATATAAGAATCTGTGCCAGAAACGAGAATAGATAAGGTGACGAGTAACATGCTCCATACCACCATTGTACCAATCAACTGGACCCCAGTAGTTAAGCTTATCCATATCAGCAAGTGCTGTATCATTATGTGGATCAATATATCTTAAGAAATACCAGCTAGAGCCAGCCCATTGTGGCATAGTATCAGTCTCTCTCTTTGCATCGCCACCACACTTTGGACACTTACAGTTTACATAATCCTCAATCTTTGCAAGTGGGCTTTCACCATCCTGACCAGGCTCAAAGTTCTCAACATTAGGTAGTCGTAGTGGAAGCTCATCATAAGGAACAGCAACCATACCACACTTGTCACAATGAACGATAGGAATTGGCTCACCCCAATAACGCTGACGATTGAATGCCCAGTCCTTCATCTTGTACTGAACACCACCCTCGCCAATGCCTTGTGCCTGAAGGTGCTCAATCATCTTTGCGATAGAATCCTTCTTATTATCCATACCATCAAGGAAACCAGAGTTAACCATCTCGCCATCGCCAGTATAAGCCTCTACTGAAATGTCGCCACCCTTGATAACCTCGATAATATCGATACCAAATTTCTTTGCAAAATCATAGTCTCTCTGGTCGTGTGCTGGAACAGCCATAATTGCGCCAGTACCATAGCCCATCATAACATAGTCAGAGATATAGATAGGGATATCCTTGCCGTTAACTGGATTCTTTGCTGTGAAGCCCTCTAGTCTAACGCCAGTCTTGTCCTTAACTAGCTGTGTTCTCTCGAACTCTGTCTTCTTTGCACACTCTGCACGATAAGCAGTAACCTCGTCCATATTGGCAATCTGGTCCTTATACTTATCAATAATTGGATGCTCAGGTGCCATAACCATAAATGTTACACCAAATAGTGTATCAGGTCTTGTTGTGTAAATCTTAAAGCTCTCTGGTACCTCATTGAGTGAGAATGTAACGAACGCACCTCTTGACTTACCAATCCAGTTAACCTGCTGAAGCTTAACATTTGGTAGATAGTCAACCTTCTCTAGACCCTCAAGTAGCTTGTCAGCATACTCTGTAATACGAAGATACCATACGTCCTTTGACTTTTGCACAACGTCAGAATGACAGATATCACACTTGCCACCCTGTGAATCCTCATTTGAAAGAACAACCTTACAAGATGGACAATAGTTAACTAATGTCTTGTCACGGAATGCAAGACCGTTCTCAAACATTTTTAGGAAAATCCACTGGGTCCACTTGTAGTAGCCCTCTTCTGTAGTATCGATAACTCTAGTCCAGTCGAATGAGAAGCCTACTCTCTTTAGCTGGCTAGTAAACTTTTCGATATTCATATCGGTAACCTTACGTGGATGGATACCAGTCTTGATAGCATAGTTCTCTGTTGGTAGACCATATGCATCAAATCCGATTGGAAACAGTACATTATAGCCCTCAAGTCTTCTCTTTCTTGATACAACCTCAAGACCAGAATAAGCCTTGATATGACCAACGTGCATACCAGCACCAGATGGATATGGGAACTCTACAAGACCATAAAACTTTCTCTTACAAGAGTTGTCTTGAGCGTGGAATACACCCTCATCCTCCCAGCGCTTTTGCCATTTTAATTCGCTTTGTTTAAAATTATAATCCATTTATCCTTCCTCCATATAACAGAGATAATTTACAAGTGTATATTTTATTCTTTTATAATAAGGTTGTCAATATCTACTTTTTCGCCATCCTCCCAAAGACGCTCTATCTGATAGAAGCCTCTCTGCTCACGATACAAAATGTGAATAACGACACCAATATAGTCAAGACATATCCAATCGCTCTTTTCACCCTCGGTGTGATGAGGCTCAAATCCAGCCTCGGATAGCTTGTACTCAACCTCATCGGCAATAGCCTTTAGCTGTGTGTTAGAATTCGCTGTTGCAACAACAAAATAATCGGTCAAAACAGTGATATCAGACACCTTAATAACCTCGATATCCTCGCCACGCTTTGAGTCAATAGCCTTTACAGCGATATCAACAATTTCTCTAAAATTCTCCATAGATTACTCCTATTTATTCAATTCTCCAACTACCCAGTTGTAGCAATGCAGGGTGTCTGGATGAATTTGTTTATTATCCTTTGCAAGCTTGACAATAGTGTATTCTAGTGAATACAGCATAGCATCAAGCATAGAATGGTCAGATTTTTCACGCATAATATCAACGTCCGGATAGCTCCTATCAAGTGAAGTAAAATCTGCCAAATATATCAGCATTTCAAAATCGGTCATATCAGCCCTACCTGTAGTATGATACCTAATACCACCGATAATATCATCATCCGTAATACCAAGCTCCGTTTTTACAAACACAGCACCACTCATCTGGTGATAGATATTCTTGCTACCTATTTCAAGCTCGGTCATCTTGTATCCATCGGACTCTATCAGCTGTCGCTGAACAGCCAAATCCTCTTCCTTAGTAATATCGTGAAGAAGTCCAGCAATATACGCTTTATCACAATCCAGGTCATATTTTTTTGCAAGCTCTACAGCTCTATCTGCAACACACATAGAGTGATGAAAGCGATAGTCAGATAGCCTCTCTCTTATTAAATTTATATACTGTTTATTAGACATATAAATTATTATCCTTTATATATTGCTCAACAGACAGTGGCACGAGGTCACTAATACTATCCCCTGCCTTGACTCTATCCCTAATCTCTGTTGAGGACACAACGACCGGCTTTGCAACTAAAACAGAAATTTTTGACAAATCATTGTCCATGTTACTATTCTTGAAATCCTCAACAGCTTGACGCTGACGTTTCTCTCTAGTGATAGCTTGTACGTCGGCAATTTTCATTATCTTGTCATAATTATACCACTTATTAAAATTAAACAGCTGGTCAGTACCGATAAGCAAGGTCAAATTGTCATTTGGATACTGTTTTTTCAGTTTTTTCAATGTGTGGTAGGTATAACTTTTTTCTTTGCTTTCAAACTCGATAGTCGATATCACAACATTATCAAAATCCTTGAATGCAAGCTCTAGCATATTTATCCTATGCTCACCACTAATAAGACCATCACTAGACTTGTGTGGTGGGTTAGCAGTAGGAATTAGAATAATTTTATCAAATGGCTCAATAGTATTATTGATTCTGCTAAGCTCCCTAACCAAATGAACATGTCCATTATGTACTGGGTTAAATGCACCACCAAATATAGCGATATTCATTACTTTGTCCTACTTGGTTTCTTATTCTTATCCTTGTTCATACGGTCATACACAGCGTATGGATTCTTTGCTTCCTTTTCACGCTGACGCTGACGCATACCTTTAATCTTTGTCTTTTTCTTTGCTGTAGCCTTTGCAGAGCCAGAGCCACGCTTTTTCTTCTTTTCTGCGATACGATCTGGGTCAGCCTCTCTATATAACACGATAACGCCACCAATAACCTGAATAACGTCTGCACCAAGCTTTTCTGCAAGCTCATTTGCAAACTGACGAGGCGCATCTGGTGCTGTGTCAAGATGAACTCTAATCTTAATTAGCTCTCTTGTATCAAGTGTGTCATCAACCTGTGCAACAAGGTTGTCTGTGATACCCTCTTTGCCGATTTGGATAACTGGCTCAAGTGGGTTAGCCTTTGCTCTTAAGG
Organism: uncultured Clostridia bacterium; assembly: GCA_937876375.1. GTDB lineage: Bacteria > Bacillota > Clostridia > Oscillospirales > Acutalibacteraceae > Eubacterium_R. The sequence goes on along the minus strand of CALEHY010000005.1, from coordinate 22,779 downwards.
CTGCTCTTTCCTTTGAGGTCATATATAAATCTCCTATTATAATATCTTTTCTAATTCTGCAGTCAACGCTCTAAGAGCATTGCCACGATGAGAAATCTTATCCTTTTCCTCACCCTCATATTTGCCAAATGATTTGCCATTAATGATGAACAATGGGTCGTAGCCAAATCCAGCGTTGCCATCACGCTCATATCCAATATGACCATGGCACTCACCACGAACGCTAATCTCCTTGCCATCTGGGAATATACAGCTAATAGCACATACATAATATGCTGTTCTCTGCTCCATTGGTAGGCCATCAAGAATTTCTAGCAAGAGGTTGTTGTTATCCTCATCGTTAGCATTCTTCTCATTATCGGCATTCTTGCCATTCTTATCATAGATATTGGCAAATCTTGCTGAATATATACCTGGTGCACCATCTATATAATCAACACAAATACCGCTATCATCAGCGATAGCAGGCATACCAGTAATCTCACATGCAGAAAGCGCCTTAATACGAGCGTTAGCCTCGAATGTGTCACCGTCCTCAACCACCTCTGGTAGAGTGATACCAAGCATCTTTGCTGTAACAACATTAATGCCGAGTGGTGACAAAATACGCTGCATTTCTGCAAGCTTTTTCATATTGTTAGTTGCTAAAATAAAATCCATATCATTATTCCTCATTTGATGAGATGAAATCAGCGATTTCCTCAACACCATCGTCATTTGGCTTCATATCGAACAGTGCTGATGCAAATGCCTCGGCATCAAATGGCTGCAAATCATCAATTTGCTCACCAACACCAACAAACTTAACCGGTACATCAAGCTCGTTATTAATAGCAAGGACAACACCACCACGAGCTGTGCCATCAAGTTTTGTAAGGATGATACCAGTAATACCAGCAGCCTCCTTAAAGTCCTTTGCCTGATTAACAGCGTTCTGACCAGTTGTAGCGTCCAATACTAACAATGTCTCACGAGATGCATCTGGTAGCTCTCGATCGATAACACGGCTGATTTTGTTAAGCTCGTCCATAAGATTTTTCTTGTTATGAAGTCTGCCAGCTGTGTCGATAATGATAACATCTGTACCACGAGCCTTTGCAGCCTGAATAGTATCATAAACAACAGCTGCTGGGTCTGCACCCTCGGCATGCTTGATGATAGGAACGTCTGCTCTGTCAGCCCAAATAGTAAGCTGCTCTGATGCAGCTGCACGGAATGTATCAGCAGCACCGAGGATAACACTTCTGCCCATAGTCTTTAGGCGTAGTGCTAGTTTTCCAATAGTAGTAGTCTTGCCAACGCCATTAACACCGATAACAAGAATAATAGATGGCTTTGTACGAAGCTTTAAATAGCTACCACCCCATACAACACCGGCTACGATATCCTTCATAGTCTCTCTAACCTGTGATACAGAGGTAATCTTGTCATTCTGTATTTTTGCACGAAGGTCACCGATAACCCTCTCTGCTGTTGGCATACCAACGTCACCCATAATGAGCACTTCCTCTAGCTCATCAAATAGGTCATCAGTAATCTCATCATAGGACTCAATAACCTCGTCAACCTGTGCTGTTAAGCCCTCATCACGAGTTTTGCGTAGTCCTTTTCTAAACTTGTCAAATAATCCCATAATATCTCCTTTATGCCTCTAGTCCCATTTGGCTAGCAAGCTCTGCACTCTGTAGCTCAAGAAGCTTTGATACACCCTTTTCCTGCATAGTAACACCATAGAGAACGTCTGCCTCCTCCATTGTGCCACGACGATGAGTGATAGAAATAAACTGTGTCTTGTCTGTCATCTTGCGCATATATTTTGCAAAACGCTCAACATTGACATCATCAAGCGCAGCCTCAACCTCATCATAGATACAGAATGGTGATGGCTGTACCTTAAGTACACTAAACAATAATGCCATAGCAGCAAGTGATTTTTCACCACCAGAGAACAGATTAATATTCTGTACTGATTTTCCAGGTGGCTGAATTTTAATCTCAATAGCAGACTCAAGACAGTTATCTGGGTCCTCTAAGATAAGCTCGCCCTTACCACCACCGAAGAAATCAGCAAATGATACCTTAAACTCTTCATTAATACGCTTAAACTGGTACATAAACTTTTCGCTCATAGATGAGGTCAAGTCATCAATAATCTTTATCAGCTCTGCCTTTGAGGACTCGATATCTCCAATCTGCTCCTTAAGGAATTCGTACCTCTCGGATACCTCCTTATACTCCTCAATAGCACCAACATTGATTGAGCCAAGACCCTTAATAGCGACCTTAATCTCATGCAGACGCTTTTTAGCCTCAGTCATATCCTCAATTACGATACCAAGTGCCTCTGCCTGTGGACGAGTTAGCTCGTACTGTTCGAACAGCATATCACCAAGGTTGTCGTATTCCTTCTTCATATTATTCTTGCGTTCCTCAAGACGAACTAGCTCACCAGAAAGCTTTTCCTTATCAGCGAGCTTTGACTTTTCAGTCTGACGAAGCTCAATAGAGCGCTTTTCTAGTTCATTTCTAGCATTAATCTTGTCTTGAACGTCAACGTCATTTTCCTTTGCCTTTGCACGAAAAGCATCAGCCTCTGACTGAACGTCAGCAATAGTAAGCTGTAGTGCCTCGTTCTTTGACTTAATCTCCTCAATTTCGTCAACAATGCTCTTAATCCTATCGGACTGGGTTGATTTGCGAAGCTCTAATTCCTCAATAGCAAGCTTTGCAGACTCTGTGTCCTTAGTAATAGTAACGAGCTCAAGATTGATTTCCTCTGTTCTCTGACGGATAGCCTCTCTCTTTTCAGTAAGCTCTGTAGCACCAGCGTTGAGGTCATCGAGTGACTGCTCGGTTGACTTAATCTGATTTTCGATACGCTCAATCTCAACAGCAGCAGATTTGAGAGCGTCCTGTAGAGCGACAATACGCTCACCATCAGAATCCTTCTCCTTAATCATAGATGCCTTTTGATTTTCGAGTAGAGTTAGCTTGTCAGCGATTAATTTATCGTCACCCTGTGCACGAATAATCTCCTCCTTCGCATTACGAAGGTCAGCATCTGCACCTTGGAAATCAGCAGCAGCCTTGTTAGCGTCCTCAATAGCTGTCTTGTATAATGCCTTTGCATCATCAAGCTCCTTTGACAGCTTGTCAGCCTCTGCCTTAAGCTCCTCAATAAGGTTTGCACGAGATAGGACGCCACTACCCTTCACACGAGAACCACCAGTCATTGAACCACCTGGATTCATAACCTGACCATCAAGGGTAACAATCTTATATCTGTTCTTATATTTCTTAGAGATACCGATAGCACAATCGATATCATCAACGATAATAACTCTACCAAGTAGGTTATCAACAATATCACGATACTGTGCGTCGCAATCAACAAGATTAGACGCAATATCAACATAGCCAAAGTTGTCATCAAGGTCATTCTCCTCAATGCTTCTTGGCTTAATAGCAGAAATAGGTAGGAATGTAGCACGACCGTGATTGTTCTGCTTAAGGAAATTGATAGCACGCTTTGCATCACTTTCGCTAGATACAACAATATTCTGCATAGCAGCACCAAGTGCTACCTCAATAGCAGTAGAATACTCATTATCAACAGAGATAAGCTGATTGAGTGTACCGTGAATACCAGACAGTGCCTTTGCCTGTGATTGCTTCATAACAACCTTAACTGCACCAGAAAAGCCTTCCATATTCTTTTCTAGTTCCTCAAGCATATGAGCACGACTGGTCTTTTCATCAAGACGACGAGCTATCTGCTCTACAGCATCCTTTTGCTTCTCTGCCTTTTCAGTCTTTGTCTTTAGCTTTAGCTGATATCCACCAAGCGAGTTCTCATATTCATCAATACGCTCTTGTAGGAATGCAAGATTATCTTCACTCTCCTGCTTTTGAGCATGAACAGATGCAATCTCCTTGTCGCAAAGCTCAACATTCTCATCAACAGTTCCCATACGAGATTTAATTTCGTCGATATGTGATGATGACTGTGATTGCTTAACCTTCCAATCAGAAAGTTCAACAGTCAACGCTGTCATCTGCTGATTAAGAGATGCTGATTTGTCGGACATTTCGACATTTTCACTTTGTAATTTTGTAAGCTCTGATGCTACAGCCTGTAGCTGTGCATTCTTATCAGCGATAATCTGCTCATTTTGAGCGATAACATTCTGCTTTTCTGCGATTTGGTCATCAATGCTAGAGCCGGTATCATCAGCCATAGCGATATCACTCTGCAAACGAGCTACAGTCTCATTATTATGCTCCAAAGTGGCTGTAAGAACCTTGATTTCACCGTCCTTACGAAGAGCCTCCTCCTCAAAAGCAGATGCTCCTGCTCTTGCTTGCTCGATAGCAAGATTAATCTCTGTAATGCCTTGTGCTACAGCCTCAATCTCTTTCTCGATATCTTCAAGCTCTTTTTCGCATATTTCATATGACGCATTTGCAGCATCAATCTTGTGCTCTTGCTCACGAAGTTCAACAGTGAATTTGCTAATCTTATTTAGCCATACACCAATCTCAAGAGTTTTCTTCTCTTCAGATAGCTCAAGGAACTGCTGTGCTTTTTCGCTCTGCTTTTTTAGTGGGCCAACACGGTTTTCAAGCTCACCAAGAATGTCTAAAAGACGAACCAAGTTCTCCTGTGCCTGCTCCAATCTACGCTCTGCGTCCTTCTTTCTGTGACGAAAACGAGATATACCAGCTGCCTCCTCAAAAAGCTCACGCCTGTCCTCATTCTTGGCAGAAATAATGGAGTCAATCTTACCTTGACCAACCATAGAATAGCCATCAGCACCAAGACCAGTATCCATAAAAAGCTCATGGATATCCTTACGACGAACAGTCTCGCCATCGATACGATACTCACTTTCGCCAGAACGATAGTAACGACGAGTTACAGTGACAATCTCGCCCCTATCCTTTAGTGAGCCATCTGAATTGTCAAGAGTGAGCACAACCTGTGCAAAACCAAGAGCCTTTCTGCTAGAGGTACCACCAAAGATAACGTCCTCCATCTTTGAGCCACGAAGAGATTTGGTGCTAGTTTCACCAAGTACCCAACGAACAGCATCAGAGATATTACTCTTACCAGAGCCATTTGGCCCAACAACAGCTGTTATACCCTTGCCAAAATTAAGTTCTGTTTTATCAGGGAATGACTTGAATCCCTGCATTTCTAATGTTCTAAGTAGCATAGTCTTTTCCTATCTTCTTATAATCTTTAAATCATCTACAGCCACCTTGTCATTAACAGTGACCTTAATGTTATATCCTTCTTCCATAAGGAAGTAAATATTGCGCTTTTGCTGACCTTTAAGCTTTGATACGCTACGAGAATTGACCATAATCTCGTAATCTGCTGGTGGATATTTAAGTATACGATTGAGCATATATCTCGATTGCACAATCTCACCAAATGAGTCGTGATATGCACCAGCGACCATATTACGCTTAATATCCTCTGACGAGTGCAGACCAAGTCGAATAACTCTAATACCAGCATTCTCAAACATAGGCACTAGCTTTGTGCAGAGATTTGCAGCATCGTCAACAGTCTGTGGCTTGTACACCTCATCATCATAGAGTTTTGCAAGATATGTACCCTTTAGCACAACAGTAGGATAAATACGAACTGTTGCTGGCTCAAGGGCGATGATGCGATTCGCTGTTTCGATAGCTTTTTCATCAGTATCGAGATACAGACCAGTCATCATCTGTAATCCAAGCTCAAAGCCAAAGTCCTTAATAAGTCTTGATGCTCTAACGACATCGTCAGCACTATGGCCACGAAGATTTGCCTCTAGCACCTCGTCATCCATACTTTGAGCACCTAGCTCGATTGAGGTAACACCATACTGTTTTAACACAGTCAAGATATCCTCATCAATACAGTCAGGTCTAGTAGAAATCCTAATACCATCTACTCTACCATCCTTAACATATTCATAGGCAGCACCAAGTAGTGACACCATATAATCCCTATCAATAGCAGTAAAGGAACCACCGAAAAAGGCTATCTCATAGGTATAACCCTTTTTCTTTAGTGCTGTTTCAACACTTTTGGTAACATCATCAGCTGTAGGCTGACTCTGTTTGCCAGTAATCGTCTTTTGATTACAAAACGAGCACTGCTGTGGACAACCATTATGAGGGACAAAAATGCTTATATTTCCCTTTTTCATACGCCCATCAGCGACAAAGCCTCTTTCGCTGCCTCCTGCTCTGCTTGTTTCTTGCTTCTACCAATACCACGACCGATAACATTAGAGTTAAGGTGTACCTCGACCTCAAATCTCTTGTCGTGGTCCGGACCATATTCACCGACCAAAACATAATTTAGTGTTTCGTCTGGATTTTGCTGAATAATCTCTTGTAATGTGGTCTTGTAATCCTTAAAGGATACAATATGATTCTCGATATCACGAGCCAAAAATCTAAGAACAAATATCTTTGCTGGCTCCATACCACCATCGAGATATATCGAGGCAATAAGTGCCTCAAATGCATTCTCCAAAATAGAGTCCCTATCATATCCACCAGATGCTGACTCACCCTTGCCAAGTAGCAAATAACTACCTAGACCTATTTCTCTAGCAAAGCCAGACAATGACTGTGTGCAAACAAGTGACGAACGAATTTTTGACAATCTGCCCTCTGGTACATCTGGGAATTTCTTGTACAGATACTCTGCAGAGATAATGCTCAAAACAGCGTCACCGAGAAATTCTAAACGCTCGTTGCACATAATATTGCCCTTTTCGTTAGCGTAGCTAGAATGAGTAAGAGCCTCTATCATAAGCGACCTATCATTAAATTTGTAATCTATTTTATCTTCTAAAGTTGACATAAAATCTTCCTATATTATTCGGCAAGTGCCGTTTCTATCTTATTAATTAAATCTGTGCTCACAAAGCTGACACCTTGACGAATAGCGTTCTTGAATGTTCGAGCATCAGCAGAGCCATGAGCCTTTACAACTGGCTTTTGCACACCAAGGAGAACAGCACCACCATACTCCTTGTAATCGAACTGCGTTTTCATATCATTGATACCAGAGCGTACACCGAGATACGAGATTTTTGACAATGTGCTCTTATAAAACGCTTGCTTAATACCATTCATCAGCACCTTTGCAACACCCTCATATGTCTTAAGTATAAGGTTGCCAGTAAAGCCATCTGCAACAACAACGTCAGCATCGCCAAATGGTATCTGTCTGCCCTCAATATTGCCTACAAAATTATATGGAGCGTCTTGCATTAATTGATATGCCTCTTTAACTATTGGAGTACCCTTTGTCTCCTCTGTGCCATTGTTAGCAAGAGCAACCCTTGGTGACTCTACGCCAAAAATATTCTGCATATAAATTGAGCCAAGCAGACCAAACTGGTACAGATACTCTGGCTTGCACTCAGCATTCGCACCACAGTCCATAAGTACAAATGGCTTGTCTGCACTAGGCATAGTAGATGCGATAGCAGGACGCTTAACACCCTTGATACGCTTCGTAATAAGCGTTGCACCAACAGTGATAGCACCAGTGTTGCCAGCGCTGACAAACGCTTCGCCAACGCCCTCATTAAGTAGTCTAAATCCTACTGACATAGAGGAGTCAGCCTTTGCCTTTAGTACAGACCTAGCATCATCACACATATCGATAACCTGTGTAGTATGAACAATCTCCATCCTATCAAGAGAAAGCTTGTTATCTTTAGCACAAGTCCTAATAGCATCTTCATCGCCCACAAGAATGATTTTGTCAATATTCAGTTCGTCAAGAGCCATAATTGAGCCCTTGATAATTTCTAGTGGGGCGTTATCGCCACCCATAGCATCAACAATAATGTTCATAATAAATTCCTATTCTGTCACAAGTGACTCTAGCGAACGGTTAGCGAGTGCCATATAGCGCTCACGCTTGTCCCTAATCTTTGGCTCAATAGGTGGTAGCACACCAAAATTAGCGCCCATTGGCTGAAAATTGGTAACACTCTCATCACTGATATATGAGCACAAGGCACCAATCATAGTAAGCTCACTCAAAACAAGTGGTGTCTTACCCTCTGCCAATCTAACAGCATTCTTGCCAGCCATAATGCCAGATGATGCAGACTCCATATATCCCTCAACGCCAGTAATCTGACCAGCAAAAAATATATTAGGATTACTCCTCAAGCTAAAATCTGCATTAAGTAGCTTTGGCGAATTCAAGAATGAATTACGGTGCATAACACCATATCGAACGAACTCTGCATTTTCAAGTCCTGGTATCATAGAAAAGACACGCTTCTGCTCACCAAATTTCAAATTAGTTTGAAATCCAACTAGGTTGAACATAGTACCCTTGCTATTCTCTCTACGAAGCTGAACACACGCCCAAGGTCTGTGACCAGTTCGTGGGTCAGTTAGTCCAACTGGTTTCATAGGTCCAAATCGTGGAGCGTCAAGACCACGCTTTGCAAGCTTTTCGATAGGCATACAGCCCTCATACACGTCAAAATCATGCACGACTGCACCCTCAGCATTGATAAGCTCATCAATAAATGCCTCATACTCTGCCTTGTTAAACGGACAGTTGATATAGTCATCATCGCCACCACGCTCATAGCGTGATGCACCGAAAGCCTTTGACATATCGACGCTATCAGCTGTAACAATAGGAGCTGCAGCATCGTAAAACGACAAGTAATCACCACATAGTCGCTTAATCTCATCAGAGAGTGCACCATCAGTGAGTGGACCAGTAGCGATAATCAAAATCTCATCATCACTAGGCTCAATCTTGTCAAACACCCTACATTCAACAGTGATATTAGGGTGATTATTAATTTTTTCTGTAACAGTGGACGAAAAGATATTTCTATCCACAGCAAGTGCCCCACCAGCTGGCACTGCACATTCCCTAGCAACTGGCACAGTGAGTGAGCCTAGACGAGCCATCTCCTCCTTTAGCAGACCTGCTGCACTGTCGATACGAGATGCCTTTAGAGAATTTGAGCACACAAGCTCTGCAAAGCACTGACTTTTATGAGCAGGAGTATACTTTTGTGGCTTCATTTCCACAAGTGTTACCTTGTAGCCAGCCTCGGCAATTTGCCAAGCAGCCTCGCAGCCAGCAAGTCCTGCACCAACAACAGTAAATTTTTTCATTATTTCTTCTTTGGGACTGGCTTTGTAAAGCCACAGTTTTCTGTATCTGGACAATAAAGGACATTACCCTTGCGACGGAATAATGACTTGCCACAGCGTGGGCAAGCATCATCGCTAGGAGCGTCCCAAGTCATAAAGTTACATTCTGGATAATTCGAACAACCATAGAAAGGTGTGCCCTTCTTTGTCTTCTTCTCGATAACGTCGCCACCACATTCTGGACATTTTGCACTGGTTTTGAATACAAGTGGCTTTGTATTTCTACACTCTGGGAATCCTGGGCAAGCTAGGAATTTGCCAAAGCGACCAACCTTAACTATCATATTGCGACCACATTTGTCACATACGACCTCGGTCTCCTCTTCCTTAAGCTTAATCTTAACGCCCTGCATTTCCTTCTTTGCCTTTTCTAGTGGCTCCTCAAAGTCGTTGTAGTATAGTCGAATCATATCGATATAATCCTTGTCACCAGAGTCGATTTTATCCAAATCATCCTCCATCTTTGAGGTGTATTTTACATTAACGATATTTGGAATTTTATCCTCAAGTAGATTTGTAACAGCCTCACCAAGCTCGGTTGGTACAAACTGCTTGCCCTCACGAACGACATACTCCTTAGACAAAATAGTAGAGGTGATAGTAACATATGTTGATGGTCTACCAACACCATTCTCCTCAAGTGCCTTTGTTAACGAAGCCTCAGTATATCTTGCTGGTGGCTGTGTAAAGTGCTGATTGCCTAGTAATGACTTTAGCTTTAGCACGTCACCCTCTGCCATCTTTGGTAGTGGTGACTCATCAACAGCCTTTGTGTCATCAGTCTTCTCCTCATAAAGAGCAGTAAAACCATCGAATTTTACAGTATAGCCAGTAGCATTGAAGATATAGCCATTAGCCTCTATCTCAATCTTCATAGTCTCTTGAATACAAGACTCCATAAGTGAAGCAATAAAACGCTCCCAAATGAGCTTGTAAATCTTATACTGATCAGAGGACAATGAGCCCTTAACGCTATCTGGTGTAACATTTGGCATAGATGGTCTAATAGCCTCGTGTCCATCCTGTGCGTTGCCACGAGTCTTAAAATATCTAGGCTTTGCTGGTAGATACTTGTCACCATAAGCCTCTTTGATATATGCATTACCAGCAGCACGAGCCTCCTCAGAAATACGAAGAGAGTCAGTTCTCATATATGTGATAAGACCGACTGTACCAAGACCTGCAACATCAACACCCTCATATAGCTCCTGTGCAGCCTTCATAGTTCTTCTAGCCTGGAAATTAATACGACGTGAAGCCTCTTGCTGTAAGGTTGAGGTAATGAATGGTGGAGTTGGATTCTTCTTGCGCTGGCCCTTCTTAACTGATTTTACAACATAATCAGCATTCTCTAGTGCTGCCAAAATCTTGTCAGATTCCTCCTTGGTAGGAATCTTGTTCTTCTCGTTACCAATCTTGTTACCATCAGCATCCTGAACAAGAGCAGCAGCAAAAGCCTTGCGCTCTGGTGGATTAGTAAACTTTGCATCTATTGACCAATACTCCTCTGGCTTAAACGCACGAATTTCGTTCTCTCTGTCAACAACAAGACGAAGAGCTACAGACTGTACTCGTCCTGCTGATAGACCACGTCTAATCTTTTGGCTAACGAATGGAGAAAGCTTGTATCCAATAAGTCTATCAAGGATACGACGAGCCTGCTGTGCATTAACAAGATCAATATCGATAGCTCTAGGCTGTGACATACCATTCTGCACACCAGACTTTGTAATCTCGTTAAATGTAACTCTATTCTTATCTGATAATTTTAGACCAAGAATAGTAGCAAGGTGCCATGAAATAGCCTCTCCCTCACGATCAGGGTCAGTTGCGAGATATACGTAATCAGCCTTGTCTGCCTTCTTCTGTAGGTCCTTGATAAAATTCTCCTTACCCTTAATAACGGCGTACTTTGGCTCGAAATTGTTCTCAACGTCGACACTGAGTCTTGCTGCTGGCAAATCCCTAACATGACCCATTGACGCAATAACGTCATAGCCCTTACCAAGATATCCCTTGATATTCTTTGCCTTTGCAGGTGACTCAACAATTACTAATTTTGACATATTTTTATCCTTTCGGTAAGCGTAATGCTTACTGCTTATTTTCTCTTATATCTTTTGCCTGCTGCCGACTCCACCAGACCCTCAAGTTCTAGCATAGTCAAGACCACAAGCACATTATTTATAGGCAGAGCACATTTTGAACATATCGTATCGATGTCCATATACTCCTCACCAATCGAGCTGTACACAGCAAGATTATCACCAGTGAGTTTTAGTGCCTTGTCCTCTATATTAAGTCTCTCATCCCTACCCTGTGACACAGCGTCAAATGTTATCTGCTCTTGCTTTGGTGCAGGGCCTTTGATTACAAGCTCGCTAATCGTCCTAGCGTTAGCCAAATTCAGCGTACTGTAACGAGAGCTATATACTGATAAAATCCTATATGGTGAGGTCGCTACCATAGCACCCTCATCAATCAATTTGTTAGTTCCTAAAAACTCCTCATCAATAAGTGAGGCTGGAACAGCAAATATATCCCTATTCTGCTTAAGTGCATATTCAGCTGTAATAAGAGAGCCACTCTTTACACCAGCCTCTGTCACTATAACACCATCGGACAGTGCACTGATAATCCTGTTTCTAATAGGAAAGGTATATCGTGATGCTGTAGTATATGGTGGAAATTCTGTAATCAACGCACCGTGAATTTTTATCCTCTGGCGCAATTCCTCATTTTGCACAAGGTAGTTAGCACCAAAGCCACAGCCAAGCACAGCGACAGTAACACCATCAGCGTCCATAGCACCATTATGTGCTGCTGTATCAACTCCAAGTGCACCACCACTAACAACAATAGCGTTACATTCTGCAATACCCTTTGCTAATAGATGCGAAATCTTGACAGCGTATCGTGATGCCTTTCTTGTGCCGACAACACCAATAGAAGCGTGATTGTCAAAACTAGGCATTCTACCATCGACATACAGTACAGATGGTGGGTCGTAGATATTCTTTAGTTTCTGTGGATAACGAGGATCATCATATGTTATTATATCCCAATTATTCTTTTCACAGATAGCAATAGTCTTGTCAGCATCATCGAGTGATACCTTGTCGATATCCTCAATCATCTTGTAAGTTATGCCAGGACAACGACAGCGCTCTGGAAATGTACTCTCGTAAAAATCCTGCACAGTGCCAAAATGCTCTATTATATCCTTAAAAGCTCTACCAGCACCAAGTGCTAGATTGAGCCACACCCAATACCTCTTGTCACTCATCGCACCATCTCCCACATAGTGATGGACGCTGCAACGGAAGCGTTAAGGCTCTCTGCTCTGCCGAGCATTGGTATGGTAATCAGTGAATTAGATACAGACTTGATATTCTCCTCTACTCCATTAGCCTCGTTACCGATGACACAAATAACCTTGTCACCAAAGTCAATATTTTTAATACTAGTAGCAGAGCTATCTGGAACAGTAGAATAGACCATATATCCATTCGATTTGTAATCGTTAATGCTCTGCTCCAAATCATCAGTATCTACGATATTCATACGAAGAATAGAGCCCATAGATGCACGAAGTGTCTTTGGATTATAAATATCACAGCAGTTATATGTGATGATGCCATCGATACCAAGTGCCTCTGCTGTGCGAATAATAGCGCCAACATTTGATGGGTCCTGAACATTATCAAGAGCGATAAGCTTGCCATCAACAGACTTGTCATTATCTTGGATACGACAGATAGCAAATATACCCTGTGGGTTAGGTGTGTCGCTAATTCTCTGAGCAATATCATCAGTGATGAGATATGACCTATCTGCAATCTGCACAAGGCTATCGACCTTGTCAGTATATTTTGCATACAAGCCATCAGTCACAAGCAAGGTATCAACGGAATAAAAAGAATTAAGGACATCAAAGCAAAGCCTTGCACCCTCTAGTGGAAAAAGCATACTTTCTCTGCGTGCTTTTGATGAGGTAAAAAGCCTTTTGGTGTCCTTAATGATAGTATTGTTTTTGCTTGTGATTTTTTCCATACACATCTCCATTGCGTGCTAAATTATTTGCATATAAAATGCTGTTTCGTTTAAATAAAATCACTTGTTCTATTTAATTCTAATATAATATACATTATAATATGGAAAATTTCAATAGCGAATTTGCAATTTTTTATATTATTTTTTGCTGTTGACGATAGTTGTCTTTTAGTTTATAATATTAAACATAAAATGTTTAGAGGTGGAAGTATGCCATTTTATAATATTGCAGGATTAACAGTAAAGATAAACGAGTGTGGTGGCAGAACAGACAAGCAAGCTATCCCATATCTTTCTGATAATCAGGACGAAAATCAAAATGTAGATATAGTAATCGACGTTGATGACAAGCGTGTAGAATCTGCTATGGCAGAACACCCAGAGCTCAACCAGGATGACTGGAAATATATGCTGACTGGTTCGGATTTTTACACAGCATTAGTCAGATTTGAGGGTATTTTGCTACACTCATCTTGTATCGTAGTTGATGGTGTTGCATACGCATTTTCTGCTGACTCTGGCACTGGAAAATCAACACATACACAGCTATGGCTAAAGAGATTTGGCGACAGAGCATATATGCTAAATGATGACAAGCCTGCAATCAGAGTTATCGATGGCAAGGTATATGCATGTGGCACTCCTTGGAGTGGAAAATATGACTACTCTACCCCAGCTGTAGTACCACTTGGTGGTATATGCTTCTTGGAGCGCAGCAAGGATAACTGGATTAAACCAGCTGACACCTCAAAGGCTATCTTCAACATATTCAGCCAGACTGTTAGACGCTTTGGCAGAAACGATATGAACAACCTTTTTGACGTGCTAGATGCCATCTTTTCTAAGGTGCCAATTTATCAGCTAGGATGCAATATTTCTGACGAGGCTGTTGACACCTCATATAACGCTATGAAAAAGGAATTATCTGACCTAATATGAAAACAAAAAACATATCAAAAGCAGTAGTAATTTTACTACTGCTTTGTGTTACCCTGCTGGGCTGTGCAAGACCACAGAGCGATATTGCTGAAAGCACGAAAAATTCCGAAATCTCGGCTATTTCGACCACATTGAGTGACGAAAAAAGCACCACAAAAAACAGTGAAATCACTACTGAAAAATCGGTCAAAAAAACAGAAAAAAGCACCACAAAATTAGCCCAAAAATCAACAACAAAGCATCAAAAAAAAGGCAAAGTTTCGACCACTATTGGCGACGAAATTTCGACTACTAGAAGGCAAATTTCTGACAATGACGAAGCACTAACAACCAAGAAAAAAAGTGACCTTTGTACCATCACAATCGAGTGCAAAGAGATACAAAAACATACAGATAAATTAGCTCCTGGTCATTCAAATTTTGTTCCAAAAAACGGATACATTATCTCTAATTTTGAGTGTAAAATTAGTGGCGAAATGACCGTTTATGACATACTAAAAAAGGCTTGCAAGGACAATAATATTATCCTCACAAGCAGAGATAGTCAATATGGTGCATATATAGTCGGAATCAACAATATTGACGAAAAAGATTGTGGCGAAAGTAGTGGCTGGCTATACTATGTCAATGGCAAAAAGCCGAATTATGCTTGCGACAAATACTATGTTAAGCCTGGTGACAAAATAGTTTTTTCATACATTTGCGAATGGGAGTAAAGGGTGTTAATTCACCCTTTTTCTTATGTCACAAAGTATCTTTTTCTCTATCCTAGATACATAGGAACGACTGATATTCAGCCTCTCTGCAACCTCTCGTTGTGTGAGAGGCTTTTTGTTATTAAGACCATATCGAAGGATGATTATCTCCCTCTCTCTTTCATCCGGCATATTCTCTATAAATGTTTTTACCTGCTCCCATCTAATCTTTGTTTCAAGGTTCAAGGCAAGGTCTTGGTCATCACTAATTACGTCCTCAATAGAGAGCGGATTGCCATCCTTATCCATATCAATCGTATCACCTAAAAAAACGTCGTTATCCTGTTTTTTTAGACCTCTAAAACACATGAGAAGTTCGTTCTCAATACAGCGAGCAGCATAGGTAGCAAGTCGTGTGCCCTTGGTGTAATCAAAGGAGTCAATCGCCTTAATCAGACCGATTGTGCCTATAGAAATAAGATCATCGGTATCATTAGTCTTGGCATAATATTTCTTGACGATATGGGACACAAGACGAAGATTGCGCTCAATCAAAACTGCACGAGCATTCTTATCTCCTTGTGCCATTAATTCGAGCTGGTGTTTCTCCTCCTTCGATGACAATGGCTTTGGAAATCCAGAGCCATTTTGGATATGTAAAATAAAATACAAACAGCCGGCATTTAGTAGTGACAGCAATGCTGAAAACATATTATCCCCTTCTTTCAAAAAATAATATGCTCTAAAATCAACATTAATACTTGAATATTTAATATAAAATGGATATAATGTATATAATTTATAAACATTGAAGGTGGTATTTATGCATAAACTAAAATCAAGCTACATAAAAAAAGCCGTAATCTTTCCAGTTGCTGTTGTTGCAGTGCTAATCATTATTGCACTAATCTCTGTTCCAAAAATCATTAGCATTATCCCTACCGGAACAGATGCTACCACAGCTATAAAGACATACAACGCTGATGACTATTATCTAGTTAACTACGAAGATTTTGGTGATTTAAGACTCAACAACTTCGTTGGCTGGCTAAGTTCTGATGATATCGCACTTGGCTGTGCTGTAACATACAAGAGTGAGGATGAGGGCACTAGCTCGGCTTCCCTACTAGAGAGATCTAGTGAGCCATGGAACGATGGTACTATCGCCATCATTGGTGAGAACTCTGACCGTGAGTTCCGTAATCTACACAAGGCTACAATCAATGATGAGTTCACTATCGAGTTCCATCAGCACGACAGCTACACATACAAGGTTAAAGATATAATCGCTACAGTAGACAAGGACGAAATCAGCGACTATATGGACAAGGGTGACGCTTTGCTATGCCGTCCATACAATGATTTCTCTGAGCTAGGTTCAACATATTTTTACACACTTTATGTGTGCGAAATGGTAAAGTGAGGTAACAGCTATGAATAATGATCTAAAGTACACATTCCAAAGAATCGGCTGTTATTTTCTAGCACTTGTTATGGCTGGTGCTATTGTGCTATCTGTATCTCTTGGTATTGCAAGTGCTATGCTAAGAACAGAGAGCTATGTTCAAGGCAAGCTAGAAAAATACAACTCACAGCTTCTAGAAGAGGTTAACACAACTATCGCCAGCGTTGCTGAAGATACAAATCTTCCTACTAAGGCGTACACAGAGTCAATCAAATCTGGTCATATCCAAACTGTATTGCACCAGGTATCTGGTAATATGGTATACGGATACAGAACTGATTTTACAGAATCAAAATATCTATATGGATATTACAGAACCGGTATCATTAATTTCTGCAAGGAGAATGGTATCGCAATATCAGAGGACGAAATCGTTAGAAACGCTTGCTTTGCTGTTGATGCGTTCAACGAGGTATGTGGTGATGAGAGCACAAATTTCATCATTCCTTTCCAGCAAACATATACGAAAAACCCTCTATATGCTATTATATCCTCCGTTGTGGCATTCATCGCCTCTACAGTAATACTTGGTATATTCACATTTGGCAAGCACAAGAAATATGATTATATCGGTCTTGGTGTTACAACTGGTGGTGCTGTGTTATTCACTTTGCCACTATTTGCTATTATAATGAAATACTCATCACTGCTACACTTTAGCGATGTTGATGTTTACAATATGGGTATCGCAGACGTAATAGACGGCATACTAAAGGTGCTAATGATTGTCGGTATAGTAATGTTCTTCATCGGTATCGCAATACTATTTGCTAACTACAATTACTACAAGAAGAAGAACGAAAGTATAAAGACAGAGCACGATATAAATATGAAACTGCGCAGAGAGTTTATGGAGGACCATAGAGCAACAACTGATGCTGCAAAAAGAGAGGCACTCGGCAATGCTATTATGGCAGAGACTCTTGACAGAATGGCAGATGACGATGAATAAAACATAAAGGAGCTTCGATGAAGCTCCTTTAATTTTCTTTAATTGTAAACCTGATGCAATAAAAAGTTGACAATACTGATTTATCTGCTAAAATATACGCATATTATATGGAGGTACTATTATGGCAGAAGAAATCAAACTAAAAAACAAAACTCTTGATATGGTTTACATTGGAATGTCAGCAGCGCTAATAGCAATATGTAGCTGGATATCCATTCCACTGACTGTACCAATCACGCTACAAACAATGGGTGTATGCCTAATTGCTGGACTGTTCGGCACAAAGAGAGGCACATTTGCAACGCTCATATACATTCTACTTGGTGCTATTGGTGTGCCAGTGTTCTCTGGATTTAAAGGTGGAATAGGAGCACTGCTCGGCTCAACTGGTGGATACATAATCGGTTTTGTATTCACTGCACTCATCGTAGGCTTTA
Organism: uncultured Clostridia bacterium; assembly: GCA_937876375.1. Classification (GTDB taxonomy): domain Bacteria; phylum Bacillota; class Clostridia; order Oscillospirales; family Acutalibacteraceae; genus Eubacterium_R. The sequence goes on along the minus strand of CALEHY010000005.1, from coordinate 5,028 downwards.
TTAGTGACAAGACAAAAGGCAAGCTTTGGGCTGTAGTAATAGCTATGGTGGTAGGTGTATTAGTATGCTATGTATTCGGCACAGCCTGGTTCTATGTGGTATACAACAAGGGTGACCAGTCAGCATCACTAGGTGTAATACTAGGATGGTGCGTTACACCATTCCTAATTCCAGATGCAATAAAAATTTGTGTCGCAGCGATACTAACAAATCGATTAAAGAAATTCGTAAAATAATTAACTCCCCTAGTCTTTTGACTAGGGGATATTTTTATATTGTAATAAAGATGAAAAAATATTATAATATATCTAATATTATATTTGTATGGTGATTATTATGAGAATGAGACACAAGAAAAATCTACAAACAAGACTCGACGGAGTACAGGACTATCTTATCAGCGTTAGAAATGATAGCCAAAACTTTAACGATGCAATAAACGAAAAGCATATACTCGATATGCATGAGCTGTTCGGAAATAACAACCCACTATACCTAGAGATTGGTTGTGGTAAGGGTCAATTTGGCTGTACATTTGCCGAGCAAAATCCAGACGTCAATATCATCTGTGTTGAAAAGGTAAAGGACGTTATCGTTCTTGCTTGTGAAATGGCACAGAGAATGGAGCTAAAGAACATTAAATTCATCGACTGTGCTGCAGAATATTTGCCATCATATTTGCCAGAAAAGACGTTTGAGACAATATTCCTAAACTTCTCTTGTCCTTATCCAAAAAAGAGCTATGCATCACACAGGCTGACCTCTGACAGATTCTTGGGCATATACAAGGAGCTATTAAAGGACAATGCCCCTATCTGCCAAAAGACAGATAATATGCATTTCTTCGAATACTCTATTGAGTCATTCTCAAAGAATGGATACACTATCAGCAATGTGTCACTTGATTTGCACAACAGTGATTTTGAGGGCAATATCGTGACAGAATACGAGCACAGATTTTCATCACAGGGCTTCCCTATTTATAGATTAGAGGCTAGATACAACAACAATGATTAACAGACTAAAATCAATCGACAAGAAAAACATACCGAATGACATATTATCCGGTATCATAATCGCACTAATATCGATACCTATATCGATGGGATATGCACAGATTGCTGGTCTGCCAGCGATATACGGTCTGTATGGCTCTGTGCTACCAGTATTAGTGTTTGCACTACTATCATCATCACCACAATACATATTCGGCGTTGACGCTGCACCAGCTGCGATTATCGGTGGTACGATAGCAACACTGGGTATCACTGCTGGCTCAAATGAAGCGATAAAGACAGTGCCATTGTTAGCATTCTACACAGCGATATGGCTGCTGATATTCTTCATTTTCAAGGCTGGTAGATTAACAGAATATGTATCAACACCAGTAATGGGTGGATTCATCAGTGGTATATGTGCGACAATCATACTGATGCAGGTGCCAAAGCTATTCGGTGGCACAAGTGGTACTGGTGAAATTCATCACCTAATAGTACACATTTTTAACGAGGCTAGGACCTCGTTTTCTCTAAACTCATTTATACTAGGTATACTATGTATTGCGTTAATCCTCACTAGCAAAAAGCTTGCACCAAAGCTACCTATGCCAGTCATCCTCATGGTTGCTGCAGCAGGGTGTGAATATGCATTCAGTATTGCTAGCAAGCTTGGTATACAAACACTGCCAGAGGTCAATGCTGGCCTTGGCAAAATAATGCTACCAGATTTTAGCATTATGTCCCCTATTAAAGCTATGGGACTCAGCCTTACTGTTGCTGTAGTAATCATGGCAGAAACATTACTTGCAGAGAACAGCTATGCCATAAAGAATGGATATAAAATCAACGAAAACAACGAGATTTTAGCCTTTGCTGCTGGCAATCTTGCTGCATCATTAGTGGGCTGCTGTTCTGTTAACGGTAGCGTATCGAGAACAGCAATGAACCAACAGTTCAAGGGCAAGAGTCAAATCACCTCAATTACAGCTGTTAGTGTAATGGTTTTAATTCTGCTGTTCTGCACTGGATTCATTCAATATCTACCTATACCAGTACTGACAGCGATAGTAATCTGTGCGCTACTCGGTGCGATAGAGATTGATATTGCAAAGAAACTTGCTAGAATTAACAAAAAAGAGCTACTGATATTCCTAGTTGCATTCTTCGGTGTGCTGATTTTTGGCACAATCTACGGAGTTATAATTGGTGTTATCCTATCGTTCGTTAATGTTGTAATTAGAGAGAGCAATCCACCAAGAGCTTTTCTTGGTGTCATCACAGGTCGTGGTGGTTTCTTTGATTTAAACAGCAACAGCGAAGCAAGAACAATTCAAGGTGCTGTAATATACAGATTTAGAGCCAATCTGTTCTTTGCTAATGTTAAGGAGTTTAGAGAGGATATAGAGAACGCCATCAACGATGATACAAAATGCATTATCGTTGACGCAAGTGGTATCAGCTCAATAGATACCACCGGTGCTGATACACTGGAGAGCATATACAATTCCCTAAAGGCAAGAGGCATTAGATTTTATCTTGCAGAGCACAGCCATCTAGTTAACGACCAGTTACGACAGCTTGGACTGGGATACATAATCGAAGAAGGTGGAGTACGAAGAACAATATCCGCTGCTTTAAGAGCACAAGGATACCAAAAGCCATACCCACTAAATCTTAAAGAAAACGATGTGTCGATAGATAATTATCAGCCTAACTTTAAGGAACAGCTATTGCATGAGTTTGAATGGGCGTTCGGTGATGAAGCACAGAAAAAAATCGACGAATACACTGAGGATATTCTCAACAAGGCAACAAAAGCAAATCTTGACTCCGACAGTCTGCTAGAGCTAACCAGTCTATGGAAAGGTCTGGGTAGCTTTGACGAGGATATTCTACTAGAGTCGCTAGAGCTTCACCTCAGTGAGCTGTCACAAAAGACTGGTATCGATGAGGATGAAATTGCACGAAGCATCGAACAGCGTAGAGAGAAGATATATCAGTATGTTAAGGTCGAGGATGAAGAAGCGTTCATCAAACTACGCAAACACAGACACGACGTTATGCACAGACTACGAGAAAAATCGCCAGAACTATATAAACGCTTGCACAACTATCACGAAGAAATTGTTGAGGCAAGAAAGGACGACAAAAGATGATTTTTTGTATAAAATACGCTTCGCAACCAGTGGTTGCGTCAAAATTTATACAAATGCAAACTATAGTTGATAGACTTTACGACGAAATATGTTTATAATTTAGACATAGCAAGCGAGCTATGTCTATGGAGGAGACCATGGATTTAAAAACAGCGAACAAGCTACAATCACTACGAAAGGCTAATGGATTAAGCCAAGATGCTCTAGCAGAAAAGCTAGGCATCAGCCGTCAGTCCATATCAAAATGGGAACGAGGAGAATCCTCACCTGATACGGACAACCTCATTGCGCTAGCACAGGTGTACGGTATTTCTATAGACGATATCATCAACAGTGATAAGGATATAGAGATAAAAAAGGCAGATAATAATCCAAAGCCAAAGAAAGAAAAAAGTGTTGGAAAATTCGCTTATATAGGAAAGGCATTGTTCAAATTTCCAATGCCACTAGTTATCGTAGCAATATATCTTGCATCTTCAATGATAACAAAAGAGTGGCACCCAAAATGGATTATGTTCATACTAATACCTATATATTATCATTTTGCTGGAGCTTGCTACACAAAAACAAAGAAAGGCTTTTTGTTTGCACAACCTATCCCAGAGATAATAGTAATGATATATTTATTCTTTGGATTGTTTTTGAGCAAGTGGGCTCTGCCTGCGATACTGTTCATTATCATACCTATATATTATTGGATGGTTGCAATGTACAAAAAGAAATAGGTCTAAAAAATGAAGCAAAACCTCACCTCAATCAAGGAAACCCATTTCGGTATTGCTAGAAAAATCGTATCAAATATGACAAGTGAGAGCTGGGAGACTATACCACACGCTGTAGTAACATATGATGCAGACGTAACAGAATTCCTAAAGCTCGTTAAGGAAATAAACAAGGACGCAACAAAGGACACCAAGATTACCATCAACACAATCATGCTAAGAATAATCGTTGAGGGACTAAAGGTGTGCCCTGCTCTAAATGCTCATATTAATTTTAACCGCAACCTTGTTAGAGGTAGGATTACACAATTTGAGGAAATCAATATCTCAATGCCAATGATGCTATCAAATGGCGAGATGATGACCATCAATATGCATGATATGCACAAGAAGACCATGACCGAGATGCAGGACGCAATCAAGGACGCACAGAGACGTGCTAACAACTCTGATATGAACGAGGTTATGTTTGAGGTGTCAATGGACAACACATTGACTGGTCTAAAGCATGGCAAAATCAAGCAGACAGTTAATCGTCTAGTCGGCTCAAAAACTGGTAAGCATAAGGTAAAGACACTATCCGGTAGTGCAAAGAAGAAATATTACTCTATTCCAGTAGAGGACAGACTAACAAAGCACGATATTGAGCAAGGTACAATCACTGTATCAAACCTCGGCTCCATCTACAGAAACTGGAACGGTGTATGCACACTGCTAGAAATCATTCCACCACAGGTTGCTGCAATCGCTATTGGATCAACCCAGCTAACAGCTGTACCAAAAGAAGATGGCACAATCACAACCGGCTACAAGCTACCACTAACTATTGCGTTCGACCACAGAGCGCTTGATATGGGCGACGTTGTACCATTTATGCAAAAGCTTGATGAGATATTCGCTAACCCAGAAATCATCAAGGAATGGATATAATCGAATAATACAACAATGACAATATTATAAAATAAAAAATGCACTCTAAAGAGAAACTGCCATAACGAAGTTTTCACTTTCGTTATGGCAGTTATTTTTATATTCGATTTCGGCAGTTACTTTTGGTATTGAGACAATCTTGTTTTGTGCTATAATGTTCTTGAACGAATAAGCCTCCCTTGTGTAAAGGGAGGTGTTGAGCGAAGCGAAACGGAGGGATTG
>CALEHY010000004.1 GCA_937876375.1 uncultured Clostridia bacterium | reverse complement strand
GGCATTTTTAATGTTATAGATAGGTGAAAGGACAAAGTCAAAACCTATGCTTTTTATACAGGACACTCCTTCATCGAATTTCTGATTTATTTTTTGCTAATATGCCGATTAAACAATCATACCGCTCTCGATCCAGCTGAGTACGGCTGGGTATTCTTCTTTGTATTCGTCTAGTCGATCGGTGTTTTGGTCGACGAATGCTTGGAACTCGTCCACGTCCTCGAATGCAAATACGAAGTCTTGTTCGAAATCATATGTCGCTGCGAAGAAATAGTTGAACAAATCATCAGCAGAGAATAGCTCCAACATTTTGTCAGCGACTATCTCTGTAGTGTAGTCAAGTCCGTTCTTCATCTTTAGTCCATCATCATCGTCATCGGTGTCAATCTCTGGATTGTTCTCGCAGTATGCGATATAGTCTGTGTCGTTGATACCAAGATTGCCTAGGTATTCAATAACATCCTCAAATCCAGTTTCGTTCACCTCATCGTAAACTCGATATACGAACTCACCAATCAGATTTTGTATAGCCACAGCCTTTAGTACAGCGTCAACCTCATTGTCCTCCTCGTCTGTTACAACAAATCCATCTTCATCAAAGTTGTCCCATATGAGCTCATATAGATATGTGTACTTTTCTTTTTCTTCAAATATTGCCTCGTGAATATAGGTTGCTAGGTCCATTGTTCTTCCTCCTCCTGAACATATTATACCAATATTGTATACCATTATTGCTCTATTTTCAATATTGCAATACATATATTTTTATATTATAATATTCTTAACTATTATATAAGGTGGTTGTTATGCAGTTTAGTATTAAATCTAATAGTGCCGAGGTTCTTCTTGGACTCGATGGTGCTATGCTCAATTCGTTAAAGAAGAATGGCACAGAATATCTGTGGCAGGGTGATGAAGAACATTGGTCTGGCCAAGCACCAGTTTGCTTTCCTATAGTCGGTGTTCTACCAGATAACAAGGGTACAGCTTTTGGCAAGGAATGTAGTATGAAGCGTCACGGCGTGGCTCGTATTTCTCCATTCGAGGTGTGTGAACAGCTTAACAATAGCATTACTTTTGTCCAGCACAGTAGCGATGAAACGAAAAAGGCATTCCCATTCGATTATGAGCTGAAGATAAAATATACTATCGTTGGTGACACCGTTACCAATGAGTACATAATTACTAATACTGGCGATGAGCCTATGCCATTTGTCATTGGTGGTCACCCAGCATTTAACTGCCCACTATGCGATGGTGAGAGTTTCGAGGATTACAGGGTCGTTTTCGATAAGCCTATGACCAAGCGTGTTCTTCGACCAGATCACCATACTGGCCTAGTTAATGTTGACGAACGCTTCGATGCTCTTGATAACAGTGATACCATCAATTTGGTGCATGAGCTGTTTGAGGAGAATGATGCTATGATTTTTGATAACATTGAGTCAAAATGTGCCACTCTCATCGGACCAAAGGGCAAGGGTATAAAGATTGAGTATCAGGATATGACTAATCTGCTCGTTTGGTCTGCTTGTAACAAGGCTGATTTTGTAGCACTTGAGCCTTGGACTGGTATTTCAAATTGCTCTGATGAGACCTCAGAGATTGAGAAAAAGCGTGGTATGACTATCCTATCACCTAACGAAACAGTATCATTTAAATTCAAAATCACTATGATTTGATGATAAAAGGAGATAAAACTATGATTAAGCAAAACAAGAATTATATTATTTTATTCTATGTCGCAGCACTTATTTCACTTGTTGTTGGCACATTTCAGGATTTGAATATTGATAAGCTTTTGAACAACCCAGAGAATCCATTTGCACTTTGGTTTTACGCAACTGGTGAGTTGCCATCAAGACTTACTATTATGCTTGCTGGTCTAACACTTTTCTACCTTGCTAGCAAGAAGATTATTCGTCTTTTGGGCTTGGTTGTAGAGATTGGTGGTGGCGTGTTCACTGGTATTCATCTTGCTGATTACCTCTTTGCAGAGGATGGCAACGAAATGATTTTTGGTGCTGTTTTTGGTATTGGCATCGCTGTTACAGCCCTATTTGTTGGCCAGTATATCAAAGTTCCAGAGAAGATGAAGCGACCTCTTTGTATTCTTGCCTTTGCTGGTGTAGCTTGCTTTGCTGCCGAGACAATTCTTACCGAAGGTATCAAAATTGTATGGGGTAGGGAGAGAATGCGTCATTTGATCGAAACTAATAATTTTGACAACTTTACCCCATGGTACAAGCCACAAGCATTCACTAGCGATAATGAGTTCAAGTCATTCCCATCAGGTCATACCTCTGGTGCTGCTATGAGTTATCTAACAATGCTTCTACCATATGCTAGTGATAAGGCAAAGGATAAGAAGGCACTATGCTTTGCTATCCCATTTGTTTACACCTCATTACTTGCACTAACTCGTATGATGATGGGTGCACATTTCCTAACTGACGTTACTGTTGGTGCTATCATTACATTTACTGTTATCACTGTTGCAACTGCTGTTGTTGATAAGGTGAAGAAGGCATAATATGACCGATATTACTTATGATTATATCAAGTCCATCTTTGCGCCAGTACCCCTTGATGCTAACAAGGGTAGTAGGGGGCATCAGCTGAATATCTGTGGCTCATATCGTATGCCAGGTGCTGCTGTCATTTGTGCAAAGGCTGGTATTCGTTCTGGCTCTGGACTTGTAAAAATGGCTGTGCCAGATATGGCATATCCTATCATTGCATCTCATTTGACCCAGCCTATTTTTGAGCCAGTGGATAGCAATGAATATGGCACATTTTCTGCGAAATCCGTTGATACGATTTTATCTTCTCTTGAGTGGGCAAACTCTATCGTTATCGGCTGTGGTATTGGTAATAATGCTGATACTACCGAGCTTGTGTCTGCTGTGCTGAAAAATGCTAAATGTCCAATTATTCTTGATGCAGATGGTATAAATTCGATAATTGAGCGCATAGATATATTTAAGGAGATTAAAGCACCTGTTGTTCTGACACCTCATCCTGGCGAGATGGCAAGGTGTGTGTCCTCGACAGTTTCCTATGTGCAGGAGAATAGAGTATCTGTTGCAAAGGATTTTGCCAAGAAATATGGCGTTATTGTCCTGCTAAAAGGGCGTGGCACTGTGGTAACGGACGGAGAAAAGGTGCTGATTAACCCAACTGGGAATCCCTCTATGGCTATGGGTGGCACTGGCGATATGCTCAGTGGTATGATTGGCTCTTTTGCAGCGCAGGGTATTGATTTGTTCGACTCTGCTTGTGCAGGAGCGTATATCCACGGACTATGTGGCGAGGCTGTCGCTGATAGCATCAGTGTTAGAGGTGCTACCGTTGAGGATATGATAGACCAGCTTGGTGCTTTAATGTCTGATTTTGATTAAGGTCTGATATTATTGAAAAAGCTTGTTCCTTTGATTTGTATATTACTAACCCTTTGTGGTTGCTCTGCAAGAAATATAACCCCCACTACTAATACTACTGTCGATTTATCGGCTGTGTATAGGGTGGGGGATTTTTATTATGATTGTGATATTGTATGGGAGAATGGTGTGTTAACCGTCACGCCTACCACAACTCTTGCTGCTGGTATGGTTATGTCTTGCGATGGAAAAATGGTTACATTTAATCGCAACGATATGATAAAGAGCTTGCCAGTTGCAAAAGTGTCAGCATATAATCCATCTGTTGTTCTGTATGAGGTGATCAGTAGCTTGTCGATATTGCATAGTGAAAAAGTTAATGATGGCTATTCATACAATGGCACAACCTCTGTTGGTGAGTTTGTTTTGCTACAGAGCAAAGATAATAACTACATATCGTTATCAATACCTCAAGCAGATATAGAAGTTGAGTTCAAAAATTAAAGGAGCAACTTAAGTTGCTCCTTTGTTTTCGTTAAGTATACTCTTATCGTTGCACATATCTAAAATATCGTGACAAGGTCCTTGCAACAGAAATTTGTAGGGGAGAGCTGTGCTCTCCCGTTGTTATTTAACGAATATGTGTATAGAAAAAACGGGAGACCAAAGGTCTCCCCTACGATTACATATATCTAAAATATCGTGACAACTTTACAAACTGGACTTGTCTTAATATGTATTGTGTTTTTTCATAAATCCGCATCGAAATCAACACAGCTTATCAATTTCTTTTCTGAGAGCCAATATCATTTCTTCGAGCTTTTCTGACGACGGCATATTCATAGGATCGTTCATTACATCAATTGGTGTCCACCACACTGGACCTGGCAAACCATCTGGTCTGTATTGCAAAATATCATCTTTCCGTCGAGGAAAAATATGCCAATGAATGTGTGCATCTCCGTTGCCGAGAAGTTCACAATTCATTTTGTCGGCACCAAATGCTTTTGACACTGCCTCCTGAACAATAGACATTTCTTCAAGAAATTTGATTTTGAAATCATGATTAAGATAATGCAGTTCCGTTTTATGCTCTTTACAGAGAAACAGCGTATAACCGTAAAAATGCTGGTGATCACCTATTACAACATATCCGGTTTCAAGTTCACGCACAAAATATGGATTTCGCCCTTCCTTTATCCAGTTGATTCTATCGCATATTACACACATAATATACCTCCGTAAAATCTAATTTATCTGTATAAATTATATCTTTTTTATCATATGTTTTCAACACCAACCTTGTCGCAATACTAAAACTATCCGCTACAAAACTTTCTAATGATATTAAAGAATGATTTATTTGTTTTTGATATGAACCCTTGTTAAAACAAAAACACGATACCCTTTATATTAAGAGCATCGTGTTTGCTATTTGTTTTTTTACATTATTTAATGAACTTAATCATTTCTAGTGCTGCATTGATATCGCCATCAACCTTGATTTTGCCAGTTGTGAAAGCGATAACTGGGTCTAGCTTGTTACCGATAAGCTTAATCCAGTTTGTACCGTTGATATGGATGATAGCGTTTCTGTCATAATACTCATAAGGCTCAACGTGAACCTGACCGTCTTTTATCTCTATGTAAAAGATGCCGTTAACAGCCTTGCCCTCAATATTAATCTGAAAAGCCATAGTACCCTGAACGGAAGATACATTAATATCGTAAAACTTATTTCTTGTAGCTTCTACGATTGACTCATATGTCATTGCCATAGTATACGCCTCCTTAAAATTTTTTAACATTGTAGCATATTTATTTTTATTAATCAAGAAAAATAACTCGACAAATTATATAAAAATATCTATCAATATATATTGTAAAAAAATTAACAAAAAATAGTGACAAATTGTTCATCTTATTGTATAATATTCCTTGATATATTAAAAATGGAAGGAGTTTTCCTATGAAACACCCAGAAATTGTTGGAAAGATGAGCCTTGAGCAAAAGGCTGCATTCGTTTCCGGCTACGATTATTGGCATTTGGAGGAAGCACCAGAGCTTGGTCTTCCAAAAATTATGATTACTGATGGCCCTCACGGCTTGCGTAAAGCAAAGGGTAAGGACTATGTTCCAGAGCCAGATGAGCAGAAGAGCTCATCAAGCGTTGGCCTTGGCAACTCTGTACCTACTACTTGCTTCCCACCAGCAGCAACTTCATCTTGCTCTTGGGATCCAGAGCTTCTTTTCGAAGAAGGCGCAGCAATGGGTGAAGAGTGCCTTAAGGAGAAGGTATCTGTTATCCTTGGCCCTGGTACTAATATCAAGCGTGCTCCAGTTTGTGGTAGAAACTTTGAGTATTTTTCAGAGGACCCACTACTTGCTGGTAAGTGCTCTGCAGCTGTTATCAACGGCGTTCAGTCAAAGGGCGTTGGTACTTCACTAAAGCACTTTGCTTGTAACTCACAAGAGGCTTTCCGTATGGTTCTTAACGAGGTTATCGATGAGAGAACTATGCGTGAGATTTATTTCCCAGCATTCGAGATTGCTGTTAAGGAGGCACAGCCTTGGACAGTAATGAATTCATACAACAGAGTTAATGGCACATACGCATCACAGAACTACTGGATGCAGCAAGAGGTGCTTCGTAAGGAGTGGGGCTTCAATGGTCTTATCGTTACTGACTGGGGTGCTTCTGTTGATCGTGTTGACGGTGTTAAGTGTGGCACAGATCTAGAGATGCCTACTTCTGGTAAGCTTAATGCAAAGAAGATTATCGATGCTATCCAGTCTGGCGAGCTTGATGAGGCTGATTTGAATGACAGAGTTGACGCTGTAGTTGACCTTATTATCAAGTCAAAGCCAGCTCTTGAGAAGGAGCATACATATGACAAGAAGGCTCATCACAAGGTAGCACAGAAGATTGCAGAGGGCTCAATGGTTCTACTTAAGAACGATGATAGCATTCTTCCACTTAAGGCTGGACAGAAGGTTGCTGTTATCGGTGAGATGGCAAAGGCTCCTCGTTATCAGGGTGCTGGTTCATCTGTTATCAATCCAACAATGCTATCAAACGCTTATGACGAGCTAGTTGCTCTTGGCGTTGACGTTACATATGCACAGGGCTATTACAAGACTGCTCCTGGCAAGAAGGATAAGGACAGAAAGACAGAGTCACAGCTTACAGCAGAGGCTATTTCAGCAGCAAAGAATGCTGATATCGCTATCGTATTTGCTGGTCTAACAGAGGACTTTGAGGGTGAGGGCTACGATAGAGAGACTATCGAGATGCCAGCTAACCACAACAAGCTTATTTCTGACGTTGCATCTGCTAACCCTAACACAGTAGTTGTTCTTGCTGGTGGTTCAGTTGTTCTTATGCCATGGCTATCAGAGGTTAAGGGTCTACTTAACTCTGGTCTTGGTGGTCAGGCTGGTGGTGCAGCTGTTGCAAACATTCTTGTTGGCGCTGTTAACCCATCTGGTAAGACTACAGAAACATATCCAACCTCATTCGAGGTTAACCCAACATTCGGCAACTATCCTGGTGGTCCTGTTACTTCAGAGCACAAGGAGAGCGTATATATCGGTTACAGATACTATGATAGTGCAAATCTTGACGTAGTATTCCCATTCGGTTATGGTCTATCATACACCACATTCGAGTACAGCGATATCAAGCTATCTGCTGCTTCAATCAAGGATACTGATACTGTTACTGTATCATTCAAGGTTAAGAACACTGGTGACGTTGCTGGTGCAGAAATTGCACAGGTTTATGTTGCTGATAAGGAGTCAACTATCTTCCGTCCAGAAAAGGAGCTTAAGGGCTTCAAGAAGGTATTCCTAAATGCTGGCGAGGAGACAGAGGTTGCTATCGAGCTTGATAAGAGAGCATTCGCTTTCTACAATGTTAATATCAATGACTGGTGTGTTGAGTCTGGTGACTTTGATATCATCGTTGCTGCTTCATCAAGAGATGCAAAGCTTTGCGCTACAGTATCTGTTGAGGCTCCTGCTTGTGATATCCCAGATTACAGAGAGTGTGCTCCAGCATACTACAACGATATTGCTAATATCTCTCGTGATGATTTTGCTGCTATCTATGGCGAGCTTCCAAATCCAGAGATTGACCCTAACAAGAAGATAGATATCTACTCTTGCCTAAACGATGCAAAATACACAAAGTGGGGCGGTAGGATCTGTAACATTATCAACAAGGTAATGGTTAACTTTGGCTCTGCAGAGAACGGTGATGGCAAGATGCTTGCTGCTATGGCAACACAGATTCCTATCCGTAACTTCATCCAAATGTCTATGGGTGTATTCTCACCAGCTATGGCAGATGGTCTTCTAATGATTTTGAATGATGATCAGTCAACATTCGTTGGATTTAGCAAGATCTTCTGGAGACTCGGTGGAGCTCTAACAAGACTTCCAAATCTAATCAAGTCTATCTAACATTTTGATACAAAACTAGGAGGGCATTGCCCTCCTAGTTTTATTAGGTGATATTTATGAAAAAGAGATTAATAAAGATTTTGTCATTCGTTCTTACACTAATATTGGTGCTTTCGTCTATTAGTGTCGCATTTGCAAAGGAGGAGGCTAATCCAGTTATACTTATTCACGGATTAGGTGCTGTATCTGTTTACGAAAATGTTGGCACAGCAGATGAAAAGGAAATCGAAAATCTTGGTATCGGTCCTATTGGTGACGTGTTGTCTAACCTTATTACCGAGCCAGAGCTTTTGTTCCAAATTGTAAGAATGCTCGACCCAAATCGTCCAGTTAGCGAGAGCAAGCTTATTAACGAGCTAAAGAAACTTGTTTCTAACTCAAAGCTTAATTGTGACAAGGATGGCAATATTCCAAAGGGACAGGGTATATCATATTTTTATACAGATTCTCTTGCTAATCACAAGAATTATTGGCAAGATGCAACAGCAAACGAGCCTGGTATAGCTCGTCAGCTAGTTAAGACTGTTGGCGCAAAGAATGTATTTTTGTTTAAATATGATTGGCGTCAAGACGTGTGCTTAACAGCAAAACAGCTTAACGATTATGTTAAGAGCGTTAAGTCACAAACTGGTGCAAAGAAGGTAACTCTTGTTGGCTGTTCACTAGGTGGTAGCGTTCTGTCTGCTTATATTGATGAGTTTAAGAATGAAAAGGACGTTAAGCGTTGTGTATTCGTTAACCCTGCATTTGAGGGTGTTGATGTTGCTAGAGCGTTTGCTAAGGATTTGAAGATTAATGCTAACGACCTCATTACCTATGTTAAGAATTTGCAAGACGTTCTGTATGGTGGTAAGTATTCAACACTTATTAGAATTGGTCTTGCTGTTGGTGATGTTCGTATCAAGTACGCTGGCAATTATCTCAACAAGTTCCTCAAGAGTGAGAAGAATGTAAATCTTCTATATACAGAGGTGCTAAAGGACTGGATTGGTAATATTCCTGCTCTTTGGGAGTGCATCCCTTATGATAGTTATGATAAGGCTGTAAAGGAAATGAGTGCTATCGGATTCCTTGACAAGAGCAGTGGACTATATAAGAAGATTAAAAAGTATCATGGCGTTCAGGGCAGATTAAAGTCTAACCTAAAGGCTATCAAGAAGATGGGCGTCGAGGTTGCTATCTTTGCCGATTATGGCACATATGGTATCCCAGTAACCTCAAAGTGGCAGAATCAGACTGATATCCTTATTGATACAAAGCATGCGTCAGCTGGTGCTACAACAGCTAAGGTTGGCAAAAAGCTTTCTGCAAAGGGCAAGTATGTGTCAGCAGATAAGGCTATCAATGCAAAGACTTGTGTTCTACCTGATAACACTTGGTTCATTAAGAACAAACAGCATATGGCGTTTGAGTATGGCTCACAGGCTGCAAGACTGCTAGCTAATATCGCTTGTGGTAAGGTTGGATGTAATATCAACGCTGTTAAGAAAAAGTATGGCTATAATCAGTTCGTCAAGGCTGATAGTCAGCAGCATTTGTCAAATAAACTATGAGAATATTAGTGTCGGCATGTCTTCTTGGAGAGAATTGCAAGTACAACGGTGGTAACAACTATATCCCAGAGATAGAGAAGCTAAAGGAACATTTTGATATCATCGCTATCTGTCCAGAAACCTTTGGTGGCTTGCAGTCCCCTAGAGAGCCTAGCGAGATTGTTGGCGATAGAGTGGTATCTAAGCTTGGTGAGGACGTGACAGATGAGTTCGTGTCCGGTGCAGAGCAATGCCTCTATATTGCTAGGGAGGAGAATTGTCCCTTTGCGATACTTAAGGAGCGTTCGCCATCATGTGGCTGTGGAAAAATCTATGACGGTACCTTTACTGGCACTGTCGTTGATGGAAATGGTGTCACTGCTCAGCTTTTGCTTGACAATGATATCCAAGTATTTGGCGAATCCCAAATTAACAAAGCAATTATGCTATATGATTAATAAAAAAGTGGAACAGTAAAGAGAAACTGCCATAACGAAGTTTTGCCTTCGTTATGGCAGTTGTTTTATGTTTGGTGATGACAGATGTTTTGGTATCGCGCCAACTTTTGATGAAAAATGCAACAAAAAATAAATGCATATATGCAAGATTTCTGCATATATGCATTTTTTCATAAATTAAAAAATTTTTTTGTAAAACAACAGATTTGTCAGAAATTTGTAAGATTCGTATGATATAATGGAATCATAGATAACAAACAAAGGAGAGTATGTTATGAAAAAGTTTAGTAAAAAAGTATTGGCATTATTGTTAAGTATAACAATGATATTCACAACAATGATGCCTGCAACAATTTCTGCAGAAGCAAGTGTTCCAGTTGCAGGTGCTGCCGTAGGATTACTTACTGCAGGAATTAAGCATATTCCTTTCGTAGGCGATATTACTAGTGCAACATTAGCTCCGTTATTGGGCAAGGCTTTTGGAATTCCAACAACAAAAGATATTATGAAAGATCTAAAGGAAATAAAGAAAAAGCTTGATGAAATATCTGCAAAAATTGATGCGTTAAGCGTTAAGATTGATGAGAATCATAAAAAAACCTTGGAAAAAATATACAATACTGAATTAAATAGCTTTAATGATAGTATGGTAAACGTTAAAAATGGAACAGAAACCATTTACAAAAACCTTTCTAGTATCATTAATAGTGTGGAAAACACTAAAGGGCTTGATAAAGATACAGCAGAGCAACTTCAAATTTTAAAAACCGCTTGCATTATATCAAGCAAAACATTTCAGTATTCAAAATATACAGCCGATGTTGATTTTGTTCAATCATATATTGCAGGTACAAATTTAGACGATGGCGATAATGTTTTGACAAGAATTTATAAGTCGTATTGTGGTGATGCTATGCTTGGTGGCGAGGCTGCATTAATGGCAATCAAAACACTTAGTGCAATTTCTGATTGTATGCAAGATGCGTATATAGCAAATGATATAGTTATGTTTGCTTGTCAATATGTTAATGCACATTATAACGAATATAGCGAATTAGTAAAAAATGATCCTGTTTTTGCTCCATATGCAGGCAAGCTTACTGATTTTGCAAACGACTCGGATTTTACATCTGAAATTTCAAAAATAAAAGAGGGTAGTGTCTTATTATTTGGTGAAGAAATCCTAAAAGAAGACGATAAGATAAACCTACAACTTGGTGATCCAATTGTTGGCGGTGTTGTTGGTGCGTACAACGATATGGTTAGCGACGCATGGTGTTGGTATATTAAAGATAGAGATTATGCAAAAAACACTGCTGTTATAACTTATGTAAAGTTAGATAAAGAGATTAATTTCCTTATCGCATCAGATTATGGCACTACAACAAGATGGGATGACAAATCAAGCAAAAAGCAAACAGGCACTATTGAGTCTCACGCAAGATTTAGTGCTGCCTTAAGAACAGCTCCAAACAGAGCTTTATCAAGAGATGAACTTAAACTGCTTTTTGATCATATTCAAAATAGTGATTGTTTTGGAACAGGTGATACAAATAATGTAACACTTGAACAAGCTCTAAAGAATTTTGGCTTTTCATTTGAAAATTATGAAAATCACCTTAAGGACGAAGAGAAAACTCTACCAGAAAGCACAAGAAAGACCTTTTTAACAAAGGTTGATGGTGATTTTGGTGGTAGCTATGATAAAACATTTACATACGGACCTCAAATTACTGATGATGTGATTACTGCTTACGATAATTTTGATAAATCTTATAGAATAGATACAAACTATACAAATGGTAAGTTTGATTATATGAACATTCAGTTAGAGGGCAATAGCACAGACGATTTTGTTGCATTCTATTTTACAGCAGCTCAAACAATTGATAATGAAAGAGAATTTAAAGATTTCTACACAAATGTTGCTAATGGTGATAGCTACCGTAACAAGACAATTCGTCTAACAAGCGATTTGGATTTGTCAAAGCTTAACCTATTAACAATATGGACTGATGCAAAGAAAGAAAATCGTTTCTGTGGCGTATTTGATGGTAATGGTCATACTATTAAGAACATTGATATGTCATCATGCACAGAATGGGCTGGCTTGTTTCGTTCAATGGGTATTGATGGCGAGGTTAAAAATTTGACAATTGAAGATTCTAAATTTGGTAATGGTAAAGGTATCGCAGTTGGTGGTGTAGTTGGTCAAGCAACTGGTGATAACTCTGTTATTGATAATGTTACTGTTAAAAACTGTGTAATCAAGGGTACAGATTATGTTGGTGGTATTGTTGGTACATCATCTCTAAAAGATGCAGAATATTGCGATAAAATGTATTCAATGATTAGAATTAGAAATTGCGTTTCTGATTCTACAATTACTGGTACAGCCAACACTGGTGGCATCGAAGGTGGTGGCGGTAGTGTTAGAATTGAAAATTGTACTAATAAGAGTACAGTAACATCTTCTGGCATTGCTGGTGGTATCTTTGGTCAAGGTTTAAATCGTAGTGAAGATCCACGAGTCGTTGTTAGTGATTGTATAAATGAAGGCGATATTACATCAACTGGAACATATGCAGGTGGTATTGTTGGTTTAATTTATAGTGACGCAAGGAGCCATTATATTTATAACAACAATAATTCTGGCGAGATTAATGCAAAGAATATAGCAGGTGGTATTGTTGCAGTTAGCTACGGTGGTGGTACATATAATGACAACAAGAACTCTGGTAATGTTAAGTCTGATGACAGCCACGCTGCTGGTGTTGTTGCTTGGATTCAAGATGACGGTGGTTCAATTAGCAATAACGAAAACTCTGGAACAATCAATGGTTATAAATCATCAGGTGGTATTGCAGGCTATGTCGGTGACTCTGATTCAGATAGAAAGTACAGTGTTGAAAACAATAAGAATTCTGGTGATGTAGATGTAACAAACGGATATGCCGCTGGTATTGTTGCTGATTTGCACACAGATAATACTGACCATGTTATAAAGAATAATTCTAACTCTGGTAACATTTCTGCAAACTCACTAACTGGTGGTATTATTGGTTATAATGTTGGTGGTGGTGTTACATCAGGCAACACAAATGAAGGTGTAATCTATTCATCAGGTGATAACGCAGGTGGTATCGTTGGTAAAATCGAAGATGATGCAACAGAAATCGCTTATAATTATAACTACAATAATGTAACTGGTAGAAATCAAACTGGTGGTATCGTTGGCTATATCGGCTCAAAGAGTGAAGATGACAAGTTTAATATTCACGACAATATGAACTGTGGCGATATTGAATCAACACTAAGTCACGCTGGTGGTATTATCGGTCATTTATGTACAGATGCAGACCATACTGTAAATAATAATATTAATCAATACGCAAACGTCAAGGGTTTTTGGACAGCAGGCGGAATCGTTGGTCGCCAGGATGGTGGCGGAATGTTTGATGGCAATAAGATTTATAAAACATCTATAGTATGTAGTTCAGATGCTGGTGGTATCGTTGGATATATTACTGACGATAAGTGCGAATTTAAGAATTCAAGCATTGAAAAGGAAATACCATCACCTTCATCAACCAGTTGGTTTGATAAAATTAAATTTGGATTTAAGTCTAATACTATGACTTATGATGAAAGCAAAATTGATAAAAGCAAGATAATTGATGTGAAGATCGAAGGTAAAAAACGCAGTGGCAAAATAGTTGGTTATGATGATTACAGAGATAAGACTCTTGATGGCGATACACTTGCTGGTTCAATTTTCGGTCAGGGTAATATTGTAATTATTCTAACTATGCTTGCAATCATCATTGTTGCTGGTGCTACAATTATTATTGTTTCTAAAAAGAGAAAGAATACAAATGTTGCTCAATAGCATATAATTTAAAAGAACGCTGAAATTTCAGCGTTCTTTTTGTAATTTCTTTAAAAATCTTAAATTTGTCAGAAATTTGTAAGATTCGTATGCTACAATATGGGTATAAAATGAAATATTATGTTATTTTTTACCAGATGAAAGGAAAAATATGAAAAAGACAAACAAAAAAGTGGATATTATAATTATCGCAATTTTAGCTATTGCCATAGTATTTACGGGAGTGTTCTCTGCACTAAACAAGAATTCCGGAGGATCTAATATTAAGGAGTCTGCATCGCTTCAAGACTATGCTACTGGTAATATCGGTGTTCTATCAGGCTCTAGCCAAGACGCAATGATAAAGGAAGCTTTTCCAAATTGTAACGAAATGTATTTTGATAGTATTCCAGATATGTTTTATGCTTTGTCTATTGATAAGGTTGATGCTTGTGCAATGGATTATTCAATTCTTCCAAACTATATGAAGGAATATGAAACTATTGGATATATTGAGGAAGCTATTACCTCAACTGACTATGGAACAATTTTCAAAAAGGATAATGAAAAATCTGACAAAATTCGCAAGGAGTATAACCAGCTTTTGGCAAAGCTTAATGCTGACGGAACAATGGCAGAGCTAGAAAACACTTGGATAGAAGAAAAGGACGAAAGCAAGCTATTTGTTGATAAGTCAGGACTAACTGGCGAAAACGGTACGCTTACTTTTGCAACCTGCTCAACAACAAAGCCATTCGACTATATCAAGGATGGCGATTTGGTTGGTTACGATGTGGCTATGGCGTATCTTTTTGCAAGGGAGTATGGCTATAATCTTGAAGTTGTTGACTGTCAGTTCAATTCAATTGTTTCTGGTATTCAGTCTGGCAAGTACGACTTCGCTTCTTGTGCTATTACTATTACTGACGAAAGAAAAGAAAGTCTTGCTTTTTCTGACCCTAATTATATTACTGATGTTGTTTTGGCTATTAACAATGCTCCAAATTCATTGGTAGCGCAGAATAAGGGAAAATCCAACGAAAGCTTTATTGCTTCAGTTAAGAATAAAATTCAAAAGACCTTTGTTAATGAAGCAAGATGGAAACTTATTTTGCAGGGTATATTAACAACTTTGTTGATTACTCTTGCATCAACTGCTCTTGGTTTGATTCTTGCATTTTTGATTTGTATGCTTCGCAGAACTGGAAGCAGAGTTGCAAATGTAGTTTGCAATATTTATGTTCGCTTGTTGCAGGGTACACCTATGGTTGTGTTGCTAATGATTATGTATTACATAGTCTTTGGCTCATCAAATCTTAACCCAATTATCCCAGCAATTATTGGATTTACATTAAATCTTGGTGCTTATGGTTCGGAAATGATGAAGTCTGGCATTGAGGGTATTAGCGATGGTCAGCGTGAAGCTGCTCTTGCACTTGGCTATACAGAAAATCAGGCGTTCTTTAAGTTTATATTCCCACAGGCCTCTCAAAGATTTTTGCCAGTATTAAAGGGTGAAATTGTATCACTCTTGAAAGGTACATCAGTTGTTGGCTATATCGCTATCCAAGATTTAACCAAGATGAGCGACATCATCCGTTCCCAAACCTATGAAGCATTGTTCCCACTAATTACAACTGCCTTGATTTATATGCTACTATCTTGGACATTTATTGCATTGTTTGGAAGAATTGAATTTAGATTTGACCCAAAAAGAAAAGCACAAAAAAAGCAAGAAAGGAGTGCTAAATAATGATTAGAATAGAACATTTAAAAAAGGCTTATGAAGTAGCAACTCCTTTGCAGGACGTTAATGTAACTATAAATAAGGGGGATGTTATATCTGTTATCGGTCCATCCGGTACTGGAAAATCAACCCTTATTAGATGTATCAATAGACTAGAAGAGCCAACAGCAGGCAGAATTTTTATTGATGATGAAGAAATAACCGACCCAAAATGTAATTTGAGCAAGCTTCGTCAAAAAATGGGTATGGTGTTCCAGTCCTTTAACCTATTTGATAACTTATCCGTTATCGAAAACATTATGGCTGCCCCTATGGATTTGATAAAAATTCCTAGAGAGCAGGCTTACGAAGAAGCTATGGAGCTACTTCGCAAGGTTAACCTTGCCAGCAAGGCTGATAGCTTTCCTGATGAATTATCTGGTGGACAAAAGCAACGTGTTGCTATTGCGAGAACTATCGCAATGCATCCAGAAATTATTTTGTTTGACGAGCCTACCTCTGCTCTTGACCCAACATCTATTGGCGAGGTCTTGGCAGTTATTAAGAACCTTGCAAAGCAGGGTATGACTATGATTATCGTTACCCACGAAATGCAGTTTGCAAAGGATGTTTGCAACCGAGTTTTCTATATGGATCAAGGTGGAATATATGAGGATGGACCACCAGAACAGATTTTTGATAATCCACAGAAGGAGAGAACAAGAGCCTTTATTAAACGATTAAAAACCGTTAGTACCGAAATCACAACTAAAGACTTCGACTTTCTTGGCTTTAATTCTACTATCGAAAAATTTGGAGTAGAAAATAAAATTGCTCCAAAAACCGTTATGGCTATGGAGCATATTGTAGAAGAAATTGTTATGGCTAATTTGCTTCCAAAAATGGATGATAAATTTAAGATTTCTGTTCAGCTAGAATACTCCGACTCTACTGAAATCTCTAGCATAACTATCTCTTATTCCGGCGAAGAATATAATGTGCTAGAAAATGGCGAAGACCTATCCCTAGCAATTATAAATAAATATTCATCAGATATGGTTTATCACTATCAAGATGAAAATGTCGTTACAATTACAATCTAGTATGTAGACAAAATATATTCTGTACTGTATAATATATACAATTATTATGTTTTGTATTATTTTGTAGGGGAGTGGGCTTGCTCCTCCCGAAAAACAAAAGGAGATTTATATGAAAAAGACAAAGAAATTTTTATCAATCCTATTATCACTCTTGATGATTATATCAGCTATGCCTTTGTCAGCAATAAATGCATTTGCTGATGATGATTCACTTGGTGGTCGTGTTACAATAGGAAGTAACTTTAATATTGTAGAGTATTCTTGTTACACAATGACAGAATTAAAAAATGCACTTAATAAAACTGTTAATAAGAACACAAATACAAAATATGCAATTGTTATTGATGGTACAGTAACACTTTCTGAACCTATGGAACTACATGGAAATGTTGTTTTAAAAGCGGATGCTGGATTAACTACAAAAAAAGGTTCAAAAGATTATGTTATTGCGAATTATGGAAAACTTTCCATTGCGAGTGGGAGCAATATATATAAAAATGATGAAAGTATACACGGATTAATAAGCAACTACGGAGAACTTTATTTTATAACTGAAATTGATGGAAAACCAGTGAACTTTGGTTGTACTAAATTTAGTGTTGATCAAAGATGTATGGCAGTTATTGAAAATCAAAATGGTGGCAAGCTGTATATCGATGGACCTATGGATATATCAACATATGCTAATCTTAATTATTCCATTTTTAATTACACTGGTGGGTATGTCAATATTAATACAGATGAATTTAAGTGTAATGACCCTATTTTTAACGCTAGTGATGCTACTATGGATATCTATGGCGGTTATTATAAATTTAATGCTGTTTCCATTACAAGTAAGGATATAGAAAATAAAGGTACTATGAACATCTATAGTGGCAATTTCTATGACAAATTCGATAATTCTGGTACTTTAAATATTTATCGTGGTACATTTGACGGAGCATTTAGTAACACAGGTACGGTTAATGCTTATTCCGCAGTATTTAATGACAAATTCACTAATAATGGTGTTGCAGCCTTATCCAGTGCTTCATTAAAAAATGGAGTTGAGAATACAAAAGGAACACTTAATCAGCTTCTTGCAAATGATGCTTATTATTATACTGGAAATAATAACAAGGTTGATTTAAGCAAGGTTAGTACATATTCTGGCTCTCTTGGTGTTGCTTTATCTACTAACTCTGTATTTGTAGGTGCTGATGGCACTATTCGTTCATTGCCAAAGGATGAAATCTTACAGTTTTTGTATGATAATCCATATATAGATGGAACATTGACTCTTGCTAATGGCTTAAATTTATCAAATTCTGAAATTTACGATATTTTTGTTGGAAACCTAACAATTACTGGCAATGCAACTATAAATTCCCATGATATATTTGGATATTTTCAAAATGATTATAGCGTTTTAAATATTGATGGACTAACCATTATTCATAGTGGAACTGATGAATGGGGTCTTAATGCAGGCATACGTAATAAAGCAACAGTTAATATATCAAATGCAACATTGAAAGGTTATACATCTGGAACATATAAAGATTGTGTAGTTTATAACGAAGGAAGAACTCAAATAAAGGATTCCGTTATTGATGGAACAATTGCTGATGGTTATTCTCCACTTTCAACTTGGCTTGCTCCATGTTACAAGTTTGTTGATAAATATGGCAAAACAGTTGATTTAAGCAATACGCAAGAATATTCTGGATACTTAAAGGTTGTTCCAGATCCATCTGCACATAATTGGGAGCCTGCAACCTGCTCAAAGTTGAAAATCTGCACAATTTGTGGTGCGGCAGAAGGACCATTAGATCCAACTGCTCATAATTGGCAGAAAGCAACCTGTAGCACTCCTCAGACCTGTTCAGACTGTGGTGCAACACAAGGCGAAACGCTTCCCCATACATTTGATATATATCTTGATATAGTTAGCACAAATCCAATAGTAGTTAAGGCAAAATGCTCTGTTTGTGGCGAAATAAACGAAAACTATGCTATTGAAGACAGGGTATATGATATTAGTGATGATTCTAACAGTAGATTTTTCAAAGATAGAAAAACTGTTAAGGCTGGAGTAAAGCTTAGCTTTGACTCAAGATATGAGGATGTTTCATTAATGTTTGATGGAAAAGTTATTCCAAATGTAGGTCCTAATACAACCTATACTATTCCTCGATGTGCAAAGGTAGCATATTATTCAGCTAGTAGTGAACATGGCTTTATTACCATCAGAATTGACGCAGATTGTGTTTATACTCTTCAAAGCTGTAAAAGACCAGCAACCTGTATTTATTGTGGACATACAAAAGGTGGCACATTAGCACATGATTATTCCAAGCAGGGTGCATTGATTAGCGAAGCAAATTGTACAAATCCTGCTATATACGAAGTAATGTGTGCAAACTGTGATTCCGTTTCTGGAACAATGGAGGTTGGCGAAGTTAATCCAACTGCTCATAATTGGAAGGATGCAACTTGTACTGCACCAAAGACTTGTACATTGTGTTATGCAACAGAAGGTGAAATTAATCCATCTGCTCATAATTGGAAGGAAGCAACCTGCACTGAGCCAAAGACTTGTTCACTTTGTTATACAACAGAAGGTGAGCCACTTCCTCACGATTACGATTTGATAATCAATAATTATGTATACACATATACCTGCAAGACTTGTGATGATAGCTATATCGTTGACAAAACAGCATTAGCATCTATCATT
Source organism: uncultured Clostridia bacterium (assembly GCA_937876375.1). GTDB lineage: Bacteria > Bacillota > Clostridia > Oscillospirales > Acutalibacteraceae > Eubacterium_R. The sequence continues at coordinate 52 of CALEHY010000004.1, read as the reverse complement.
GCACTTGCAAATGATGAATATATCAATAATGATTTAGCTAGTACGATGTATT
>CALEHY010000003.1 GCA_937876375.1 uncultured Clostridia bacterium | reverse complement strand
AACCTAAAGGTTTGCCAGCTCCCTTTACACAAGGGAGCCTTTTTTCTTGCAATTTTATACACTCTATGCTACAATGAAAGAGCCAAATAATTCCACAATTTAATATGCTAATAAGTGGGTACGCTATTTTTATCTCTTTTGATAAAAATGCATGCTCTTGTTTGCGTATCACTGTTAGCAGTAATATGTGGAATTGTTTGGCGACAGTTGGAGTCATGTGTTTTATTGCGTATAGCTTTGGCTGTACGCATTTTTTTATTTTTAAAGAAAGGAGGTTTTTGTAATGAAAAAAAGAAGCGCAAATGTAGTTGAATTAGTATTAGTTGTGATTTCTTTGGTATTGATTTTTGTTATGAAAGGCGATGCAGGAGCAGAAATGATAGCACACGAAGGTGTTGCATCTGGAACAGTTTCATTTTTAAGTGTATTAAGTAAGGAAACCATATATGCAATACCATTTTTCGTACTATGGGGAATCAATCTATTGATTTGTGTATTAGGTATTCTTTCTAGTAAAAAAGATGGAGTAATGCATGCTATATTGCCTATAATTTTATTTGCATTTAGTGATTTTGTTATCCTTGCTCTAATGGATACTGCAAATACATTCTTTATTTTACAAGGTGCTATGTTTGCTATGATTATAGTAGCATTCATAAAAAGGTCAAATAAAATTGTTGATAATGTGCAAGAAGTTAAAATCGTTAATTCAAATTCAACAGATGCTGATGAATTAAAGAAATATAAAGATTTACTTGATTCTGGTGCAATTACACAAGAAGAATTTGATGCAAAGAAAAAAGAATTACTTGGTTTGTAAACGACTTAGTAGGGAACGCCGTCCTCGGCGTTCCGTTTTTTTCTTTTTACGACAACGTAAATTTAACGGTGTGCCGAGGACGGCACACCCTACTATTTTAAAGTTTCAAATTCAATAAGGTTTGCACGACATTTTAGTGATATACCGAGATAAAATAAACATATTATGGTAGTATTTAATAATATGAAATAGAAATATTTGCACAAAAATAACGGAGCAGTTTTGCTGCTCCGTTATTTGTTAATTGGTTGAACCTTTGTTATATCTTTTTTACTGTCTTTTGTTATCACATGTTAGGTGTAGACCTAGCTTTTTGAACACTCTTGTATCGACGTCAGATAGCATTACAGTTGTATGAATTTCTGCATTCTTTAGTGATGATATAGCAGACATTGCTTTTTTAGCATTTTCGTCTGATGCAGCAGAGATAGCAAGTGCAACAAGAATTTCGTCAGTATGTAGTCTTGGGTTCTTGCTCTTTAGGTGCTCTGTCTTAAGGTCTTGGATAGGGGTGATAACCTCTGGTAGAATGAGTAGTGTCTCATCATCGATGCCAGCGATATGCTTGATAGCATTTAGTAGCACAGCTGATGCACAGCCCATAAGATTTGTGGTCTTGCCGGTAACGATTGTGCCATCATTTAGCTCGATAGCAGCAGCTGGCTGACCAGTAACGTCCTCACGAACTCGTGCAGCGTTAACACATTTTCTGTAATCAACACCGATGCCAGTCTGGTTCATTAGTAGCTCTAGCTTGTATATTTCGTTATCGTTATTTGCACCCTTTGCGTTGGCACAAATTGCTGCGAAATATCTACGGATGATTTCTTGCTTTGATGCCTCACAGCAAGCGTCATCGTCGCTGATACAATTACCAGCCATGTTGACACCCATATCAGTAGGTGACTTGTATGGACATTCACCATAAATCTTGTCGAATGTTGCCTTTAGCACTGGGAATATCTCAACGTCACGGTTGTAGTTAACAGTTGTAACGCCATAAGCATCTAGGTGCCAAGGGTCGATCATATTTACATCATTTAGGTCAGCTGTAGCGGCCTCGTAAGCGATATTAACTGGATGTGACAGAGCGATATTCCAAATAGGGAATGTCTCGAACTTTGCGTATCCAGCCTTAACACCTCTCTTGTTCTCGTGGTAGAGCTGTGATAGGCAAGTTGCCATCTTACCACTACCTGGACCAGGAGCTGTAATAACTACTAGCTTGCGACTGGTCTCGATATAATCGTTCTTGCCATATCCGTCATCGGATACAATCTTTGCAATGTTTGATGGATAACCATCGATTAGGAAATGATGATATACTGGATATCCAAGCTTCTTCATTCTCTCCTCAAAAGCAATAACCTTTGGGCTAGGTGAATATTTTGTTAGGCATACGCTACCTACCATCAATCCAACGCCAGTGAACTCGTTGATTAGACGGATAACGTCGTCATCATATGTGATACCAAGGTCGCCACGAAGCTTTGCCTTTTCGATATCTTCTGCACTGATAACGATAACAACCTCTGCCTCATCCTTTAGCTGAAGGAGCATCTGTAGTTTGCTGTCTGGGTGAAATCCTGGCAAAACTCTGCTAGCATGGTAGTCGTCGAATAGCTTTCCACCAAATTCGAGATAGAGCTTTCCGCCAAACTCATTAATTCTCTCACGAATTCTGCTAGATTGCATTGATACGTATTTGTCGTTGTCAAATCCTATCTTAAACATATTGTCCTCCTGTGGCAATTTCAAAATTACCTTTTAATTTTATCACTTATTTATCTTAATTTCAATAATTATTGACAAAAACTTTGCTTGATTATATATCTTTTATATCCTATAATGTCATTGGGTGATTGTATGTATAATGTTGTGCATCGTACTAGCACAAAATCAAACGATGAGCTATCCGAAATATACAAAAAAATGCCATTCATTCGTCAAAAAAAGGCTGATGCCTTAAAACACGATATCGACAGAGCGAATTGCATTATCGCTTGGTCTGTTCTTGACGAGCTGATGACGAAGAATGGCATTAATATATATGATTATAAGTATGAAATAGGGGAGAATGGCAAGCCTTATTTGGTGGATTGCCCACTCTATTTTAGCATTAGTCACAGTGGTGACTCGGTAGCCGTTGCTGTAGCTGATAGTGATATTGGTGTTGATATTCAGTATGCTGTTGATGACTATGAAAAAATAGCAAAGCGTGTTTGTACTGATGATGAGCTGATGGTAATAATGGACAAATACGATTTCGTTCGCATTTGGACAATGAAGGAAGCAACAGTGAAATGTACTGGCGTCGGTATTGCTGATATGAAAAAATATGATTCATTAAACAAGGACGACAGTTTTGTTTATGACACCTATGATGGTGGAGAATATTATATCGTAGAATGTAAAAAAGGAAGGTAAATCTACCTTCCTTTTTTATACAAATACTAATTGTACTAACACCATATATAATACTGTGCCGACACCGATGGATAGCAATGTGTTCTTTCGCCATAGATACAGACCGATTACCACAGCGCTGGCAATTATCTCTGGTAGAGCATATGGGTATGACAACACTGTTGTTGATTTAAAACAGTAGATAACTAGCATACCGATGATAGCACCTGGTAGCACGTCACCAAGATATATAAGTGCCTTTGGTATTTCGCCCTTTGCAAATATCACGAATGGCAAAAATCGTAGTGCAAATGTCACCAGAGCCATAACAGCAATTAGTACAAGGCTGTGCGTTACATTAATCATCGCTAGGCACCTCCTTGTCCTTGCTGAGCACTGGACGAAGTAGCATTAGTGCTATCGCAATAATTACCATTGCAGGAATGAGAAAATTCTCAGCGCCAAAAATCATCAGGCATATGAATGACACACCTAGACCAACGAATGATGGTATTCTGCCCTTACCCTTATTCTTCATCAAATTATCCGTTAGGATAACAACAAAAAGTGAGGTCATTGAGAAATCAACACCCTTTGTGTTGATATGTACCATCTGTCCGAACAATGCACCAAGTGCTCCACCTATAATCCAGTAGCACTGGTCAAGCAATGTCATCCAAAAATAGAACAGACCCTTGTGCACATTCTCTGGTGGGTTAGTGGAGGTAACAAGGCTGTATGTCTCGTCCGTAATGCCGAAAATAAGATAAGGCTTTACCTTGCCGATATCCTTGTACTTTGCTAGTAGTGACAGACCATAGAATGTGTGCCTAGCCTGTATCATAAGGCTCATAATCGCTGTCGTGAGTATTCCAGCACCACTCGACAAAATATCAACACCGACATATTGCATACTACCGCCATAGATGGTAATGCTCATCAGTATTGCCCATAGGAAATTATAGCCCTTGCTCTGTAGTAGCAGACCAAATCCAAAGCCCAGCACTAGATATCCAGCGAACACTGGTAGCGTGTGTGGAAATGCTGATTTTAGAGCGACTAATGATTTTGATTTATTAACTTTTGGAGTATTGTCCCTCATACCAATTACCTCAAATGTTAGTGTTAATAGAGTAACATAAAGAGTGCTTTTATTCAAGTGTAGAATTTGTATATCAGCACAGCAATGTATATTTTTTGTCATATCACTTGCAAAAAAACTGTATATATATTAAAATTATGTATAAAGTAATCTGTAAGGAGATTTTTATGGAAAATAAAAGAAGTTCATTCGGTGGCTCTATTGGGTTTGTCCTAGCTGCTGCTGGTAGTGCTGTAGGACTTGGTAACATTTGGCGATTCCCATATCTTGCTGCCAAGGATGGTGGAGGACTGTTCCTAGTCGTTTATTTGATTTTAGCGTTAACCTTTGGCTTTGCGCTTTTGACTACTGACGTTGCTATCGGTAGAAAATCAAAGCAAGGACCACTAACAGCGTATTCAACACTAAAAAAGGGTTGGGGATTTTTAGGCTTTTTAGGCTGTCTAGTCCCAGCGATTATTATGCCTTATTACACAGCTATTGGTGGCTGGGTAGTGAAATATTTTTTGACCTTCCTTACTGGCAAGGGCGTTGAGGCTGCTAGTGACACATATTTTACTGGTTTTATCACTAGCGAAAAAGAGCCTTTGATTATGATGGCGATTTTCTTTATTGCTGTTGCTGCTATTATCTTTATGGGCGTTAACAAGGGTATCGAAAATATGTCAAAGGTGATTATGCCAGTACTTTTGGTGCTTGTTATCGGTATTGCGATATTCTCATTGACTATCAAGTTTACTGATGCTGATGGTGTAACAAGGACTGGTATGCAGGGATTTAAGATACTTGTTGTGCCTAATTTTAAGGGACTAACACTCGGTAAGTTTATTAATGTCGTTGTTGATGCTATGGGTCAGCTGTTCTTCAGCCTTAGCGTTGCTATGGGTATTATGGTAGCCTATGGCTCATATGTATCTGATGATACAAATCTTAGCAAGTCAATTAACCAGATTGAGATATTCGATACTGGCGTAGCATTCCTTGCTGGTGTTATGATTATTCCAGCTGTGTTCACATTTATGGGTACTGATGGTATGGATGCATCTGGTCCTGGTTTAATGTTCGTGTCACTACCAAAGGTATTTGCAGAAATGGGCAAGATTGGTAATGTTATCGGTTGCTTGTTCTTCGCTATGGTATTGTTTGCTGCTGTTACAAGCTGTATCTCTATTATGGAGGCTGTTGTATCAAGCTTTATGGATGCGTTCAAGATGAGCAGACTTAAGGCAACTATACTAGAGGGCGTTATAGCTCTTGTTGGTGCTATCATCGTATGTCTTGGTTACAACAAACTATACTTTGAGATTAAGCTACCTAACGGTGCTATTGCTCAAATCCTTGATATAATGGATTATATTAGTAACAATGTTCTTATGCCACTTGTTGCTATATTCACTTGTGTTCTTGTTGGTTGGATATTAAAGCCAAAGTCAATGATTGACGAAATTCAGAAGAATGGCGAAAAAATGAACCGTAAGGGCTTATATGTCGTTATGATTAAATTCATCGCTCCAGTAATGCTGTTCATCCTATTCTGCCAGTCAGTAGGCATCTTTGATATGGTTAAAAAGATGATTACAAAATAAATATTATTATAATAAAAAGCCAAGGCGTGTGCCTTGGCTTTTGTTATGCCACCTTGGAGTATGGCGTTAGGATATTGATCAGTATTTTGTAGATGGAGTATGCGTCCATTGTGTATGCAATTCTGTTGCCGACGAATGACTTTGTTTTGTCGTTGATAGGGTTAATATATTTTATTGCTGTTCCACCATTTAGTGACCACTCGTGGAGATTGTGGTTATAGTCGTCAATTAGTATGCAATCCTCGTTAATATCAATACCAAGCTGATTCTTGATAGCATCAGACTTTTCCTCTACCTCACCATTGACCATAATGAACTGGCTGTCGTATAGGTATGGCATATATTCATCTCTCCACTGTAGCTTCTCATTAACAGAGTGCTTGAATATGCTAGGATAAACCTTTGTTAGTACATGCACATTAAAGCCCATACTACTAGCACTTTCGATAAGCATTTCCATCGCCTTGAGCATATTCCACTGTGGCTGTAGGGTTAGGAAATAGTCCTTTTTCATTAGGTCGTGCTCGGTACAGTCCTTGCGATATTCTGCTAGTACGCCATCCATATCAATAAAAATGTTTTTCATATCCAAACTCTCCTTGTGATTTTCTTTGACTATATCATATCACATAGAAATTAAATTGGAATAGGGCACAGCTGTATAGGGAACATTTTTGGACAGTAAAACAGAGTGGTGCTTGTTAATCACCACTCTGCAGTTATTTTTTGGACTATTTAATTCTGCTGTCAAGCTCGGTTTTGACCTTCTTTAGCGCTCTTGCTGTGGTTAGACCTAGATCAATGGTAGCTATTCTACCGTCCTTTAGGTGTAGTGTTAAGCGTGAATACCTGTCTACAAAATTCTTTCTTAGGCTTGCCTTTGTGTCTCTGTTTGCCTCACATTTTTCAATATCGGAGTACTTGAATTTGTTGTCGGCATCTAACCCAGTGAACTCGACCTCGTCGTCAGTGAACACGACACCATTGGAAAATGTTTCTTTGGTTGTCAATGCTGCGATTATGATTGCGATAACCTCTATTACTAAAAATGCGACAGTGATTAGTGATATCTCTTGCATTATTTTCTTGATTGAATAAATGAAGAATGCAATCACGGCAGCATCCAGTGCAAAAACAACTGCGATAGTAATAGGGGATAGTATTCTAATAAATTTTTTCATATTTTGTCCTTTATAGCTTGATTGGTGCATTTATTTCAAATGTCTTGCCATTCAAATAGTCTAGTATTCCACTGTCGGTAGTGAAGCTAAAGCGTAGCTTGTATGAGTATAACGCTTGTTTGTATCGACCGTGATTTGAGCCATATTTGCCATCATTTAGCAGTGGATGACCGATTGATGCTAGGTGGGCACGAATTTGGTGTGTCCTACCGGTTAGTAGCTCAATTTCGACCAGACTCAACCCATCTTTGTATTCAAGTACAGTGTATTTGGTCTTAATCTTTTTGCCGTCAGGAGTTGGGGTCTTTGTGACAGTGACCATATTCTTTTTTGTATCCTTGGTCAAATACCCCTCAAGAATATCGCTGTCCTTGTCGAACTTGCCCTCTGCAATGGTGAGATAATATTTGTCTATCTCTCTATTTTTGATTTTTTCATTGAGTATCTTTAGCGCTTGGTAATTCTTTGCACCGATGACGATACCACCAGTGTTTCTGTCAATTCTGTTAGCAAGGGATGGAGTGAACGAATTTTCTTCATCTGGGTTCCATTCGCCCTTTTCGAAAAGATATCTCTTTAGTGATGCTATGAGGGTGTTAACATATTCCTTGCCATCTGGGTGACATAGCTCACCCTGTTTCTTATCCAGGAGAATAATGTTTTCGTCCTCGTAAATAATATTTATTTCCTTTGGTGCTCTCAAAAAATCGTGGTGCTTTTTCTTCTCTACTAGCAAATCATCATTGAGATATAGCTCGATGATATCACCCTCATTAACTATCTGCTCTGGAGTGCAACGTTTTTTGTTGAGCTTGATATTTTTCTTTCGTATCTGCTTGAACAACATCGACTTTGGTAGTGACTGATATGTTTTCATCAGTAGCTTGTCCAGTCTTTGTCCTGCATCGTTTTTCTTAACTACAATAGATTTCATATCATTGATTATATCACATATCCATTATTTATACAATGATACAATTTTGCTATTGCAAAATATGTGAAAATATATTAAAATGTAATAGAAATATTTTAAGGAGGAAAGAATATGCTCTGGACTTTAACTAAGGTTTGGTACAGATTGTACCAAAAAGTATTTAAGGTTGCTATGTGCTTTATGGATTGGTCTGAGCCTGAGCTCCTCAAGGGTGCTGGCTCCGTTCTCAAGCTACCAGAGTTTATCAAGGGCAAGGGTATCAACAAGGTTCTCGTTGTAACAGACGGTGGTCTTATGAGCTTGCATCTTCTCGACCCAATGTTTGAGAAGCTTGATGAGGCTGGTGTGGAGTATGTTGTGTATGATGGTGTTCAGCCAAACCCAACTATTCCAAACATTGAGGATTGTAAGGATATGTATATCCAGAATGGCTGTGAGGGTATTATCGCATTCGGTGGCGGTTCATCTATGGACTGTGCAAAGGCTGCTGGTGCAAGAGTTGTAAAGCCTAATCAGTCAGTTCGTGATATGCGTGGCCAGCTTAAGGTACATAAGAAGCTACCACCATTCTTTGCAGTTCCAACTACTGCAGGTACTGGCTCAGAAACAACAGTTGCTGCTGTTGTAACCGATCCTGATACACATGAGAAGAACGCTATCAATGATACCTGTCTTCGTCCAAAGTATGCTGTGCTTGACCCAGAATTGACTGTAGGTCTGCCACCACACATTACTTCGACAACTGGTATGGATGCTATGACTCATGCTGTAGAGGCTTATATCGGCCACAGCAACACAAAGGACACTATCAGAGAGGCTGAGGAGGCTACAAAGCTTATCCATGCAAATCTTGAGAAGTGCTACACTGACGGCAAGAATCTTGAGGCTAGAGAGGCTATGCTACTCGGCTCATATTACGCTGGTCGTGCATTTACTCATGCTTATGTAGGATATGTTCACGCTATTGCTCATAACCTAGGTGGTCTATATGGTACACCTCATGGCTTGGCAAATGCTGTTATCCTTCCTTATGTTCTTGATTACTATGGGGAGGCTGCATACCCTCAGCTCGCAAAGCTTGCTGATATCATTGGTATCACAACTCCTACTATGTCAACTGCTGATAAGGGCAAGGCTTTCATCGCTGAAATTCGTCGTATGAACGAGGCTATGAATATCCCTGCAAAGTTCGATATGATTAAGGAAGAGGATATGCCTACACTTGTTTCACGTGCACTCAAGGAGGGTAATCCACTATATCCAGTGCCAAAGATTATGGACCGTGCTGATTGCGAAAAGGTAATCCGTTCATTTATGGCATAATTAATAAATATTTATCCCTTTGGCTTATTGCCAGAGGGATTTTTTTGTGTTAGAATAGTTTTACAGAAAGGGGAGTTTTGTATGAATTATCCTAACCCACAATTTGAACGTAAAAATTGGGTATCACTTAATGGCGAATGGTCATGTGGCTATCAAAAGGCTGGACTAAAGAGATATAAGTTCGGCATTAGTGAAACTGATATAATGACTATGCGTAAAAATCTTGACACAAAGATTAATGTGCCATTCTGTGTTGAGAGCAAGCTGTCTGGCATTGGATATACTGGCTTTTTGAATAGAGTATGGTATCAACGTAATGTTGATATCGCCAAGGGGGATGGCAGAGTGTTCCTACATATCGGTGCTGCTGATAATGTTTGTAGTGTTTATGTTAATGATGAGCTTGTTGGCACACACAAGGGTGGATATACCCCTATTAGACTTGATATAACAAAGGCTTGTGTCGATGGTGCAAACGATATCTTTATTGTATGTGAGGATGATGTAAAGAATCCTTTTGTTATTCGTGGCAAGCAGAGTGAAAAGCTAAAGAGCCATAATTGTGATTATACTAGAACTACTGGTATTTGGCAGAGTGTGTATGTGGAATATGTGCCAAATGAGTATATCGAGAATTTCAAGATTTACCCAGATGCAAAGCATAGCAAGATTACTGTACAGACCAAGCTTGTTGGTGTTGCTGATTTGAAACTTGAGGCGTCATATGATGGCAAGATTGTTGGTTGTGCTAGTGCTAATAGTTCTGCTGGTTGTGTCACATTGGAGCTACCACTTGATGAGACTCATCTGTGGGAAGTTGGCAACGGACGACTATATGATTTAACCTTGACATTCGGTAATGACGAGGTAAAGAGCTATTTCGGTTTGCGTGATTTAAGGCTTGATGGATACAAATTCTTGATTAATGAGAAGAGCGTTTTTCAGCGTCTTGTTCTTGACCAAGGTTTCTACAAAGAGGGCATCTACACAGCAAAGGATGATGAGGAGCTTGTTCGTGATATCCGTTTGTCTATGGAGCTAGGTTTCAATGGTGCTCGACTACATCAAAAGACATTTGACCCTAGATTCTTGTACTTTGCTGACAAGATGGGTTATATCGTTTGGGGCGAATATGCTAACTGGGGACTCGATTACTCTAATGCTACTAGCGTTGACGTGTTCCTCAATGAGTGGAAGGAAGAGCTAGACAGAGATTTTAATCATCCAAGTATTGTCGGCTGGTGCCCATTTAATGAAACTTGGAATTACAAGGGCAGACCACAGTATGACCCACTACTAGCAACTGTTTATGATTTTACAAAGGCTGTTGATTGGACCAGACCTTGTATCGACACTAGTGGTAATTTCCATGTTAAGACTGATATTTACGACGTTCATGATTACAATTTTGATCCAGTACCATTTAAAGCGAATTATGACCGCTTGATGACAGAGGGCTATTTATATGAGCATGTGCTAAAGGACAATCCTGGTCGTCAAAAATATAATGGTGAGCCAACATTTGTTAGTGAATATGGTGGTATTAAGTGGGAGACAGACAAGGAGCATAAGGCTTGGGGATATGGCGATGACGTTAAGACCCCACAGGAGCTTGCAGATAGATACCGTGGATTAACTGATGCTCTTATTCAAAACAGCTGTATGTTCGGTTTCTGTTACACCCAGCTATATGATATTGAGCAAGAGCAAAATGGTCTATATGATTATGAGCGAAATAGAAAATTCCCTGATGAAATCTATGACCAAATCATCGCTTGCAATACTCAAATCGCAGCAATAGAGAAATAAAGAATAAAGCCGTAACGATTTATGTTCGTTACGGCTTTTTGTTATATATATTTACTTGTGAATTCAATGATTTTTGCTTTGTAGGTTTCCTCATCAGTCATAAAGGATTGGGCGTGTTTTGCACCCTCGATGATGAGCAAATCCTTGTCCTTGCCACAAGCGTCGTACAGCTCGTATACCATCTTGGTTGGTACAAAGGTGTCGTCACCACCATGTACGAACAGCATTGGCACCTTGCTGTTCTTTAAATCGTGTAGAACGTCTGTATCCTTCAAATCGTATCCAGCAAATGCCTTGTTCATAGCGTTGAATGTGTTGACTAGCACAGGGGTTGCCTTTTTGATGCCGACACTCTCTACTACAGAGGTGAACTGTTGTTTAGCACCAGTGTATGCACAGTCGGATATAATCAGCTTAACTTGGCTCTGCACCTTTGATGAGCATTTGCATACTGTTGCAGCACCCATCGATACACCGTGGAGCATAATCTTTATATCATCACCAAATCTGCCGATGACATAGTCAACCCATAATAGCAAATCTTCACTCTCGAAGTAGTCAAAGCCAACATAGTCGCCACCAGATTCACCAGATGCTACATGATCAACGGACAGAACATTGTATCCGTTTTCGTGATAGAATTTGACGAAATTAGCAGGGTCACCCCAGTGATTGCTTCTGTATCCGTGGGATAGGATAACGAACTTTTTGCTGTCATTGTCTGCTGGTAGGTAATATCCCTTTAGTGTGTAATCTCTGCTAGACTGAAGGTCAATATTTTCGATATTCTGTTCATTTATCCACTCACAGCTCTTGTCGATATGCTCGTGAAATGCAACTCTGCTTGGCTCATTTGGGTCAAAGAGCTTTCTTTTGAATAGACCTTGTGGGATAGTCTCCTTGTACATAACGTCAAGGTATCCGTGGATAGCAACCTCTGCTATAGCCACAGTGCCTAGTCCTATTGCACCTAGTAGTGCTAATGCCTTTTTATTCATACTTCACCTCAAAAATAGCCGAAGGAATTGACCTTCGGCTGAGTTAATCTTTATTCGATTGCTTGTGGAACTTACTCAGTCACTGGTGAAATTGGCTTGGTTGTAGGTACTTTTTTTACCTTCATTTCTGTATATTCTCCAGTTTCCACATTCTTTGATAGAATTTGCTTTCCATCAAATCGGATATAGTACTCACCCTTTGTGTCAAAGGTGTATGTTACCTCTTTTGTTTCTGAATTTTCATGTGCTTCTTTGATAGCAGCGATAACCTTGATATAATTAGCGTTTTGTTCTTCGATAAATTCACCACTTGATGCTACCATGAAGGAGCAATCCTTCTTTTCTGTTTTTGTAATGCCTAGCTCATCAAGAGAGTAGCTTTCGATAAGGTTGATAGCGTCAGCCTCCTTGATTTTTGCTGTGTCAGTGGCGATGGCTGTTGTAGTTGTTGTGCCATCTTCCTTTTTGCTAGAGCATGCAACGAATGCACTTGCGATAATAGTAAGGCATAGAATAATTGATATATATTTTTTCATATCTTCACTTCTTTCTGCGTTTTCTTAATTATAGATAAAATTTTTAATAATGTCAATATTGTACTTTGATTGACATATTGGAGCAAAATGTGGTATTTTATAAATATAATATGTTTTAGGAGTAATGTTATGACTGAAAAGAACTATGTTCCAAAGAAGGAATGGATGGCATATTGTATCGGTGCATTAGGTCAAGGTATGGTGTACGGTATTATGAGCTCGTACATATCCGACTTTTATCTAAATGTACTAAAGGTAACACCTATATTCGTGCTATTACTAATGCTCATGGCTCGAATTTGGGATGCTATCAACGACCCTATTATGGGATTCATCGTTGACCACGCTAATCCAAAGAAGGGCAAGATGCGACCATATTTGCTGTACACACCTATTCCGGTAGCTGTGCTCACGTTCTTCCTTTTCTTTGCTCCAAATCTTGCTGACAGTCAGCGTATGATTTATGCTGCTATCACATATGTTGCTTGGGGTATGATTTACACCTCATCCGATGTGCCATTTTGGTCATTGCCTAATGTTTTGACACCAAATGCTGATGAGCGTGGCTCTATCATTTCAAAGGCTAGAACTACTAACGGTATCGGTTCTGCTATACCTATGGCATTGTTTATGGCACTTGGATTTATCCTGCCAAAGTTTAACCTTTCTGGTACAGAGCTTGAGCAGACAAAGTATACTGTTATGGCGCTTATCTGTTCTGTTATCGGTAATATTCTTTTTGTTCGTGTTTACTTTAAAACAAAGGAAAGAGTTAATATCCCAGTCCCACCAAAGAAGGACAAGTCCCAGCCAAATTCACTAAAGCTAATCTTCACCTGCAAGCCACTTATGTTAACAGCACTTATGGGTATTCTATCTGCTGCTAGATATATGTTCCAGGCTGGTGCTGTTCATGTTGCTAGATATTCGTTCTATATTGGCAAGGACGTTACAACCTTGTCTGGTGCAGAACTAGAGCAAGCGCTACAGTCTAATATTTCTACTGTGTCTACTGTTCTTGCTGGTGCTAGCGCTATCGGTATGTTTGGTGCTATGATTGCTGTTACACCACTCATCAAGAGATTTAGCTACAAGCAGATTATTATCGCATCGTCATTGCTTGGCTCTGCGTCATCACTTGCTATGTGGTTCATTGGATACAATCATTTTTGGGCTTGTGTTCCTTGTCTTTTGATTAGCACTATTCCTTGTGGTACAATCAATGTTTGCGCATTCGCTATGGTTGGTGATTGCTTGGATTATATGGAGCTAAAGACTGGCGTTCGTTTGACTGGTATGGGCTCTGCTATTCAAAGCTTTGTTACAAAGTTTGGCAACGCTATTGCAACCTCTGCTATTATCCTAATGTACATTGTTGTTGATTTGGACGTTAGCACCATTAGTGCTTCTGTCACAGCAAACCCATTAGAGATGACACACACTGTCCGTCAAGGTATATTCTCAATAATTAGCTTGATACCTGCTATTTCATTGCTATTATGTATTATCCCAATGTTCTTCTACAATATCACTGGTGAGTACAGAGAGCGTATGGAGGCAGACCTCGCAAAGCAAAGAGCCGAGCGTGGTATCAAGGTAGAATAAATAGTCTTTGAAAAAATTATTATAGTTTCATAATATCAATTTATTATTTAAAACAATTAAACTGCCATAACGAAGCTTTTGCTTTCGTTATGGCAGTTGTTTTTTATATGGCGCTGACAGATACTTTTGGTATCGTGACAACTTGATTTTATGCTATAATGTTGTTGAAAGAATAAGCCTCCCTTGTGTAAAGGGAGGTGTTGAGCGAAGCGAAACGGAGGGATT
>CALEHY010000002.1 GCA_937876375.1 uncultured Clostridia bacterium | reverse complement strand
CCTCGGTCGGTGCTTCTGCTACGCAGAGGTGTCCACTGGACACCCGCACCCTACGAAATTCCGTTACAACAACATCATTGCAGATAATTTTGGTATCACGCCAACTTTTGCTGAAAAATGTGTAAAAAATGATGAATATATGCACAAAGAAACAGAGCATATAAATGAGCCTATAAATTATTTTATTTACAAAATATCTTTTATCCTATATAATAAAATTGATTAAATATATAATTTAAGGAGGAAATTTATGAAAAAACTATTATCAATCGTATTGTCACTCGTTATGGTTATGACAATGCTACCAACCTTTGCTATTACTGCATCGGCTGCAGCAATCATTAAGCGTGGCGAAAAATCAAAGGTTATTAGTGAACTATATATTGGTAGTGAAACCATAACTGATTGTACTGAATATATGGAGGGCGAAGGCTGGAGATTTGAAAATGGAGCAGTTTATCTTCAAGGATATGTTGGCTCTGGAATTTCATTTACAACTATTAATGGTAATGATGCAAGTGTTATTGTTTTAACTGATAGCTATATCTATACAAATACAGATTTTTACGGAATATACTCAACAAGTGGATTGAGAATTAACGCCGATGGTGCAACTTTAAACATCTATTCATCATACATAGGTATTTATTGTACAGGATTATTGAGTATCGATGCAGGTAGAATTAATATTTCTACTTGGAGTAATCTACCTGCTTACGCTGCTATTTCCCAAAACCACTATGCTATTGAGGAATTTTCTCTTGGTGATACAGCAAGAGTAAACATTAATTGGGAAACCTCATCTGATAAAGATGTTTATGGATTGCTTGGTGTTGGTTTAATTTATGGTGGTAAGACAGAAAAGATTTCTGGCAAGATTTCTGTAAATGTTAAAAATACTGGTAGTGGTAATGCTTATGCACATGACATTAGCGAAAGCCGTTTTGATATATTAAAGTCAAGAGCTTCAATTGTTTATCAACCAAGCAGTACAAAACTCTTTGTAAACTGCAAACAATATGATAATTTACTAATCACAGTTAATCTCCCAATTGATGGTGGAACTCCATCTTATGATTTTCAATGCTTAAACGAGGATATCAATACTACCTTTGCAGCTTGGATGATTAACGGAACATATCAAATGAACCCAGAAAGAGATAAGTTTACAAGTGGAAATTCATATACTGCTGTGTTTATGTGTGAATTACCAAGCTATGGCGAATTTTCAAAGGATGCTATTTTTTCTATTAACGGAAAGACTGCAAGTGTTGATAAATTAAGCGATACAGTTTATAGAGTGTATTACGAATGGAAAGATACTTGTACTGATCCAGTAATATCAACATTAAATCTAAATGGAACAATTAGAACAGGTAATGTTCTTAACGATAATGGACCATTGACTTTTGCCTCAACTAAAGGTCTTATTGATACAACATTTGTTTATAGCAAAGACGGTAAGGTTTTATCATCAAGTACAAAAGCAACCTATGGTAACTATGATTGTACAGTTACGCTTTTTGCTGATGATGAGCATAAATTCACAAAAGATACAGTATTAAACTATGCTGGAAAATCATACAAGGCAAAATCATTATTAGATAACAACACAATTATATCTTTTGAAATTCCAAACATTTATGTTGAATGTCCTCACACATCTGCAAGCTGGGGATATGACACAACAAATCATTGGCAAATATGCTCAACCTGTAAGGCAAAAATTAATGAAGGCACTCATAATTATAGAGAATCAATTTCTGGCTCAACAATAACATTCACTTGCACAGAATGTGGCTTTAAAAAAGAAGGTAAAGTCGCAGAAACAAGAACTGCAATTTATCGTCCATATATTGATTTTGGAACTGCGATGGTTGGCGATGCAATACCAACAACTGTAAAGCTTGATTATGCAAATATGAGCTCAGGTTCCGAAAAATATTATAATTATGCCACAGTTCAATCTGTTAAATATTCAACAACAGGAACATTCAAAAACGCAAAAACAACTGTAACTGTTGTATTAAAAGCAAACGAAGATTATTATTTTGAATCAATAGCTCGTCCTACAGCTGCTTCATCTTGTTTTGCACAATACACAAATGAATCTAAAACAGTAAGTGAAGATGGCACAACCTTAACAGCTGTATTCTCATTCACACCATATACTACTGCAGATGTAACTTTAACCTTGCCAGCAGAATTTTCAGCAGGCAAAACCTATGCTGAAATTGCAAAGGAAGTACAATTTAAGGTTAATGGCGTAGCTGCTAAGGATTATTCTGTTCTTATTAAAAAGGCTGGAGAATCAAGCTGGACAATTAGTAACATCTCTAATGGTGTTGTTTCAGAGCAATATATGTATGAATCAGTAATAGAGCCTAATACGGAATACGAATTTGGTGTTAATTCAAATGTAAATCGTACTTATGCTAAGAGCTTAACTATTACTAACAAAAATGTTGCTGTAATCACAGATTCATATTATGGAGAATATGGTTGTAGAGTAAATGCTACATACACCTCAGCAGAGGGACATAACTATGATGGTGGCACAATAACAAAGCAAGCAACCTGCACAGAGGCTGGCTCAATTACATTCAAGTGTACAGATACAGATTGTAAGTCAACAAAGACAATGGTTATTCCTGCAAAGGGACACCAAGCATCTACTGCATACGAAATCCCTGCAACCTGTGTTGATGAAGGTAAAACAGCTGGTGAGGTTTGCTCAAGATGTGATACTGTTCTTTCTGGCAGAAAGCCTATTGCTCCAACAGGCGAGCATTACTATTCTGTTCAATTAGCTCCAGAGGTTAAACCAACCTGTAATGCAGATGGTAAAACAGCAATTGTAAAATGTGGAAACTGTAATGCAGTAACTGGTGGCGAGGTAATTAAGTCAACAGGCAAGCATAACTATTCAACTTCTTGGTCAAAGGATGCAACAAACCATTGGCACGCTTGTAGCTGTGGCGCAAAGAAAGATACTGCAGCACACACCTTCACAACAACTGTTACAAAAGCTACTACAACAGCTGATGGCAAGAAGGTAACAAAGTGTTCTGTATGTGGCTACACAAAATCCACAGTAATTATTAAAAAGGTATCAACTGTAAAGCTTTCATCATCAAAATATACTTATAGTGGCTCTGCTAAATCTCCAACATTAACTGTTATGGATTCAGGTGGCAAGGCACTTGTTAAGGGTACTGATTATACAGTTTCAATCCCAAGTGGCAGAAAGAATGTTGGCAGATACACCTACAAAATTACATTCAAGGGTAATTATTCAGGCACAAAGTCACTCAGCTTTTCAATCGTTCCAAAGTCAACTACAATTTCATCACTTACTGCAGCAAGCAAGGGCTTCACAGTTAAGTGGAAGAAGCAGGCTACACAGACTACTGGCTACCAAATCCAAATTGCAACAGATAGTGGCTTTACAAAGAATACAAAGAGCTATACTGTTACAAGCAATTCAACTGTATCAAAGAAGATTACAGGTCTAACTGGTGGTAAAAAGTATTATGTTCGTATCAGAACATACAAAACAGTAAGCGGAACAAAATACTATTCTGCTTGGAGTGGTAGCAAGACAGTTACTACAAAGAAATAAACCCAAATAAAATAAAAAAGCACCCCAATCCAATTGGGGTGCTTTTTACTATATTCAGGTCGTTACATTTTGTTATTTATTTAGGTAATTTTTTGTTTCTGCTAGGAAACGGTTCATTTCGTCATCAGTTCCGATAGAGATACGGACATATTTGTCTATTCGTGGTAGACTGAAATATCTGATGAACACCTTTTTTGACTTTAGGTATTCAAAATAATCTTTCATATTATGGTCGTTATGTGTCGCCATAATGAAATTAGCTTGTGAATCAAGCACCTCGAATCCTAGGCTTCGTAGTTCGTTTGTCACTCTAGTTCTCGTAGCGATGACCTTTGCGATAGTTTCGTTAAAATAATTCTCATCTTCCATTGACGCTGTGCCCATAGCGATAGATAGGCTATCGATAGTGTATGAGTTGTATGAATTTTTAACAGCCTCTAGTGTGTTGATGAGTGTCTTTGAGCCGATTGCAAATCCGATACGCATACCAGCAAGGCTTCTTGATTTTGAGAATGTGCCAGCGATTAGCAGATTTTCATATTTGTTGATGAGTGGCACGGAGCTTGTACCACCAAAATCGCAGTATGCCTCATCGATAATAACTACACTGTCCTGGTTGTAATCCATTAGCTTTTCGACAAAATCGAGTCCTTCACCTAGTGAGGTAGGAGCATTTGGGTTAGGAATAACGACACCACCATTTGACTCCTTGTAGTCCTCGATATTAATTCTGAAATTATCATCTAGTGGATAGTTTACATAGTCGATATTTAGCAATCTACACCATACTGGATAAAAGCTGTATGTAATATCAGGATAAGCGATAGGCTTGTCACTGTTGAAAAACGCCATGAATGCGAGCGCTAGCACGTCATCAGAGCCATTGCCAAGAAATACATTTTCAGCCTCGACACCATAATGCTTTGCGATAGCCTCCTTTAGTGAGGTCGCATTAGCTGGTGGGTAAAAACGAAGCTTGTCAGTGTTGAACTCTTGCATAGCCTTGATAGCCATTGGTGATGGGGGATAAGGATTTTCGTTAGCATTAATCTTTACTATATCCTTGTCCTTGCTCTGTTCACCTGGTACATAAGGCTCTATATCTCTTAAATTTTTCTTCCATAAATTGTCCATATAATCACCTTTTGCCATTATATCATAGCAAATTATAAGTTGCAATAAAAATATATTTATGATAAAATATATAGTAATATTTTTAGGAGGACTAAAAAATGGCTGAATATACAAGTATGACAAAGGCTGAGCTACTAGACGAGCAGGCTGTTTTGTTAAAGAGATTTGAGGATTACAAGGCTATGGGTCTTGCTCTTGATATGTCAAGAGGTAAGCCATCAAAGGAGCAGCTAGATTTATCTATGGATTTGCTCAAGCCTATTGAATATGTTGAGAATGGCTTTGATTTGCGCAACTACGGTATCCTTGATGGTATCGAGAGCTGCAAGAAGCTATTTGCTGAGCTACTATGTGTTGATAGCAAGAATGTTATCATCGGTCCTAGTGCTAGCCTTAATCTAATGTATGATTATATCTGCCAGTGCTATACAGAGGGTGTTCTAGGTAGCACACCTTGGTGCAAGCTTGATGAGGTAAAATTCCTTTGCCCAGTACCAGGCTATGACAGACACTTTACTATTCTTGAGCACTTTGGCATCAAGATGATTAATGTTCCTATGACTAGTGATGGTCCTGATATGGATTGTATCGAGGAGCTAGTTAAGGACGAGGCTGTAAAGGGTATGTTCTGTGTTCCAAAGTATTCTAACCCACAGGGCATCACATTTAGCGACGCTACAGTAGAGCGTATTGCTGCACTTAAGCCAGCAGCAAAGGATTTTCGTATCATTTGGGACAATGCTTACTGTGTTCACGATATCGCAGAGACTGGCGACGAGCTTGCTAATATTTTTGATATTCTACCAAAGTATGACAATGATGATATGGTTATCGAGGTTTGCTCTACAGCAAAGATGACATTCCCAGGTGCTGGTGTATCTGCTCTTGTTGCTAGCGATGCAAATATCGCACAAATCAAGAAGCGTCTAAACTGCGAAACAATCAGCTATGACAAGATGAATCAGCTTCGTCATGTTAAGTTCTTTGGTGACGTTGATGGTGTAAAGGCTCATATGAAGAAGCATGCTGATATTCTTCGACCAAAGTTCCAGATGGTAATCGACCATTTAACAAATGAGCTTGGTGGCAAGGGTATCGCTACTTGGCTAAATCCTAATGGTGGATATTTCATCAGCCTTGACGTTATGGATGGCTGTGCAAAGCGAGTTGGCGAGCTATGTAAGGAGGCTGGCGTTACACTAACTACAGTTGGTGCGACATATCCTTATGGCGATGACCCAAAGAACAGCAATATCCGTATTGCTCCATCCCTACCACCTGTTGAGGAGCTTGACCTTGCTGCACAAATTCTATGTGTTAGCGTTAAGCTTGCTTGTATTGAGAAGTTGGTGGGTTAATGAATATTGGTGCTTCAACCTCTTGCTTTTATCCATTAGAGACAGAGCTCGCTCTACAAAAGGTTATTGACCTTGGCTATGACAGAACAGAGGTGTTCTTTAACACCGTGTCAGAGCTAGAAGAGCCCTTCGTCAAGGATATGAAGATGCGTGCAGATGATGGTGGGGTAAAGATTGTATCAGTTCACCCGTTTTCATCCAATTTGGAGAATAATTGTATCTTTGGCGAATATGAGCGAAGATATGATGATTATATCGGACTTTACAGACAGCATTGTGAGGCTGCTGCTATCCTAGGCGCTGATATTCTCGTTATTCACGGAGCATACGCACAGCTGAAACGACCACTACCAGCAGAGCATTATTTTGACCGATTTGCAAAGCTTATTGAGATTGGCAAACAAGAGGGAGTTCGTGTTTGTCAAGAAAATGTTGTACGCTTTAGGTCACAGTCGCTCGATTTTTTGAAGCAGATGCGTGATTATTTGGGCGATGATTTTAATATGGTGTTCGATATAAAGCAGGCTGTTCGTTCTGGCTATGACCCATTCGAAATTGTTGACGAAATGAAGGATAGTATCGTTCATATTCATATTAGTGACAATGGCAAGATGGGTGACTGTCTACCACCTGGAATGGGTGAGTTCAATTTCAAGCGTTTGTTTGAAATTATGCAAAATTCTGGATATGAGGGTAACTATATTACAGAGCTGTACTCTCTTGGATTTGATATCGAGAGTGAGCTAAAGAAGAGTAAGACATATCTAGAAAATATAAGATTATGATTATTGGGCGACATTTTGTCGCCCATACTATTTGAGGAATTATGGCAAATATTAGTAAAAAAACAAAGGGAATAATATGCATACTATTTTCAGCATTATGCTTTAGTGGTATGAGCACCTTTATCAATTTGTCAGGTGATTTGCCAATGCCACAAAAGGTCTTTTTCAGAAACCTTGTGGCACTTATCTGTGCTTCGGCTGTGCTGATAAAAAGGGGAGAAAAGTTCAGACCAACCAAGGGCTGTATGCCATACCATCTTATTAGGTCGATAGTAGGCCTTGCCGGTGTGTTTGGCAATTTTTATGCCACCACACATATGTCCCACACCCCAGACGCAGCGATGCTCAATAAAATGTCACCATTTTTTACATTGATATTTTCTGCGATATTCCTAAAGGAGAAGGTTAAGCCAAAGCAGGCTATTGCTATTCTTATCGCATTTGGTGGTGCTATGCTAGTGCTAAAGCCATCGTTCAGTAATGTTGAGATTTTGCCATCTCTTGCTGGATTCATTGGTGGAGTGTGTGCTGGTGGTGCATATACCTGTGTTCGCCATATGGGTAACAAGGGTGAGAATGGCCGCTTTACTGTATTCTTTTTCTCTGCATTTTCGGTTGCTGTGACCACACCATTTTTGTTGTTTGATTATCATCCAATGACTCGTCAGCAGATATTATATTTGATTTTGGTCGGTGTCTGTGCAGCTGGTGGACAGTTTGGTATCACAGCAGCATATACATTCGCTCCTAGTAGAGAAATATCGGTATATGATTATTCCAACATCATATTCACAGCGATTGAGGGATATATTTTCTTGCACCAAGGTTTGCCAGATATACTCTCTCTTGTGGGTTATTTTGTGATTTGTGCTATGGCTGTTTGGAACTTTTTCTACAACAACAAGGGACAAGGTCTGAAAAAGGTATAATATCATCAATATATTGTAGTAAAGGAAAATGCTTGCATTTTACTATATGTTGTGTTATACTGTCTGTTGTAAGGATTATTTTTTGATTCAAAAGGAGAATTAAATTATGAGATGTCCATTTTGTGGCTACACAGAGAGTAAGGTTATTGATTCTCGTCCTACTGACGAAAATGAGAGAATTCGTAGAAGAAGAGAATGCCTACAATGTAGCAAGAGATTTACCACCTACGAGATTATTGAGGACGTTCCTATTATCGTAGTTAAGAAGGATAAGTCTCGTGAGGTATTCGACCGTAACAAGATTTTGAAGGGTATGCTTCGTGCATGCGAAAAGAGACATGTTACTGTCGCAGATTTAGAGGAGAAGATTAACGAGATTGAGGCTGCACTACAGTCATCAGTCGATAGAGAGGTTACCTCTGCTCGTATCGGTGAGCTTATTATGGAAAAGCTTCGTGATATCGATGAGGTTGCATATGTTCGCTTTGCTTCTGTATATAAGGAGTTTGATTCTGCAGAGTCATTCCGTGATGAGCTTGCAAAGCTAAATGACTAATAAAAAGCAAAAGCACTTGGTAGGTGATACCTGCCAAGTGCTTTTTTTAGTCTAGTACTATATTTAAGCTTGGAATACAGCCACAGGCGTATAGCGTGTCGTTTATTCCGTATTGTATAATACTGATTTTGCTTCCGTGTGCCAGACAGCGTACTCGTTCATCCTTTAGTACGATACCAGTTCGTGTTTGCATTGTGTTGTCCTTGAATGTGCTAGTGTCCTTTATCATGGTTGCATTGTCCTTTACCAAAGGACAGATACAGCCTAGCGCACCAACATATTTCTTTAGTCTTTCTGGTACCTTGATGAATCCGTACACATTGCTGTAATCGTATGTGTGCTCTCTTAGTCCACCATCAGCAAGACTAGGCTTTCTGCTTTTACCTTTGCCATCGTAGTTTTGCTCATATACCGTGATACCCTTTGAGTTGCACGATTTTAGGATTGCGATATGACCAGCATAGCCATTGCGCTCCTTTTTCCATACTACGATATCACCGTACTCACCATTCTTCGATCTTTGCCAAGATGATAGCTTTGTCCTCTCAATTTTTGAGTACACCTCGTATGCGTAGTCCACTCCATAGCAGGCACCCTTGATACCGAACACCTTGTCGCAGTATGCATTGATTAGGTCGACGCATTGTTCACCATAGCTGCCATCGTAGTCTGCACCCTTTTGCTTTACACTGTCCCAAAATTCCTTTAGCGTCATATCAAAATGTCTCCTTGCTTGTAGGATTGTTTAGCACACCAAGAATGGTTGCAATCTCAATGAGGCTAGTGCCGATAATTTTGATATTGTTGCTCATTTGTGGGCTGAACATAGCGATTACGATACAGATTTGTGCCATAACCGATAGCCATACGATAGGTGATTTAAATCTGTTATTCATATTTGCTCTCCTTTTCCAAATCTTCTATTCTGTGTTCACAGGTCTTTATTCTTTGCTCCATTACTGGTATTCGCTCTGCAAATGAATTGTGCTTGTCCACCTTTTCTTCTAGCTGTTGAATGCGATATTGTGTCAGCTTTGATGAAGTCATTATGCCACCAAATGTGCCGACCATTGTACCAATAAGGGATATTAGACCTACTATTACAACGTCACTCATTTGTCACCTCGTTATTCGCTCAGTAGCTCTGTAACGAGCTTTGTAACATAGTTCTTTACAGCAAGTGAGGTTGGAATACCAATACCATCTGGATTGTCTGGAATAGAAGTGTCTATAATGTTTTTTAATGTGTTAACTGATAAAAAGCTTAATCCGTGCATATTTGGAAAACTTGCCCTTGAATATGATACAGCATAGAGGATGCCCTCAGCAGTAAGTCTGCTGGCAAATCCAGTCTTGACTAAGCCGAGTGTGCTGTCAGTAGCAAGGGTGGTTTTTTTGATATATTCGCTCAAATCGACCTTTTGTGTTTCTAGCTGCTGCGCTTCAGCACCATCCCACCAGTAGTCCGGTGTG
Organism: uncultured Clostridia bacterium; assembly: GCA_937876375.1. Lineage (GTDB taxonomy): Bacteria > Bacillota > Clostridia > Oscillospirales > Acutalibacteraceae > Eubacterium_R. The sequence goes on along the minus strand of CALEHY010000002.1, from coordinate 146,315 downwards.
TCAGTAGCTCTAATGTAAAGATTGTCACCTAGAACAAGATTGTCGACAAAATCTTCATCCTCCAGTGCTAGCTCCATATCATCCTTTGTGTCAAAAACATATCCGGTTGCTCTGCCTTTGGCGATTGCAGTGGCTAATGCCATCTCATTATCAACATATACCTTTGTAGCGTAGTCATCTAGGCTCTGATGCTCTGTTAGATAACCAGCATCGTTGTTGAATGCAGATACATTCTCTGGTACAGATGGAATATCGATATCGACTGCGTTGTCAATGATTTCCTGTTCAACGCCGTTCACCTTGATATGCTCTATAGATTTTGCAATTTCCTTGTAGATACCATTGTCAGCGAGATATTTGTTACCATCGCCATCACGCTTTAGCATTGATGAAATGTTGTGTAATGACTGGGTGATTTCGCTGTAGACGCTTGGGGTAGGTGGTTGTGGCGTTTCACCATCTGTATATCCGGATGGTGAAATTCTTATCTTTGCTGTGTTGGTAGTTACTAAGTCACCACCAAAGCACGACACCTCGATGATACCCTCGTGAATTAGCTCCCAAGGTACTAGAACCTCGTCGTTATCAATCAGCACTGTGTATGTGTTTTCACCATCGGTGAAAATGGCTGATTTTGCAACATTGTCCCATTCATTAGTTAAAAAATTGAATTTAGCGTAGAGATAGTTTTTGCTGTCAGCCACTGGCTGTTCGTTGTCTGCTCTCTCTATTCTTTGTTTTGAAATATTAAATTGTAATGTCATTTTTTCACCTCTTGGGTGTATGTCCTTTCGATAATAGTTTTGCAAAAATCTCTTGCTTTGGCAATATCAATGGCTGCTATTGTACATTTATCGGTACTGATAAAAAATAAATTTTTTGTTTTATAGCGTCAAAAGGCTATGCTATATTTTGTTTTATACTAATGACTTGACATATTTATGTTTGTTTGATAATATATCTGTGATATTTAAAGGCGATGATTAAGAGGAGTAGCTTGCTTATCCTTGTCAGAGAGTCGACGGTTGGTGTGAGTCGATATGGACGCAAACGAAGGTAGCTTATGAGCCGATAGGGTGAAATGGTAGTAGCCTTGTCCGTATATCTGCGTTAAGGATTTGAGTGGCATATTTTATATGCAATTTGAGTGGTACCACGGAATTTGTTCGTCTCATTGTTGAGGCGATTTTTTTATTTTTAGGAGGAATTGATATGGCAAAGGAGCTTGCAAAGCAGTACGATCCATCCGAGGTTGAGGATCGCACATATGACTTTTGGTGCAAGAACAAGTATTTCCATGCAAAGCGTGAAGAGGGCAAGGATACCTATACTATAGTTATCCCACCACCAAATATTACTGGTCAGCTTCATATGGGACACGCTCTTGATAACACATTACAGGATATTCTTATCCGTTATCATAGAATGAATGGCTACGATACACTTTGGCTTCCTGGTACAGACCATGCGTCTATCGCTACCGAGGCAAAGATTGTTGAGAAGATGAGAGAAGAGGGCATCACAAAGGACGACCTCGGCAGAGAAAAATTCTTAGAGAGAGCTTGGGACTGGAAGCGTCAGTACGGTGGCAGAATTATTGAGCAGCTAAAGAAGATGGGCTCATCTTGTGACTGGGATAGAGAGCGTTTCACTCTTGATGAGGGCTGTAGCAAGGCTGTTAGAGATGTTTTTGTTCGTCTATATGATCAAGAGCTAATTTATCGTGGCAACAGAATGGTTAACTGGTGTCCTCATTGTAACACTTCTATCTCTGATGCAGAGGTTGAGTATGAGGAGAAGGACGGCAATTTCTGGCACCTTCTATACACTGTTAAGGAGACTGGCGAACAGCTAGAGCTTGCAACAACTAGACCAGAGACTATGCTTGGTGATACAGCTGTTGCTATCAATGGTGATGACCCTAGATATGCTCACCTACACGGCTGTCATGTTATTCTACCATTGCTTAATAAGGAAATTCCTATCGTGTGTGATGAACATGCTGATATGACAAAGGGTACTGGTGTAGTTAAGATTACACCTGCTCACGACCCTAATGACTTTGAGGTTGGACTACGTCACAACCTGCCTATCGTTCGTACATTCACATATGATGGATATATGACTGGTGCGAAGGACAAGACTATTGCTGACGAAATCATTGCTTCTGGCAAGGCTACACAGAATGAGCCAGAGGTTCTTGATTGTGGCAAATATGCTGGTATGACTACTATGGAGGCTAGAAAGGCTATTCTTGCTGACCTAGAGGCTGGTGGATATATCAAGGAAATTGAGCCACTTAAGCACGATGTTGGTACTTGCTATCGTTGCCATAGTGTTATCGAGCCTATGGTATCAAAGCAGTGGTTTGTAAAGATGGAGCCACTTGCTGGCCCAGCCATCGACGCTGTAGAGAATGGTGATATCAAGTTCGTACCAGAGAGATTTAAGAAGAATTATATGAGCTGGATGCGTGGTACTCGTGATTGGTGTATCTCTCGTCAGCTATGGTGGGGTCATCGTATCCCAGCTTGGTACTGTGATGATTGTGGCGCAACCACTGTCGCAGAGAATGATCCTTGCACTTGCTCACAGTGTGGTAGCAAGAATATTGAGCAGGACCCTGATACACTTGATACTTGGTTCTCATCTGCACTATGGCCATTCTCAACTCTTGGCTGGCCTGATGATACAGAGGATCTAAAGCATTATTATCCTACTAACACACTTGTTACTGGATATGATATTATCGGCTTCTGGGTATCAAGAATGATATTCTCTGGTCTTGCATATACAGACAAAGCACCATTCGACACTGTATTGATTCATGGTCTTGTTCGTGATGAGCTTGGTCGCAAAATGTCAAAATCACTTGGCAATGGTATCGACCCATTAGAGATTATTGACCAGTATGGTGCTGATGCTCTTAGATTTACACTTGCTACTGGTAATTCACCAGGAAATGATATGCGTTTCTCTGATGCAAAGGTTATGGCATCTCGTAACTTTGGTAACAAGCTATGGAATGCTGCAAGATTTGTTCTTATGTATCTTGGTGATGACTTTGATTACCAAGGATTACCTAGTGACTTGCTACTAGAGGACAAGTGGATTGTATCGAAGGTTAATTCTCTTGCAAAAGAGGTTACCGAAAACCTTGACAAGTATGAACTTGGTATCGCTGTACAGAAACTATATGACTTTATTTGGGACGTATTCTGTGACTGGTATATTGAGATTGCAAAGATTCGACTACAGGGTGATGACGAGGCTGCAAAGGAGAATGTTAAGGCTGTACTAGTATTTGTTTTGACATATATCCTTAAGCTATTACACCCATTTATGCCATTCATTACAGAGGAGATTTATCAGGCTATCCCACACGATACAGAGTCTATTATGGTATCAGAGTGGTGCAAATATGATGATGCTCTTGCATTTGCTGATGATGAGGCAGAGATGGAGCGTATTATGACAGCTATTCGTGCTATCCGTAATCGTCGTTCAGAAATGAATATCCCACCTAGCAAGAAGGCAAAGGTATTTGTTGAGACCTCTGCTATTGATACATTTAATGGTGGTGTTGATTTCATTAAGCGTCTTGCTTCTGCTAATGAGGTTGAGGTTAATGATAGCTTTGGTGATCTTGGCAATGTTGTAACCATCATCACTAATGATGCAAAGATTTATATCCCACTTGGTGATTTGGTTGACTTTGAGGCAGAGAAGAAGCGTCTTGAAAAGGAGCTTGCTACAGCACAGGACAAGCTAGACTTCATTATGAAGAAACTAAACAATCCTGGATTTGTTAACAAGGCACCAGAAAAGGTTGTTCAGCAAAATCGTGATGACGCTGCTGTTCTTGAGGACAAGATTGCAAGCATTAAAAAGTCTATTGAGGAAATTGGATAATGACTTATGATGAAGCGTTAAACTTCATATTAGACAGACAAAGCCTAGGCATTAAGCCTGGGCTTTGTCGTATTAAAAAGGAATTAGAGTCCGTTGGTAATCCTCAAGATAATATCAGAATCGTTCATATCGCTGGTACTAATGGCAAGGGCACAGTAGCTAATACTATCGCAAGGGCGTTGCAGAACAATGGACTAAAGGTAGGATTGTTTACTTCTCCATGGGTGACTGATTACTGTGAGCAGATTCAGATTAATGGGGAGTATATTCCAAGAGATAGCTTTGCACAAATCGTTAATATGCTTCGTGATAATGAGGATTTAACTGAGTTTGAACTATTGGTTTGTGCTATGTATATGTATTTTGCTCAGGAAAAGGTCGACTATGCCGTTATAGAATGTGGTATGGGTGGCAAGGGTGATGCTACTAATGTTGAGAGTGCAAATGTCTGCTCCGTGCTCACCTCTATTTCTATGGACCATACAGCGTTTCTTGGTGATACTATTGAACAGATTATTGAGGAAAAAGAGGGTATAATTAGACCTAACTCACCTTGCTTTAGGTATGAGGATACTGGTGATTTTAATGCTGATAATTTGGATTTGGCAAAGAGGGTAATAAAATATCTTGGCTACAATGATGATATTGAACTTGTTAAACCGGTTGCTAGACAGCAGAGAGTAGGTAATATTTTGCTCGATGGTGGACATAACCTAGATGCTGGCAGAGTGCTGGCACCTATTATCAATGATGAGGTCGCTGTTATCGGTATGATGAGGGACAAAGATATTGATGGTTATCTGTCCTATGTCGCTCCAAGGTGCAAAAGGATTGTTTGCACTAATGTTGATAACCCTAGAGTTATATCTGCTGATGAGCTGTCGCTGTATGCAAAGAAATATTGCGACAATGTATCGGTGGTATCTGACCCTCATATCGCTATAAAGAGTGATGATATCAGTCTTGTTTGTGGCTCATTTTATCTTATAAGAGAAATAATTTCTGACATACTATAATTCTACAAAATTTACTATACCAATCTGTTATTTTATTAGCAGATTGGTATTTTTTATTTGGAGTGATTTTATGAATGTTACTATCGAGTCTAGTGGCAATTTGATAATTGCATATCTTATTGGAGAGATTGACCATCATTCCTCTGCACAGATAAGGGAGAGGATAGATAATACCTTGAGCTTTAAGAAACCACAGCATTTGATTTTGGATTTTAAGAATGTTACATTTATGGACTCGTCTGGTATAGGCTTGGTTATGGGAAGATATCGATTGATGCAGTCGTTTCGTGGTACATTGGAGATACGAAATGTTACCCCACAGACAAAAAAACTGATGGAGCTAGCTGGACTGGGTAGCATTGCGATAATTAAGGAATTATAAAGGAGAAGTATATGACTATACACAATGAATTTAAGCTTACTGTTGATAGCAAAAGTGTGAACGAGGGGTTCTGTCGAGTAGCTGTGTCTTCGTTCGTCACGACGCTTGACCCAACTATTGATGAGCTATCAGATTTGAAAACAGCTGTGTCTGAGGCTGTGACAAATTGTATCGTTCATGGCTACAAGGACAGCTTTGGAAAGATTTACATATCAGGACAGATACTGGATGATAACGTTGTTCGTCTAAAAATTAAGGACAAGGGGATAGGCATACCAAATCTCGACGATGCAATGCGACCGCTATTTACCACTGGTGGCACAGATAGGGCAGGTCTTGGCTTTACTGTAATGCAATCCTTTTGTGATAATGTTAAGGTGTCATCTAAGGTTGGAATTGGCACAACTGTCACCCTTACAAAGAAGATACTAGGTCGCTCGAAATGGTAACTGACGAGCGTAGTAGAATAATTGAGGATAATATCGGACTGGTGCATTCTATTGCAAATCGATTTCGTTCTCGTGGAGCAGATTATGACGATTTGTTTCAAGCTGGCTGTGTCGGTCTAATAAAGGCTGTCGACAATTTCGATGAGAGTCTTGGCTATGCATTTTCTAGCTATGCTGTACCAGTAATTATGGGCGAGATAAAGCGTATCTTTCGTGATGGTGGACCGATTAAGGTGTCTAGATCGCTAAAGGAAAAGTCAATCCGTGTCCAGTCCATTCGTGACAAATTCGTTACCAGAGAATTGAGAGAGCCAACATTGTCCGAATTATCCGGTCTTTGCGATATTGATATTGATGAGCTGTCAGAGGTGCTGAATATTATCAGCCCAGTTGTATCACTCAGTTATGCAGATGATGATGGCGATGATGAATTTGATATCCCAGTGGATGATAGCGACAGACTGTTCGACAGGCTGTGCATTAGTCAAGCAATGTCATCGCTGACAACAAAGGAACAAGCCTTGATACGTTATCGCTTTTTTGAGGGCAAAACACAGTGTGACACAGCAAGAGCATTGGGTATTTCACAGGTGCAGGTGTCAAGAAAGGAAAAATCAATACTGCTAAAGATGAGACAGGTGCTAGAATAATTTTTTCTTGCATAATAATTTGTTATATGATAAAATACTACCATATTTTTATAGGAGGTAGTAATATGCAAACTATTGCTATGGCTATGTCAATTAACGACATTATTGACAAGGTTGATGGCTGGGTATGGGGCTGGACTCTAATTGTTCTTATCCTTGCGGCTGGTATTTGGTTAACAGTTAGAACTGGCTTTGTTCAGGTGTTTCACCTTGGAAAAGCACTAAAGTTTATGGTGAAAAATGAAGAAGATGGCGAGGGTGAGGTTACCTCATTTGGTGCACTTTGTACTGCACTTTCTGCTACTATCGGTACTGGTAACATTGTCGGTGTTGCGACTGCTATCTGTCTTGGTGGTAGAGGAGCATTGTTCTGGATGCTTGTTGCTGCATTCTTCGGTATGGCAACAAAGTATGCAGAGGGATTCTTGGCTATCAAGTACCGTGAGAAGAAAGAGGATGGTCACTTCCTTGGTGGTCCATTCTACTATATCGAAAAGGGTATGGGTCCAAAGTGGAAATGGCTTGCAAAGCTATTTGCATTGTTCGGAGTGCTTGCTGGTCTACTAGGTATTGGTACTATCACACAGATTAACGGTATATCATCTGCTATCAACAATTTCTTCGATCCAGAGCAGACACATATCGCTATCAGAATTGGTGAGAACGCTTATTCCTGGGCTACTGTTATTGGTGGACTTGTTGTTACAGCTGCTGTAGCACTTGTTGTTATCGGTGGTATCAAGTCTATCTCAAAGGTATCCGAGATTATCGTACCATTTATGGCGATTACATATATTATATTCGTTCTAATCATCGTGTTTACTCATATTACTTCTATTCCAGCTGCTGTTAAGAGTGTTTTCCAGATGGCATTCTCTATGAAGGCTGTTACTGGTGCTGGTGTTGGTATCACTCTTAAGATTGCTATGCAAAAGGGTATCGGTAGAGGTATCTTCTCTAATGAGGCTGGTCTTGGCTCTGCTCCTATCGCTGCAGCTGCTGCACAGACAAAGGACACTGTTCGTCAGGGTCTTGTTACTATGACTGGTACATTCATTGATACTATCGTTATCTGTACTCTTACTGGTCTATCAATCGTTCTAACAAATGCAGATGCACAGTTCGTTGAGGGCTCATTCGAGGGCGTTAGCATTACTAATGCTGCTTGGCAGGCTGGTCTACCATGGAATGGCAGAATTTCATCATTCGTTCTTATGGTATGTCTTGCATTCTTCGCATTTACAACTATTCTCGGTTGGGATTACTATAGTGAGAAATGTTTTGAGTACCTAACTGGCTCAACAAAGGGCATTAAGGCTTACAGAATTCTTTATATCGTTGCAGTATTTGTTGGTCCATATCTAACAGTATCAGCTGTATGGAATATTGCTGATATCTTCAACGGTTTGATGGCATTCCCTAACTTGATTGCACTATTTGCACTATCTGGTGTAGTAGGCAAGGAGACAAAGGCTTATTTTGCAAATAAGAATCACGACCTAAAGGAAATGGCAAAGAATAAGTAGTAATATATTTAATTAAGGACTGTCACTTGACAGTCCTTTTTTTGTTGTTATATAATATATCTTGGTGATAAAGATGAAATATAATTTAAAAAATAATAATTACTCTAATTTTGATATTTACAAGGATAATGTTATGCAGCCTCGCTCGTACTTTATTCCTTTTCATTCTGCTAGCAAGCTGGCAGAAACTGATATTCGTACAGAGCGATATCATTCTGATATGGTGAGCGTATTATCTGGCGAATGGGATTTCAAGTATTACGAGAAGGTATCGGATATGCCAGCTGATTTTGACACTGATACTGTCAATTTTGACACAGTGCCAGTGCCATCAATGTGGCAGTTTACTGGCTACGAGGAGCCATATTATCTCAACACTCGTTATCCGTTCACACCTAACCCACCAGAGATACCGGAGGATTGCGCTGTTGGTGTATACCACACCACATTCGATATCGATGATATTGAGCAGTGCTACACTCTATCATTCCTTGGCGTTGCTGGTGCGCTAGATGTTTTTGTTAATGGCAAATATGTCGGATATAGCGAGGGTAGTCATAACACCTCCGAATTTGAACTCAATGACCATATCATTGAGGGGGCTAACGATCTAGTTGTTGTTAATCACAAGTGGTCCAACGGCACATATCTTGAGGCACAAGATATGTTTAGGAACAATGGTATATTCCGTGATGTTTTGCTGTTCAAGACTGGCAAGAATTCTATCTACGATTTTGCTGCTGTAACGAAGTATAATGTTGATAATACATACGATTTAACCATCAATCCTAGTCTAAAGTTGACTGACCCTTGCGAGTTATCTGCAAGCATTTTGTTTGATGGTGATATCGTATCATCAAAGTCAGTTAATGTATCTGCTGACTCTATTGAAAAAATCACTTTTTCAGAGCTAGAGGTGGAGGAGTGGAGTGCAGAAGCACCAAATCTATACACTCTGCTTTTGGCATTATCTGTTGCTGGCAAGGTGGTTGAGGTTATTCGTCGACCAATAGGCTTTAAGCATATTGAGATTGAGGGCAATGTGTTCAAGTTTAACAACGAGGCTATCAAGCTTCTTGGCGTTAATCACCACGACTCTCACCCACAAAAGGGATATGTTATGTCCGTTGAGGATATGGAGCAGGATATAAAGATATTTAAGGAATATAATGTTAACTGTGTTCGTACCTCTCACTATCCACCAGATCCTATCTTCCTAGATTTGTGTGATGAGTATGGTGTGTATATTGTTGATGAGGCTGATATAGAATCACACGGCTGTCAGACAGAATTGCACAAGCCAGGTGCAACCTCACACAATAAGGCATGGCAACCTAGATATTGGGACAGAGTATATCGTATGTTCGAGCGTGACAAGAACCATGCTGGTATCACTATGTGGTCACTTGGTAACGAGTCTTGGGGATATCTAAATCAAGATTTCTGCTACGATGAGCTAAAGAAGCGTTCACCTATCCCAGTGCATTATGAGAATGTCGTTCGTACAAAGCGATTTGCATACGACGTAATATCCGAAATGTATCCTTGGCACAACAAGTTTGAGAAGCTTGCAAATGGCAAGGGATTACCAAAGAAGTTTTACAAGAAACCATATTATATGTGTGAGTATGCACATGCTATGGGACTTGGTGCTGGTGAACTAGAGCGATATGTTGAGTTGTTCCTTGGTGCTGACAACCTTATGGGTGGCTGTATTTGGGAGTTTGTTGACCACGCTATTTATCACGAGGATGGCAAGTATCGTTACACCTATGGTGGTGACCATGGTGAAAACAAGCATGATGGAAATTTCTGTGTTGATGGATTGTTCTTCCCAGATAGAACGCCACACGCTGGTGCTCTGCAGATGAAGAATTGCTATCGTCCTATTCGTGCCGAGTATAGCGATGGCAAGATTACATTTACTAATATCAATTACTTTACTAATGCTTGTGCAAAGGCTGTTATCACAGCGATTGCTAACGATGGTGATATCCTAGGCACAGCAGAAATTGAACTAAATATCTCACCTCGTTCAAACAGCTATACCTCATATGATATGGCTGGTGCTGACGCTATTGTTATTAAATATTATGATGGCGATTTTGAGATTGCTAGTGAGCAAATCGAGAATAGCACAGAGTTTAAAAACACCTTTATCGCTGATAAAAAGGATGACAAAGCACCTATTGTTGATATTAGCGAAAAGAAATTGTTTATCCGATATGATGGTGGCAGAATTATCTTTAACAAAAAGACTGGCGAGATAGAGAGTTATGTTAAGAATGGTAAGGAGTTTATAAACAATGCTCCATTTGGATCTAATGTAGGTTTTGGCGTTAGTATGTTCAGAGCACCTATCGACAATGATATGTATATCAAAATTCCTTGGGGTAGATTTGCTCTTGATACAGAGCATATGTCGCTGAAGAAATGTGAGCATTCTGTTGAGGGTAGCACTGTCGTTATCAAGAGTAAGTTTAGAGTTAGCACTGTTAAGACTCATATCCTTGCAAATGTGAATATTATTTATAATATTTACAGTGATGGTAGTATGAATGTTGAGGTTAACTGTACATTTGGCAGAATGATTATGTTCGTGCCACGCTTTGGCTTGACACTCGAGATGCCTAGAGAGTACGATAATGTTACATACTTTGGCTATGGTGACAGACAGAACACCTCTGATTTTAAGGAACATGCTATGCTAGGTACATATAGTATGAGGGTTGATGATATGAGAGAAAAGTATATCAAGCCACAGGAATCTTCTATGCGTACTGGCGTTAGATATGCCGAGATCAAGAATGATGATGGTGCTGGATTACGTATCTCTACACTTTGTACACCATTCACATTTGGTGCTGACCATTTCACCTCTCAGCAATGTGCAAAGGCTATGCATCAAGAGGATTTGAAGCTTTGCGATACAACAGTGGTGCATATCGATAGCTATATGCTAGGTGCAGCTTCTGGTGCTTGTGGACCAGTTCCATCAAAGCAATATGCAATCAACAATCCAAAGGGTCAGTCCCTATCACTATACATTCAACCAATTGAATAATTAAAACAAAAGGGCACTATTCGTTACGAATAGTGCCCTTTATTAGTTTAATTTTAGTTATTGTCAGCGACAACCTTGCAAGCCTCTACTAGCTTTTCGATACGCTTTGTCATTTCCTCTGGTGATTCCTTCATACCACGAGATGCCCAGTTGATGACTACGCCACTCATACCGTATCCAAAGAATTCTGCAATGATTAGACTTTCATCATCGTTGGCTGTGATTCCATTTCTTTCGCCAATTTCTTTCATTACCTGGGTGAATTCCTCTGTGGCAACACGGCTGATATAGTTTGACAAATCAGCAGGATTGATTTTTAGTGCGTTTTGGTAGAATTTTTTGTTTTTGTACATTGTTTCGAACACTTGACAAAATCTTTCGTACATGTTGTGTACATTAAAATCGCTGATTAGCGGTTTAACAATTTCATTGTATAGTAGCCAGTCTAGTAGCTCGTATCTGTCCTGAAAATGATAGTAAAATGTTTGTCTGTGGATATCACAGTGGTTAGTTATGTCAGATACAGTAAGCTTTTCAAAAGGAGTGGACTCCATCAAATCTTTTAGAGATGAGGCAATTTTTCTCTTTGTGATTTCGCTGCATGATAGATTGTTTTTCATAGTTATACCTCCAATTTTTATACAAATAAAGTATAACATATAGCGAAAATTTATACAAGTGTAAAAAATATTTTATTATATTTTAGCATTGTATACCATAATTCCTTTGACAGTTATATCAATTATGCCATAATTTCCATCTCTAACAGCACCAGGATTCATCATATATTTGCCGTCATTATATTCGACAAAAGGGTTATGTGTATGACCAAAAAGGCAGATATCGGCATTTTCCTCATTTGCTCTTTGGCGTATTACTTCGTATCCATGCTTGACATAGAATGGATGACCGTGAGTGAAAAATATCCTCTTGCCATCGACTGTTATCGTCTTGTATAGTGGCAAGCTTGATCCAAAGTCGCAGTTGCCAGCAACACGCTCTATCTTGATATTTTTGTATATCTGTAGCGCTGTGTCAACGTCATCCTCACCATCGCCAAGATTGATGAACAGATCAGCGTTGTCCATATGCCTCTCTATTATTTCTAGCAGATAATTGACTCTTTGGTGTGAGTCAGAGGTTACTACTATTCTCATTCATAATCACCATCTGTTTTTCATATTCTTTAATATAATTATACAATGAAGGGTGAGAATATTCAATGAAAAATCTTGATGAAAAGGCACTGTTCGATGCTGCAAAAAAGGCTAATATTAATGTAAATGAGCTAAAAAAGGCTAGTGCTAGTGGAAATATGGACGATTTCATTAATCGAAATCTGTCGCCAGATGCATCAAAAAAGCTAAAAAGCATTTTGCAGGACAAAGCAACTACCGAAAAGCTTCTGTCCACTCCTGAAGCAAAGGAATTATTAAACAGATTAATGAAAAGGTAACGATTTGATTTTATGGATAACATAAATGATATCATATCCTCACTATCACCAGAGGATATGGAAATGCTAAAGAATGTTGCTGGCTCAATCCTTGGTGGCGATACCAAGGAGCCACCAGCAAGCACTAATAATAACCAGTCTGTACAAAATCAGCTTGGTATAAGTGCTGATGATTTTTCTATGATTATGCGTGCAAAATCTATATTCGACCGAATGAATCGCACCTCGTCGAAGAATGCTGATTTGATAAATGCACTAAAGCCACATTTGTCCGAAAAGTCATGTGAACGAGCAGACCAAGCGATAAGGATATTAAAGCTGTTCGAGATTTTGCCATACATAAAGGATTTGTTTTGATGAGTGATTACAGTTCTAGCGATATTAATGACGCAAAGCGTAGGGTAGAGGAAATGCGCAAAAGAGCAAGGAGTATTGTAGACCCCATAGCTGATGATAGCACTGTTGAAGGAAAAGATACAGCAGACAATTCATCCCAATCCCCATTCAATCTTGGATCGCTATTATCTGGATTTGGTATCGATAGCATTGGTGGTGACTCATCTCTTATTCTGGCATTGATACTGATATTATCACGAGAGGGAGCAGACAATATGCTTATTTTGGCTCTGCTTTATATTTTATTGTAATTATTTATGGTAATTTTGTTGATAATATGGTATAGTTATTAATTAGTAATATCTTTACAGATTTTGGAGGATAAAATGACAGATTTTGTAAATCAAGAGATTATGCCTGGCGTTGAGCTAGTCGTAGTCCCAGCCGATAGATTCAAAACTAATGAGATAAAGATTAGCTTTTGCTTACCACTAGCAGAGGATACAGCATCTGCTAATGCACTTGCTATTTATCTTATGTCTCGCACCTCTGCTGATTATCCAGATATGATTGCTATTAACAAAAAGCTTTCGCTACTTTATGGAGCAGAGCTTCGTCCAAGCGTTAGCAAGAGTGGTGACAACCAGATTATGTCACTTTGCATTTCATCACTAAATGATAGATTTAGTCTTGGCGATAAGATTAGCACAGAGTGTGTGGAGCTTTTGCTATCCCTTGTGTTTAATCCAAAGCTTGATGATAATGGCGATTTCTTTGATGAGGATATCAAGCGTGAGCAGAGAATTATTATTGAAAAGCTAGAGAGTGAGGAGAACGAAAAGCGTCTATACGCTTTGAGAAGACTTGAGCAGATTATGTTTGCCGGTGAGCCTTGCTCTATTAATGCATATGGCTCTATTGAGTCTGCAAAGGCTGTTACAAAGCAGAGCGTTAAATCCTCTTGGACAAGTATGCTATCTAATGCAAAAATTCAGCTTACTGTCGTTGGCGATATTGATGAGAATGAGATCGCTGACAAGCTTGCAGAGGCGTTTGTTGGTGTTGTTCGTGACTATAACGAGCCAGTAAAATTTAGCGTTAAGCCTTGTGCTGATGAGGTCAACACTGTGACTGAACGCATCGATGTTAAACAGGGCAAGCTGGTGCTTGGCTACAGAGTTAATTTGGAGCCAACTGATGCTATGACAGATGCTATGCGTTCTTTCTGCGACACCTTTGGTGGTGGTCCATATAGCAAGCTTTTCTCCAATGTTAGAGAGAAAATGTCACTGTGCTATTACTGTTCTGCTAGATATGACAGAAGAAGGAGCTGTATCCTCATTCAGTGTGGCTGTGAAGAGGAGAATATGGACAAGGCTATTGCCGAAATTCAAAATCAGCTTGACGAAATTAGAAATGGCAATTTTGCTGAAGAATTAACAGCGTCAAAGATTGCTATTACCGATACAATCAATTCTGTGAATGATGATTCTATGGTCCTACTCGACTGGTATGCTAATCAAATCGCAGATAATATGCTAAAATCTACTACACAGTCAGCAGCTGGTAATGATGCTGTTACCTTTGATGATATCAAGGCTTGCTCACAGCTTATTACCCTTGATACTGTGTTCAAGCTATGTGGCAACAAGGAGGGTGAGTAATGGATATTAAATGTATTAGCTCTGATATCTTGAATGAAAAATATTATCTCATCAATCATCCTACTGGTTTAAAGATTTATGTTATGCCAAAGGAGAATTATTCCTCTACCTATGCGATTTTTGGCACAAAGTATGGCTCTATCGACACACGATTTAAGCGTTCCGATAGCGACAGCTGGACCGAGGTGCCAGAGGGTATCGCCCATTTCTTGGAGCACAAGCTGTTTGAGTCAGAGGACTTGGACGCCTTTGCTAGATATGCAAAAACTGGTGCTAGCGCTAATGCTTACACCTCATTCGACAAGACCTGCTACCTCTTTCAGTGCAGTGGCAATGTTAAGGATAATTTGAAGATTTTGCTTGATTTTGTGCAGAATCCATATTTCACAGCAGAAACTGTGCAAAAGGAACAAGGCATTATCGGTCAAGAGATTACTATGTACTATGACGTTGCTGGATGGATGGCGACATTTAATTTGCTTCGTTGTCTGTATCATAAGCACCCAGTTAGGATTGATATCGCTGGTACAGTGGAGTCTATTGCAGAGATTACGGACAAGCTCTTGTACGATTGCTATAACACATTCTACAACCTTAACAATATGGCACTTGCTGTTGTTGGAAATGTCAGCTGTGATGAGGTGCTAGAGGTATGCGACGAGTACTTGAAACAGGCAGAGCCACTCTCTATTGAAAAATCATTTGAGGATGAGCCAAGAGAAATTGTCAAGGATTATGACGAGTACCATCTTGCTATGTCTGTACCATATTTTGCCTTTGGATACAAGGAGGCTTGCGATAGCCCTATCCAGACTCAAAGAGATTTCATCTTATCGAACATTTTGCTTGAGATTATCGCTGGCGAGACCTCACCACTATACAAAGACTTGTTTGATCGTGGCCTGATTAACTCATCATTCGGCAAGGAGTATTTCACTGGCTATGGCTATGAGGCTGTTATGTTTGAAGGTGAGAGCACTGACCCTAGCACTGTTGCAGACGCTATCAAGAGCGAGATCGCTAGATTAAAGCAAGAGGGTATTGATGAGGAGCTGTTCGAGTGTGTTCGTCGCTCACAGTATGGCAAGGAGATAATGGCGTATAACGATATCGACACTATAGCTAATTCGATTATCGCCTGTGATTTTAATGATTGGGATTTGTTCGAGGCTATGGATATCTATCGTGATATCACAGTCGATGATATCAAATCAAAGCTTGACACAATGATGATGGATGAGTATTCTGCTTTGTCCGTTGTTAAGAATAAATAATTTTGGAGATTCGTTATGTCTAATATAACACATGTGTATTTTGATGGACTGAATATTGATTTTGATTTGCCATCAGTAGCGTTTAGCGTGTTTGGATACGAGGTGCACTGGTACGGAATAGTTATTGCTTTCGGCTTTGCACTAGCTGTTTTGTATGGTGGCCGTATGGCATACAAGTGGAAAATGTCGCTTGATGGTATGACGGACGTTCTTATTTGGGGTACACTCTTTGGTATCGTGTGCGCTAGATTGTATTATGTGGCATTCGAGTGGGAGTATTATTCACAGCATCTTAACGAGATACCAGCGATTTGGAATGGCGGTATAGCTATCTATGGTGGTATTATCGGTGCATTGATTGGTGCTGCTATTGGCTGTAAAACTGGCAAGGTTAATTTTCTTAACTTGCTTGATTTAGGCTCACTTGGTCTGCTCATAGGTCAGGGTATTGGCAGATGGGGCAATTTCTTTAACCAAGAGGCTTTTGGTAGTAATACCGACACAGCATTATTCCGTATGTGGTCGCCAAAGATTAGGGATACCCTTGCACTATCAGCTGATTTGTTAGCGTCAAAGGGTATGGAGGTTGACCCTAACACAGCTGTTCATCCAACATTCTTGTATGAGAGCGTTTGGTGTCTATTGAGCTTTGTGGTGCTCCATATTATTGTTACTAGATTTAGAAAATTCAAGGGCGAAATCTTTATGCTCTATGGTGTTATGTATGGAGCAGAGCGTATGATTGTTGAGGGTATGCGTACAGATTCGCTATACATAGGCTCAACCTCAATTCGTGTGTCACAGCTCTTGTCAGCAATTATCGTTGTTGTTGCACTATGCTTCTTTATCACATTTATGATAAAGTGCAAGCAGAATAAGCTACCAAAGGCATTAGTGCTAGACAATCTTGCTGAGCTAGAGGATATTAATAAGCTAGAAAAGGAAAAGCGTCTAGCTGAAAAAGAAGCAAAGAAAAAGGCAAAGCTAGAGAAGAAGAGTAAGGAGAAATAATATGCAGATTATCGATGGAAAGGCTGTATCAAAGGCTGTTAAGGAACAGGTTAAGGCAGAATGCGAGGAGCTAAAGGCTAATGGTATCGTTCCAGGACTTGCTGTAATTATCGTTGGTGAGGACCCAGCGTCACAGGTTTATGTTAGAAATAAGGAGCGTGCTTGTGAGGAATGTGGCTTTCATAGTGTGAAATATGCTCTCCCAGCAGAAACTACTCAGGATGAGCTTAACGCTCTTATTGATGAGCTAAATAATGATACTAGCATTAATGGTATTCTATGCCAGCTCCCATTGCCATCACATTTGGATGACAAGGAGGTTATTGACCGTATTAATCCTATTAAGGACGTCGATGCGTTCCATCCAGTTAATGTTGGTGCAATTATGATTGGTGACTATAATTTCTTGCCATGCACACCAGCAGGCGTTATGGAGCTTATTCATTCTACTGGCGTTGAGATTTCTGGCAAAAAGGCTGTAGTAATGGGCCGTTCAAATATTGTTGGCAAGCCTATGGCAATGCTTCTCCTACACGAGAATGCTACTGTCGAGATTACTCATTCTCGTACACAAAATCTAAAGGAAATCACCTCTGGTGCAGATATTCTTATCGCTGCTATCGGCAAAGCAAAGTTTGTCAAGGCTGATATGGTCAAGGAAGGTGCTGTTGTTATCGACGTAGGTATGGATAGGGATGAGAATGGCAAGCTTTGTGGCGACGTTGATTTTGATGACGTCAAGGATAAGTGCTCATATATTACTCCAGTGCCTGGTGGTGTTGGTCCTATGACTATTGCTATGCTTATGCATAATACCATCACAGCAGCAAAAATCCAGAATGGTGTAGAGCTATGATAGAGGAAAAGGTTGTTAATCAGCTTATTGAAAAGGGATATCATATCGCTTTTGCAGAGTCGTGCACTGGTGGTATGTGTTGTGCAAAGCTAGTTAATGTCTCTAATGCATCAAAGGTGCTCGATATGTCGTTCACCACTTATGCTAATGAGGCAAAGATTAGCCTAATTAATGTTAACTCTGCCACTATTGATGAATATGGCGTCGTGTCCGAACAGATAGCTGGCGAAATGGCACTTGGTGTGTCGAGTGTTGCTGGCAGTGAGGTTGGTGTTGGTGTGACAGGTGTCGCTGGTCCAACTGGTGGCACAGCAAAGAAACCAGTAGGTATGGTCTGCTTCGGCTTTTGTATCAATGGCGAGGTCAAAACATATACTAAACAATTTGGTGATATTGGTCGCAACAATGTCCGTCAAAATAGTGTTGACTTTGTATATTCAACTCTGCTAGAATTGTTAAAATAGAAAAAGGCTTAATCGCTGGTGTGGCGCAGTCGGTAGCGCAACTGATTCGTAATCAGTAGGTCGTCGGTTCAAATCCGATCACCAGCTCCAAAAAAGGTGTTAGGAAAATCCTAACACCTTTTTATTGTAGTTCCTTAATGTACTGTTGAATTCTTGTTGTTACGAGTTCATCCTTATTCATCTGTTTTAGTTCTTTTACGCTAATCCATTTGTAGTTAATTGTTTCGCCTGGTTGTAACGTTATTGATGATTTGTCACAATCTGTTATACATAAATATTCAAAATATATGGAATTGTGCTCGTCATGTATTATTTTACCTAGTTTTTCTAGATTACTGGTTGTAACGCCTGTCTCTTCCATCAATTCTCGTTTTGCACATTCTAAAGGTGTTTCACCTTGTAATGCTGACCCACCTGCTGTTAGTTCCCACATTCCACCAAAATGCTTGTTGTAATCTCGTTGCATAATAAGATAAGTTCCATCGATATGCTTTACTGCTATATCACAAACAATGTGATATACTCCGTTTGGTACAGGTCCTCTTTTTAAAACTAGTCCTTTAATGATATTCATATTCCTATCATATGCATCCCATAATTCCATATTATGCCTCCCTTGTGATTATTAGCTTTAGATTTTTGGTTTCTTCCTTTATTTCGTTTTTGATGAACTGAGGGTATAGTACTATATTATTTAGATTGTTTATATCTAACCATTCATAGTAGTTTGTTTTACCAAATTCATTTGTTGCGAATTTCGAATCGTAATGGCAGAATCCAGTGTTGTCAATATTTACAAGATAGTATATGCCTATTTCGTGAAATCTTATGTCTTGGATATTGAAAAAACATTCGTTTACCCATATCGGCTTGTAGTTTGTTATATTGATGCCAAGTTCTTCTTTTATTTCTCTAACTAAAGCTTCTTCACTACTTTCACCAAATTGCACCCTCCCACCTACGAGATAATATTCGTTCGTGTCGGTATTCACTTGTGCTAATAGCTTGTTGTTTTTTACAATTACGCCAGCAACTCGGTGATTGAATAGCCCGTTTCCTGTTTTTAATGTTAAATCCATATTTCCTCCTAAAAAAATAAGCTCTTGCAATATCATAATGCAAGAGCTTTACTTCTGTGTTCGGAATGGGAACAGGTTATCTCATTTTTATCAGGTTTTGCTGACATATATAGAATAGCATAACTCGTTCGATTATTCAATAGCGTTTTAAAAGATATATTCTTGACACGAGTTGATTTTTGGTTTAACATAAAATTAATACAAAAGCATATTGTTTGTATAGTGTTTATAAGAGGTATATAAGATGAATTTAAAGAAATTTGCTGTATGTTCTATTGTTACAAAATGCTTGTTGGTTGTTAGCGTGTTGTCGGGATTGATTTCGTGCTTTGCGACTGTTGGTGGATTTATGGGAGGTAAAACACTCCTCTTGTATTTCACAAATCAAAGTAATATCTGGATAGGTGTTGTTGCACTTGTTTTTGCTATTATCCAAATTGATAATTTTAGGAAAGGGCAGTACACTCTTTCAAAGCGTGTGGCATTGATACAAGAGATATTTACTGTATCTATAACCTTGACTGGTGTGATATATTGTTTTGTTCTTGTTCCAGCATTTATGGCTGCTGGTGGAGATTTTAATCCATTTTCACCTACACAGATGCTTTTGCATGTTGTTACTCCAGTGCTTGCTATAGTTGATTTTACTTGCTTTACCAGAGGTGTGACATTTAAGGCTAGGGAGAGTCTTTTGGCTACTATTCCACCATTTTATTATCTTGGATTTTCTATGGTAGGATACTTTAAACATTGGGATTTTGGAGCAGGTGCTAATTATCCATATTTCTTCCTTAATTATGGCTCACCAGCAGGTGTGTTTGGATTTAGTAACGAAATGCCATATTTTATGGGCGCGTTTTATTGGATAGCATTCATCGTTCTTCTAGTATCAGCTATGTCACTTATCTATATTAAAAATGCAAATAGACAGTACAAAAAATTGAATAAATAAAAAATCAGGACACCCCTTGAGGGGTGTCCTGATTTTTTATAATATCTCTAGTAAATAGTTTGCTATAATAGGGGAGTTGTTGATATAGTTGCTGTGACTTTTGCCTTCGAACACCTTTAGTGTAGCGTTTGGTATAGTGCTTGCGATATGCTCACTATGGCTAGGCTTAATTAAATCCCTTGTACCACATGTAACATAGGTTGGCACTGTGATTTTTTCTAATATCTCATCGGTAATATTAGGCTCTCTCATCATAATTTGCATTTTGTCGCTACGGTCAATATGACTCCAGAATTTGAAGAATTTCATTGGCAATTCCTTTGTGCTATCTGGGTTTAGACTAGCGCCACTGATGACCAGCTTTGATAGCAAATCTGGGTGTTCGCTTGCAAGTAGAATACCAATTATTCCACCATCACTAAAACCATAAAAAATAGGCTTTTCTATCTCCAGCTTGGTGATGAATTGGTACATATCCTCTGCCATATCCTCGTAGTGTAGCTCCTTTACCTTGCTACTTTTTCCGTGGTCACGACTGTCGACTGTATACACTGTGAATTTGTCCTTTAGTATCTTTACAGCCTTTCTAAATATTTTGCTGCTCATACTGTTGCAGTGAGACATAATGATTGCTGGACCTGTACCAGATTTTTCGTAATGTAGCTTGATTCCATTTGCTTCGATAAACATATTATCACCTCAAAATCATTCTATCATATATTTGTACAAAATCAATGTTTTTGTTGAAAATGCGAAAAATATTTGTTCTTGTAAAATTATATATGATTTGGTATAATTTATGTGTTAGTTTATAAATATGGATAACTTTTGTGTTTGTCACAATATTTAAGGTGATTTTATGAAAGATTTAAAGTACATGTACGAATTCGAAAATTTGCTCCAAGAGGCAAATAACGAGCTAGTACAACAGGCAAAGAATGATGGCAAAATATGTCTTGCATACACTTGCTATCATATTCCAGAGGTTTTGCTAAATCTTGATGGCTGTTTCTCCACCAGACTTCGTGCTCCACGAACTGGCTCTATGGATATCGCTACATATTATATGAGCTCTTATCTATGTGGCTATTCAAAGGCTCTTGTTGAGCGTGGTATTGAGGGTGGATATCAGTTTTTGAACGCTCTTATTGGCTCAGAGTCTTGTTCAGAGATGAACAGAGCGTATGAGCATTTTGAGCTTCTCAATCTTGTTGACAATAAGGATTTCTTCGTGTCAATCGCAGATATTCCATTCAAGATTATGCCTCACACAATCAAGCATTATAAGCAACAGCTACAGATTAAGCTACTCGACAAGATTAAGGATATTTATGGTATCGACGTGTCAGAGGACGCTATGCGCAAGGCTGTTGAGGAGCATAATGAGGTATGCCGTCTTATCACAGAGATTGGTGAGTACAGAAAAGAGGAGAATCCTCGTATCACTGGATATGAGTTCCATGTTATCAATCTTGTGTCCTATGTTTGTCCAAAGTATCTCATTATCGACAAATTGAGAGAGACAGCAGAGGAGCTAAAGACTCGTGAGCCAGATGCGAAGAAGAACTTTAGAGCAAGAATTGTTGTTGTTGGCTCAGAGCTTGATGACCCAGATTTTACTAAGCTGTTTGAGGATTCTGGCGCTCTTGTTGTTGCTGATAGATATTGCTTTGGCTCTCTACCTGGTAGGGAGGAGATTCACCTAACTGATGATGGCGACGTGCTAGAGCAGATTATTCTTCACTATATGAAGACTAGCCAGTGCCCTAGATATATGAGTCAGGACAAGGTGCATAACCGTAAAGAATATGTTAAACAGCTCTGTGAGGAATACAATGCCGAGGGCGTTGTGTACGAACAGCTTAAGTTCTGTGAGTATTGGGGATATGAGAGAGCACTTGCATCTCATATTATCACAGAGGATTATGGTATCCCATCTGTTTGTGTTGACCGTCAGTACACTGCTAATGCATCTGGTCAGCTACGAACAAGAATTCAAGCCTTTGTTGAAAGCCTTGAGATAAAGAGAATACAGAAGGAGGGCAAGTAATGTCAAAGCTAAAGAATTTATGGCGTAATCAGCCTAGCAATCTTGGTGATTTGCATAAGGACAAAACTGGTGTTCTAAAGCATAGAGAATGGCGTGGCATAGCTGATACCCTCTATGATTACTACAGATGGCTCATTACATGGAAGGATATTATCAAGATGGCGCTTAAGGCACCAGTATCCACTGTAAAGGGTATTTGGAGCTATCGTTGGATGGCTAGCTATCTATCAGCTCCAGCTTGGGTAGACCGTCATACAGAGGGTCTTCGTGGTCCACAGCTTAGGATTACACACCTACATATGAACGGACTTGTTAAGCCAACTACTGATATGATTAATTATCTATTGGCTAACGATAAGCATTTTCATAAGAATCCAAAGATGGCTGACAAGACAGTCAATGTTGATGAGATTTTTTCATCAGAGATTATGGCTGGTTTCCCAGGTCTAAAGGATAATCATGTTACTACTATTCCTATATTCTTGACCTCTATGGTAGATCAGAATATTACTCCACCATATCTCGATATTACAGAGAGCTATGGTGTGCCTGCTGACGTTTGTCCTTTGCCATCTGCAGAGGCCGGTGTTGCTATCAATGATGATTACCCACTTGTAGGTAAATGCTCTGTTACTTGTAATATGCCTTGTGATGGCTCTATTATGAACTCTGCATATATCGACCGTAGATTTAATATTCCTACTCATGTTATCAATGTTCCTCTTCGTTATAATGAGGAGGAGGCACAGGAGTACGCTCTTGCAGAGGTTAAGGAGTGTATCAAGTTCATTGAGGAGCAGATGGGTGTTCAGTTTAACTGGGACACATTCTTTGCTGCTATGAAGGAATATAACAAGCAACTTGACTACGAAATTCAAAAGTGGGAGGTTAACAAAACTGCTTACCCACAGATGACTGGTGCAACATTTTGGCTATATCGTTTGTTCTATTTCCATATTTCTGGTGGTATGGACAAGAGATTTTTGAAGATAGACAAAAAGGTTAACAAGCTAATGATGAAGGGCTACGAGACCAAGACTATGTGCTCAAAGGAAATGCGTCACAGAGCTATTGTATGGTCTTGCCCTGCAAACTACTATACCAGCCTTGCTAACTGGCTAGAGAATTGTTGGGGTATCAATGTTGTTATGGATATGGAGACTATGATTTCCTATATCAAGTATGATACCGAGGACAAGGACGCTGCTCTCACCACATTTGCAAAGACATTACAGCGTACCACAATGCGTAAGCATACCAAGGGTGGATATGAGAATGTTGTTGATGAGCTATGGCGTATTGTTGAGGAATTTGATGCTGATACAGTTATTATGTACGACCAGATTTCATGCAAGGGTATGGATGGTCTAAATGGTATTTTTGATGACCAGGCTAGAGAAAGAGGTATTAACTTTATTTGGGTGCCTCAAGACCTTATGGACCCACGTACAATTTCTCGTCGTGATATGAGAGAGCATATCAACAAGTATATGACCACTGTTCTCCAAGAGGAGCCAGTTGATCCAACACTCGTTGATTTTGATGATACATTAGCTTGGTAAAGGAGATATTTATGAAATATTTTGGTGGATGTGATGTAGGTTCAACCTACACAAAATGTGTTATTTTGGACGAAAATGGCAAGATTGTTGCCAACGTTACAAATAGATCAAAGATTAACCCAGTTCAGTCAGCAGAGATTGCGCTTGACGACGCTATCGCACAAGTTGCAGATCTATCTAGCGCAAAGGATTTGACTTACCTTATCGGTACTGGATATGGTAGAAACAAGGTGCCATTCGCTGATGAGAATATATCAGAGATTAGCTGTCACGCTATGGGTGTACATGTTACTAACCCAGCTGTAAAGGCTATCATTGATATCGGTGGTCAGGATGTTAAGGGTATTGCTATCGATACTGATGGTACTGTTAAGAACTTTGCTATGAATGACAAGTGTGCTGCTGGTACGGGTAGATTCTATGAGGCTATGGCAAATGCTTTTGAGATGACACTACCAGAGTTCTCAAAGCTTAGCCTTAATGCAAAGAATACTATTCCTATTACAGCTCAGTGCACAGTATTTGCAGAATCAGAGGTTATTTCACTTGTTGGTGAGGGCAAGCCTATGGACGAAATCGCTGCTGGTATTCAGCTTGCTGTTGCAAAGAGATGCTTCGTTATGGCAAAGAAGGCTGGCGCTACTGACAGCATTACACTTACTGGTGGCTGTGCAAAGAACGATGGTCTTAAGAAAGCTATTGAAAAGGTGCTAAAGATTACAGTTGTTGACCTTGCTACTGACCCACAGCTTATGGGTGCACTTGGTGCAGCAGAGTATGCAAGACAAAAGGGTCTAGCACAGGCTTAAGAGGTGATATTATGTTGTTTTTGAAAATTCTTGGCATAGTACTCATCGTGCTAGTTGCGTTGTTTGCTTTGACATTTGTTGTTTATTGGTTCAACCTTGATATGAAGCTTGTACGCTTCATTTATGACAAGCTTCAGCCACATTACGACAATCTAAAAAAGGACAAAAAGTTATAGTTAATTGTAAAAGGGTAATGGATGTTTCCATTATCCTTTTTTTACTTGATAAATTAATATTATTTTTGTATAATGCTTTATTAGTGAAATTCGTTAGAAAGGAGTGGTCATATGCCACCTCGTCGTACATGGGTGCCTCGTCACGATGATATTAAGGTGCCGGTTATGAAGAACTTGCTCTATGGCGTAAAGGTGCTGTTCAAGGCTGACAAGGGTATTCTTATTGCGGCAATTATCGAAATGGTTGGCTATTCTGTATTTGTTAACTTTATTCAAGGCGTTCTGTTTCTAAAGATATTGCTTAATTTGATAGAGGGTAATTGTACATTCCAGTATTTTGTAAAAATGCTGCTTATATTTCTTGGTATAGCACTTGTTAACGAGGTTATACAGGTGTCGTGCGACTATGTGCACCTTGTTGGACACAAGAAGATATACAAGGCTGTCAATAATATGATATTCAAAAAGGCTGCCAAGGTGGACGTTCAGTGTTATGAGGATCCAGCCTTTTATGATTCGTACAAGAGAGCGACAGAGCTACTGACAAATGGCTATTTTATGGCATTTTGTATGTCGCTCGCTAATGTCTTGGGTGCTGTTATATCGTTTTTACTTGTCGTTGGAGTTGTTGCGACAATCAACCCAATGTATCTCATATTCCTATTACCAGTTTTGCTAGTATTCGTCGTTGAGATTTACAAGAGCAAACTGTTTTACAAGCGTGACTTGGAGATGACTACAAACAACAGAATTAAGGCATACACCCAGCGTACAGTGTTCCTAAAGGATTATTCAAAGGATATCCGTACGTCCAATATCTTTGGCGTTATGTTCAATCGCTTTGATACTGCTGTAAAGAGAAATATTGCTATCATCAAGCAGTATGGTATGCGTATGTTCCTATGTAGTATTGTTGCATCATTCTTTGGTGAGATTATTCCTATCGTTGGTACATATTCTTATGCCTCATATCAGTTTATAAATGATAGTGGATTGAATATCTCTGGCTTTAGCGTTGTTTTGTCATCGATTAATTCTATTCGTTCGTCAACAATGACTATCGCTAACAGCCTTGCAGAACTGTCAAATCTTGCATTATATTTTCAGAATTTGCGTGATTTCTTTGACTATGAGCCAAAGGTTGTGTCTGGTGAAAGAATAGCTGATGAATTTGATAGTATAGAGTTTAAAAATGTTAGCTTTATGTATCCTAGTGCAAAGAAGTATTCACTACAAAATGTTAATCTTAAGATAAACAAGGGTGAGACTATTGCGCTCGTTGGTGTCAACGGTGCTGGAAAAACTACTTTAGTAAAGCTTCTGCTACGTTTTTATGACGTTACTGATGGTGAAATTCTGTACAATGGCGTTAATATCAAGGAGTATGACCTTGATTCTCTTCGCAGAAGATTTGCAACTGTGTTCCAGGATTATAAGACCTTTGCTCTGTCAGTCAATGAGAATGTCATCTGTCACGAGTGTACTGATGATGAAAAGAAATTTGCTGAAAAGGCACTAAAGCAGAGTGGTGCTTGGTCAAAAATTAGCACTTTGCCAGATGGTGCAGATACTGTTCTTACTAGAGAATTTGACGACAAGGGTGCTGGTCTATCTGGTGGCGAAACACAGAAAACTGCAGTTGCTCGAATGTTTGCAAAACAGTTTGATATAGCTATTCTCGATGAGCCATCATCAGCACTTGACCCTATCGCAGAGTACAAAATGTACGAAAACCTTGTTAAAGCAACGGAGAATAAAACCGTTATCTATATTTCACACAGACTGTCATCAGCTGTGCTTAGTGATAATGTTTTTGCGCTTGGTAATGGTACTGTCCTAGAGAGTGGTAGTCATGCCGAGCTTATGGCAAAGAATGGTGAGTATGCCCATATGTTTACATTACAGGCTAGCTCCTACAAGGGAGAGGAGGTAGACCAAAATGAGTAAAAAACAAAAGGCAAACGATCCTCGTACACCACTTAAGCATTCTATTTTTTCAAATATAATGTATTTCTTAGGTGTGTTGTTTAAGATTTCACCGCTACTTGTTCTTGGTGAATGCTTATGGGGTGCTATCAGAATGCTCCCAACAAGGATTATCTCTGTCCTTGGTGTAAAATATGTTATTGACGTTATTGCTAATGGCGACGATACAA
The DNA here is from genome assembly GCA_937876375.1 of uncultured Clostridia bacterium. Taxonomy (GTDB): domain Bacteria; phylum Bacillota; class Clostridia; order Oscillospirales; family Acutalibacteraceae; genus Eubacterium_R. The sequence goes on along the minus strand of CALEHY010000002.1, from coordinate 119,471 downwards.
AAAAGATAGTAAATGCTGTTATTTTGATAGCTGTAATTCTTATTGTTACAGAGGTGACGAACTGGATTTATCACGAATTTTTCTTTGCTATTGAAAAGGAAAAGATTGAGCGTGGCTTGTCCGATATTCTGTACAAAAAGGCTAGAGATTTGGATTTGGAGAACTATGATAATCCGGACTTCTACAATAATTTTATACTTGTTATCGAGTCATCAGCAGGTGGTATAACTGGTATTCTTGGTATGGTGCAAAGGTATATTAGCGAGGTTATCTCACTTATCACAATATGCTCCATTATCTTTACTATTGACCCTATCTGTCTGCTTATTGTTGCTGGTATTGTTGTTATCTTTACCCCTATTAGCAAGATGATAGGCGAGCTTCAAGCGAAGCGTGCTATCGAGAATAACAAGTATCACCGAAAGGCTGATTATTTCGCTCGTATTTTCTATCTTCCAGATTATTGCAAGGAAATTCGTATGAACGACGTATTTCCTCTGCTGCTAAAGAGATATAATTCTGCTGCAGATGATGTTATTAACAATCAGCGCAAATATGTTGGAAAGATTGACTTTATCTATTTTTGGCAAGAAAGCGGAGTGCAGGCTATTGGATTTATGTTCCTCTTGCCACTCTATTTGGGCTACTGTGTACTGGAAAAGCATAGTCTTGGTGCTGGCGATTTTGTCGCAACGTTCAATGGTGCATTCCAGATTGCAACCTCGTTTTCATTCTTGACTGTTGGTGTCATTCGTACCTTCTCTGAAAGGGCAAGACTTATCGAAAAATATCGTGAGTTCTTGTCTAGGGACAAGAAGATTTTGGATGGCGAAAATACAGCTGATTTAGGTGAGCCAAAGCCTATTGAAATCAAGGATTTGTACTTTACATATCCAGGCAATGACGAGCCTACCCTAAAAGATATTAACCTCACTATAAAGCCTTATGAAAAGGTTGCATTGGTGGGATATAACGGTGCTGGCAAGACCACATTGACTAACCTTTTGCTTCGTCTGTATGACGCTACAGAGGGCTCAATTATGGTCGACGGAACAGATATTAGGGATGTTACTGTTGACTCCCATCGTGACAGATTTTCTGCTGTTTTTCAGGATTTTCAAATCTTTGCAGCTAGCCTAGGTGAGAATGTCGCTCTTGATGAAAATGTTGATGATGAAAGAGCGTTTAAGGCACTTAATCACAGTGGATTTTCAAAGGAGCTAGATAATGGACTAGATACATTATTGCTTCGAGAATTTGATGATGATGGTATAATGATGTCCGGTGGAGAGAGCCAAAAGGTCGCTATCGCTAGAGCGTTTTACAAGAATTGTCCATATATTATTCTTGATGAGCCATCGGCAAATCTTGACCCTGTGGCAGAATATAATCTTAACCAAGCAATGATGGAGGCTGCAAAGAACAAGACTGTTGTGTTCATCTCTCACAGATTGTCTACTACTGTGAATGCTGATAGGATTATCGTTATGGAAAATGGACGAATTATTGAAGAGGGCTCACATGATGAGTTGATGGCACAGAATGGTGCATACGCATATATGTTCAATCTCCAAGCTGAAAAGTATAGAGGTGTTTAATATGTCAAAAAAGAAATATAAACCATTGATAATTGCATTAGTTGTGATGCTGTGCGTTGTTATTGCTGGTGTTGTTGCCTTTGTAGGATATACCGTGGTTCAAAATGATATCAATGGCGTTAGAGGCAACGAAACTAGCTATACTCTTGAGATTACGCCTAACGATTTTGAGTATGAGGTGGGCAAAAAGTTAAAGGACAATGGCATTATTACTAGTGATATTGTTTGGACAAATTGGATGAGCAAGCACTATCCAGATTTTGAGTATATTAATGGCGAATACAATCTTAATTCGTATATGTCCTATGAGGATATCGCAGAGAAGTTAAAGAATCCTGATATCTCTCACAAAACAGTTAAGGTCTGTATCCCAGAGGGCACTAATTGTATGGAGATTTCAAAGCTCCTTGAGGAGAACGAAATATGCTCTGCTGCTGATTTCTTAGAGGTCTGCGAGAGTACTGACGGCTTTGATTTTGAATGGCTAGAAACTGTGCCAAATACTGACCTTATTGCATATAAATTAGAGGGATTTTTGTTCCCAGCAACATACGATTTTGCACAAAATAGCGACCCTCACGATATTGCAGAGGATATGCTAGAAACCTTTGATTATCATATTACTGATGATATGAATAGCTTTTGCAAAAATAACAATATGACTATGTTTGAGCTGGTCAACCTTGCGTCTGTCGTGCAAGAGGAGGCATTTGGTATCGGCTCTGCTGGTAATATTGCATCAGTGTTCATTAATCGATTAAATAAGGGAGCAAAGCTACAGTCCGACGTGACATATTTTTACGCTCGTGATTTGCGTGATGATTATGGCTTTTCACAAGAGGTGTACGACGCTTACTATACATATCGTTGTAATGGCTTGCCGGCAGGACCTATCACCAATTCTGGTGATGACATAATGGCTGCTGTTGTAAATTATCCAAAGACAGACTATCTCTATTTCTTCTCTGATTTGAAGCAAGAGTTCCATTTTTCTGCTACATATGAGGAGTTTGAGACACAAAAGAATAAATATCCTTGGGAGTAACGATTATGGCATATCTACATTTTTGTATGATATGCCATTTTTGTTTACAATTAAATCGTTGCAAAAAAATATGAATTATGATATATTGTATTTGTATAACTTTGATTTAAAATAGGGTGATATACTATGAAACTAAATCTAAGAAGGAGCATTTCTGTACTACTTAGCCTTGTGTTAATACTCAGTACATTCTTTGCGATTGACTTTGCAAATGCTGCTGCAGTAACAATACCAGGTCAAGGTCTTACCTATACTTTGAACAAGAGTACTGGTTTGTTGACCATTAGTGGTAGTGGAAAAATGTATGACTTTAGAGCGACAAATCTAGGCACAAACAAAAAGACACCATGGGATAGTGATAACGATTTGATCAAGAGCGTTGTTATTAACGAAGGTGTTACTTATGTTGGCCAGTACAGCTTCTTTAAGTGTAAGAATTTGGAAAGTGTTTCTTTGCCATCTACTGTTACAGAGATTGGTGGTCTTGGTGATATGACTACCTCTTATGGTGCTTTTCAGGAGTGTACTTCACTAAAGACTATCAATTTGCCGGAGGGACTACAAACTATTGGTCCTTGTGCGTTCAAAAAATGCTCTGCGCTTCGTAGTGTTATTTTGCCAAATTCGCTAACAAGTCTTGGCTATGCTGCATTCTCTAACTGTACAGCACTTAACACCGTTAAATATGGTACAGGTCTTAAATCAACTGGTCTGAATGCATTCTACCAGGCTGGAGTTAGAACTGTTGATTTTGGTACAACTATTACCGCTATTGACGCATATACTTTCTATGGCTGTCCAATGACAGAGATTTCTATCCCAGAGCAGATTAACTCTATTGGTATTCGTGCTTTTGGTGATACATATTATTTGCATAAGGCGTATGTATATAATCCTAATCTTGAGTATAGAGGCATTATCGGTGAGGATCCATTCAATGCTGGTGAGCGTGAGGTTAACCTAACCATGTATGCTAATGCTGGCTCAACTACTCAAACCTATGCAGAGAAAAAGGAGTATATTTTCGTTTCTATTGATGACTGTGATCACACTAATACTCATGAGGTTATTGCTGCTCCAGCAACATGTACCGAAACTGGTACAACACGTGTCGTTTGTGATCGTTGTGATCAGATTGTTAGAACATTGTCTGTTGATCCATTAGGTCATGATTATACTACTATTGACAGTGTTGATATGACAAAGGAAAATGGACATATCCATAAGACAAATCTATGTTCACGATGCTATGATAAGCAGACTGTTATTGAGCACCAGCTAAAGCCAAGGGAGGATATTGGTAATATAGGAGGCTCTGATGGTTCAGAGGGTGGTACTGGTATCGGTGGTAATATTGGTGGTACTATCGGTGATATTGGTGATGCTGTTAACCCACACTATATTTGGGTTGAGGGATACTATACCTATACTAACACAGCGACTTGTCGACTACCTGGTAGGGAAACATATACCTGTACATATGAGGGCTGTGAGACTGTAGAAAGAAATGTTGCTCCTGCTGGTAATCATGTGGTTGATAATTGGACTGTAAATAAAAAGGCAACCTGTACTGAGGATGGCGAGAGAACCGGTCAATGTACCAAGTGTAGAGAACAGGTTACAGAGGTTATTCCGGCTACTGGACATACATTCCCAGAAGAACCATCTAATGAGTATGACAAGACAGCAGAGGATGGACATACATATCAAGAATTCACTTGTACTGTATGTAATTCTGTAGAAAAATTTCCAACTCATGTTGAGTGGATAGAGGGCGTATTTACCCCTAACGTTCTTTCTCCAGCACATTGTGTCATCAATGGATTGGAGCTTGATATATGTGATATCTGTGGCACAAGAAGAACAGTTACACTAGAGGCTAATGGTGAGCACGATTGGTACGAAACTAATCGTACAGAGCCTACATGTACCAGTGTTGGCAAGATTTTCTACGCTTGTCATAATTGTAATTTGTCAAAGAGTGATGATATTGAAGCGTTAGGTCACGACTACATTTACGATGAGAATTCATCAAGGGCTCCTACTTGTACAAGGGTTGGATATGATACATACAACTGTGATCGTTGCTCTGTATCAAAGCAGGAGGCTATTCCAGCAACTGGTCATACAGCAGAGGAGGGCTCTCTTGTAGTTTCAACACAGGTTACCTGTGAGACGGATGGAGCAGAGCGTGGACATTGTGCAGTCTGTGGTGAAGACTATAGTATAGTTGTTAAGGCTTTAGGTCACGATTATCAGAATGTGGTTAGACCTATGATTACCCACCCAGGACATAGCCAGTCAACTCCTACCTGCACTCGCTGTAGAGCGACATTGACAGCAGAATCTGTACATACTGAATGGGTCGAGGGCTACTATACAACAGAGGTAACTGTTGAAGCTGGATGTATAGTTCAAGAGCGTACAAAGTACACTTGTACATATTGTGATATAGAGAAATATGAGGCTACTGGCTTGCCACTTGGTCATCATTATATTGCTACTGGTACAATTTCGTCTAATGGTAGTATTTCATATAGATGCGAGCATTGTAATATTATTACCTTGCAGAATCCTCATAATATTATTGCTATGTGGGATAATGATTATCTCTTAATAGCTGGTACAAACAGAACAGCTGTTGATAACACCTCACTTCTAGATGCAAATGGCGATGGCTATATTAACGCTAGAGATTATGCTTTATTAAAGAATTTGTGCAAGATAGCACCTATTCCAAATGCTCCAGTTGAGCCAGAGGAAGAGGGCAAAGCACCTACTATGGAGCAGTTCATCTACTATCATCTTGAGGATACTATCATGGCTGGCATTACCTATACTGATGAGGAGGGTAATGAGGTTACTATTTCTGGCCTTAAGGATATGACTGCTGAGGAGGCTGAAGAGGCTGGATTGTTATTCAATAAAGTGGCTTATCCTATCACGGCTTGGCCAGTGGCATTATCCAGTGAAGAAGTGCCAGCACTTAATGATCCGGCTGTACAAGAGGACCCATATGGTGCTATGAATAGCCCATTGAGATATTATTATTGTGCAACTGCTAATGGCACAGTATTAAGACTTTTGAAGTCTGGATCTGCACAGATTGCTACAGCACAGCAGACAATCGCTTTGCCATATTATCAGGCATATTTGATTGCTAATGGCTTGGAGCTAGATTTGGGTATAGATACTGGATTTATACAAAGAAATAAGTAATTAGAAAGGGAGTTCGTTGAACTCCCTTTTTTATTACAAAATTGTAACTATTATTATATAATACTTTACTTTAACGATATTATATATTATTATATATAAGAATTATAGAATATTTCCTAAATGTTTGGAGGTTTAATATTATGAGCATTGCTTATAAAAGAATTTTGCTAAAGCTTAGCGGTGAGGTGCTTGCTGGTGCTGCTGGCAAGGGTATCGATAACGATACTGTTCTCAGTATTTGCAAGGCTGTAAAGGACGTTGCTGACCAAGGTGTAGAAATTGGTATCGTAGTTGGTGGCGGTAATTTCTGGAGAGGTAGAACTTCAGAGCATATGGACAGAACAAGAGCTGATCATATCGGTATGCTTGCTACAGCGATGAACTCACTCGCTCTATGTGATGCTTTGGAGCAGCTTGGTGCTGACGTTAGAGTGCAAACAGCTATCGAGATGAGACAGATTGCAGAGCCATATATTCGCAACAAGGCAATCCGTCACTTTGAAAAGGGCAGAATTGTTATCTTTGGCTGTGGTACTGGTTCACCATTCTTCTCAACAGATACAGCTGCTGCTCTTCGTAGCGTTGAGATTAATGCTGACGCATTACTAAAGGCTACTAATGTTGATGGCGTATATGACAAGGACCCTAACAAGTTTGATGACGCTGTTAAGTTTGACAATGTTTCATTCCAAGAGGTTATTTCTCGTGACCTAAAGGTTATGGACTCAACAGCATTCTCACTCTGCAAGGACAACGATATGCCTATCATCGTGTTCAACCTAGAGGACCCAGACAATATCCTTCGTGTAGTTAATGGCGAAGATATTGGCACAACAGTAAAGAATTAATTTTTAAGGAGTAATACTTATGGATACACTTTTTGCTAACACAAAGGAAAGAATGGAAAAATGCCTTGACTCTCTTGAGAGAGACTTTGCCACAGTTAGAGCTGGTAGAGCTAACCCAAACGTGCTCAACAATGTAGTAGTTGAGTATTACGGAACACCTACTCCACTTAACCAGATGGCTGCTATCTCTGCTCCAGAGCCAAGACTATTGGTTGTTCAGCCATGGGATGCTAGCACTCTTGGTGATATCGAGAAGGCTATTAACATTGCTGATATTGGTATCAACCCACAGAATGATGGTAAGGTTATTCGTCTAAACTTCCCACAGCTTACAGAGGAGAGCAGAAAGACTCTTACAAAGGACGTATCAAAGCGTGGCGAGGAAGCAAAGGTTGCTGTTAGAAATGTTCGTCGTGACTCAATGGATGACCTCAAGAAGATGAAGAAGGACAATGCTATCACAGAGGACGAGCAGAAAGATGGCGAAAAGAAGCTTCAGGATATCACCGATTCATATGTTAAGCAGATCGAGGATATGACAAAGAAGAAGGAAGCAGAAATCCTTTCTATCTAACACACGATATATTATTTTATGGGCGACGCTTTGCGACGCCCTAAAATGCTTTTTAAAGGAGCTAAATTATGGCTTTATTTTCAAAAAAAGAAAAACAGGTTGCACCTGATGAATTTTCAGTTTTGCCTAATCACCTTGGCATAATTATGGATGGTAATGGCAGATGGGCAAAGAAAAGGGGACTACCTCGTACAGCTGGTCACAAAGAGGGTGGCGAGGTGTTCAGACGTATGTCAAAGGAGTGCTCACGACTTGGTATCAAGTATGTTACATTCTATGCCTTTTCCACAGAGAATTGGAAAAGACCACAGCAAGAGGTCGACACCCTTATGTCACTGTTCAAGGATTACTTGCTAGAGGCAAAATCGGATATCGCTGCTTCTGGTGATATCAGACTAAAGTTTATTGGTCTTCGTGATGGTATCTCACAGGAACTTTTGGACCTTATGGATGAGGCAGAGTTCGAGACTAAGGACCACACTGGAACAACCGTCTATGTCGCTATCAACTATGGTGGCAGACAGGAGATTGTCACAGCTGTGAACAAGCTTATCGCTGATGGTAAGACTGGGATTACAGAGGATGATATTAGCAACAATATCTACACTACTCCAGAATGTGACCTTATCATTCGTCCATCTGGTGAGCAGAGATTGTCAAATTTCCTATTGTGGCAGGCAGCATATAGCGAGTTTTGGTACAGTGATGTGCTATGGCCTGATTTCTCAAATGAGGATTTGTATGCAGCACTACGAGAGTTTGAAAAAAGAAACAGAAGATTTGGCGCTTAATTGAGGAGAAAATATGAAACAGAGAGTTATAACAGCCATTGTTCTGCTTGCTGTGTTGGCAGTAGTAGTATGGCAGATTAATACACCAGTACTATTTATCGCTGTTGCGTTGCTATCAGCGATTGCTAGTAACGAGATTATGAAATGTGCAAAGATTACTAACAAGTATTTGCTAGTAGCTGGTACAGTTGTTGCAGGTGCTACACCATTTTTCATTGGTGACAACCCTTTTGCACCTTGGATTAGCACTGATATTTTTGCTACAATCCATCATTATGTGCCTAGTGTAGCACTTGTTATCGTCGTTGCACTTACATATCTTCTAGCAATGTTAAAGGGATATTCACATACAACATTCGAGAATGTTGCTATTGCTTTTTTTGCAAGTGTGGTTATTCCGTTTGACTTTGGACTACTTATCAGATGCCGTGATATTCTTGGTGCATCAACACAGTATGGTATCTATATCATCTTCTATGCACTTATCTGTGCTCTTGCTACTGATACTGGTGCACAGCTTGGTGGTATGGCATTTGGCAAAACAAAAATGTCACCAAATATCTCACCAAAGAAGACTGTTGAGGGTGCTGTTTGTGGAATATTGTTCAGTATGATTTTGAACTTGGTAGCAGTTTTGCTATACAACCATTTTGCTGAGTCAAGACTGACTATGGTGCAGGCTTGCATATTCCTTGCATTCGTTCCACTCGTATCATTTATGGGTATGATGGGCGATCTTTCAGCGTCTGTGCTAAAGCGCAACTTTGGCGTTAAGGACTTTGGCAAGATTTTTCCTGGTCACGGTGGTGTAATGGATAGAATGGATTCAACTCTATTCACTCTACCACTTGCATTTACTATTGCTACTATCACAGAGAATGTAGCTACATATTCTTTTTAATCGGGTGATATTATGACAAAAAATATTTCACTACTTGGCTCTACTGGTTCTATCGGTACACAGTCACTTGATGTTGCCAGAATGCAGGGCTACACAATCAAATGCCTCACTGCTAATTCTCGTGTGGATATCATTGAGGAGCAGGTTAGAGAGTTTAAGCCAGAGCTTGTATGTATGATGAACGAGCAGTCAGCAAAGGAGCTTAAAACTCGTATTGCTGACACAAGCACCAAGGTCGTTGCTGGTATGGACGGACTTATCGAGTGTGCTACATATGATGGTGCTGACACAGTGCTTAACTCTGTTGTTGGTATGGTTGGATTACAGCCAACACTTGAGGCTATTAAGGCAAAGAAAACTATTGCCCTTGCTAACAAGGAGACACTTGTTGCAGGTGGCCACCTTGTTACTAACCTCGCAAAAGAGATGGGCGTGTCCATTCTTCCAGTAGATAGTGAACATTCTGCTATTTTCCAAGCAATGCAGGGGAGTCCTCGTAAGCAAGCTATTAAGAAAATCATTCTTACAGCATCTGGTGGACCATTCTTTGGTCGCAAGCTGGAGGATTTGGAGAATGTTACTGCTGCCGATGCTCTAAAGCATCCAAATTGGGATATGGGCGCAAAAATTACCATTGACTCTGCTACTATGATGAACAAGGGACTAGAGTTTATCGAGGCAAAGTGGCTGTTTGATATGCCGAATGATGATATCGAGATTGTTGTTCATCGTGAGTCAGTCGTTCACTCTGCTATTGTATATCAAGACAATTCAATGATAGCACAGCTAGGTGTCCCAGATATGAGAATACCTATTCAGTATGCTCTTACATATCCAGAGAGAGTGGAGTCACCAGTTAAGGCACTTTCACTTGCTGATTATGGCAAGCTGACTTTCTTTGAGCCAGATTATGATACATTTAAGTGCATCAATGTCTGCAAGGACGCTATCGAACTTGGTGGTCTTCACCCAGCAGCTGCTAATGGCGCTAACGAGGAAAGCGTTCGCTTGTTCCTAAATGGCAAAATTAAATTTACTGACATTGCATATCTTAATAATGAGGCTATGAAAAATGCCCCAGATAAAAAAGATTTCACTTTGCAGGACGTTCTTGATACGGACAGAGCTGCTCGTGATTTTGTTTTGGAGACGGTTAAGTGCTAGGTACAATTTGGAATTCAGTTTATCCAGTTATTATAGCTATTCTGTTTTTTGAGCTGATTATTGTTATTCATGAGGGTGGACATTTTGTCGCTGCTCGATTGATGAAGATTAGGGTCAATGAGTTTGCTATCGGTATGGGACCAAAGCTCATTCAGTTCAAAAAAGGCGATACAAAATATTCTTTACGCCTAATACCATTTGGTGGATATTGTCAGATGGAGGGTGAGAATGAGGACAGCGATAATGAGGGCTCATTTTCATCAAAAAAGGTGTGGCAGCGTATGTTCGTGGTTGTTGCTGGTGCGATAATGAATCTTGTGCTCGGACTTGTTATCGTTGGAGTGTTGGTGTCAAGCCAAAGCCTTATCGGTACACCTACTGTTGCAAAATTTGATGACAAGGCTGTCAGCTCGTCTACGCTTATGGCTGGTGATACAATCAAATCTATCGATGGTATGCGTGTCTACACAGCAACTGACGTGACTACTGGACTATCTCGTTCTGCTGATAGTTCTGTTGATATGGTCGTTAGTCGTGATGGTAGTAATGAGAGCATATCCGTCACATTTGACACAGAAAACTATGATGGCAAGCAGTATATCAAAATGGATTTTTGGCTGCTTGGCGTTGACAAATCATTCTCTAGCGTGGTCAAATCTGCCTGTATGGAATGGGTGTCCTTTGCTAGAATGGTGTTCTTGTCGCTGCACGATTTGATTATCGGCAGATATGGTATGTCTGATTTGAGTGGACCGGTCGGTGCTGTTAGCGTCGTTTCATCTGCTGTAAAATCTAATTTTTCATCAATGCTTCGTATTATGGCGTTGTTGACTATTAATATTGGACTATTTAACTTGTTCCCAATACCAGCACTCGATGGCTGGAGATTTTTCCTCTTACTATTTGAGGGTATATTTAGAAAAAAGCTCCCACAAAAATGGGAGTGGGTGATTAACGCTACTGGTCTAGCATTGCTGTTAGGTCTAATGTGCGTGGTTACCTTTAGTGATATTACAAGACTTTTTTAGTTTGATTAGGTGAGTTTATGAGAAATTCTAAGAAAATAAAGATTGGTAATACTTTTATCGGTGGCGATAGCGATATTCTTGTCCAGTCAATGCTTAATGTTCCATCAACTAATATCGCTGGCTCTGTTGAGCAAGCTGTAGAACTGGAGCAGGCTGGTTGTCAGGTTATTCGCTTCGCTATTCCTAACGAAGAGGCACTTGATTTGATTGAGCCTATCAAAAAGGCTACTACTGTGCCACTTGTTGCTGATATTCATTTTGATCACAAGCTGGCTCTTGGTGCTGCCGAAAGGGGTATTGATAAGATTAGAATTAATCCTGGTAATATCGGTTCAGAGGATAGGGTAAAGGCTGTTGCTGATATCTGCAAGCAAAAGGGATTGCCTATTCGTATCGGTGTCAACTCTGGTTCACTTGAAAAAGAGATTTTGGCAAAATATGGCTCGCCAACACCAGAGGCTATGGTTGAGTCAGCATTATATCACGCATCATTACTTGAAAAATTTGACTTTGATGATATTGTAATCAGTATTAAATCATCAAATGTTAACACTATGATTAAAGCATATGAGCTTGCAGCAGAAAAATGCAATTATCCACTACACCTTGGTGTTACCGAGGCTGGTACAGAGCGTATGGGTATTATCAAATCTGCTGTTGGTATCGGCTCATTACTAACACACGGTATTGGTGATACAATTCGTGTGTCACTAACGGACAAGCCAGTTAAAGAGATTTATGCTGCCTTTGACATTCTTAAGGCTATTGGACTAAAGACTGATTGTCCATATTTGATTTCTTGTCCAACCTGTGGCAGAACAAGGATTGACCTTGTTGGTCTTGCTAATCAGGTTGAGGAGCGACTACGTGATTGCAAAAAGCCTATCAAGGTTGCTGTTATGGGCTGTATAGTCAATGGCCCTGGTGAAGCAAAAGAGGCTGATATCGGTGTCGCTGGTGGAGATGGCTGTGGACTCATCTTCAAAAAGGGCGAAATTCTTCGCAAGGTCCCAGAAAATGAATTACTAGACGAATTGATGAAAGAGATAGATAAATTATAATGGCACAGGTTTACCAGTATTTTGCAAATTATTTGACAGAAGAAGATTTGGCGTTTATCGGCTATGCCGAGATTGTTTCGCTAAAGGTTCGTCGTGAGGCTAGAGAGGTCGAGCTCGGCATTCTGTCAGATACGATTTTTGATTACAAAGTAATAGAGAATGCTCAAAAGTCTATACAGAGTAAAATGGAGCTAAAAAAGGCTAACATTGTTGTAAAATACCCTGCAGAGCTTTTTAGCATTGAAGATATAGAAAGAATTATTTCTCCTATCCGTTTGACCCATCCTGTTGTTAATGGCTTCTTTGATGGAGTCGAGGCAGAGCTAGAGGATGACACCCTCACTCTTTGTTTAAAGAATGGTGGCAAGGATATCCTTGAACAGCAAAAGATTGACAAGGAGATATCAATGCTCATTTATAACGAGTTTGGTGTCGACCTTGATATCTCATTTATGGAGGTTGTAACCTTTGATATCGAGAAGGCTGTTGCTGAGGCTGTAAAGGTCAAGGAGGAGGCTCGCCAAAAGCAAAAGGCAGAGGAGGAGCAGAATGTCGTTCACGAAATTCTTGGCGACACTCCACTCTATGCCGACACAAGAAAGGTTGTTCTTGGTAGAGCTATCAGAGAATTACCAAAGCCAATTAAGGACGTTATGCCAGATGATGGATTTATCACCGTTTGGGGTGATGTGTTCAATATCGACGTTAGAGATACAAAGCGTGGCGACAGTCGTATATTTAGCTTCTGTGTCACTGATTACACCTCGTCTATTACAGTTAAGATATTTGATAGGAATGCTGTTGTCGACCCTATCATCAAGGCTGTAAAGGAGGCTGGCACACTAATCATCAATGGTGGCTATCAGTATGACAAGTTCTCAAACGAGTTCGTTTTGCGTCCTAGCAATATCGAGCGTGTCAAAAAAGCTGAAAAAACCGATGATGCTGATGAGAAGAGAGTAGAGCTCCATCTACATACAAGCTTCAGTGAGATGGACGGTATGTCCACTCCATCATCACTTATCGCTCGTGCAGCAAAATGGGGACACAAGGCTATCGCTGTTACCGACCACGGTGTTGTTCAAGCGTTGCCAGAGGCTTATGGTGCTGCAAAGCGTAACGGTGTAAAGCTTATTCTTGGTATGGAGGGCTATCTTGTTGATGATGATTTGTATCCAGACTTTATGAATATGAAGTTAAAGGAGTTTCGTCGTCATCATATTATTCTTCTTGTTAAGGAGGATACCTCACTTGACGATACTATTCCACCAGAGGAGCGTAAGTACGGACGCAAGAATTTGTACGAGATGATATCACACAGTAATGTTAAGACATTCAAATCTCGTCCTCTTATTCCAAAATCACTCCTTGCTCAAAAGAGAAGTGGTATTCTTGTTGGCTCTGCTTGTGAGCAGGGTGAGGTTATTCAAGCCATCCTTCGTGGCGAAAGCGATGATGAGCTAGAGCGACTAGCATCATTTTATGATTATCTCGAAATTCAGCCTAATGGCAACAACGAATTTATGATTCGCTCCGAAAAAGAATTGCATGAACGCATTAATTCGGAGCAGGATTTGATTGATTTAAATAAGAGAGTTATCGCTCTTGCTGACAAGCTTGGCAAATTGGTCGTTGCTACTGGTGACGTTCATTTCCTTGATGAGCGTGATGCAAGGACTAGAGCTATCATTATGGCGTCAAAAGGATTTGACGACGCTGATAATCAAGCACCACTTTATTTCAAAACTACTGACGAAATGCTTAACGATTTCGCTTGGGCTGGTGACAGGGCAAGGGAGTTCGTTATCGATAATCCTAACAAAATTGCTGATATGGTGCAGGATAATATTCCACCTATCCCACCTGGAACATTCCAGCCACATATTGATGGTGCTGATGAGGAGCTTACTAACAAATGCTGGTCTATGGCAAAGGACTTGTATGGTGATCCAGTGCCAGAATATGTTGCAGCTCGACTAGAAAGAGAGCTTCAGTCAATCATTGGTCACGGATATGGCGTTCTTTATGTTATTGCGAAGCGTCTTGTTGAGGAGAGTGAGCGTAGGGGCTATCTTGTAGGCTCTAGAGGATCTGTTGGTTCATCACTTGCTGCTCACTTTGGTGGTATATCCGAGGTTAATCCTCTTGCACCACATTATTATTGCAAGAACTGTAAGCATAGTGAGTTTACACTTGATGGCTCTGTTGGCTCTGGCTTTGATTTGCCAAAGAAGGATTGCCCAGTCTGTGGCACTCCTATGAAGCGTGATGGTCACGAAATTCCGTTTGAAACATTCCTTGGCTTCGACGGAGATAAGGAGCCTGATATCGACCTTAACTTCTCTGGTGAGGTACAGGGTCAGATACATAGATTTACAGAAACTTTGTTCGGTAAGGAATATGTGTTCAAGGCAGGTACTATGGCTACCGTTGCCGACAAGACAGCATATGGTTATGTGTGCAAGTATCTTGATGAGCGTGGTCTGTTCAGCACAACTCCTAGAGCGGAGATTGATAGATTAACACTTAATATCAGCAAGGCTAATATTAAGCGTACTACTGGTCAGCACCCTGGCGGTATGGTTGTTGTTCCAGACAAATATACTGTTGAGGACTTTACTCCTATCCAGTACCCATCTAACGATGAGAAAAAGGGTACATATACCACACACTTTGACTTTAAGAATTCATTGCACGATACATTGCTGAAACTTGATGAGCTCGGACACGATAATCCAACGCTTTACAAGTATCTTGAGGATGCTACTGGTATTCCAGTTATGGACGTTGATTTGTCCGATCCAAAACTATATGAGCTGATTACCTCTTGTGCACCACTTGGCGTTACACCGGAGGATATCGATAATGAAACCGGTACACTTGCTATTCCAGAGATGGGTACACCATTTGTTATGGGAATGCTTCTTGAGGCTAAGCCAAAGAGCTTTGCTGATTTGTTGCAGATTTCTGGTCTGTCACATGGTACTGACGTATGGCTAGGTAATGCTCGTGATTTGATTATGGATGGCACCTGTACTATTTCAGACGTTATCGGTTGTCGTGATGATATTATGACTCATCTTATTCACGTTGCTGAAGCTTATGAAAAGCGTACTGGCAAGGAGTCACCACTATCAAAGAAGGATTGCTTCAAGATTATGGAGTACACCCGTAAGGGTAAGGCACCAAAGGAGCTACCACCATTCGAGGATGCTATGAAGGAGATTGGCGTTGAGCAGTGGTATATCGATTCTTGCTATAAGATTAAATACATGTTCCCAAAGGCACACGCTGCTGCATATGTTATTGCTGCACTTCGTATTGCGTGGTACAAGATTTATTACCCACTAGAGTTCTATAGTGCATTCTTCACAGTTCGTGGTGGTGCTATCGATGCTGTCGCTGCTGTTCAGGGTAAGGCTGCTGTTAAGCAGAAAATGAACGAGATTAAGCTAAAGGGTAATGACGCCACAGCCAAGGAGGAGTCACAGTATATCGTGCTACAGCTTGTTATCGAGATGCTGGCTCGTGGCTGTGAGTTCCTTCCAGTTGATTTGTACAAGTCGGATTGGCGTGTGTACAAGATAGAGGATGGCAAGATTAGATTGCCTTTCAACGCTATTGACGGTATCGGTGATACAGCTGCAAAAGCTATCCAGGAGGCTGCCGAGCGTAACCCTGATGGTTTTGTTGCATCTGATGATTTGGCTAACGAGCCTGGCGTAGGCAAGAGTGTTGTTGATGCACTCCGTTCTGCTGGTGCTCTTGGCGATTTGCCAGAAAGTAAACAAATATCCCTATTTTAATAAAAATATATGTTGACATGGATACTTTATTGTGTTAGCATATTAGCACGCTAAAGTGAAATAGGTGAAAGGATATATAATTTTTGTTATGAAACGATATTCAAAACTAACCCCAGAGGGCTCAAGAGATTATCTATTTGAGGAATGCGATGATCGTCGCAAAATTGAGCATAATCTTGCTGATTTGTTTAAGGAGAACAGTTATCGCAAGGTTATGACTCCAGCTATTGAGTTCTTTGACGTATTTAAGAGCGACAATACTGGTATCGAGCCAGAGGAAATGTACAAGCTCTCTGACTCAAAGGGCAGGACCACTGTCCTTCGACCAGATAACACAATGCCTATCGCTCGTATGGTCGCTACAAGACTTAGTGATGAGGATTTTCCTGTAAGACTATATTACAATCAGTCAGTGTTCGTTCGTTCAAAGGATTTGAATGGTAGGACTAACGAGATTGCACAGTCAGGTATAGAGTTTATTGGTGATGGCTCTATGCAGGCAGATTTAGAGGTTATCTCCATGGCTGTTGAGAGCTTGAAACGTTGTGATTTGAACTCATTTAAGATAGAGATTGGCAACGCTGCATTCTTTAACGCTATTCTTAACAAGATGGATATTGCTGATACCGAAAAGGCTGATATCTGCAATTTCATTGAGGGCAAGAATTATGGTGCGCTCGGTGATTTGCTTGACAAGATTGGTGATACCAGAGAGGCAAAAGCAATCCGTAAGTTACCTAGATTATTTGGCGACGCTACTGTTATCGATGAGGCAAAGGCGCTCTACGATGATGAGGATGCTAATAATGCTCTTGATTATCTAAAGGCTGTTTATGATGAGCTTTGCGATGCTGGACTAAAGGACTATATTATGCTTGATCTTGGTCTAGTTAATCGTTCTAACTATTATACTGGTGTTATATTCCACGGATATGCAGAGGGCTCTGGTTTGACTGTTCTATCTGGTGGTAGATATGACAATTTGCTTGGCGAATTTGGTATGCCAGCACCAGCTATCGGCTTTGCTGTAGAGGTTAGTGCACTAGCAGAGGCTATGAGAGAGGTCATTAATGTTGAGCGTCCTATTCGTATTGCTTTAACAAAGGGTAGACTAGAGAAAAGCTCAATCTCTTTATTCAAGACTATGGGTCTTGATACTACCGAGCTTGAGAACAAGGGTAGACGACTAATCCTCCCAGTTGATAAGTATGAGGCTGTATTATCCAAGGCTCCTGACGTTATCACTTATGTTGAGCATGGTGTGTGCGATATCGGTATCGTAGGTAAGGACACTATCGTTGAGCATGGCTCATCATTCTACGAGGTTATTGATTTGGATATGGGCAAGTGCAAGTTCGCTCTTGCTTGTCCAAAGGGTACGGATTTCTTCTCTGGATACAAGAGCAAGACTGTTGCATCAAAGTATCCAAAGGTTGCAAAGGAATTTTTCGAGTCAAAGGGTATGGACGTATCTGTTATCAAGATTGAGGGCAGTGTAGAGCTTGCTCCACTTCTTGGTCTTGCTGATGGTATAGTTGATATCGTTGAGACTGGCTCAACATTAAAGGAAAATGGACTTGAGGTTGTTGAGGAGATATTCCCAATTTCAGCAAGGGTTATTGTTAATATGGCATCAATGAAGCTTCGCAAGGCAGAAATCGAAGAATTTTTGAACGATTTAGAGCTTGCCTCAAGGGTGTAGGAGGATATTATGAAGATTACAAAGGCTAATGGTAAGGCAGAGTATGCGCTTATTGAAAATTTGAAAAAGCGTAATGCCGAAACTGACCAAAAAATAGTTGATATAGTTACAACTATCATCAATGGTGTAAAGGAAAATGGCGATGAGGCTGTTAGAGAGTACACTGTTAGATTTGATGGTGGTGTTCCAAAGAAGACTGTTGTCGAAAAGGAAGAGCTAGACGCATATCTCGATATGGTCGATGATGATTTTAAGACAGCTATTATCAACGCAAAGAACAATATCTACGATTTTCATCTTCGCCAAGCACAGCAGTCTTGGATGACTACTGAGGCTAATGGCGTTATTATGGGACAGCGTATTCGTGGTCTACACAGAGTAGGTATTTATGTTCCTGGTGGCACAGCTGCTTATCCATCATCAGTTTTGATGAACGCTATTCCAGCAAAGATTGCTGGCGTTAAGGAGATTATTATGGTTACCCCACCTGGAAAGGATGGCAACCCTAACCCTAATATTATGGCTGCAGCTGCTGTTGCAGGTGTCGACAAGGTGTTCCTAGTTGGTGGTGCACAGGCTGTTGCTGCTCTTGCATATGGTACAGAGAAGATACCAAAGGTAGACAAGATTGTTGGACCTGGTAATATCTTTGTTGCTACAGCAAAGAAATTACTTTATGGTATTGTTGATATTGATATGGTTGCTGGACCTAGTGAAATCCTTATCGTTGCTGACAAGACAGCTGACCCATCATTCCTTGCTGCTGACCTTATGTCCCAAGCAGAGCATGATAAGCTAGCATCTGCTATCTTGCTCACAACCTCTAGCGATTTGGCAAAGGCTACATTGCACGAGATATCAAAGCAGATTAAGCACCTAGCTCGTCAAGAGATTATTGAGGCTTCACTAGAGGATTATGGTGAAATTATCGTTTGTGAGGATCTGGAGCAGGCAATCGATTTTGCTAACGAGCTTGCACCAGAGCATTTGGAGCTGTGTATTGCTGACCCACTACGCTATATCGGTAAGGTGGATAATGCTGGCTCTGTATTCCTTGGTAACTATTCACCAGAGCCACTTGGTGACTACTATGCTGGTCCAAATCATGTTTTGCCAACCTCTGGCACAGCAAGATTTTTCAGCCCACTATCAGTTGACAGCTTCGTTAAAAAGTCATCATTCATTTATTACACAGCACAGGAGCTTCGTAATGCAAAGGATGATATCGTAAAGCTTGCTGATACAGAGGGATTGACTGCACATGCAAATTCTATAAAGGTAAGGTTTGAGTAATGAGAACTGCTACAATAGAGAGAAATACAAAGGAAACACAGATAAAGATAGAGCTAAATCTTGATGGTGGTGCTGTTGAGATTAGCACTGGTATTGGCTTTTTCGATCATATGCTAACAGCCTTTGGCGTTCATGGTGGATTTGGCTTAAAGGTAAAGGTTACTGGTGACTTGGAGGTCGACACTCACCACACCGTTGAGGATACTGGTATTGCTCTTGGTATGGCGTTTAAAGAGGCACTTGGTGATATGAGTGGCATCGAGAGATATGGCACTTTCTTCATCCCTATGGACGAGGCACTTGCCCAAGTTTCACTTGATATAAGCAATAGACCATTTCTTGTTTTTAAGGCTTCGTTTGAGCAAGAAAAGTGTGGCGATTACGAGACCTGCTGTACAGAGGAGTTTTGGAGAGCATTTGCTATGAATAGTGGCATCACACTACATATTATTGTGCCATATGGAGCTAACGCTCATCACGAGATTGAGGGTATATTCAAGGCTGCTGCACATGCTCTAAAGATTGCTGTTAGACCAAATGCTGATGGCTCTGTGCTTTCAACAAAGGGAGTGCTGTAATATGATTATTTTTCCAGCTATTGATATTATCGGTGGCAAGCCAGTTCGTCTGTTCAAGGGCGACTTTGCTACAGCAGAGCAGGTTGCTGCTGACGCTTTGGAGACAGCTGTTGGATTTGAGAACGCTGGCGCAGAGTGGATACACATGGTGGACCTTGATGGCTCACTAAAAAAAGAACGAGTTAATAGCGACACTTTCGTTGCTGTTGCACAGCAAACTGGACTTAAGGTTGAGATTGGTGGCGGTATTCGTACTATGAACGATATTGACTACTATGCTAATCACGATATCAGTCGAGTTATACTTGGCTCTGTTGCACTTAAAAATCCTGAACTTGTTGCCGAGGCTGTTAAGGAGTTTGGCTCATTAATCGCTGTCGGTATCGATGCAAAGAATGGCTTTGTTGCTACAGAGGGCTGGACAGAGGGCTCTAACACACATTTTATCGACCTTGCTAAACAGATGGAGAGTATGGGCGTAGGTACTATTATCTACACTGATATCTCAAAGGATGGTACTTTGAGTGGACCAAATGTTGAACAGCTTGTTGAACTGAACAATGCTGTATCCTGTGGTATCACAGCGTCCGGTGGTGTTACCAATATCGATGATATCATCACATTGAGGGACAACGACCTATATGGTGCTATCTGTGGCAAATCGATATACAAGGGCACTCTTGATTTGAAGGAGGCTATCGATATATGCAAATGATTGATTTAGACAAATATTTTGTAAAATCAGACCTTATTCCAGCTATAGTGCAGGAGGATTCCACTGGTGAGGTGCTAATGCTTGCCTATATGAACAAGGAGTCTATGCAAAAAACACTTGAAACTGGCTACACTTGGTTTTGGTCAAGGTCTAGACAGGAGCTTTGGAACAAGGGAGCTACCTCTGGTCATCTGCAAAAAATTGTGGACATCAAGGGAGATTGTGACGATGATACATTGCTCATCAAGGTTATCCAGACTGGTGCTGCCTGCCATACTGGCAATCACACATGCTTTTTTAATAATATTGAGTTTAACAATGAGGACAAATAATGGATTACATTAGAAATGATTACGAGACTATCCTAGCTCGTAAGGAAGCAAAGGAAGAGGGCTCATATACCTGTTATCTTTTTGAGCAGGGTATGGACAAGATTTTGAAGAAGGTTGGCGAGGAGTCAACAGAGATGGTTATCGCTGCAAAGAATGGCGTTAAGGACGAGACTGTTGGCGAAATCTGTGACTTGATTTATCACACACTTGTTATGATGGTGGAGAGTGATATTTCTATCGAGGACGTAGAGGCTGTCCTCCATAAGAGAGCTGAAAAGGCTGGCAATTTGAAAAAATTTCACGAGGTAGATAAGAATTCATAATGGCACATAAAAAATGGGTTGTGCGTGACGCTGACAAGGAAAGAGCGTCTGCACTTAGCGAAAAATTTAATATTGACCCATTTGTTGCCTTTTTGATGGTATCTAGAGGAATTGTTGATGATGCTGATGCTGCGTTTTTTGTGTCAAAAAATGTGATGATTACCTCTCCATTTAATCTAGTCGATATGGAGGAGGCATCATTTATCATTGGCGACGCTATAGATAATGGTGAGCGTATCTGTGTCTATGGTGACTATGACTGTGACGGCGTCACAGCTACAGCACTTTTGGTGGATTTCTTAAGACGAGAGGGTGCAGACGTGTTTTACTATATCCCATCCAGAGAGAATGAGGGATATGGTATGAATATGAGCGCCATTGATGCTATTAAACAGAATGGTGCTAGCCTTATTATCACTGTTGATAACGGTATCACTGCCTTTGATGAGGCAGAGTATATCTATCAGCTTGGTATGAGACTTATCGTTACCGACCACCATCAGCTTAGCGACAACAGATTACCTCATGCAGAGGCTGTTGTTAATCCTCATCGTGAGGATAATGATATTGAATTTAGGGATTATTGTGGCGTTGGTGTAGCGTTCAAGCTGGCTTGTGCTCTGTACGAGGGTGAACCTGATGAGCTTATGAGTGAGTATGCTGATTTGATAGCTATCGGCACTATTGCTGACGTTATGCCACTACAAAATGAGAATAGAGGATTTGTTCGTGCTGGTATAGAAAAGATAAATACCAACCCTCGACCATCTGTGTCTGCATTTGTTAGAATTAATGGCGACAAGCAGTACACAGCTAATGATATTGCCTTTCAGCTTTGTCCTAGGATAAATGCTATGGGCAGAATGGGTGACGCCGGTCGAGCAGTTGAGTTTTTGCTGTGTGACGATGGTGAAAAATGCCTTAATCTGTGCCAAGAGCTCAATGGTGAGAATACCGAGCGTCAAGCTGTCGAAAAGCAAATTCTCGACGATGTAAAAGAGAAGATTAGCGCAAATCCAAGACTTACCTCTGGTAGAGTTATTGTCGTTGCTGGTGAGGGTTATCATCACGGCGTTATTGGAATTGTTGCTTCGCATATATTAGAAAAATATGGCAAACCTACCATCATTATCGGTATCGACGATGATGGCATAGCACGTGGCTCGGCTAGGTCGATTGATGGCTTTAATATCTTCGATGCTATCAGTAGCTGTAGTGAAGACTTGATACAGTTTGGTGGTCATCCGCTTGCTGCTGGTGTCACTCTTGACGCTAGTATGATAGATAAATTTAGAGAGGATATTAATCGTTATTCCTACGAGAATTTTGACACTATGCCACCACAGGAGCTAGTGCTTGATTGCAAGCTGTCTCCATTTTATCTCACTACCGATTTGGTGGACAATCTTGCTGTTATGGAGCCATACGGTGCTAGCAACCCACAGGTTGTTTTTGGTATATATAGAATGGGTCTTGTGTCCGTCACTCCACTCAGCGATGGCAAGCACATTCGTCTTGAGTTGGAGAAAAAGGGCAAGCGTATTCGTGTGGTAAAGTTTGGCACTACACAGGAGGAATTTCCATACAAGACTGGTGATATCCTCAATCTTGCTGTTCGTGTCAGCAAGAATGCCTTTAAGGGCAAAATGTACTTGTCTATCCAAGCTG
Source organism: uncultured Clostridia bacterium (assembly GCA_937876375.1). Lineage (GTDB taxonomy): Bacteria > Bacillota > Clostridia > Oscillospirales > Acutalibacteraceae > Eubacterium_R. The sequence goes on along the minus strand of CALEHY010000002.1, from coordinate 96,825 downwards.
TTGATATTAGATTGTCAACGACTGACGATGAAAAATATTTTGCAGAGAAGGACAAGTATGAGATTTATCGTTCTACTGGCAAATGTGATATGAGCATTTATCCGAATCGTGATATCTGTGCTTATATCTACAAATGTCTAAAGATGAACGGTGGATATAGTTACACACTTGATGATTTATATTTTAGGCTTCAGGACAAGGTGACATATGGTCAGCTTATGATTGCTGTCAAGGCTTTTGTACAGGCTGGGCTGATCACTATGAACGATGGAATAAGTCTAAATTTAACAAATGGTAGAGTAAACCTTGAGGAAACTAAGGTTATCTCTACATTGAAGGGAAGACTAGGAATTGGCTGATAATATTGCTTTGAAGGACTATGATGACCATTTTGATGAGTTCATAGCAGAGGTAAAAAAGAATAGTGGCTACGACGCTCAAAAAATTCAAAGAGCGTATGATTTAGCTTACGAGGCACACAAGGATCAGCGTCGTAGGTCTGGTGAGCCATATATTATGCATCCAGTCGCTGTAGCGAAGATTTTGTTCGACTATGGTATGGATAACGAGTGTATTATTGGTGCTCTTCTTCACGATGTTGTTGAGGATACGACATATGATTTGGAGTTTATCACTGACAATTTTGGTAGTGATGTAGCACTTCTCGTTGACGGCGTTACAAAGCTTGGTCAAATTCCACTTTCCACTCGTGAAGAGGTGCAAGCAGAGAATATACGCAAAATGTTCATCGCTATGAACCAAGATGTTAGAGTTATTATTATCAAACTTGCTGATCGTCTGCACAATATGCGTACACTAGAGCATATGCCTCCATATAAGCAGAGAGAAAAATCACTCGAAACACTAGAGATTTATGCTCCTATCGCACACCGTCTTGGTATCCGTGCGTTTAAAGAGGAACTAGAGGATTTGGCTATTCGCTATCTTGACCCTATCGCATATGAGGAGATAGAGAAGAGTCTATCCATGAAAAAGGAAGAAGGACAGACCTTCCTAAATAACATTATGTCCGAGATTGGTGACAAGCTAAAGCCAGCTATGGAGAATGTCCAGATCACATCTCGTGTAAAATCTGTTCACGGTATATTTAGAAAAATGTATATCAAGGGTAAGAATTTTGAGGAGATATATGATATCTACGCTGTTAGAATTATTGTTGACTCTATGATAGATTGCTATAATACCCTTGGTATTGTTCACGATATGTTCACTCCATTGCCTGGTAGATTTAAGGATTATATCTCTACACCAAAGCCTAATATGTACCAGTCACTCCATACTACTGTTATATACAAGGGCGTACCATTCGAAATTCAGATTAGAACTTGGGATATGCACCGTACAGCAGAGTATGGTATCGCTGCCCATTGGAAATATAAGCTTGGCAAGGGTGGCAAGGACAAGGTCGATATGTCACTCGAATGGATTAGTAGTATCGTTAATAAGATTTCAGATGGTGATGCTACAGCCCAAGCAGAGGAGGCTCTAACCTCTATCAAGGGCGATTTGTACCTTGATGAAATCTATGTTTTCACTCCAAAGGGTGATGTAAAGTCGCTCCCAAAGGGTGCTACAGTTATCGATTTTGCTTATGCTATACATTCTGCTGTAGGCAATCGTATGGTTGGTGCAAAGATTGATGGTAGAATTGTTACCCTTGACACTGTTGTAAAGACTGGTCAAATCTGTGAAATCATTACTACTAATCAACAGGGCAAGGGACCATCTCGTGACTGGCTTGCTATAGCAAAGACTGGCGAAGCTAGGTCAAAAATTCGCTCTTGGTTCAAAAAGGAGCGCAGAGAAGAAAATATCGTCGAGGGTAAATCAGTGCTTGAGCACGAATTTAAGCGTAATTATCTTCGATTTAAAGATAGCGCAACATTTGATGAGTTCGTGCTAAAGATTGCAGAGCGTCAGCATTTTTCTAACGAGGATGATTTCTATGCTGCTATCGGATATGGTGGCGTACAGATTAGTCGTCTGATGCCTGGTATTAAGGACGAATATAATCGTAACTGGAAGATTAAGGAGGAGCCACAAATAGCTCCAACACCTAATAAGATTGAAAAAGTCAATCGAGAAAAATCATCTGGTGGTGTTGTCGTTGAGGGTATAGATAACTGTCTTATCAATATGGCTCGTTGCTGCAATCCACTACCTGGTGAGAGTATCATTGGTTTCATCACTCGTGGTCATGGTTTGACTGTTCATCGTCGTGACTGTAAAAATGTTCCGGTTGATATCGAATCATCACCAGAGCCAGAGCGTTGGGTGCCAGCTCATTGGGATAAAAATATTAAGGTCGAGGCACGCTCTACGGTTAATGTTTACGCTATTGATCGTGATGGAGTTGTGTTAGATATCACTACTACTATGGCATCTGCTCATGTAAAGATTCATTCTATTAACGCTCGTCCAATTAACGATGGCAACTGTTTGACTACTATGACATTGTCCGTTAATGGCAAGGAACACCTTATGGGTATTATTAAGCTACTTAACAAGATTGATGGCGTATACCTAATTGAGCGTAGCGATTTGTAAGAGGTTTGTATGAAGGCTGTTATTCAAAGAGTAAAATATTCAAATGTTAAGATAGATGGTAAGATTGTTGGCGAATGTGCACAAGGCTTTATGATACTTCTTGGCGTTGTGCAGGGTGATGACAAGGCAGAGGCTGACAAGCTGGTCAAGAAGATACCAAATCTTCGTATCTTTGAGGATGAGAATGGCAAGATGAATTTGTCCTGCCTTGATATTGATGGCGAAATGTTAGTCGTGTCACAGTTTACACTATGTGCAGATTGTTCGCACGGTAGACGACCATCCTTCTCTAATTCTGCACCACCACAGGAGGCTAATGCTCTTTATGAGTATTTTGTTGATGAACTTAAGAATGCTGGTGTTAGGAGCGTTCAGACTGGTGAGTTCGGTGCAGATATGCAGGTTGAATTAGTAAATGATGGACCAGTAACAATTATTCTCGATAGCAAGGAGCTACACTGATGATTATTAAGCAAGAGCAATTTGGCTCAATGAGCAATAACGCATTTCTTATCATTGATGAAGAGACAAATCAGTCTGCACTTGTTGACTGTCCAGAGGATACTTGTCCTATGTATGACCTTATCGGTGATACAGATTTGAAATATATACTTTTGACTCACGGTCATTACGACCATATTCTTGGTGTCAATGGTATTAAGAAGAGCTTTGGTGCGAAGGTTGTCATATCAACTGAGGATGCACCTATGCTCACCTCATCAAAGTTGTCGCTTGCTGCATTCACTGGTGCTCATCAAGATGATATCGAGGCTGATATCCTTGTGTCCGATGGTGATGTTATCAAGCTTGGTAGCCTTGATATAAAGGTTATGGCAACTCCAGGACATACCAAGGGTTGCGTTTGCTATGCTGTTGATAACGCTGTGTTCACCGGTGATACTTTGTTCCGTTTAAATTGTGGCAGAACTGATTTTCCAGGTGGTGATGGACACGAAATGCTCGAGTCACTACACAAACTTCGTGATCTAGAGGGTGTGTTCTTTGTTTACACTGGCCATGACCAGTGCACTACATTACCGTTTGAACGAGAGAACAACCCATATATGAATATGCAATTATGATAATAAAAAATATTAACCACGATTACTCATATCAGATGGAGAAGATATGTATTATTTTCTTTCCGTTAGAAAAATTGCACACCGATGGCGATGATAATGTTGTAATCGAAACAGTAAAAGAGAATAATCTCCTAACAGTTAGAGCAAAGGTGTACTCAAAATCACTTGAGGACACCTATCTAGCACAGGATGGTGAGGATATGGCTAACGCTATGTCCCTTTTGCTTTATAGAGTTTTGTCTACACTTACTGGCTTTGAGCCATCGTGGGGCATACTTTATGGCGTTCGTCCAGCAAGATTAATGCATGCCACTGTAGAGAAACTTGGCGTTGATGGTGCTAGGGACAAGTTCTTGTCCGACTATGTCAAGCCATCAAAGGTTGATTTGGCACTTGACGTTATGGAGCATGAAAACAAGATTATATCGCTGTCCAGTGATAACTCTTTTTCACTATATGTATCCATTCCGTTTTGTCCATCTAGGTGCTCATATTGTTCGTTTGTGTCACATAGCATAGCTAATGCTACTGATTTGATTGAGCCATATGTTGACCTCTTGTGTAAGGAATTAGAGCAAAATGGACTAGTAGCCAAAGAGCTTGGATTAAAGCTAGAAACAATATATTTTGGTGGTGGAACACCAACTACCTTGTCTGCTCAGCAGTTAGATAAATTGTTATCCACTATCGAGCGCAGCTTCGATTTGTCAACACTTAGAGAATACACTGTCGAGGCTGGCAGACCAGACACTGTCACTAGAGCAAAGCTAGATACACTTATGGCTCATAATGTTGGTAGAATTAGCATTAACCCACAGAGTTTTAATGACGAGGTGCTAAAGGCTGTTGGCAGAAAGCATACTGTAGCTCAAACTATCGAGGCATACAATTTAGCTCGTGAGGTCGGATTTAAGAATATTAATATGGACTTTATCGCTGGTCTAAATGGCGATACTCTCGATTCGTTCAAAGCTAGTATCGATAAGGCTATATCTCTTGGTGCAGAATCTGTCACAGTTCACAATTTAGCACTCAAATCGGCAGCCTATCTTGTTACAGAAAATGAGTTTTTTGATTTGAGCAGACGAAATGCTACCTCAGCTATGATAGATTATTCTGCTGATAAATTGAGATCTAACGGATATTATCCATATTATATGTATCGCCAGAGCAAGTCGCTTGGTGCATTGGAGAATGTTGGCTGGTGCAAGGATGGTATGGACTGTCTATATAATGTATATATGATGGATGAGACTCATACTGTTATCTCTGCTGGTGCTGGTGCTGTTACAAAGTTGAAAAATCAGCAGACTGGCCATATCGATAGAATATATAATTTTAAATATCCATATGAGTATTTGAACAATTTTGATGAGGTCCTTCGTAGAAAACAGGGAATAATTGAATTTTATCGTGCATAAGTATGTATTAACTGCTAAAAAATACAAATAGGTATTGCAATATAATACAAACTGTAATATAATGATATCAAAGAGGTGTTCGTATGAAAAATCTTAATGATATCTTTCCTGGTGTGGATGAGGTCCTATCAGGTGCAAAAAATGTTAATTTAGAGGACGTTTTGCAAAAGACAAGAGCCTATGCAAAAAAGAGTGCAGAGGCTATTGAAATTTCAAGAAAGCGTATTGAGTTTATCGACGCAAAGGCTAAGCTATCAAAGGCTTATGAGTCATTTGGAAAGCTACAGTATAATGCCCACGAGGGTGAGGAGATTAGTCTTGATGAGGTCGAAAAGCTTGTTGACGAAATCACTTTGCTAAAGAACAGAATGCAGTTTTTAGAGGATGAGATTGATGCCTTTAAGGACCAGATTGCTGCCAATTTTGATGCAAAGATGAGTGCATCAAAGCAGGATGACGTAGTCGTTGATGACGTCGAGGTTATCGTCGAGCCATCAGAAGAATAAATTTATATTTTTAGCAGTGCTTTATGCACTGCTTTTTTTATTTGGTGATTGGTGTGAATTACAAATCTAGGTATCTATCATCAGCGTTTTTGCTGTTGATGACCTCTGTTGTGGTAAAGATTATTGGTGCAGTGTACAAAATTCCGTTGACCTCATTTATTGGTGCTGTAGGTAGGGGATATTTTGCCACAGCATACAATTTGTGTCTGCCTATTCATGCTATAGTTATGGGCGCATTTCCTATCGCCATATCACGACTGGTCAGCCAGTACAACGCTGTCGGTGATACCGATATGGTCTATGCACTTAAGCGTGGCGCATCTAGAGTTATGCTCATTGTTGGTGTGGTGGGTATGGTCGCTATGCTACTGCTTGCTGTGCCATATAGCCGATATGTTGCCAATGCCCCAAAGTCTATATATACAATTTTGGTTCTAGCACCTAGTATCCTTTTTTCATCTATGGCAGCGTCATATCGTGGATACTATGAGGGATTTATGAATATGGTGCCAACCTCTGTGTCCCAAACGCTAGAGGCACTGGTTAAGATGATATTTGGTCTAGTTTTTTCTCGTATAGCTATGGTCTACCTTTATGAGCATTATTCTGCTATCGGTGTTGTTGATGATGAGATACTGTCGCTTGCATATCCATTTACCTCTGCAGCAGCAATGCTTGGCGTTACCTTTGGATCGTTTGTTAGCCTAGCATTTGTGTGGGTGTACTATATTATCAACAAATCACCAAAGCCTACGACAACTGTTGATACCTCCCTTGCTAGTAGGGAGCTTTTGTCCTTTTCGTTTCCTATTATGATTAGTTGTGCTGTGCAGAGTGTTTTTCAGTTTCTTGACACAGCGACTGTTCAGTATTCCCTAGGAAATATATCTGTTGATACACTTTATGAGAAATATAGCACAGCACTGTCTGTTGCAAATATTGATATTAAAGACACCACGACATATGTCTATGGTCTGTTGAGCTCTGCTCTTGATTTTAAAAATCTTATTCCAGGTGTCACAATGGCACTAGGTGTTTGTGCTGTTCCTGCTGTTAGTAGTGCTGTCCATCTGGGCGATAACGACAGGGTGCAGTCATTAGTTAATTCGGTTTATAAATATACAGCTCTGCTGTCTTTTGCTGGTGGTATTGTGCTTGCTATGTTTAGTGAGGATATCCTATCACTATTCTATGGAACAAATAGTGATATCGTGGTCGGTAGCAAGGATCTAGTATCAGCCTATGCTCTTACTGTGCCTGTGTATTCGCTGTCCGGTGTTGCTGTTTTTGTAGTTCAAGCTGTAGGCAAGCCAGAAAAGTCTATTGCCTCCTATGTGGTGTCTGGCATTATTCGTGTGGCATTGAATATTTATCTCGTTGGGCAACAAAATCTTGTCCTTATGGGTGCTGTTATTTCTGGTTTTGTTGGGTACTTTGTTTTGTTCGTATGGAATGTCGTTATATCATGTGTCAGACTTAACATTTGGTCGTCATTGGTAAAGCCGATATTGGTGTCCGTATTGTCCTATTTATGCGTATATACGGCACTTTTGCATCTTGATATTTCGTTTGGTGGTGTGTTAGGTCTGTTTGTCAAGGTGTCGATATTTGTCATAATATACTGTATATTGTGTATTTTGTGCGGATTGCTGAATTTTAGGCAAATATTTTGTGCAATTAAACCTCTAAAATTTGCCTGAAACCCTTGAAAAATGGGCAAAAATATAGTAATATGAACTAGCAAATGGTACTAATTTCCATGAGTAAATTGGATGAAAGAGAAGGACAGCTATGTCTGATAGCTTCGAAATCAAAGATAGATATAATTTTGATGACCTGTTATCGATTATAACGGTTCTTCGTGCTCCAAATGGCTGTGCTTGGGATAGAGCACAAACTCACGAAAGCATTAAGAAAAATTTTATTGAGGAAACCTACGAGGTCGTAGAGGCAATTAATAAAAAGAGTGCTGATATGCTACGTGAGGAGCTTGGAGATGTTCTGCTACAGATTGCTCTGCATTCCGAGATGGAGCGTGAGCAGGGCACATTCGATTTTAACGATGTCGTTAATGATATCGTTCAGAAGCTGGTTGTTCGTCATCCACATGTTTTTGGTGATGAGATTGCCCGCAATCAGCAGGAGGCACTCAATTCATGGGATGCCGCCAAGGCAAGGTCAAAGGGCACAAAATCTCAAACAGAGTCTATGCTCTCCGTACCTAGGGAGCTACCTGCACTTATGCGTGCCCAAAAGGTACAGCACAAGGCTAGCAAGGTTGGCTTCGACTGGGATAATGTTGATGGTGCTATAGACAAGCTGTATGAGGAAGCAAACGAGTTAAAAATGGCTATTTCCCATAACGACAGTTCAGAGATAGAGGATGAATTTGGGGATATACTTTTCTCTTGTGTTAACATTTCTCGATTTCTTGATTTGGACGCCGAGGAGGCACTTACTGGTGCTACCGACAAGTTTTTGTCCAGATTTGCAGAGGTTGAGCGTATGACTAGAGAGAGGGATATAGATATGAAATCTTCAACTCTCGACGAGCTTGACGCATTGTGGGACGAAGCCAAGAAAATTAAAAATGCTGAATGATCAGCAAAAAAATGGAGGAATTTTATTATGAATAAGACTGAACTCGTAGCAGCAGTAGCTGCAAAGGCAGAAATTTCAAAGAAGGACGCAGAAGCAGCAGTAGCAGCAACATTTGATGCTATCGCAGAGGCTCTTGCAGAGGGCGACAAGGTTGCTCTTGTAGGCTTTGGTACATTCGCTGTTAAGGAGCGTGCAGCTCGTACAGGTATCAACCCACTTACAAAGGCTCCTATCGAAATCGCAGCTTCAAAGGCTCCAGCATTCAAGGCTGGTAAGGCTCTTAAGGACGCTGTAAATAAGTAATTAAATTTATAGCAAAATGGGGCATCATTTGATGCCCCTATTGTTTTTTAGTTGGTGTAATTATGAGATTGGATAAATATTTAAAGGTTTCTAGAATTATCAAGCGTCGCACTGTTGCTAACGAGGCATGTGATGCTGGTAGAGTTGAGGTCAATGGCAAGGTGGCTCGTGCATCATATGACGTCAAAATTGGCGACAAAATCAAGGTGTCACTTGGTCAGGGCGAGCGTATGTTTGAGGTCGTTGAGATTAATGAGCACGCATTAAAAGAGGATGCCTCAAAAATGTACAAGATTTTGTGAGGATGCTATGACGAATGAAGAAAGAGTGATCGAGTTCAAATCAAAGCTCGACAAGGTTTTCAAGACTTATTTCATCACCGAATTGTGCATTAACGCTGTTGAGGTTGCTGTTGGTGTGGTAGCTATCATGCTAGCACTTAATAGTGAAAACCAAAGGACGCTAATGCTCACAATACTAGCATTTTTGGTCGTGCTTCTTGCTACCTCGACTGTAACGATAAAGCTGTTCTTTGGCTCCTATTCTGGACTAAATAAGATAATCAATTTTCGTACCAGATTTGATTTTGTATCGAAGAATTTGGCTGATAGCAAAAAGAATCTTGATGCTGGCAAAATCACAGCAGATGACTGTACTATTGCTCAAACAATCTACGATGACGAAATCAGAGCTCTAGCAGATGAAATAGATAACATTAAACTAAAAAAGTAGTGAACAATGATTGTTCACTACTTTTTGTTATCTATATACTCTTTCAATTCGTGGATTAACCATTAGTGGTGAAATATCCACCGTTGCGATATCTCCAACCTTTACGTCGCTACCAGTGATATCCACTGCTGTATGACTGAGCCCAATCTCACCGATAACGCTGTACATTCTGCCATTAATTCGCATATACATTTGCTGTTTCTTTAGCACTCGCTTGATAACGCTTAATGCATATCGTGTGTCGTATATTTCTTTTTCCTTTGTTAGACCAAATCCGTCGTAATGACCGATAGGCACGATAGCGATTTTTGTATCACGCTTGGTGGTGTATAGTCCGTTGTATCCTATGCTGTATCCAGCTGGCACATTCTTGACCTCTACTACCTCTGCCTCTAGCACACCAAGTCTGTTTAGACCGATATTTGATTTTGTGATTACTCTGCCAGTGAATGCCGAGCCTATTCTAACAGTGTCTAGGCATACGTCCTCAACATTGAGCAGAGCAGGGGAATTTGAGCAGTGCATAACTCCGATATCGCCGACAGCCTTTTTTATTTGCTCCATTGTGTCCTTGAACATAACGAGCTGTGCCTTTGTCAAATCATGATTGCGAAATGCTGATGAAAAATGTGTGTATGCTCCTACGAACTGTAGGTTATCGAGTGCATAGCACTTGATAGCGTCCTCTATCTTGCTTGGCATAAATCCGTATCTGCCCATACCGGTATCGATCTTTAGATGACATTTTACTGTTACGCCAAGTGATTTCGCAACATTGCTCATAGTATGTGCTGCCTGGAGCGAGCCGATAGTAGCGATAGCACCATTTTCGGCAATAATCTTTGCTTCTTCCTCGATACCAGTGGAGCGCATAACTAGAACATCCTCGTCAGTTAGTATCTCCTTTAGCACTGGAATATCGCTGACCTCTGTTACAGCAAAGGTCTTGATATCGTGCTCGATGAGGATATTGGTTAGCTCCTTGATACCGAAACCGTATCCGTTGCCCTTTACAACACCGATTAGTGGTACGCCAGCCTTTTGCTTTATTATTTCAATATTTTCGTCAAGCTTTGACTTGTCTATTACATATCTGCTCATTATCTAATCTTTTCTAACACCTTTGTTGCTAAATTGTATAGCTTGTAAATTGGCTTGTTGATGACATAGTCGAACTCACCAACAAATTCCTTCATATATCCACCAAAACCGTGCTTAAATCTCCATAGACCATAGTGTGGGTTGTCTGGATTTTGGCAATCACCACTGATGCCACCAAAATCGTATACCTCACAGCCACATTCCATACCCCATTGCATCATTGCCCACTGTAGAGCATAGTTTGGATAAACATTTCTGTGAGCATTTGATGAAGCACCATACTGGTATTTCATAACATTTTGACCCCATTTGATAGCGATTGTGCCAGCAATAGCCTTGCCCTCGTAGTACGCCATATATAGTCTAGCGTCATCAGTCATGCAATCAAGTATTTGCTCAAAATATTCTTTTGGTCTGGTAGAGAATCCATCTCTCTCACCAGTTTCGCTCATAATTCTTACGAAATCATCAAGAGCCTCTTTGCCACAAATCTTGACCTCGACACCCTTCTTCGGTGCTTTTCGGATACGATTGCGATAATCACTCTTGAATGTGAGCATAAGCTCGTCTTCACTGAGTCCGTTGTAGTCAAAACAGTATACAAATCTTGGCTGAACATTTTCAAAATCCATACAGCCAGGATTGAGCTCAACAAATCCCTTTTGTACAAGATGATTTTTGTATTCTTGATTTTCGATAACGATTTCTGGGTCGATTTTGATACAGTAAGCCTTGTATTCCTTGCCAATCTCTAGCAAAGCGTCAAACAGCTTGTCGAATGTGTCGAAATCATTTTCGTCAGCGACAAATCCTCTGCAAGCGTACATTAGTGATGCCTTGATGACAGGAATAGAACGGATGAGTACAGATGCTGCACCCTTGATTTCATCATTCTCCTTTAGCATAACTGCTTCCCATTTCCAAGCAGATTTTACCTTTGCCCATTTTGATGAGTGCTGGAACAATCCCTTTGGGTGAGATTTGATAAATTCTTCATATTCAGCAAGGTTGTCCTTGGTAACTCTTTCTATCATTTTTATATCTCCTATGCATTATTATGATTATTATACCACATTAAAAATATATTGTAAATTACTATCGTACAAAATTTTGCACTTGACATAATACGATAAATATAGTAGCATAACGGTGTTATATAACGCTGTTATATTGGAGGTGGCAATATGGGAATAGAGGAGCTTTCTACTCGTCAGCTCATCATCGATGCTGGCAAGCAGGAGTTTTTGTCCAAGGGCTTTTTGGGTGCATCCTTGCGTAATATCGCCAAGAATGCTAATGTCACTACTGGTGCATTGTATGGCTATTTTTCTGGCAAGGAGGACTTGTTTTCCTCTATAGTCGATACCTGTGCTGCTGCTGTAAGCTGTCGTTTTTCTAATTCTAGGGATAGTTTCTTTGAGCTACCTAGCAAAAAGGTGAATGAGAATGGCGTTGAGCTCATCGATTGTGTCGATTGGCTTGTTGATTATATGTATGATCATTATGATGAGTTTAAGATTTTGATTTGCTGTGCTGATGGTACAAAGTATGAATGCTTTGTTCACGATATGGTCGAGATAGAGGTGAATTCTACATTTGAGCATATCAAGGCTAGTGGTCAGAATATTTCTATCGATGCTGATTTGTGCCATATGATAGTTAGTGGTATGTTTGGTGGTATATTTGAGCTTATCGAGCACGATATGCCTAGGGAAAAGGCAAAGCCATTCGTCAACACACTTCGCCAGTTTAACCACGCTGGTTGGACAGAATTAATGAATAACTGATTTTAGCCTACTCGATTGAGTAGGCTTTTATTTATATATTATATATTGACTTTAAGTTGATTATAATATACAATAAGATTGACAAAATATTTAACAAGTTCGTTAAATTTTCAAGGAGGATTAAAAATGGGCTTAACATTAGCACAAAAACTTATAAAGGCGCACTTGGTTGAGGGCGAGATGAAGGTTGGAACAGAAATCGGACTTCGTATCGACCAGACACTCACACAAGATGCTACTGGTACTATGGCATATCTAGAATTTGAGGCTATGGGTGTCGATAGAGTAAAGACAGAGCGTTCTGTTGCTTATATCGACCACAACACACTTCAGACTGGATTTGAGAATGCGGACGACCATAGATTCATCCAGACTGTAACAAAGAAGCATGGTATCTATTTTTCAAGACCTGGTAATGGTATCTGCCATCAGGTTCATTTAGAGAGATTTGGCATCCCTGGCAAGACACTTATCGGCTCTGATTCACACACACCTACTGGTGGTGGTATCGGTATGCTAGCTATGGGTGCTGGTGGTCTTGATGTTGCTGTTGCAATGGGTGGTGGTACCTACTATATCCCAATGCCAAAGATGACAAGAATCAACCTTACTGGTTACCTAAAGCCTTGGGTATCAGCAAAGGACGTTATCCTAGAGGTTCTACGCATTATGAGCGTTAAGGGTGGCGTTGGCAAGATTATCGAGTACGGTGGAGAGGGTGTAAAGACACTATCTGTTCCAGAGCGTGCTACTATCACTAATATGGGTGCAGAGCTTGGTGCTACAACCTCTATCTTCCCATCTGATGAGATTACACTTGCATTCCTAAAGGCACAGGGTAGAGAGGACGATTGGACCGAAATTCTACCGGATGCTGATGCAGAGTATGATGAGGTTATCGATATCGATCTATGCTCACTTACACCAATGGCTGCTTGTCCTCATATGCCAGATCAGGTTAAGACTACTGACGAGATTGGCAAGATTAAGGTTGACCAGGTTGCTATCGGCTCTTGTACTAACTCATCATTCGTAGATATGATGAAGGTTGCATCTATCCTTAAGGGCAAGACTGTTGATCCTAGCGTATCACTATGTATCGCTCCTGGTTCAAAGCAGGTTCTTAATATGCTTGCACTTAATGGTGCACTATCAGATATGATTAATGCTGGTGCTCGTATTCTTGAGTCAGCTTGTGGTCCTTGTATCGGTATGGGACAGAGCCCTAACAGTGCTGGTGTATCACTTCGTACATTCAATCGTAACTTTGAGGGACGTTCTGGCACAAAGGATGGCAAGATTTATCTTGTATCACCAGAGGTTGCTGCTGCATCTGCTCTTACTGGTTATTTGACTGATCCTCGTGATCTTGGTGAGGCTCCAGCTATCACAATGCCAGAGAAATTTATCGTTAACGATAATATGATTGAGGCTCCAGCTGCTCCAGAGGATGCTGATAAGGTTGAGGTTCTTCGTGGTCCAAACATTAAGCCATTCCCTAAGACAGAGCCACTTCCAGCAGAGCTAAAGGCAAAGGCTGTGCTTAAGGTAGAGGATAATATCACTACTGACCACATTATGCCAGCTGGTGCAAAGATTTTGCCATATCGTAGCAATATTCCTCATCTATCACAGTATTGCTTTGGTGTATGCGATGAAACATTCCCAGAGCGTATCAAGGCAGAGGGTAAGGGCTTCATCATTGGTGGTGCTAACTATGGTCAGGGCTCATCTCGTGAGCACGCTGCTCTAGTTCCACTATACCTTGGTGTTAAGGCTGTTATTACAAAGAGCTTTGCTCGTATCCATGTTGCTAACCTTGTTAACGCTGGTATCCTACCATTCACATTTATGGATGAGAGTGACTATGACAAGATTGACCAAATGGACGAGCTAGAGCTTGTTAATATCCGTGATTGCATCGAGAACAGCAAGCAGGTTGTACTTAAGAATATCACAAAGGGCGAGGAGTATATGCTTGACTCATCACACCTATCAGACAGACAAAGAGCAATGCTACTATGTGGTGGCTTGCTAGATTACACTAGAGAAATGAACAAGTAAGGAGATATAACTATGGCTATTGAAATGGAAGATAGAAAAGCTATTGACGCTGCTGTGGAAAAGTTCCGTGGGCTTATGGAGTCACAGCTAGAGCGTGCAAAGAGAATTAAGGCAGACAAGGATTTTACTGACTATCAGTCACTTGATAAGATTGTTATCGGTATTTGTGGTGGTGACGGTATCGGTCCTATCATTACAAAGGAGTCACAGAGAGTTATCGAGTTCTTGCTTAAGGATGAGGTTGCTTCTGGCAAGGTTGAGTTCAAGGTTATCGATGGACTTACTATCGAAAATCGTGCAAAGTGCCTAAAAGCTATTCCTGATGACGTACTTGAGGAGCTAAAGGCTTGTCATGTTATCCTAAAGGGTCCTACAACTACTCCACGCCAGGGCGATGGTTGGCCAAATGTTGAGTCAGCTAATGTTGCTATGCGTAAGGAGCTTGATTTGTTCGCTAATATGCGTCCAGTAAAGGTTCCAGAGGAAGGTATCGATTGGACATTCTTCCGTGAGAATACTGAGGGTGGCTATGCTGTTGGTTCACACGGTGTTAATATTACTGATGATTTGGCTGTTGACTTTACTGTTGCTTCTGCAGAGGGCTGTGAGCGTATTGCAAAGCTTGCTTATGACTATGCTGACAAGAACAACAAGGGCAAGGTTTCTATCATCACAAAGGCTAACATTATTAAGACAACTGATGGTAAATTCCTTAATACTGCAAAGGCTATTGGTGAGCAGTATCCAAATATTGTAACTGATGACTGGTATATCGATATCACTACAGCTAAGCTTATTGACCCAGCTCGTCGTAGAGATTTTAAGGTATTCGTACTACCAAACCTATATGGTGATATCATCACTGATGAAGCTGCCGAGTTCCAGGGTGGTGTTGGTACAGCTGGCTCTGCTAATATTGGTAAGAGATATGCTATGTTTGAGGCTATTCACGGCTCTGCTCCTCGTATGATTTCAGAGGGTAGAGGTCAGTATGCAGACCCTTGTTCAATGCTTCGTGCTACTGTTATGCTTCTATCACATATCGGATATCAGGCACAGGCTAACGCTCTTGAGGCTGCTCTTGATAAGTGTATGTTCGATGAGAAGAAGCTTGTTATCACTGGTCGTGATACTGGTTGTACATGTGATGAGTTTGGTGATTATGTAATGGAAACAATCACCGAGATGACAAAATAATTTTGAGGTGATTAACTTGGATAAGAATGATATTTCTATATCTGTTATCAAGCGACTCCCAAGGTATTATAGATTTTTAGAGACGCTAAAGGACAATGGTATCGTTCGCATTAGCTCAAAGGAGCTTGCAGAGCGTATGGGACTTACAGCGTCTCAAATCCGTCATGATTTCAACTGCTTTGGTGGCTTCGGTCAGCAGGGCTATGGCTACAATGTTCCAGAGCTTTATGCTCAAATTGGTGAGATTTTGTGCGTTAAGGCAGAGGTTAAGACTGTTCTGATTGGAGCAGGTAACCTCGGCAAAGCTGTTGCGTCAAAGATTTTTACTCGTCAGAGTGGATTTAAGCTGATTGGTATTTTTGACAAGAACGAGGCTATATCTGGCAAGGTTATTCAAGGCATACCAGTTCGACAGATAGATTATTTGGAGAATTTTTGCCGTGATAACAACCCAGTTTGTGCAGTTATCTGTATCCCATCTAATGATATGAAGGAGCTTACAGATTTACTTTGCAAACTTGGCGTTAAAAGCTTTTGGAATTTCTCAAACTACGATATCGCAATGGCTCATCCAGAGGTTCTTGTCGAGAATGTTCATCTAACTGATAGTTTGATGACACTCAGTTATTTGACCCACGAGGCTAATGAGGTAAATAGTGATGATTAAAATCAGCTCTAGAGAAATCATTGACGTTGTTCGCTTTGAGGAGAACAAGGCTATTATCGTTGAAAAGAAGCCTATTGCAGGCGAACTTAATAGATATAATGTTGGATATTTCGTCATTAACTTTGAGGCTGGAGAAAAAGAGGTTATTACCAAGAATGCCTATCTTCGCAAAAAGTTTGGCACGAACTATCAAACAATTATTGAAAAGGTTGGCAATTTCGTTCAGTGTGATGCTACAGTCCTTGCTGACAAGAGTGTGCTAGTTATCTATCCTGGCGGACAGTCAGGTCTGTTTGATGCTAACGCAGAGCTTGTTAGGGAAGGTTTGCTGACATATAACGACAGCCCAGCCTATGGTATCGCTGAGGATGGTGACTATTTTTGGTGTTGCTGTCCTAATGAGAATTGTGTAATACGCTATTTTGCTGAAGGTGTGAAGGTGGATATTCGTGTCGGTGGTAGGGAGTCCTCTACCTTCGTTAGTCCACATTATGTATCAGCAGATAACGATTATGTATATGTATGCTGTGAGCACAATCGTATCAGAAAAATAGACAAGACTAATTTTTCTGTATCCGATATCAAGAAAACCTATGATGACCTACAGCGTTATTATAGATTTGGCGATTATGCTATCGTCTGCACTTCTAATGCAGCATATTTAGACAGAGATTAATTTTGAGGTGGTCTTATGGCAAAGAAATATATATGGGAGGACCCATTACAGTATAAGGTGAATAAGGAAGACGGTCACGCTATTGCTATGCCGTTCGATACTGTTGACTCTGCATTATCTGGTGACGAGTCAGCATATAAGCAGTCCCTTAATGGTAATTGGAAATTCTATTGGCAGAGAGGATTAAATAATCAGCCAGATGGCTTTGAAAAACCAGATTTTGACAGTTCTAGCTGGGACGAAATACCAGTGCCATCTGTATGGCAAATGTCTGGCAACGATTTTGGTAGTGTGCCATATTATTATGCTAGCACATTCCCACGTGCATTCAGTAGATCAAAACTATCTATCCCTAGTATCGACCATTCTATGCAGGAGATTGGCTTTTATATCCGTACCTTTGAGATTTCAAAGGATTGGGATAATCATGAGATTTTCTTGCATTTTGGTGCTTGTAAGGCTGCACTTGAGGTATGGGTTAATGGTGAGTATGTTGGTTTTTCAACTGGCTCAATGACCCCACACGAATTTGACGTAACAAAGTATCTTGCTGATGGTGAGAATACTCTTGCTTGCAAGGTTTATCGCTATGCTGCGTCAACATATCTTGAGGATCAGGATATGTGGTGGCTATGTGGTATCTACAGAGAGGTATATCTCTTTGCAGAGCCAAAGGCTTGCCTTCGTGATTTCTATTTTAAGACTGATTTTGATGAAAAATTTATCGACTCTGACGTATCACTAGACATTTTTGTAAAAAATTATGATGAGGCACCAAAGCAGATTACTGCCAAGGCATATCTTATCAGTGATACAGGTAAGGAGATTGAGATAGGTGAGTCCAGTGCACAGATTTCTGCTGGTGCTATGGACAAAATAAGCCTGTCTAATATAGTTAAAAAGCCAAAGAAATGGTCTGCAGAAACACCAAATCTATACACACTTGTTATGACCTTGTGTGGTGAGAATGGTGATATTATTACTGTTAAGACCTATGAGGTTGGCTTCAAAAAGGTAGAGATTGTTGGCGAAAAGATTATGTTCAATGGTATGCCTTTGATGGTATATGGTGTTAATCGTCACGATTTCGACCCTGATCACGGATGGGCTGTTCCAAAGCATAGATATACTGAGGATCTCGATTTGATGAAACAGTGTAATATCAATGCTATTCGTACCTCTCACTATCCAGATGATCCATATTTCTATGAGTTATGTAACAGATATGGATTTTATGTAATGGATGAGTGCGATTTGGAGTCCCATGGTGTTAGACGAAAGGGCGTACCAGGCTCTAATCCTCTATGGACTGGCCTTGCTGTTGATAAGATGGAGCGTATGGTCCTTCGTGACAGAAACAACCCTTGTATCTTTATGTGGTCACTCGGTAACGAGGCTGGTGATGGCGACAATTTTGCAAAGATGAAAGAGGCTGCATTAGCTCTTGATGATACTCGTCAGTTCCATTATGAGGGCGATTTCGATTTAACAAAGAGTGACGTTATCTCTCGTATGTATCCTACAGAGGACGTTATGCGCAAGCTAGGTGAGAAAGAGCCTATAACTATCTCACTATATGACAATATCGCAAATCAGCTTGCTGCTGATTCAAAGCCTATCACAGCCGAAATGTATACAAAGCCTGTTCTCCTTTGTGAGTACGCTCATTCTATGGAGAATTCTCTTGGTAATTTCCAGGAGTATATGGATGATTTTGAAAAGTATGATAATATGGCTGGTGGCTTCATTTGGGATTGGGTTGACCAAACTATTCATGTTGTTGATGAGAATGGCAAGGACAACTATCTCTATGGTACAGATTTTGAAAAGGACGAGCCTCGTCATTGGTACAATGGTATCAATACTACAGCTATGACTGGCTCTAACACTTATTTTTGTGCTAATGGTGTTATCTCTGCTACTAGAGAGGCACACCCACAGTTTTGGGAGGTTAGACATGTTTATCAACCTATTGTTACAACAGCGTATGACGTGACAAAGGGCAGGTTTAAGCTACGCTCTCGTTTCTTATTTACTGACGTATCTAGCTACAAGTGTAAATGGAGAATAGAGTGTGAGGGCGATGAAATTCAGTCTGGTGAGATGGAGAAGATTTCTCTTGTTCCATTACAGGAGGAATTCATCGATATCCCTTATGACTATTCATCATTACCACAGGATAGGGAATGTGTGCTCACAGTATCATTCCATACAAAGAAAAAGACTCTTGGTTTAAAGAGTAATTCTGAGATTGCATTTGACCAGTTCGTGCTAGTGTCTGCACCAAAGCCAGTTATGGCTACTTGCGACAAGGCTATGACTATCTCACAAAAGGGCAATAATGTCACCGTTATGGGCGATAACTTTGCTGTTGAGGTGAAGAATGGTGCAGTTACAAGCTTTGTTAAGGCTGGTGCAGAGATGCTACATTCTCCACTTGCTCCAAACTACTTTAGAGCATTGACCGATAATGATATCGATTTCCTTAACTTTACCCCACCACTAAAATTCGCTCATCCATATTACAAGTGGAAGCGTGCTACAAAGGCTGTTAAGGCTGTCAAGACCACAGCCCAGCAGAGTGATGGTGTAGTTAAGATCAAGGTTGCATTGGACGTACCATTTATGAAGAACGCATATGCTTCATATACTGTATATCCTGACGGCAAGATTTCTGTATATCATTCTGCTGTACCAAAGGCTCCATTGCTACGCTTTGGCTACACATTCGGCGTTGATAAGGGTCTAGCTAATATTGAATGGTATGGCCGTGGACCAGAAGCGTCATATCCAGACCGTAAGACTGGCTACAAGATTGCAAAGCATTCTATGCCTATCGACAAGTTTGAGTATAACTATATGAGACCACAGGAGTCGTCTACAAGAACTGATACAAGATATTTCACCCTTACTAACAAGAAGGGCACTGGTATCAAGGTGACAGCTTATTATGACTCTCCAGTTATGTTCTCTGCACTACCATACACACCATTTATGCTCGACAAGTTTGAGCATGTTAATGAGATTAATCGTGACAATGATATCACCGTTACTGTTGACTCATCACAGTTTGGTATCGGTGGTGATATGCCAGGTCAGGCATTCGTTCGTGACAAGTATCAGGTTAAATCTGGTACAAAGCAGTCATTGTCATTCTTGATTGAGGCATACGACAAGAAAGCAGAGTAATGAAACGAATTTTTGCACATATAGGTGCAGCTAGTATCATTACATTGCTTGTTCTGTGCCTATCTAGTATAAAAATAGTTATATGCTTTACAGTAGGGCTTGCAGTGCTTTTCATTGCAAGCCTTTGTTTGCGTTATTTTAGGGAGAATATCACCGTTCCACTATGCCTTGGCACAGCGCTGTTTTCATGTGTAGTATTTCTTCTTTGCATGAATTTTGTCGTTGCGCCACAGCTCGATTTGAGTGGCAGTGAGGGGGATATATCCTTTTATATTATCGAGCAAGATGGTATTAATGCTGATGGCGATTATATCTATGTTGCAAAAACAACTACCATATCGAACTCGCCAGACAAAAGGATAAAGATAAGATTAAAATCATCAGCACCTATTAAGGCGGATTACTACACTGTTGTTAACGCAAGAGCAATATTTTATGCTATTGCTGATTCGCCATTTTCATCATATGGATATTGGGCAGATGATATCTATCTGACTGCTGTGTGCGATAGAATAGAGCCTACGAATGAGAAAATATCGTCACCTATGCTAGCTATTCTTCATCTTCGTGATGAGATCAAATATGCGTTTAATGTCGCCATCAGCGATGATGAGGGTGCACTAGCTACAGCACTCGTCACTGGTGATAAGAGTGGTATTGACGATATTGTTAAGTCGTATTTTCGATTTGCTGGTGCTAGTCATATTATGGCGATTAGTGGACTGCATTTGGTCGTTGTTGCCGGCTCGATATGGCTTTTGCTACAAAAAATACGAGTGCCAAATTATGTCGTTTCACCAGTCGTTCTTGCTACAATACTTTTCTACTGTGCGTTGGCTGGGTTTTCTAGGTCGATTGTTCGTGCTGGGATTATGATGGCTGTGATGGTCGCTGCGCCTCTGTTTAGGAGTCACGCTGATACACTTAATTCGCTTGGTTTTGCTACCTTTTTGATATGCCTCAATCCGTTTGCAGTAACTGATATTGGTATGCTGTTGAGCGTCCTATCGACCTTGTCGCTCATTCTTGCTAGTGGCATTAGTAATAGCAATGCTATTATGGACGACAAGCTGTCAAAGAAGATTGCTGTTCGTGTTAGCAATAGAATGACTACAGTATATATGACAGTATTTGTCATTTTGTTCACGCTACCGGTCCTGTATTTTGCATTTGGTTCGGTGTCTATTGGCTCGCTGGTCTCTAACATAATTGTTGTTCCAGTCGGTAGTGTCACTGTTATTATGTCTGTGTTGACCTTTGTGCTGTATAAGGTGGGAATAAACATTGTCACTGCTGTTGTTGCTACAGCGACAAAATATGTTTTGCATTTTATCACTATTGTTGTGAGGTGGATTTCATCATACAGTGGTGCAATGATTAGCCTTGACAAGTATTTTGGCATGATTATTGCTGGTACACTAGTTATAATTGCTGTTTGCTTTATTAGTAAAAATAGTGTATTATTAAAAAGAGGGATGGCAATAGCGCTCTCATTTGTGGTAGTTGCTACTGGTATCGTTGCATTTTTGACGAAAGATTATTCATATCTGTATGTAACGCCTAATGGTGCTATCGTGGTCGATACTGATGATAGGATTATCGTCGCTGGTGTCAATGATTATGGCGATTTTTGTGGTGTTAGTAGTTTTCTTACTTCTAGGAATGAGACTATCGATTTGCTGGTCGCTAACGGCGATGATGAATATAGTGCAAAGTTGACTGAGGTAGTCCCTACCAATGTTGTCTTGACTGATGAATTGAGCGATTATATGCTCAATATTGGTCACTATAATGAGCTTGTACTACAAAATGAGTATACTGTCAGTCTTGATAGTGCTACGCTTGATTTTCATTATGGCGATATGGTCATTTCTGTTGATGATATCAGCATTGCTCTAACGAACAAAACATTTGTCACTGCTGATATCGTTGTTGATTATAAAAAGGATTTAATAACTGATAATTATGGCAGAATAGCGCTTGATGATAATGATATTATCTACACAATCCGTGACAACAGCTTTTCTGCAAGGAGAATGAATTAATGTCTAGAATAGGCGAACAAGAGTTAAAAAATCAAATAAAATCTGGTGAGTATTCCAATGTGTATTTCATCTATGGTGAGGAGTCATATCTAAAGGAATTTTATGTCCAAAAGCTCAAGAAAAAGGTCGTTGACCCTGCTTTTGCAGATTTTAATTTCCATCAGTATGATGGCAAATCTGCATCTCTTGATGATATATTGCAGGATGCTGATATGGTGCCTATGATGAGCGAGTATTCGTTCGTTCTTGTTCACGATTATCCTCTTGACAAATCATCTAGTGACGTTGATAGCCTTAAGGCATTTTTTAAGGATATACCAGACTCCTGTGTGCTTGTTTTTTGGTATGACGCTATCGAGGTGGATACGAAAAAATCATCAAAGTGGAAGACTATTGAGAATTTGTTTGCCAAGGCTGGTTCGTCCGTTAATATGGAGAAAAGGACAGAGGGTGACCTTGTCAAATTGATTGTCGCTACAGCAAAAAAGCATGATTGTTCTATTGATACAAATCTTGCTAGATATCTTATTTCTATCGTCGGCAATGATATCAAGACTATTATCAATGAGCTTGAAAAAATTTGTTCCTATGTCCGTAGTGGCGATATTTCTCGTGATGATATCGATACCCTTGCTGTAAAATGCCTGCAAGCTAGAGTATATGACCTTTCAAAGTTTATCATTAGGGGTGACTCTGATGGTGCTTATGACGTTTTGAATGTCCTTTTTGCCCAAAAGGAAGAGCCAGTATCTATCTTGGCTGTTATCTCATCCTGCTATATAGATATGTATCGTGCAAAATGCCTCAAATCAGCCAATAGACCAGATACAGACCTCTCGTCACTTCCAGCATATAAGGGCAAGGATTGGCTCGTTAAGAACGCTATTAGGGACTCCAGGTCCGTTAGTATTGAGGCTCTTCGTGATGCTATCGACGTTCTTGCAAATACTGATGAATTGCTCAAATCAACCTCTATCGACAAGAACTTACTCCTAGAGGAAACTGTTGCAAAGCTGCTTATGTTGAGGAATAAATAATGGAAAAAATCAAGCTAACTCAAGCTGTTATTGTAGAGGGTAGGTACGACAAGATTAAACTATCTAATATCCTCGATGCATTTATTATCGAGACTAATGGCTTCGCTATATTTAAGGATAAGAAAAAGCTAGCCTTTATCAAAAAACTAGCTCGTGAGCGTGGCATTATCGTTCTTACTGACTCTGACCACGCTGGATTTATGATACGGAATTATATTTCATCCGGTGTACCAAAGGATAGGATAACGAATGTCTATATCCCAGATATTTTTGGCAAGGAGAAGAGGAAGGATACTCCATCTAAAGAGGGTAAACTGGGCGTAGAGGGTATGACTAAGGAGGTTATCCTGTCATCTCTTGACAGGGCTGGTGTTACCTCACAGCAGGTCGAAAATCTCGACCCAGTAACAAATTTTGACCTCTATGATCTAGGACTATCTGGCACACCTAATGCCAAAGCGAATAAAAAAGCCTTGCTAAAGCAACTAGATTTGCCAGAATTTCTGTCTACCAATTCGCTACTATCTTGCATCAACAATATGATGACAAAACAAGAACTATACAATTTAATGCAAAGTATATAAAAGCCGATAATCTTTGATAAGATTATCGGCTTTTGCATTTGTATTAGTGCGCATTGCGTGTTCATTTTGATTATATCATTATTACCTTGCTGGTTTGCTCTGTGGCGCATTTTTGTGGTGATTTGTAGCCAAGGTTGTATATGTCGGTGAATTTGCATTCTAGGTCGTATAAATCCTTGATTTCACCCTGTGCATTGCCATATTTGGTGATTATTGGCAATGTGGCACTTTTTTTCATTTCTGCTAGTAGCTCTTGACCTCTTGCATTAAATCCGAGAATATGCAAATATTGTGGTTCGCTAGGCATATCCTTTGTGATACCTAAATATGCACGAAGAATAATTCTCCTAATTCTGCTGTGAGTGTATCTCTTCGTCTTGATATTATCGTATATCTCGTCTAATGAATTACTTATTTTGATTGCGTCAACAATTCTGTTTTCTAGTCCCTCTGCAACGTCCTCTATATTCTTGAAATCATCTGCGCTCATTGTTCGTAGCTTGTATAGTACAGCACTTTCGCAATTCTTTAAGGAATTGATATCATCAAGATTCATTTTCTCTCTAATAGCAGATGCACTGTATTCTTCATCATCAGTATCGTGGCCTTTGCCGATTCGTTTGATAGCGACTGCATCAAGCTTCGTGTATGTTAGGTATTCAATCGCTAAAATATTGTTAGGGCTATCTAGTATTGGCGATTGGATAACACTTTGCCTAGCAGTAGGGTAGGACACACCTGTCGTTAGCTTTGCTTTAATCTCGTCATCTCTGTCGATTATTTCCTTGGAAATATTTTTTAATGCCTCTATGTCGTCACATTCTGCACCAAATGCTATAGCGTCGCATACTCCACTTGACTCTAGTATTTTTACACCAGCCTTGGCATATCCTTGTGCAGATTGGGTGGAGCATAGGGTGGGTATCTCTATCACTAGATCGGCACCATTCTCTAGTGCTTTTTTTGCTCTAGTGTATTTATCCTTTATCGCACCTTCACCTCGTTGCACAAAGTTGCCACTCATGGCACAGATAACAGCGTCATTTTCACTTTTCTTTACACTATTAATTAGGTGTATATGTCCTTTGTGCATTGGATTAAATTCGCAAATTATTCCAAAATTCATATTTTTGCCCTTTTTCTCTTGACAATTTTAAAAAGTAATTATATATTAATATTGTATATTAATTATTTATATTATATATTTTTATTCAAGTAATTTCAAGTATGGAGGAACAATTTTGAAAATTCTAGTTATTAATTGTGGTAGCTCCTCACTAAAGTATCAGCTCATGGATATGGAGAATGAGTCCGTACTTTGCAAGGGTGCTATCGAGCGTATTGGTTTAAAGATTGAAGGTGGCGAGGAGAACGTTATCATCAAGATTGGTGGTGACAAGTTCACATACGATAAGGAGCTACCTACACATACAGATGCATTTAACGAGGTTAAGTACATTCTATCAGAGGGTGAGCACAAGGTTGTTGACTCATTCGATGAGATTGATGCTATCGGTCACAGAGTTGTTCAGGGTGGCGTTAAGTATACAAAGTCAGTTCTTGCAGATGCTGACGTTGTTGCTACTGTTAAGGAGCTATCTCCTCTTGCACCACTCCACAACCCAGCAAACCTACAGGGCTATGAGGCTTGTCTAAATGTTGTTGGACCAGACGTACCACAGGTGTTCGTTTTCGACACAGCATTCCATTCTACTATGCCACCAAAGGCATATATGTATGCTCTACCTTATGAGTATTACGAGAAGTATGGTATTCGTCGTTATGGTTTCCACGGTACTTCACATAAGTTCGTATCACACAGAGTTGCTGACAAGATGGGTAAGAGCATCAAGGATTTGAAGATTATCACTTGTCACCTTGGTAATGGCTCATCAATCGCTGCTGTTGATCATGGCAAGGTTGTTGATACCTCTATGGGCTTTACTCCACTTGATGGTTTCATGATGGGTACTCGTTCTGGTGGTGTTGATCCATCTGCTGTTACTTTCGTTATGAAGAAAGAGGGCTTTACTCCTGATGAGATGGACACAGTACTTAACAAGCAGTCTGGTGTAAACGCTATTTCTGGCGTATCATCAGATGATAGAGATATCTGTGCAGCACAGAATGCTGGTAACGAGCGTGCTATCCTAGCTCACGAGATGCAGGCATATGAGATTGCAAAGTTCATTGGCTCATATATCGCTGCTATGAATGGTGTTGACGCTATCGTATTCACTGGTGGTATCGGTGAGAACGGATTTTGGCTACGTTCAAAGGTATGCTCATATCTTGGCTATATGGGTGTTCATATTAACGAGTCACTTAACCAGCAGACAGTTAAGGGTGCAGAGGCAGAGCTTACAGAATCTGATGACAAGGTTAGAGTATTCATCCTTGCTACAGATGAGGAGCTTATGATTGCGCAGGATACAGCTGCTATCGTTGCTGATTTAAATAAATAAGTAAGATAATTAAAAAATATTATTTTATCGCATAAATTTTCAGAAAAGGAGGAGTTTGTAATGCCAGAGATTAAGTATGAAATCACAGAGCATCTTGGTGTTATCTCAGAGACAGCTCGTGGCTGGACAAGAGAGGTTAACATGATCTCATGGAATGGTCGTGAGCCAAAGGTTGACGTTAGAGATTGGTCACCAGAGCACGACAAGATGAGCAAGGGCCTTACCTTCACTAAGGAAGAGCTAGCAGAGCTTGCAAAGATCGTAGCAAAGCTATAATTCAACTGTTCACAAAAGGGCAACAAAAATCTGTTGCCCTTGAACTTTTGTTTACCCCCTTGCAATTATTAAAGAAATTAATTCGATTTTCGGATTTGAGGTATATATATGGAATGGACATCATTAAATGATTTAAGAGAGAAATATTTGTCTTTCTTTGAGAGCAAGGGACATCTTCGTCTCCCTTCATTCTCTCTTGTGCCAAATGGTGATAAGAGCCTTCTTCTTATCAACTCTGGTATGGCACCTATGAAAAAATATTTTACTGGCGAGGTTACACCACCTCGTAGCAGAGTTACCACTTGCCAAAAGTGTATTCGTACTCCTGATATCGAGCAGGTTGGCAAGACAGCTCGTCACGGCACATTCTTCGAAATGCTCGGCAATTTCTCATTTGGCGATTATTTCAAGAAAGAGGCTACTGCTTGGGCATGGGAGTTCTGCACAGAGGTTCTCGATATGCCAGTAGACAAGCTATATGTCACCATTTACGAGAATGATGACGAGGCATTTGAGATTTGGACAAAGCAGAATGGCGTTGACCCATCTCATATCGTTCGTCTTGGCAAGGCTGACAATTTCTGGGAGCATGGTTCTGGTCCTTGTGGTCCTTGCTCAGAGATATACTTTGACCGTGGTGAAAAGTATGGCTGTGGCTCACCTGATTGTGGCCCTGGCTGTGAGTGTGATCGTTACACAGAGTTCTGGAACAATGTTTTCACCCAGTTTGATAACGATGGTAATAACAATTACACACCACTCGACCACCCTAATATCGATACTGGTATGGGTCTTGAGCGTCTTGCTTGCATTATGCAGGGTGTTGACAATATCTTTGAGGTTGATACTGTACAGAACACTATGACCAAGATTTCAGAGATTGCTGGTGTTAAGTATCACGATGATGCAAAGACTGACGTATCACTTCGTGTTATTACTGACCATGTTCGCTCATCAACATTTATGATTGGTGATGGCGTTATCCCATCAAATAACGGTAGAGGATATGTTCTTCGTCGTCTTATCCGTAGAGCTTGTCGTCATGGCAGACTACTCGGTGTTAACGAGCCATTCCTTTACAAGGTGTGCGATACTGTTCTTGATGATAACAAGGTTGCATATCCAGAGCTTAGGGATAAGGCAGAGCTTATTAAAAAGGTTATTCTTTCAGAGGAGGAGAGCTTTGGTAAGACTATCGATGCCGGACTTGCTCTTCTTGATGAATATATTGCTAACACAGAGGGTACAGTATTCTCTGGTGAGGACGCATTTAAGCTAAATGATACATTTGGTTTCCCACTTGATTTGACAAAGGACGTCCTAGAGGAGAAGGGTATGACCGTTGATGAGGAGAAGTTTAATGAGCTTCTTGCTAATCAAAAGGCCACAGCTCGTGCTGCTCGTAAGGACGCTGGTGCTGACGCTTGGAAGGGCTCTTCTGTAAAGATTGAGGTTGCTCCAACTACATTCGTTGGCTATACGGATATGACTGCAAAGGCAAAGGTGCTTGCTATCGTTAACGCTGAGGGTGAGCTTGCTGATATGCTTGGCGCTGACGAAAAGGGTAGTGTCGTTCTTGATACAACACCATTCTATGCTATGTCTGGTGGACAGGTTGGCGATACCGGTGTTATCGGTGCGTTTGAGGTTGTTGACACTACAAAGAATGCTGATGGCATTTTCCTACACAGTGGTACAGCAAAGGACGTTATCTCTGTTGGTGACGAGGTTGAGGCAAAGGTTGATATCGCTCGTCGCAAAGCTATTATGCGCAACCATACTGGTGCTCATCTTCTTCAGGCTGCATTGCGTCAGGTGCTTGGCACACATGTTGAGCAGGCTGGTCAGCTTGTTAATGATAAAGAAGTTCGTTTTGACTTCACTCATTTCAACGCTATGACTGATGACGAGCTCGCAAAGGTTGAAGCATTGGTTAATGAGATTATCTTGAATGCAGAGCCAGTAGTTATGCAGGAGATGGCTATCGAGGACGCTAAGAAAATGGGCGCTATGATGCTCTTTGGTGAGAAATATGGCGATATCGTTCGTGTAGTTAAGGCTGGCAATGATTTTTCAACCGAGTTCTGTGGTGGTACACATGTTGCTAATACTGGTGAGCTTGGTCTATTTAGGATTGTTAGTGAGGCTTCTGTTGCTTCTGGTGTTAGAAGAATTACAGCACTTACTGGTGCAAATCTTCTCGCTTACCTTGGTGCACAGGAGAATGTCGTTAAGACACTTGCTTCATCACTCAAAACAGCAGAAAATGACGTTGTTTCAAAGGTTGATGCTCTTGTTGCACAGACAAAGGCACAGGAGAAGGAGATCGTTGCTCTTAATGCTGAGATTACAAAGCTAAAGAGTGCTGATATGTTCTCAACACCTACTATGGTTGGTGATATCGAGGTATTTACAGCTCGTGTAGATGGTTCAACACCTGATGCGCTACGCTCTATGGGTGACGATTTGAAGGCTAACAATGACAATGCTGTTGCTATTATTGCTGGTGCAAATGGTCCAAAGGCTACTATCGTTGCTGTTTGTGGCAAGAATGCTATCGCTGCTGGTGTTAAGGCTGGCGATATTGTTCGTGAGGTTGCAAAGCTTGCTGGTGGTGGTGGCGGTGGCAGACCTGATTCTGCTATGGCTGGTGCAAAGGATATCGACAAGCTTGATGATGCTATCGCTGCAACTGTAGATATTGTTAAGAATATTGTTGGCTAAGAGGATAATATAATGTGCGTTTTTTGTGAGATTATTAAGGGGAATATCCCATCAACAAAGGTATATGAGGATGATATGATGGTTGCATTCAAGGATTTGAATCCTGTTGCACCAGTGCATATTCTCTGTGTTCCAAAGGAGCATATCGAGTGTGCTAATGATATCAATGCTGACAATAGCAAGTATGTTGCTCATATTTTTTCAAAAATGGGCGAAATTGCTGAGTTGCAGGGTATATCATCATATCGTGTTATCAACAACTGTGGTGCTGATGCTGGTCAGACAGTTATGCACCTTCATTTCCATCTTATTGGTGGTACAGAATTAGGGGAGAAATTAATATGAGCAAGGAATTCTATGAGCTAGAGATTGCTGGCGTAACAAGACAGCTACAGAAATTTGCTGTATCTGACACTTTGGATATCGCTGCATTTATTCTATTTGGTGATGTTGAGCTTACTGAGGCTTGTGCCAAGGGTTTGCTAGAAAAAGCACCAGAATTTGATTACATAGTTACACCAGAGGCAAAGTCTATCCCACTTGCATATGAGATGAGCAGACTTTCTGGTAAGAAATATATCGTCGTTCGCAAGGGTGTTAAGGTGTATATGGACAGACCAGAAAAGGTTGCAGACCAGTCTATTACTACCCAAAAGGAGCAGGCATTGTACCTTGGTCACGAGGATGGCGATTTACTAGATGGCAAGCGTGTTCTCATTGTTGATGACGTTGTATCAACTGGTGGTAGCCTTGTTGCTGTAAAGGAGCTTTTGGCAAAGTTCAATGCAAATGTTGTTGCTTCTTGCTTCCCAGTTGCAGAGGGTGATGCTGCTGATAGAGATGATATTATCTACCTTGCAAAGCTTCCACTTTTCTTCAAGTAATATTTTTCAAATTTAAGGGTATCTTACATTGTGTAAGATACCTTTTTTATTTGGAGTGATTGTATGAAGATTTATGACAAACGCAAGGTCGCATTAGTTGGCTGTGGTATGGTCGGTATGAGCTATGCCTACTCTATGCTTAATCAAAATATTTGCGACGAGCTAGTGCTGATTGATATTAATAAGGATAGAGCAAGGGCAGAGGCTGCTGATTTGTCCCAGGGACTGCCTTTTGCACCTAGTAATATGCAAATATATGCTGGTGATTATAAGGATTGCAAGGACGCTGATTTGGTCGTTATTTGCGCTGGTGCACCCCAAGCAGATGGCGAAACTCGTAGAGATTTGCTAAAAAAGAATTTTAAGGTCTTTCAGTCAATTGTTAGCAAGGTTGTTGAAAGTGGCTTTGATGGAGTGTTTCTAGTAGCATCCAACCCAGTTGATATTATGACTCAAGTAGTGTATGAGTTATCAGGATTTCCGTCCAACAGAGTTATTGGCTCTGGTACGTCGCTCGATTCTGCTCGTTTGCGTCATCTTATGTCTGATTACTTTGCTGTTAATCCTCGCAATGTTCACGCCTATGTTATTGGTGAGCACGGTGATAGTGAGTTCGTTGCTTGGTCAAACGCTATGATATCTGTAAAGCCGATTTTTGATATGGATGGTGACATTATGGTTGATATGAAGAAAATTGCTGTAAATGTCCGTGATAGCGCATACGAGATAATTAAGTCTAAGGGTGCCACCTATTATGCAATTGGTATGGTGCTTGCTAGAATCACTAGAGCAATTCTGTATGATGAGAACAGTGTTTTTACTGTGTCAGCATATCTCAAGGGTGAGTATTCAGAAAAGGGATTTTATATCGGTGTCCCAAGTGTTGTTAATCGTTCCGGCGTTCGCCAAGTGCTAGAAATGTCGCTCAATAATGAAGAAAAGGAGCTTTTTCACCGTTCATCAGCAATTATTAAGGAAATGCTCCGTGAAATAGAACTATAATTACTATCTTATAATTATTATGTTGAAATTTGTATTAATAAATGTTAAAATATAAGTTGGTATTTTGGGTATAATATCATTGGTGATATTATGTCAGAAAACGAAAATGAAATTAATAATCAAGAGGCAGAGCAGTCAACTTTTGAAACTGGCTCTATTACTGTTCAAAAGGATGGCCATTTCATCCATTGCCTGACGATTATAGGTCAGGTTGAGGGCCACTATATCCTGCCATCACAGAACAAGACGACAAAGTATGAGCATGTCATACCACAGCTTGTTGCTATTGAAGAGAGCAAGGAGATAGAGGGCTTGCTCATTATCCTTAACACTGTCGGTGGTGACGTTGAGGCTGGACTAGCTATTGCAGAGCTCTTGTCTACGATGAAAACGCCTACAGCATCATTAGTACTCGGTGGTGGTCATTCTATCGGTGTTCCACTTGCTGTTAGCTGTCAGCGTAGCTTTATCGTTCCATCAGCGACTATGACCGTTCACCCAGTTAGGATGAATGGTACTGTCCTCGGTGTGCCACAAACACTTTCTTATTTTGAAAAGATGCAGGATAGGATAGTCAATTTCGTTGAGAATAATAGTGGTATATCAGCTGATGCTTTTAGAGCGCTTATGATGAAAACTGGTGAGCTCATTATGGACGTTGGCACAGTGCTTGATGGTGAGGACGCTGTTAGCTGTGGTCTTATCGATCAGCTTGGTGGTCTATCGGACGCTCTTGATTATATTGATAGCAAAATAGGGGAGGGCGCAAAATGCTCCACACAGTAATTGACCCCTATGCTATATTTTGTACACAAGGTGATAATAGTATAGCTTGCACTTGTCGTTCATCTAATCCGTATGATTATATCCGTTTTGGATATCATCTCGACAATGCTAGCCTATTTGGAGGATATAATAATGTCAGTTTTAACTGCAATATTCCAAGCTATTGCCCAGGCAATATGCTGGATATTTCCAATAAGTGAGTCGGGTCATTCCTCGATTTTTCACGATTTTGCTAGTAGGAGTAGTGGTGCCTGTTCTGCGTTGACAGGCATTGTACATATCGGTATCGCTATTGGTATCATTCTTGCTATGTATAGTCTGTTCTTCAGCCTTGCAAAGGAGTTTTTCGGTACATTTGGCGATATATTTAAAAAGCAGATAAAATCAAAGCCAACAACTCCAGCTCGTAGCTATATGTATATGACTCTCATATCGTTTGCACCTATGATTTTGTGGCTAATCCCTACTGGTAAGGGCTTCTTGTTCACATTGCTAAGGTCGACTGGTCATAACAGCTCTGTATTAGAGGATGGTATTTTCTTTGTGATAACTGGTGTGCTAGTGCTTGTTATCTCAAAGCTACTTGACAATCCAAAAGATAGCAGAAATATATCTTGGGTTATGGCACTGGTTGTTGGAATTGCAAACCTGCTATTAGTACCAGTTGCTGGACTTTCACTCATCGCTGGTGAGCTTGCTATCTTGCTACTCTTTGGTGTTCCAAAAAAGCATGCATTTCGCTATCCATTTGTGATTAGTGCTCCATTGCTACTCGTTATGGGTATTGTGGAGATTTGTATGGCTGTTACACCAGCAAGCATTGTACAGATTATCATCGGTCTTATCCTATCTGTTGGAGCGTCGTTCTTATGTGTTCGTCTAATGCAGTGGGTAGTAAAAAATTCAAAGCTCATTTACTTTGGCATTTATGATATATCCATCGGTGTCATCGCATTCATCGTAGGTATATTCGAGTTAATATTAAAATAATACATAAGTAGGTTTATTATGGCTACAAAAAACAATTCTAAAAAAAGCAAAACAAAATCATCTGCACCAAAGCAGGCTAGAGAGCCAAAGCCAGTTAAGCATTCTGCAAAACAGCTTGCTCAGTTAGAGGCTCAGCAGATGGAGATTGACGAAAGAAATAGAGAGACAAAGGCTAGATTATTAAGCATAGCTATCTTTGCCTTTTCTGTCTTATTCTTCTTTATCGCTGTTATCGCTGGTGAGGGCGTGTGGAATGTATTACATAATGTTTATATCGGCCTTTTTGGCTGGATGGCAGCTATTGTGTTCCCACTACTTTGCCTAGTATATTCAGCTCTCTTTACTGTTAAGAAATCCAACAAGAATATGACATTTGAGGCTGTATCAATAGTTCTTCTTGTCCTTTTGATTTCAAGTCTTATCCATGTTATTCTCAATCAGAATGGCAACCCATTTATCGATTCTATTAAGCTTGCGTTTACTGATGCACCAAAGACATTTAACGGTGGATTTTTTGGTGGTGTTATCGGTTGGTTGCTTCTTACAATGGGCAAGGCACCTGCTATTATCGTTGACCTAATTATTATGGTTGTTGATATTATGCTACTATCTCGTGTTACTGTTAATGAGTTCTTCAAGAATACTACAAAGCCAGTTAAAAAGGTAGTAGAAAAGGCACAGCCATATATCGAGGAGCGTCGTGAGCGTCGTCAAACAAAGAATATTGATATCTATCTTGATGATGAGCCACCAACCTCTAATGCTGATGAGCCAGTTAAGAAAACTAGAACAAGAAAGGCAAAGGCAGAGGTCAAGGAAGAGGAGCCACTCGATGATGACGTTACCTCACAGATTATTCGTGAGATTAATGAGTCAACTAGACGCAATCAAGAGAAGAGGGAAGAACCAAAATCTATTGATGATATCGTTCGTGATGCTAGTGAGGAGAAGAAAAAAGAAGAGCCAAAGCCGGTAGAAATTCCAGAGTTTAAGGTTACTGATGAGGAGATGACAGCTACTGTCGCAGAGTATGTTATCCCACCTCGTGATATATTAAAGTCGGTTAAGCATAAGTCATCAAAGGACGTGTCTGCAGAGCTAAAGTCTAATGCAGAGCTACTTGTTGACACCTTGCGTTCATTCGGTGTATCAGCCGAGATTACTGATATTTCTCGTGGTCCAACAGTTACTAGATATGAGCTAAAGCCAGCGTCTGGTGTTCGTATCTCCAAGATTACAAATCTTGCTGATGATATCGCACTTAACCTTGCTGCTACTAATGTTCGTATCGAGGCACCTATTCCAGGTAAGGCTGCTGTCGGTATCGAGATTCCTAATACACTTAAGAATACTGTATCTATGCGTGAGCTTATCGACACACCAGATTTTGACGCTCAAAAGTCAAAGCTTTCTGCTGGTATTGGTAAGGATATCGCTGGTAATAATATTTACTGTGATATTGCAAAGATGCCTCACCTTCTTATTGCTGGTACAACTGGCTCTGGTAAGTCAGTATGTATGAACTCTATTATTGTATCAATTCTCTATCGTGCAAAGCCTGATGAGGTCAAGTTCCTTATGATTGATCCAAAGAAGGTTGAGTTCTCAAAGTATGAGAATATTCCTCATCTTCTTGTTCCAGTTGTAACTGATCCACGCAAGGCATCTGGTGCACTTGGCTGGGCTGTATCTGAAATGCTTAAGCGTTACCAAATGTTCTCTGACACAGGTGTTAGGGACATTGAGGGCTATAACAAATATGTAAAGAAGCATGGCGATATGGACCCTATGCCAAAGGTTGTTATCTGTATCGACGAGCTTGCCGATTTGATGATGGCTGCACCAAAAGAGGTCGAGGATTCTATTTGTCGTTTGGCACAGATGGCTCGTGCTGCCGGTATGCATCTTGTTATTGCTACACAGCGTCCATCTGTTGACGTTATCACTGGTCTTATTAAGGCAAACATCTCATCTCGTATCGCTCTTACTGTTTCTAGCCAGATTGATTCTCGTACTATTCTTGATTCTGGTGGAGCAGAGAAACTACTTGGTAGAGGTGATATGCTCTATAACCCTATCGGCGCTAGCAAGCCACAGCGTGTACAGGGCTGTTTCATCAGTGATGAAGAGGTTGAGGAGCTATGTGACTTTATCAAGAATCAAGGCGAGTCCCAGTATTCTGAGGAAATCCAAAAGGAGATTGAGTCCAAGGCTGCACAAGAAAAGGGTGCTGGTAACCCATTCACCGATGGTGGTGATGGTGGCGAAAACCTTGATCCATTGTTTGACAAGGCTGTAGAGGTCGTTTTAGACAATGGTAGAGCGTCTACCTCATTCCTACAAAGAAAGCTTGGCGTAGGCTATTCTCGTGGCTCAAAGATTATGGACGAGCTAGAGGATAAGGGTATCATCGGTCCACAGGATGGTGCAAAGCCAAGAGAGATTAGAATTAATAAACAGCAGTGGATAGAGATGCAAGCCAAGGGCCCTGCACCAGAATTCACAGCTGAAAATACAGAACAAATTAGTTTTGGTGCTGATGACGTTGTTGATCATCAGGACGAGGAGTTTTAATGAACACCTTTCTTCCAGTTAACAAAAAGGATATGCTCCAAAGGGGTTGGGACGAGGTCGATTTCGTCTACATTACTGGTGACGCATATGTCGACCACCCATCCTTTGGCGCTGCAATAATCACCCGTGTGCTTGAGGCAAAAGGGTTTAAGGTAGCCGTACTAAGCCAACCAGATTGGCATAGCACGGCTGATTTGCTTCAATTTGGCAAGCCTAGATTGGGCTACCTTATTACTAGTGGCAATATCGACTCTATGGTCGCACATTATACTGTTGCTAAGAAAAAGCGTTCTACCGATGCCTACACAGCTGGTGGCGTTATGGGCAAACGACCAGACAGAGCTGTTATTGTTTATTCAAAGCTCGCAAAATCACTTTATCCAGATGTTCCAGTAATTATCGGTGGACTAGAGGCGTCACTTCGTCGATTTGCACATTATGACTACTGGGATGACGAAATTCGTCCTAGCATTATTATTGATTCATCTGCTGATTTGCTTATTCATGGAATGGGTGAAAATCAGATTATAGAGATAGCACAGCGTCTTGATAATGGTGAGGATATTTCTACTATGCGTGATATCCTTGGCACTACATATTGCTGTGACCCTAGGGAGACACCTTATGTTGGTGTTGAATGTCCTAGCCTTGATAATGTTAAATCATCAAAAAAAGAGTATGCCAAGGCATCTCGTATTCAACAGGATGAACAGGACCATATCCGTGGTAAACTCATAAAGCAAAAGCATGGCAAGGTTATGGTAGTGCAGAACCCACCTATGCCACCACTCACCACAGCAGAGCTTGATTGGGTGTACAGCTTGCCATATATGAGAGCTTATCACCCTATGTATGAGTCACTTGGTGGTGTTCCTGGTATCCAAGAGGTTGAGTTTTCTATTACACACAATCGTGGTTGCTTTGGTGCTTGTAATTTCTGTTCTATCGCTTTTCATCAGGGTAGGTATGTTACCACTCGTAGCAAGAAAAGTATTCTTGTTGAGGCTGAAAAGCTAACTCATATGCCTAATTTTAAGGGATATATTCATGATATCGGTGGACCTACAGCGAATTTTAGACGCACCTCTTGCGATTTTCAGCTAGAGCACGGACTATGCAAGGGAAAGAAATGTCTTGCTCCAAAACCTTGCAAAAATTTGGCTGTCGACCATAGTGAGTATCTCGATATACTCCGTTCTGTTCGCTCATTACCTAATATCAAAAAGGTGTTTATCCGTTCTGGTATTAGGTATGATTATTTGCTACAGGATAAGGATGACCAGTTCTTTAGAGAGCTTGTTGAACACCATGTGTCTGGTCAGTTAAAGGTTGCGCCAGAGCATTGCTCTGCAGCTGTTCTCGATAAAATGGGCAAACCTCATATCGAGGCTTATATCGAGTTTTCAAAGCGTTATTTTCAGTACACTGGAGAGGTTAATAAGGAGCAGTATCTCGTTCCTTACCTAATGTCTAGCCACCCTGGTTCAACTCTTGATGATGCTGTTGAGCTTGCACTGTTCCTCAAAAAGCATCATATTAGACCAGAGCAGGTACAGGATTATTATCCTACTCCTGGTACTATTTCAACTACAATGTATTACACTGGACTTGACCCATATACTATGGAGCCGGTCTTTGTTGCAAAAAATCCTCATGACAAGGCGTTGCAAAGAGCACTCTTGCAGTACTTTAACCCAAAGAATCACGCTTTAGTTGAGGAAGCACTCAAGAAGGCACACAGATATGATTTGATTGGTACTTCTGACAAATGTCTTGTTCGTCCTATCCAAAATCAGCAAAGACAGAACAAGCCTTCATTCAATAAACAGAAGCGTTCAAACAATCATAAGCCATCAAAGAATAACAAAAAGGGAAGAAGATAATGAAGGACTCATCTCGACATACCTCAATACTTATCGGTATAGCACTGTTGTTGGTCGCAGGTGTTGTTCTGTATCTAACCCTTAGTGGACCAAAGCCATATGTAACCGATGATACAGCGACTGTTCCACATACAGAGTATTCGTATGATTCATCATCAGACGACACTACCACTGGTGCAAAATCAATGGTGGTTAATTTGAACACAGCCACTGTCGAGGACTTGGCCTCACTCGATGGCGTTGGTGAAAAAACAGCATTGCAGATTATATCCTATCGTGATGAGATAGGTGGATATACCTCTGTGTCCCAAATCAAAAATATAAAGGGGATAGGCGACTCAAAGTATCAACAGCTGTCGCCATATCTAACTGTATGAGCACTTGTCTGGATTTTGTCAAATATATGATTTATCCTCGTCGTTGTGAGATTTGTGGCGAGGTTGTACCTATTAGTGATAGGATTTGTGAGGCTTGTACTCATAACACTCCCATTCTGGGTGAGGTGTGTTTCAAATGTGGCAGAATGAAGAAGGATTGCGAGTGCAAATCTGCTCGTCATAAGCCATCATACGACGCTATCGTTGCACCATTTACATATGACGAAAATGTTGTAAAGGCTGTGCATCGACTAAAGTTTTACAACCGACCAGAACTTGCGAATCCTATGGGACGACAGATTGCTAATACTGTTAAGGAGCGATATGACGATATTGATTTCGATTTCGTCACAGCTGTTCCACTTACTGCTCGTAGGAACTATCGTCGAGGATATAACCAGTCCAGCTTGCTTGCAAAGACTGTTGCCAAGGAGCTTGGACTAAAATATAAACCAACGCTAAAAAAGGTGTTCAATACTCCTCCACAGCGCAAAACTCTTGCAAAATATCGTCGTGGTAATGTCTTTGGTGCGTTCGATATCATTAATGATGAGGATATCGAGAACAAGAAAATTCTTATCATCGATGATGTAAAGACGACTGGCGCTACGATCAGCCACTGTGCCTATGTTCTAAAGATTTATGGTGCAGAGTCTGTCTACGCTGCTACATTTGCTATTAGAAATAAGAAAAGCTAGTAACATATCGTTACTAGCTTTTTTGTTGGCCCACCCAACAGGATTTGAACCTGCAATCGTCAGAATCGGAATCTGGTGCATTATCCAGTTATGCTATGGGCAGTATTATTTTACGAATACCATACATTTTTTTACAAAGTCGAATGGTCGATATTTTAGCTTGGAAAATCTAAGCCCCTCATTGCCCAAATCTTCCTCACGGTTGATATATTTTGCCTTGCCAATTAGCTCGTTTGACACCATGTTTACTAGCTCTGGGTACACTCCAGCGTACTCTCTGTTGGCCTTTTGAATATGGGAGAAATACATTTCGCCAACGATTTCAC
This sequence comes from uncultured Clostridia bacterium, assembly GCA_937876375.1. Classification (GTDB taxonomy): domain Bacteria; phylum Bacillota; class Clostridia; order Oscillospirales; family Acutalibacteraceae; genus Eubacterium_R. The sequence continues at coordinate 58,280 of CALEHY010000002.1, read as the reverse complement.
CTAGCTCGAATCCAGCTACCTCTCCATCGACAAAAATGCAGTGTCCTATCATATTGTATGCACTGATATCGTCTAGGATTTCACCTATCTTTACTAGCTCCTCGCTCTCGGTGGCATCTAGCTCCTCATTTGCTTTTTCATCAGCATATCTCTGCATAAATTCCTTGATTTTGCCAATGTTTTCATCAGTAATTCTGGCAAATTTGAATCCAGGATATCTCTTTTCAAATTGTCTAACATGATTCTTTAGAGTGTGAAAACGCTTGCCTCTAAATCTCGCCAAATCCTTTACATGATGCAGGTAGTCGTTGTAGTTGTCGCTTTCCTCAACCTCGTACACTAGACCATTTTCATCCAGTATTGCCAAATCGGCTCTGTCTAGTGGATAAAATCCGTATTTCAAATCATTATTCATACAGTAGTTAATGATTTTTTTGTATCCAGCATGCTTGTCCTCACATAGTGGGGGATAGAATAGATACACTCCATCAACTAGCTGATAAATATATGTTCCGTCATCCTCGTATGCCACATAAACATTTAGATAATCACGCCACATGAACAGACCAGTGATGGTAAAATCATTAGCCCAGCTTGGTGCGTGTCCGTATAGGTCACCCTTGACCTTGTCTATGTCGTTGTACTCTAATTTGCTAAAAGTCATATTTTACTCCATACAATGTTATCCTTATTATTATAACACATAAAACGAATATGGCAAATAAAAGTTAAAAAAGACTAGCATATGTATCACTATGCTAGTCTTAATGGAAATATGGTCTTGTTTTGTTCTATTAAATATTCAGGTGCTTTATTATTTCGTCAGAAATATATCTGTGCCCTAGGTTTGTAGGGTGTATTCCATCAGTCGCAAGAGCCTTTGGCTCAACGGTTTTCTGCACCTCGTAGAATAGCTCCTGTAGGTCGATTATGTCAGCATTATTCTGCTGTGCATAGTTCTTTAGCACCTCTCTGTATTCGTCTAATACCTTGTGAAATGGTAGCTTTTCTTCCATGGTGTCTATCATAAATGGTAGTAGGAATATCATCTCGACATTATCTAGCTCTGCATTAATTCTTCTGTATATCTCCTTTAGATGAGGCTCCATTGGACGCTTTAACGGTGGATACTGCTCTGGTACATAGTTCTCCCAAGCATCATTAACTCCTATCAGCATTACTATCACATTTGGCTTTAGATTGATACAGTCCTTTGTCAGCCTGTCATATACATGATATGTTCTGTTGCTTGCGATTCCTCTGTAAAAAATCTGTGCCTTTGGATATTTCTTTTTTATTGCTTTGCCAACATTTAGGGCGTAGACCTTTCTACCCTTTAGCTTGTAGTGAAATCTTGTGTTGAACTTTATATCAGTAATGCTGTCACCGATGAACAGTATTCTGCTGTCGTTGTTGATATCTATCATTTCATCACCTCATCGATACCATTTTATCATAAAACAACTTGGTCGCTGTTGCTGATATAAGGATGTATCTATCCTCGTCATGCAAAATTGTAGGCTAAATATTGTTCTTTAAGAAATCCTTTAGCTCTTTTTTGCTGCTGACATTAAGCGTTTTTAATATCGTTTCTAGCTTGCGCTTAACAGTTCGAGTAGATATTCCCATTCTTTCAGCTATTTCGTTATTGGACAAGTTCATTATAACAGCATAGATATAAGGAAAATCCGTATCCTTCAGCTTCAATACAGCGCTGTATTCATCCACAATGGAGAAAAAGGCGTTGGAATTATCCTCATAGCTTGATACAAGCTCGATACAATGATTTTGAAAATCCTCTGGGAACTCCTTGAGGATAGGTGCTAGAACTGGGGCAAAATATTGATAATATGTAGCCAGTGGCAAATAGTATTTGTTTTCGTACGCAATCCTAATAGCGATTTTTGCGTGCTTTTCTGCCTTTGACATATCATTTTGTAGATAATATATGCCTACCATATATAGATGCAAGAATTCTGCCACGATAACAGCACCAGTGTTCTTTATTAGTCGAAGATTCAGCTCCAAAAGATTTGCATCAGTCGAGTGTGGCTTTATCGCTTCCTTGGATAGCTGTGAGTATCCTGCAAGCAGGCATTCTAGTGGCAGACATAGCTCGTGGGCATCTGTGTTGTAAATGTATTCGTTTGCGACGGTCGACAGAGTTTGTGTGTAGGTTTTTAATGAATCAAGAATAGCCATCAAATCATCACGATGAGGGATATCATTTGACAAAATCATCTGCAGACGAAGAAAGATTTTGCTGTAATCCTCAGGTCTGTTTAGTGCAACACAGCATATTCCAGCATTCCATAGACAGCCGATTTCTGTATTGATATCATCAGGAGCCTGCATGATATCCTCAAGCATCTGATATGCGTCATCAAAACGACATTCCAGCACAGCACTCTCAGCCGACAAAAGTCGTTGCTGTTGTTCTGTTAGCTCGTTTTCTTTTATGTAGATCCAGTCTGATCTAAAGTGGTATAACGGAAAGAAAAAATCATCCTCTGCCTTATCCTTTTTCTTGGCAGAGTTGGTACGATTTGGCTTTAGCTCCTGTGGTTTTGTAGCTGTTGCAGGGATTAGCCATCTCCTTCCAAGTTGTTGTGCGCCAGGGATTCGTCCTTCATTAGCAAGGACAGTAATACGAATTGTGGATATGCCCCACTTGGCAGATGCCTCTTTTGTAGTGATATATTCCATAAATTTGTCCCTCATTTTGCATTTTTCTGTTATATATACATAATAGTATAAAACGCCCGTAAATTCAATACTTTTTTGATATTTTGTTATAAAAACCACCCAAAATACGCAAAAAATGGCACAAAATTAGTTCCAAATGGACCTTGTCAAGAATAAATATAAATGATAAATTAATAGTTGAAATATTATAAGTGAACAATGAACGGTAGGGGGTGCGGGTGTCCGGTGGACACCTCTGCGTAAGCAGAAGCACCGACCGAGGCGGGAGCCGAGACAGCTCACCCTAAATTCTCAATTTTCAATTCTCAATTTTTAATTGAAATTTTGAAAAAATTTCCAAGGAGGAATTTTAATGACAAAAAAATTATCAAAAAAACTGATTAGCATTGTCCTATCAATATTGATGGTACTATCGCTAATCCCAACTGGTATGATTACTGCATTTGCATCTTTAGATGATGGTAAATGCGAAATTTGTAAGCATACTGAATCTTCACACACACAGGCGAGTGGTGCAGCGATAGGTAACAGTGCTAGTGTAATAGGTGCTTGTTCAGAATGTGGTGGAACACCTGCATGCTCTGGATTAGCTTGGATGCAAGCTGTCGAAGGCACAAATGGTCCATTGAATTATCCAGAAGTACACCATTGCAGTAAAATGACTGCAACACACTATACAATTGATAGTATACCTTCTACTGGAAAAAGCTTAAAATGCAAGCAATATACATATGATGACAATACTGGCAAATGGAAAGTTGGTTCAACATTAAAATCAATGAGTAAAACTTCATTTGATAATGATATTGCTGTAGGTAATGGTAAGATATATATTGCAAGTCCATCAAATGATGGAACTTATATCGAATGCGTTGAAGATTCTACACCTGAATGGGTAGATACTATCGTTTCAAAGGTTGACGCTGTTGCTGAAGATTTATATAGTGAAGCATGGGGCGCAACACTAAAAGAATATCTTGCGAATACTGATTTTGATTCACTTGATAGTCTTGTTAGTGATATGGAGGCTCCTGAATATTCACAAGAAGGCTCTGTTTACACTATCGAAGGTGAAACCACTTATGGTAATTACATAGTAGCAATTACACTTGATGAAGACGAAAATATTGCAAGCGTAGCTATTAATTATGCCGGTGCTTATACAGTTACATTCACACCTGCACCTACTGGACCTGACACAAGCTCATGGCCTACTTCATATGTGCATGATGGTTGCCAGCACTCAGGCGTAGAACATTTTTATGCTACTGGTGTAATTTATGGTAACGATAATGGAAATGTAGAGGGTCGTTTGTTTTATGACTCAACTAGTTATGACAACATGTACGATGGTTCTCCAATGGCAACTGCTGTATCTTCTTTTGAAACCAATGGAGCAGATATTGAAGGATGGTACTATTGGGATGGAGGCTTTTACCCATGTTCAGCACCTGCAGGACCAACTTATGTTGAGCAAATCCTTGCATTTATAGAGGGTAAGAATTGCATGCAGTTGCTTGATGTTACCGATGGCTATTCATGTATCGCAAAAGGCTATGACGATACTGTTGATGCTATCGAAGCTATGGCTGATTCAATTACTAGTGTTAGCAATGGAGGCAAATTCTTCTCTACTGCTGAATCCGAATTTGCACTTGACGAAGTCCATACAAACCACTTTTATGATGGAGCTTCAGTTTGTGAGTACTGTGCATTTGACCCAAATTCAGCTTGTGGCAAATGTGCAACATGTGGTCATAGCAATAGATACTATAATGGCTCATACTGTACAAAATGTAAAGCAGAAGAAGGACCATGTAAAAATGCAGGTAGTCCTTTTGCATCTTGCGTTCAAACAGTAGGTCACACTGGCTCACACTCAGCTCACACTCACACATTTGCAACAGAGTGGTCATCAGATACAACTCAGCACTGGCACGCTGCAACATGTGAGCACACAACAGAAAAAGACTCATTAGCTAACCACTCAGGTGGCACAGCTACTTGCACAACACAGGCAGTTTGCTCAACTTGTGGTGCATCTTATGGCGAATTAGCTAGCCATAGCTTTAACACAACTGCTTCAACAACAAAGGCAACTGATGCAACTTGTACAGCTGCTGCAACATATTATGTAAAATGTGATAACTGTACTGCAGTTGACACAGTAAAGACAGTTCCTGTTGGCAATCCAGCTCCTCACAGCTTTACAACAAAGGCTTCTAATCAGTTAGTTGCTAGTGCAAGCTGTTTGGCAGCATCAACATACAAGGTACAGTGCGACAACTGTACTGCAGTTAGCGATACAAAGACTGTTTCTGTTGGTAACCCACTTGGTCATACTTATGCTACAACTTGGTCATCAGACGAAAATCAGCACTGGTACGCTGCAACTTGTGAGCATAATACTCTAAAGAAGGACACAGCTAACCATACTTATGGCACAACTGGTGATGCAAGATTCACTTGCACAGTATGTAGCGCTGTAAACGAAGCTAAGAAATTACAAGCAGCAAAGGCAGATGCAAAGGCTGCTATTGATGCATATGTTGCCGATAGCGAAAGCGAAGACGCTCATATGATTGCTGAACATGCAAAGCAAGAAATCGACTCTGCAGAAACTGTTGAAGATGTAAACGATATTAAGGCAAAGGCTCTTGAGGATATCAAGGACATCATCGCTCCAGACTTTGCTACACTTGCAAAAGACCTAAAGTATGATGGTACAGAGGTTAAGCTAACAAAGGATTACACAAGAGCACCAAGTCAGCAGGGCATTTCTATTTTAAATGGTCAAAAGGTAGTTATCGACCTTAACGGACACACTCTTGATGGTGCAAAAGATGATAATATCATTGGTGACTTTATCTTTTTTGTAAATGAAGGTGCAGAGCTTGTTATTAACGACTCAACCGATAACGAGGGTGTTATCACTGGTGGTACTGGTTATTTCAGTGTAAATAACTCTCGAACATATGGTGGTGCTATCTATAATGATGGAACATTAACTATTAATGGTGGTACATTCACTGGCAACACAGTCGATAATGGTGGTGCTATTCATAATGGTGGAACATTAACTATCAATGGTGGTGCATTCACTAATAACATTGCATACGGTCAAGGTGGTGCTATTAACAATGTTGGTAAGGATACTGTATTAACAATCACTGGTGGTACATTTACTGGTAACAAATCCGGTTATGGTGGTGCTATTGAAAATTATTATGGTTCTGTTGCAACAATTACTGGTGGTACATTCACTGACAATACTGCTAAAAATAATGGTGGTGCTATTGATAATGATGGCTCAACACTTTATATCGGTGGCTCTGTTGTAATCAAGGACAACGTGCTTGACGAAAACCTCGGCACTGAAAACGAAGGCAATGGCATCGCAAACAATGTTGAGGTTTATGGTGCTACAATCGTACTTGATGAAGAAACAGCATTAACAGAGGATGCAGAAATCGGTGTAACACTTTCTGCTGAAACAGATACAATTATCGCAGAGGGTGCAACTCTTGATACTCTAAAGGCTCTTAAGTCAGACGATGCAACAAAGATGTTCATCGTTGACAATGGTGCTGTTAAGATTATGAACATTGCAGACCATACTCACGCTGGTGGCTCTGCTACATGTCAGGTACTTGCAATTTGTCAGTCTTGTGGCGCAAGCTACGGCACTTATGCTCAGCATAGCTACACAGATTATGTTTCTGACGAGAATGCAACTTGTACAGAGGATGGCACAAAGACAGCAGCTTGTGACTACGAGTGTGGTGCAACAAGCACTATCACAGACGAGGGCACAGCAACTGGTCACCACTACACCTCAAAGGTAACAAAGAAGGCTACATATTCTGCTACTGGTGTTAGAACATACACCTGCACTTGTGGTGATAGCTATAATGAAAAAATCGCTAGACTTCCTATTACCTCAGCTGTTAGATACAACAACTCAACAAAGCTCGACTCTGCATTTGCAGTTAGCTCATCAACAAAGGATGTAACTGTTAAATGGGGCAAGGTAGCTGATGCTGATGGCTACATGGTATATGCTGCATACTGTGGCAAGGACAACAAGGCAAAGCTCATCAAGACTATCAAGGGTGCTGACACAAGAACCTACACATTCACAAAGCTCGATGGCAAGAACATTGACCTCACAAAGAATATGAAGGCTTATGTAGTAGCATACAAGGTTGTTGATGGTCAGAAGGTTGAGTTCGGTAAGACTATTGTTGGCCACGTTGTTGGTGGCAAGAGCCTAAAGTATACTAACTCAACAAAGGTAACTGTAGCAAAGGATACTGTTGCACTTAATGTTGGCAAGACCTCAACTATTAAGGCAACTGTAACATACAAGAATCCTAATAAGAAGCACATTAGCGATTCTCACGCTGCAGAAAAGAGATATCGTTCATCAAACAAGGCAGTAGCTACTGTTGATGCAAACGGCAAGATTACAGCTGTTGGCAAGGGTACATGTGTAATCCGTGTATTCGCAAAGAACGGTACCTCAGCAAAGGTTACTGTTACAGTAAAATAAATACTATATAACGAAAGGCACTCAAGGGGTGTCCTGCATAAAGAGGTATAGCTCTAATAATGTACCTTTTTGATTAATATGTCGTTAAAAATAGCCAGTAGGCGTCAGCCTACTGGTTATTTTATGCCTAATCTTAATGCAAAAATTTACTATTATTAGAGTGCCTTGCAGTTTTGACAAAGTAATTTTGCCTAGATATGATATTACAAAATGCCCACAATACTAGCGTATTATGGGCATTTTTAATGTTATAGATAGGTGAAAGGACAAAGTCAAAACCTATGCTCCTTTATGTAGGACACCCCCAAGAGTGCCTTTTTGTTATGAAAAAAACTAGCCTATCAAAAAGATAGACTAGTTTTTTTGGTGCAGGGAACGGGACTTGAACCCGCACGGTTGTTACCACAGGTTTCTGAGGCCTGAGCGTATGCCAATTTCGCCACCCCTGCTAATTATCATATTTATTCATCGAGAATGTCGTTCTCTCTCAAAATGTCGATGAACTTTGTAGCAGCGTCCATTGCTGTATCGTGGTCGATATCGTATTCCTTGACCATCTTTGCCACGATTTCATCGATATCTGTATCCTTTGCCAAGCAATCCCATATGAACTTGCCTGATGCATTGAGATTAATCATTCCGTTGAACTCAAATGCTCTTTGACCCACAGCCACAGCGACGATCTTGTCGCCAAGTGTTCTGGTCATAAATCCACTCTTTATCTTCATTATAGCTTTACCTCTTGTGGGGCGCCACCATTTTCTCTTGATTTATCAGCAAGATAAACGCTCAAATGACCTGCAACAGAGTCGAATATTGAGGTACATGCAAGAGATGGCTCCTCACCCCTAATGAATTTTACAAAATCAGCAGCCAATCGCTCGTCGCCACCACCGTGGCCACCATAAGCACCTACCATATCGCCAGTAACCTTCAAATCGACCTCTTCAACATCACATTCCTCGTGATGAGCATCTGGTGATGGGTTAATCTTTAGTACGGTGAACTTTGACTCCTCAAAATTGCCGAATATCTCGCCCTTTGTACCGATGATATGTATATTTCTTCTTGGCTCTGCACTACCACCGACCATATTGTGTGTGCCAGTAGCACCACTCTTAAAGTTAACTAGCACTGACTGGTGGTCAACGACATTGTTGTCGCATTTGTATATGCATCTAGCATATGGGTTGTCACTCTTCATCAGAGCGATTTTGTCCTCGATAGTAGGGTTATCGATATGCTCTAGCGCATCCCATACATAGAATGACCATCTATCTGGGTGGTCGATATACAATCTCTTTGTGCTAAAATCACATGTATCGACCAGTGGACAATCCTTCATACAGATTGTGCCAGCACTCTCTGGTGCATTCTCTGGCTTGAACTGGTATGTGCTACCGAATGAGCTGATTTGTGTAGGCTCGGTCTCACTCATTAGCCACATCATAATATCGATATCGTGACAGCACTTTGCTAGCAACATGGAGGTGTGACATTTGTCACTATTAGCCCACTTACCTCTGATATATGAGGTGGATAGGTGGTGATATGAAACATGCTCGGTTGTCTGGATATTGATGATATCACCGATTTCGCCACTGATAACTCTTTCCTTGATACCGTAGTAGAATGGAGTGTATCGTAGAACGTGGCAAATCATAACCTTTGAATTATTCTTCTTTGCACAGTCAACGATTTGGCGCATTTCCTCCTCGTTTGGAGCGAATGGCTTCTCTAACAGCATATCGTATCCAACATTGAGCAGTGGTACAGCTGTTTCTAGGTGCTGTTCGTCCATTGTGCCATTGATGACAGCGTCAGCTAGCTTGCCTCTCTTTGCAAGCTCATCTGCACTCTCAAAACACATATCCTCGCCAAATCCGAAATGCTCCATAGCCTTCTTTCTTCTAACAGGATTTGGGTCAGCAACGCCAACAATCCTTAGCATTTCTGGGTTGGTTTTTGCTAGCTCACTGTACACGAATGCTCTGTGACCTGCACCAACAATAATGGCTGTAACTGGTTTTTGTTCCATATCTTTTCTCCATATTATATAGAAATTACATTCTTGATTATATCACACACTTTTGTAATTGCAAGGATATTATAAAAATAATTATTGAATTATACTCTTTTTGTTATATAATAATGATATGAAAAATTTGTTAGTTTATTTGAAGAATTACAAAATTCAATCAATTCTAGCACCATTGTTCAAAATGCTGGAGGCATCGTTCGAGCTAATTGTTCCGCTTGTTGTCGCTTCTATCATCGATGATGGTATCAGAATGGGGGATATGCGCCTTGTTGTGTCAAGAGCGCTTGTTCTTGTTTTGCTTGCTGTGGTTGGTATGGTCGCTGCTATTACAGCACAGTATTTTGCTGCCAAGGCTGCCACTGGATTTGCTACGGAGCTACGCCATTCGCTGTTTGCAAAAATTCAGTCTTTCACCTTTGATGATATTGACAAGGTTGGCACCTCAACGCTCATCACTCGTATGACTACTGATGTTAACCAAGCACAGAGTGGTGTCAATATGGTGCTACGACTATTTTTGCGTTCACCATTTATTGTTATCGGTGCGTTTGTTATGGCACTTGGCATCGACCGAACTGCTGGTGCAATATTCTTTATCGTTATTTTTGTTCTCAGCGCTGTAGTGCTAACGGTTATGAAAATAACTGTGCCAAAGTACAAGAATGTGCAAAACACTCTCGACAGCGTAACCCTTGCCACTAGAGAAAATCTTAATGGCGCTAGAGTCATTCGTGCATTTAATGGTGAGAGTGAGGAGTATAATCGCTTCTCTAATAAGAACAATCTTCTTGCTCATTTTCAGCGTTTAGCTGGCAGAATTTCTGCACTGATGAACCCAGTCACATATGTTGTGATTAATCTGGGTATTATCTTGCTTATTCGTTATGGTGCTGTCGCTGTTAACAGTGGCTCGTTGTCACAGGGTGAGGTAGTTGCACTGTATAACTATATGAGCCAAATTCTTGTTGAACTCATCAAGTTTGCTAATCTTGTTGTCACTATTTCAAAGGCATTTGCATCTGGTGATAGAATTTCTGATATCTTGGATATCAACACTGCATTGGAGCATAATGATGATATGACAGTCTACGATGACTGTGCTGTTAAGTTTGACAATGTGTCACTAACCTATGCTGACGCTGGTGATGAGAGTCTTTCTAATATCTCATTTTCTGCTAATAAGGGCGATATTATTGGCGTTATTGGGTCAACAGGCTCTGGTAAATCTAGCTTGGTTAATCTTATTCCACATTATTACGACGCTAATAGTGGTATAATTACTATTAACGGTAGGGATATTAGAAGCTTTGATGATGCCGAGCTGCGTTCAAAAATTGGATTTGTTATGCAAAAATCAGTGCTTTTTGCTGGCACTGTTCGTGATAATATCAAATGGGGCAAGGCTGACGCTACTGATGAGGAGATTAATTCTGCACTCAAGCTAGCACAGATTTATGACACAGTTTATGACAAGGATGGACTAGATACTGTCATTGAGCAGAATGGCTCAAATCTTTCTGGTGGTCAAAAGCAGAGATTATCCATCGCTAGAGCGCTGGTGTCGAAGCCAGAGATTATTGTCCTTGATGATAGTGCATCTGCACTCGATTTTGCTACCGAAAGAGCATTAAGAGAGGCAATATATTCGCTTGATTATCATCCAACATTGTTCATCGTGTCACAGCGCTGTTCATCTGTTTTAGAGGCTGATAGGATTATTGTGCTCGATGATGGTGAATGTGTTGGTATCGGTACTAATGACGAGCTATTAGATAACTGTGATGTTTATAGAGAGATTTATTTCTCCCAGTTTTCCGAGGAGGTGACTGATGATGAGTAATAAATCTGTATTGAAAAAGGTCGGCACCTATGTCGGTCGTTACAAGGTGTTCCTAGCACTGTCTATGCTCCTTGCATTAGTCACTGTTGCAGGCACTCTCTATGTTCCAGTCCTTATCGGTAGGGTGATTGATTTCATTATTGGCAAGGGTCTTGTCGACTTTGCATCTATGACACCTATATTTGTTGAAATCGCTATTATTATCGGTGCTGTTGCCGTGGCACAATGGCTGATGAATGTGTGCAATAACAAGATAACATTTAATGTCGTTCGTGATATGAGGGACAGAGCATTTCGCAAGATAGAACGTTTGCCTATCTCGTATATCGATAGCCATCCAACTGGTGAGGTTGTGTCACGAGTTATTGCTGACGTTGACCAGTTTGCTGATGGTCTGCTTATGGGCTTTACACAGCTGTTCACTGGCGTTGTTACAATTATTGGCACTCTTGCATTTATGCTATCGATTAATGTCTGGATTACTATTGTTGTCGTTGTTGTTACACCACTCAGCTTCCTTATCGCTAATTTTATTGCAAAGAAAACATACAAAATGTTCAAATTGCAGAGCGAAACAAGAGGAGAACAAACAGCCTTTATCGATGAGATGATTGGCAATCAAAAGGTAGTTAACGCATATTCACATGGCGATGAGAATATCGCACATTTTGACGAGATTAACGAAAGATTGCAAAAGTATTCCTTGCGTGCAGTGTTCTTTTCATCTATCACTAACCCAGCGACTAGATTTGTAAACAGTATCGTGTACGCTGCTGTTGCCTTCTTTGGTGCTGTCCTTGCTGTTAAGACAGAGCAGAGCGCTATCACTGTTGGTGTTTTGACTTGCTTTTTAGCGTATGCTAATCAGTATACCAAGCCATTTAACGAGATTTCTGGCGTTGTTACAGAATTGCAAAATGCTCTTGCGTGTGCTGGTAGACTTTTTGAACTGATAGAGGATGATGAGATACCTCTCGATAGTGAAAATGCTGTTGAACTTGCGACTGTTGATGGCAAGCTAGAGATTAAGAATGTATCATTCTCGTACACAGAGAACAAGTCACTGATTGAGGACTTTAATCTGTCTGTTAAGCCTGGTCAAAGAGTTGCTATCGTTGGCCCAACTGGCTGTGGAAAAACAACACTAATTAATCTCTTGATGAGATTTTATGATTATCAGTCTGGCGATATCGCACTTGATGGTGATGATTATTCTAATATTAAGCTTCATTCCTTGCGTAACAGCTTTGGTATGGTGCTTCAGGATACTTGGCTGAGGTCTGGCACTATAAGGGATAATATCAAACTTGGTGCTCCAAACGCTACTGACGAAGAAGTTATCAATGCAGCAAAAATGGCACATTCTCATTCGTTCATCAAGCGTTTGCCTGATGGTTATGACACCGTTATTGGTGAGGATGGTGGCTCACTTTCTCAAGGACAAAAACAGCTGTTATGCATAACTCGTCTAATGCTTTGCAACCCACCTATGCTCATTCTTGATGAGGCGACCTCATCCATTGATACAAGAACAGAGTTAAAGATACAAAAGGCATTTGCAACACTGATGAAGGGTAGGACCTCGTTTATCGTAGCTCATCGTCTAGCTACTATCAAAGAGGCTGATATTATCCTCGTTATGCGTGAAGGAAATATCGTTGAGCAGGGCACACACAAGGAGCTACTTGCCCAAAAAGGATTTTACTACGAACTATATAATTCACAGTTCCCAAGGAGATAGTATGACAGTAAAAGTTGTAAAATATGACAAGGCATATCTAGTAGATGCTATCGCAATATGGAATGAAGTAGTCGATGACGGACTTGCCTTTCCACAAGAGGAGTTTTTGACAGAAGAGAGTGGCGATATCTTCTTTTGCGACCAAACATATACTGGCATAGCACTTGATGATGGCAACAATGTGGTCGGTTTATATATCTTGCACCCAAACAATATTGGTCGCTGTGGTCATATATGTAATGCATCATACGCTGTTGCAAAATCACAGCGTGGCAATGGAGTTGGCGAGGTGCTTGTTCGTGATTGCATAGATAAGGCTGGTGATTTTGACTTTTCCATCCTGCAGTTTAATGCTGTTGTTGCTGATAATTATCCAGCACTGTCACTGTATGAAAAGATAGGCTTTATTAGGCTTGGAGTGATACCAAAGGGTTTTCGCTCCAAGGACGGTACATACAAGGATATTGTTCCTCATTATATTAATGTTAAGGGCTGAATTTCAGCCCTTATTTTTATTGACTTAACAAATATATAATAGTATAATGTAATTGATTAACAGCGTTAATTAATTACAAAAGGGGTGTTTATATGGTTAGTTTTAAATGGTATCACAATTCGTTAAGGCTTATCGTCGGTGATGAAGAAAAATTCATCTTTAGACGAGGAATGAAGTTGTGCGAGGCTGGCTTCGGTGCCAATTCGTACAAAATGTCTCGTGGTAGCTTTAAGATTAGTGAAAAGGTTGATGAGCGTGAATCGATTCTCATCACCAATATCATCTGTGATGAAAAATCAGCAACTCTTATTTTGACAAAGGGTAGAATGGATATCACTATCGACAACGATATTGTCAAATTCGTTCCATCAGGTTTTGATGGTTGCACTCGTATGTGGTTTTCTATCCCTGCAAGAGTTAATGAGTATATCTATGGTACTGGTGAGGTGTTTAGTGAGTTTAATCTTCGTGGCAAGAAGACTAATGTCTGGGTTGCAGAGCATATCAATGCGTCTCAAATTGCAAAGAAGCTTGCAAAACAGGTTATTGGCGTTAAGAACTCTACTAAAAAGCAAAAGTTCTCAAAATATGAGACATATTATGCACAGCCAACATTTATCAGCTCACAGAAATATTTCTTCCATTCGGATACTACAGCACTTGCTGTATATGATTTTCGCAACACAATGAATCACGAAATCCGATTTGATGAGATAGCTCCATTCTATTTTGGATTTGGTGAGAGCTTTGAGGATGTTATATCGAGGCTTACAACCCTTGTCGGTCGTCAGCCAGAGCTACCTGATTGGGTATATGATGGATATATTCTTGGCATTCAGGGTGGCACTGATATCCTTATGTCAAAGGTTAAGAAAGCACTTGAAAATGGTGTAAAGGTTAGTGGTGCTTGGATACAGGATTGGGAAGGTAGACGAGTTACAGCAGTTGGTAAACAGCTGTCTTGGAACTGGGAGTACGACAACGACTTGTATCAAAATCTACCTCAAACTATTAAAGAATTGAACGCTATGGGCGTTAAGGTGCTAGGCTATGTTAATCCATTTTTAGCTGTTGAGAAGCCTTTGTACAAGGAGGCTAGCGAAAAGGGATATTGTGTCAAGAATGCTAATGGTGATGATTATTACGTAACTATTACCACATTCCCAGCAGCAATGATTGATTTGACTAACCCAGATGCTTGCGAATGGCTGAAGGGAATTATCAAGAAAAATATGATTGATATCGGTCTTTCTGGTTGGATGGCTGATTTTGGTGAGTATCTACCTACTGACGCTGTTCTGTATAGTGGTGAGAATGCCGAGCTTGTACACAACACTTGGCCAGTACGCTGGGCAAAACTAAATCGTGAGGCTGTTGAGGAGGCTGGCAAGTTAGGTGAGATTATGTTTTTCACTCGTGCTGGATATACTAATAGCCAAGAATATTCTACTCTTATGTGGAATGGTGACAATCATACTGATTTTTCATATGATTTTGGTTTACCTTCGGTTATCCCAGCTATGCTTTCGCTAACCTGCTGTGGCTTTGGACTATCACATAGCGATATCGGTGGTTATACCTCATTCTTTAATTTAAAGCGTTCGGATGAATTATATATGCGCTGGTGTGAGATGAATGCGTTTTCACCTATTATGCGTGGCCACGAGGGTCTTAATCCGGATTTGAATGCCCAGTGTGTGGATGATAGTGTTATAGCTATAGACAAAAAAATGTCAACATATCACAAGGCGCTAAAGCCATATATCAAGGACGCTGTAGAATATAATGCAAAAACTGGTGTCGGTGTTGTTAGACCACTTTTCTTCTACTACGATGAAAAAGAAGCGTATGAGGAATGTTACGAATATCTGCTTGGTCGAGATATTCTTGTAGCACCAGTTATTAGACCAAACAAAAAGGGTAATGCTGTTCCAAAGCGTGAGGTATATTTACCTAATGACGAGTGGGTATATCTATGGAATGGCAGAGCATACAATGGTGGTAAATATACTATCGATGCACCTATTGGTGAGCCACCAGTGTTTATCCGTAAATCAGCACAGAATGTGCTTGATATAGTAAATAATTTAAGAAATAATCAGCACGAATTGTGCGAATAAAGGAGAAAAATATGAAATACTTTTTAGATAGTGCAAAGATTGATGAAATCCGTGAGGCATATGATACATTTGGTATCGATGGTATCACAACTAATCCAAATCACATTATGAATTCTGGCAAGCCATTCTACACAGTTATTGCAGAGCTTGCTGAGTTCGTAAAGGAAAAGAATATCGAGGGTTGGGACAAGTTTCCAATCTCTGTAGAGATTAATCCTCATCTTGATGACGCTGATGAGATGGTAGCAATGGGCAAGAAGATTGCTGCTATGTCACCTAATTTCTGTATCAAGATTCCTTGTACCGAGGCTGGTATCACAGCTGCTCGTAGACTAGAGATGGATGGCGTTAGAACAAATCTTACTCTTGTATTCTCTCCATCACAGGCTCTTATCGCTGCAAAAAATGGCTCATTATTCGTATCTCCATTCATCGGATGGAAGGAGAATAGTGGTGAGGATTGTGCTCAGTATATCCAAGATATCGTTACTATGTATGAGAATTATGGATTTTTGGGCGAGACACAGATTATCTGTGCTGCTGTTCGTAATGGCAAGCAGATCGTTGATTGTGCTGTTGCTGGCGCTGATATCGTTACAGCTGGTCTTCAGGTGTTCAAGGATAGTTTCTATCATCCATTCACTGATTACGGACTAGAGAAGTTCCAGTCTGCTTGGGACAACACTATTACAGAGGAGTAAAATATGAAAATAGGATTTATCGGACTCGGCATTATGGGCGAGTCTATGTCAGAAAATATTGTAAAAAAGCATAACGACTCTGTCTTTGTTAGTGATATTAACAAATCACAAGTTGAGAAGCTTGCTAATATCGGTGCTATCCCTTGTGATAGCAATATTGAAGTTGCAAAGAATGCTGATATCATCATCACTATGGTGCCAAAGTCAGAGCATGTAAAGGCTGTTTATACCGAGCTTTTGCCATATATTGATGATACAAAGATTTGTATCGATATGTCTACCATTGACCCATCTGTATCTGTCGAGGTCGCTGGTATGGTAAAGGCAAAGGGTGCACAGTTTGCTGATGCCCCAGTAGTAAAATCAAAGCCAGCTGCTATTGCTGGTGAGCTTGGTATTCTTGTTGGCTGTGACGAGTGTCTGTTCGATACCATCAAGCCTGTACTCGCATATATGGGTTGTAATATTATCCATATGGGTGAGAATGGCAAGGGCCTTGTTATGAAGATTTGCCATAACACCCTATGTGCAGAAATTCAAAATGGTGTTAACGAAACTCTGCTCCTTGCAAAGAAAATGGGTATTTCAGCAGAGGATTATCACACAGCCATTTCATATGGTGGTGCACAGAATTTCTACCTTGATGGTCAGTGGCAGAATATCGATAATGAGAACTGGACAACAGCATTCTCATTAGAGAATGAGCATAAGGATTTGGGTATCGCACAGCGTCTATCTGCAGAGGCTGGCGTGTCTATGCCTGGTATGGAGAATGCAAAATCTGTATATGACCGAGGACTAGACGCTGGTATCGGCAAAGAGGATTGGAGAGCAACCTACAAGGTGGTACGTGGCGACTATGATTAATCATCTAAACAGTGTTAACGATGTTAAGATATTGTCCGTGTTCGATGACGAGTTTAAGACCTATGGTCGAGTTCTTGATGGGTATGATTTTTCTTCGTTGATGGATTATATGACCACCAATACCGAAATACCTAATACCGAGGGCAATATCTATGTCCCATCTGTTGACGCTATGGAGAGCACTGATATAGCTAACATAGTTTGTAGCACTCTTTATGGTAATATGCCTATCCAAATCGGCTACTGCAATGGTCGAAACCAAACATATAATGGCTTCGAGTACCATAAGGGTAGTGAGATTAATATCGCTGTTACTGATTTTATGCTAGTGCTTGGTCACACATGGCAGATTGAGGACAAAAAGTTCTTTGTTGGTAATGAGCAGGTGTTCTTTGTTCCAAAGGGTACAGCTATCGAAATGTACCAGACAACGCTCCATCTATCTCCTTGCAGAGTTGATGACAACGGATTTATGGATATCGTCATTCTACCAAAGGGGACAAATACTCCACTAGATAATAGCGAGATTGTGGACGATGAGAGCGGACTACTCCTACAGCGCAACAAATGGGTGATAGCTCATCCAGAGCGTGAGCCACTTATCAAACAGGGTGCATATCCTGGCTTGATTGGTGAGAATAAAAAACTTAATTATTGAGGATAACTATGGATTTCAAACTATTATATATTCCTATTGGTGTGCCAACCTTTGAGCTGGTATCTGCCAAAAAGCTTTTTGACGAGTCTGTCGAATTGCTAAAATCACTTTGCGATAATGTTATCGCACCAGACGATATGTTGCTATCTGTTGATGATATGGTTGATTTTATCAGTGGTAACGATGCAGATTTGGTTGTGATACAAAATTCAACCTTTGCTAATTCTGCTTATACCGAGGAGATTATAAAGCGATTTAACTGTCCAATTCTTCTTTGGACTCTTCGTGAGCCTGTTATTGACGGTGGCAGATTAAGACTTAACTCTCTTACAGGTGCTTTTTCTGCTGGTAATAAGATGAAGATGAACGGCGTTCGTTTTGCATACACCTTTGGTGCTCCTAGTGAGGTTAAGGATGAGATAGCGACTGTTATCAGCTCTGCAAAATGCTACAAGGCGCTTTATAATCTTCACCTTGCTCAAATCGGTGAAACACCACAGGGATTTGATTTTGGTGAGGGCGATGCTGATGAATTAGCAAAGAATTTTGGTATCAAGTATTCTTTCATCAATGCTGAGGAGCTAATGGCGAATGCCGAAAAGGTGACTGATGCCGAGGCTGTGCCTTATCTTGAGAAAGCAAAATCTCGTATGGTAGGTCTTGATGATAATGATGAGCATACTATGGCATTTGCAAGGCTATATAAGGCGTACACAGATTATGTTGGCGATAATGGTGTAGGTGCTGTTGCATCTCGTTGCTGGCCAGATTTCTTCACAAAATATGGCACACCGGTCTGCTCTGTACTTGCTATGCTAGGTGATGACAATATTCCATCATCCTGTGAGGCAGACGTTCTTGGTGCTGTGTCAATGTTTATCGGTCAAAATCTTTCTGGTTCTCCAACATTCTTTGGTGACCCAGTTTCACTTGATGAGGGTGAGAATACTCTTACATTTTGGCATTGTGGCACAGCTGCTTGCTCTCTTGCTAGAGAGGACACTGGTGCCGAGGTTGGCGTTCATTGTAACAGAAAGATTGGACCAACCCTCGAATTTGGCTGTAAGCCTTGTAAAGAAGTAACTATCTTTAGAGTTGGTAGAAAGGCTGAATACGAAATAGACTTTGCTAATGAGCATGGCTCTGAAGTAAGATTCTTTGTTGCAAAGGGCGAGGCTCTTGACAAACCAAAGCAGTTCTTTGGTACTAGCGTTGTTGTTAAGACAGACAGCGAGGTAAAACCACTTGTTACTAGCCTTGTTACTGATGGCTGGGAGCCACACTATGCTGTTGTTTATGGCGACCATGTAGCAGAAATTAAGGCTCTTGCAAATATGCTTGATATCGAGGTCGTAGAGTACTAATGCTTGGTATTAAGGAGATAGTGTTCCTTGTTGTAATATTGCTTGCAAATATTATTCAGTGTATCACTGGCTTTGCTGGTACAGTTTTGGCTATGCCATTTTCCATTATGCTTGTTGGATTTGGTGTTGCCAAGCCAGTGCTTAATATTCTTGGTATTGTGGCGTCCATTGGTGTCGTCGCAGCAAATCCAAAATCGCTGAATATCAAGGAATTTGTAAAAATAATTGGCATAATGCTTGTTGGTATGCTTGGTGGCTTTGCCATCAGCTCCAGGTTCGATATGAACCCAAATCTGCTGTATAAGCTTCTTGGCTCAGTAGTTATAGCATTTATGCTTCTTGGTGTGTATAACACTTTTATAAAAAAAGAGAATAGTAGAGATAAAAAATCCACCCTTGGTGAGATTGTTGGTATATTTATTATTGTGCTTGCTGGTATCGTCCACGGTATGTTTGTCTGTGGTGGTCCATTACTCATTATCTATGCTGCATCAAGGCTAAAGGATAGGGAGGAGTTTAGGACAACTTTATCTGCATCGTGGATAGTGCTCAATTCTATCATTATGCTGTCAGATATCCGTTCTGGTATGTTTGATAAGAATGTTGTTATCATAGCTGTTATTTCTATCGTAGTCCTATTTGGTGCGATTTTTGCTGGCAATGCTATTGCAAAAAAGCTTGATAACAAGGTCTTTATGATTATTACATATATCCTTATGGGTATCAGTGGTATATCTCTGCTAGTTAAATAGGTGGTGATAGAGTGACTGTTTCAGCTCTTAATTTGAGCTCTGTAAAAAGTAAGAATAGAAGTCTGGTCCTTTATCTGCTGAACAAACACAAACAGCTATCTCGCAAGGAGATATCAGCTCTGTCGTCGTTGACTCCAGCTGCTGTCACCAAGATATGCCAAAATCTTATTGATGAGGGATATATCTGTGAGTGTGGCGAGGTGTCCGATAATGGCAAAACTGGTCGTAGGGAGATATTGCTGTCCCTATGCCTTGATGACAAGCTCTGTGTTGGTGTTAATGCAGAGCAGGATATTATCACACTTTCATTGTCAAATCTTGCTGGAGAGCTGATTGCGTCAAAGCGTATTCCATTTTGTGATGACGTTAGTATTGTCGCACAGCAGAGTAGGGAGTTTTTGAATACTCTAGACTTTGAGCGTCAAAATCTCGTTGCTGCTGGCATTTGTGTCATTGGCTCTCCTACAGAGGAGGATTTTGGTGTGTGGCATATCGACGATATCATTCCTTGCTTTGAGGATGCACTTGGAGTGCCTATTATTGTTGAGAATAATGTTAAGGCATATTCCGAAAGCTCGTTAATATATGATGATATCGACGATTCATCAGTTTTATTTTTAAAGTGGGGACCGGGTATCGGCTCGTCAATCGTTGCAAATGGCAGAGTCTTTTCTGGTAACGATAGTGGTGTCGCAGAGATAGGACATTATATCGTCAACAAAGGTGGCAAACGCTGTCGTTGTGGACGCTTTGGCTGTCTTGAAACAGAGGCGTCAGCAGATGCTATCATCAGTAGTATTGGCGACAATATGACACTTGACAAAATTATCTATTCTAGTGATAATAAAATAGTAAATATTATGGATGAAAAGATAGATTTGGTCGCATTAGCGCTTACTAATACGTCCACTATCTTTAACCCAAGGAGCATTGTGCTCTTTGGCTCAATGTTCAAAAATCAGGTTGTTGTTGACAAGCTGATTAGACAGTGCATGAGATATAATATGAATATCGGTGATGACACAATCCGTCTGTCACCACTGAACGAAAAGAGCGATTATATCGGTTCATGTGCGATTTGTGCAAAGCATTGTTTCTTTGAAAGAGAGGTATGATTATGGAACAATCTACACACGGAATTAAATTTAAGGATAAGCTTGGCTATGCTATGGGTGATATGGGTGGTCTTTTGACATTCTCACTCATCGGTGCATTCCAAACAAAGTTTTATACCGATGTATTGCATATCCCACTAGCTAGCATTTCTATTTTGATTTTGGTAGCTCGTGTATGGGATGCAATTAATGACCCACTATGGGGTAGTTTTATTGACTCACGCAAGCCAAAGAAGAGTGGTAGATTTAGACCATATATTTTGGCATTCTCTATTCCACTTGCTATTTCAGCTATTTTAATGTTTACAAAGATTCCTGGTATCAACTACCTTGTTTTTGCGTATATCACATATATTCTATATGGTATGATGTATACTGCTGTAAACATTCCTTATGGCTCACTTGCATCAGTTATCACTGATGACGAAAAGGAGCGTTCATCACTATCAATGTGGCGTTCTATTGGTGCTGGTATCGGTGGCCTACCTGGCACAATCCTTCTTCCTATGATTGTGTTTACAACTACTGGTACAAATCCAAATGGCACTAGCATTAAATCTCTTGATGGTACAAAGCTTACTATCTGTGTTGCTGTGCTTGCTGTTATCTCTGTTTTGGTGTATTACTTGCATTTCAAGATGACAAAGGAGCGTATTGCACCACCAGTAAAGGAAAAGGGCGATTACAACGCATTTGTTACTATCAAGGATTTGCTATCAAACCGTGCATTCGTTATGCTTTCACTAGCATCAATGCTTCTTATCGCATTCCAGTTCTATTATCAGTCAACATATCTATATCTGTTCACTGATTATTATCATCAGCCAGGTATCTATGCACTAGTTACTATTTGCACATATCTTCCAATGGCTATCTTCATTCCTATTATGAACAAGCTTATTGACAAGTTTGGCAAGAAAGAGCTTTGTGCATTCGGTATGCTTTTTGCTACAGTAGCTAGCATTATTCTGTTCTTTATCAAGGCTCAAAATCCTTATGTGTTCCTTGTGTTCACATTCCTATCTGGATTGGGACAGACCTTCTTTGTTCTTGAGGTATGGGCTCTTGTTATGGACGTTATCGACTACCATGAGGTTAGAACTGGCAGAAGAGAAGAGGGCACAGCATATGCATTGTTCTCATTCTCAAGAAAGCTTGGTCAAACTATCGCTGGTGTTCTTCTACCATTGCTACTAAAGTTTATCCAGTACGATAGCACAGCATCAGAGCAGGGTCGTGAGCTACCACAGGAGGTTATGTCAAAGCTATATGACATTTCTACCCTTGTACCAGTTATAGCTCTTGCGCTAATGGCTGTTCTTCTAGCGTTTGGTTATAACCTATCAAAGAAGAAGCTTGTTACACTCCATGAGGAGCTAGCAAGAGTTCGTGGCGAAGAATAAATAATTAGGAGCTTTTATGAGAAATCACAAAATTCATGTTGCCTTTGGCTTTCATGTAAATTGCTATCATTCGTATCGTGGCGATAGTAACGACAATTTGGGCTTTGGCTCGGATATTCGTATCATTCGTCAAATCATCGACGTGCTCAACAAATGCAATGCCGATGGAATTCCAGTCAAGGCGACTTGGGATAGCGAAAACTTCTTCTCTCTAGAGAAGATTTTGCCAGAATATGCACCTGATATCATTACTGGTATGCAAGAGCGTGTTAAGAAATATGGCGATGAAAATATTATTATGGGTTACTCCAATGGTGCTCTTTCTGCTATGACAGAGGAGGAGCTGGAGGCGTCTATTGAGCTTGCTGTTACTAACCCAGAGGGTAGTGGATTGCAGGATATCTTTGGCGAGTATGAAAAGATTGTTAGACCACAAGAGGTTATGTTCACTCCATCACAGGTTAGTGTGTACAATCGTCTTGGCGTCAAGGCTTTGTGCCTATACTATTCTTGTGTTCCTTTTGATGCGTTTCGTACCATTGTGCCAAAGCTATCGGATGAGCTAGCATTTAACCCTCTAACATATACCTACAAGGGAGATAGTATGACTATTATCCCTACATATAACAATTCGGATATCTGCGACGCTGGTTGTCTGCGCTCTTGGGTTAAGGAGCTACACCAAAAGCAGATTGATGGTGAGATTAACAACGATATGCTTATCTTTGTTAATATGGATGCTGACGCTATCTTTTGGGAGACACTTAATCTCCCTCTCATCAAATCAAAGATTGCCAATACTGATGGTATCAACGGACTTGTTAGGGAAATTGCTGACCTTGACTATGTTGTATACGATACTCCTGGTGGATATCTAAAAAATCATCAGCCAGTCGGTAATATTGATTTTACCCAAGACACAGCTGATGGTAATTTTACTGGCTATTCCTCTTGGGCAGAAAAGCCATACAATCGCAAGATTTGGACAGCGATTGATCGTTCTCGTGCGATGGCAAAGGCTGGTACTAGCACAGCGTTTGATGCAGCATCATTCAAGGATAGAGTTTTGCTTTTGTCAACTACTCATTTTGGTCTTGCAACTCCAGTGCTTAATATCCAAAGAGAGCAAAAGGCAAACGACCTTGCAAAGAGGATTATTGACGAGGAACGCACAGCACAAAAGTCATATAAGCACTTGACTATCGTGAATACTACTGACAGCGATTTGCAGTGTGTTCAGTTAAAGGTGAACGAGCCTATTTCATCAGCGTCACAAATTAAGCTTTCTGCTACTGGTCTTGTTGATTATGTCGTTGCACCTATGAACGACGATTTGACCTCTGTGTACGCTATTATGCGCTTTAAATCTGTTAAAAAACAGTATAGCGTTAATGTATCGATTGTTGAGCCAAAGAAGGTCGATATCGCTCAGATAGACCTCGATGCTGGCGATACAAGAATTAAGTTTTCTGTTCACGGTAATATTTACTCAGTCCTTGCTGGTGACAAGGAAATTGGCGAAACTGATTTTCTTCGTTCCTTCATCACTTATGATGACAAGAAATACGAGTTTATTAAGGACGATATCTGTGCATTGGAGCTTGGTGGCTCTGGCGTTGGAGTGAGAGTGTTCGGCTCTATACATTTGCCAGATGAGATTTCTGCCGGTAAATTCGTGTATGATTTTTACAAGATGGACACAGCCGGTATGATCTTTGTTCGTGCTGATATTCAGTACCCACACACAGCAGAGAGAACGTCTATTTCTACCGAGAATTCATCACTTGGTCGTTTTTCTGATATGTCGTGGACGGAGGCTGTCCCATTCCAGATTACACCTAATTTCAAGGATAATATCAGCGTTATTAAGCGTAATTATATGGGTGATATTTCTACCTTTAGGACACAGTCATTCGTTGAATGTGACGAGAAGAACACTTCTCTAGCATCATTTAACCATCAGCTTTCTGCTGGTATGGTTGGCCTTACTGATGGCGAAAACGGTATTGTTATCGCAAATGCTCGCCAGGTGCTTGGTGCTATGGCTCATTGTCCTATGAGATTAGAGGAGGACAAGACTGTTCGTATGAATCCGTTTGGCACTTATTATGGCAAACAGCGTCATCACTGGTCACGTGCAAATGGTGAGATTTATTCTACCTATACTCTTGTTACTCCACAGAGCAAATCTATTGCTCCAGCATATAATGGCAATCACGAGATTGCTATGATGGCGATATCTTGCTTTAATGGTGATATGCCACAGGGTAGTGTTTTTGATGATATTATTGCATTCTCTGATGGTGCTGTTGCACTAGAGAATGATGATAATATTCTATCACCATTTTATGATGACAATGTTGTTATAAAGCAGGCAAAGAGCGATGGTATCGACGAGTCAAAGTTGATGAGCCCAGTACTTACTGGTATTAGTGGCAATATCGGAAAATATATTTCAAAGGGGTCTCGAGCAATATTTCATATTGTAAAAAATCAGATAAAGTCAAAATAATGTTTACTATTCTATCTTTTTATGATATAAATATTGCTTGAGGGGAAGTGTATATATGAAAAAAATTGGAAAGATTTTATTAAAGGTGCTAAAAGTGTTTGTTAAATGTTTAGCTGTTGTATTAGTTATTGCATTAGTTGTTACTGGCGTTCTTGGTGCATATCAGCATTCAACCAAGGGTGACTATACTATAGTAGTGGCTAATGGTGCTGGCGACTATGCGTTCGCTGACTCATTTAGCGAGGTTAAGAATTATCCAAAATCAAAGCACGAAGGCAGATTTTGGCGTGATGGTATGATTGGTGGTAATGGTCGTATTGGCTTTGTTACCTCTGGCTCACCATATAGCGACACTATTATCTATCAGGACGTTGACTATATTATGCCATCTCCAAGAGATAGATATGACCTGCCAGATTTGACTGTTGATTTGGAGCGTTGCAAGCAGGCGGTTGTCAACCTTGACGGCTCTTTTGAGGCAGCAGGCTGTGGTGCTTGGAACTATGGCTATGCATTCCATCCTGGACAGCAGCTTCGCTTGACTCAGGACGCTCATACATTCTACAAGGATTATGTTCGTTGGACTGATTACAATACAGGTGAGGTTGGTGTGTCATATGCTGATAAGAATGGTACTTGGGTTCGCAAGACCTTTACCTCACATGTTGACAACGCAACTATTACTTCTATCCAGAAATCATCAGATGGTGCAAAGATTAATATGACCATCTCTCTTGATGACGCTAGTGGTATGTACAAGTATGGCGTTGATGATGGCCACGATGAGCAGAATATGCAGTACAAGAAGATTGTCGCTGATGATGCATCATCTATTACCCATGTTGCACATTATCCAAATTATGAGCTTTCATCACTATACAAGGGTGGCTACGCTGGTGTTACCTATGTTGTTGTAGTTGGTGGTAGCAAGGAAAAGGTACAGCTAGATCCTATCGCTGATGAGACGATCATTGTTGGTGATAAGAACCCTGCTATCAAGGTTACTGATGCTGATGCTGTATATTTGATTACAACTAACGATCGTACATTCGATATGGGCGATTTTGACGCTTTTGCTGATGCAGAGAGCTATGCTCTTACTGATTCACTTTTAGCTGATGCAAAGTCAGTTGCTGATAAGTATGCAACAGAGGATGGTTTCGATTATGACGCTGCTGTTGAAAATAGTGCAGAGGTACAAGTATCACTTATGGACTGTGCTTCACTAGATTTGAAGGCTGATGACAAAGAGCGTCATTATTCTAATGAAAAGCTTCTTCGCAAGCAGAGAGCTAGCAAGAAAGTCAACAAGGCTCTTATGGAGCGTCTATATAAGCAGGCTACATATGCTGTGTCTTGCTCAAGTGGCTACACTATGACTCGTTTGTCAGGTATGTGGACTGGTGAGTGGTATCCAGGCTGGCGTAGTGAGTACACTATGGACGCTAATGTTAACCTACAGTCAAGTGGTATGAATACTGCTGGTACTGGTCAGTTTGGTATTGGATATATCAAGTTCATTCTTCGCCAAATCGATGACTGGAAGACTAATGCAAAACAGTCATATGGTATGGAGAATGCTATTATGGCTCCAGTAAACTGTGATGGTGATGGTGCTCTTGGAGCAGAGTATGCTCATTCATATCCATTCCAGTATTGGAACGCTGGTGCATCTTGGATGCTACAGCCTATTTACGAGTTCTATCAGTGCTATGGCGATACAACATTCATCTATGATGATGGCAAGGAAATGAGTGTTCTTAAGGATGTTCTTCTTCCACTTTTGACATTACAGTCTAATTTCTGGGATCAGCTTGTATCTCCAGAGTACTACACAGATGCTGATGGCAACGCAAAGTACGAGGCTGGTAAGACAGAGCTTAAGGATGGCGAAAAGTATCTCATCGTCCCATCATATTCACCAGAGAACACAACTGGTGGTGATACATATAATTCTACTATCGCTGCTAATGCTGCTATTGATATAGCTGCTGCAAAGAGTGGTCTAGAAATGACTATTGCTGTTGAGAATGCAACCAAGACAAAGGGCTATAAGGATAGAGTGGCATATTGGGAGAATCTATTGTCACTCCTACCAGATTATCAGTTCGATGATACAGGCGCTATCAAAGAGTGGTGTGCTAATCAGTATGAGGATAACAACAAGCATCGTCATATCAGCCATTTGTATTGTGCTTGGCCTCTAATGGAAACTCAGGAGGATGAGGAACTCGCAAAGGCTTGCCTACAGGCTCTTGATAACAGAGAAAAGGAGAACAGCGCTTCTCACGGTTTCGTTCATCAAGCACTTGTTTCTGCTAGATTGAAGCAGGGCGATAGAGTATATGAGCTTATCCATGGTCTAATGAAGAGCAGAATTTGCTACGACTCACTTATGACTGACCACAACACAAATCGTGGCTCTGATACATATTGCACTGATACAGAGCTTGGTATGATTGGTATTATTAACGAGTCTATCCTATGCTCTGATGAGGGCAAGATTGATATCCTACCTGCACTACCAAGTGAGTGGACAGAGGGTGCTATGAATGGCTTGATGGCTCGAACAAGAGCAAAGGTTAATATCGAGTGGAAAGATGGAGTAGCTTCAGTTACTATCGTATCTCCAGTTGACCAGACCGTTACAGTTTCTTGTGCTGGTAAGAATGCACAAGAGGTTGAGCTAAAGGCAAATGAAGAAATCACAATCGATTTCAACCTATAAATTATAGTAAGAGTCTACCAATTCAAATCGAGTTGGTAGACTTTTTTATTTTTCTCTTGACATTGCTTTGCTATTAATATATAATAAATGAGCGTTGTAAAGATGATTTACTTTACAAAGGCGAATTACTTTACAGAGGAGGGTCACTCTTGGCTAAGAATTTAGAGATTTCGTATCTTCTTGATTTCTATGGCGAAATGCTTACAAAGAAGCAGGCTGATTTTTTAGCTTTTTACTATAACGATGACCTTTCCTTATCCGAAATAGCAGAGAATGAGGGCATCACACGACAGGGTGTTCGTGACGCTATCAAAAGGGCAGAGAGCTTGCTTCTCGATATGGAGCAAAAGCTTGGGCTTGCTGCTCGTTTCTCTGATATGAAGAAGAATTTAGTAGAGATTAAGACTTGTGCTGACAATATTTATCAGTACAATTTGGAGCATTCCCTTAGTCGTGAGATTAATGATAATGTCGCTAGGATTAAGGCTATTGCAGAATATTTAGGCGAGGAGTGATACTTTGGCATTCGAGGGATTATCCGATAGACTAGAGAATTCGTTCAAAAAGCTTCGTGCCAAGGGTAAGCTTACCGAGGCAGACGTAAAAGAGGCTATGCGAGAGGTTCGTCTTGCTTTGCTAGAGGCAGATGTTAACTACAAGGTAGCCAAGGAATTCACAAAAAAGGTTACTGACAGAGCTATCGGCTCTGACGTAATGGAATCATTGACCCCTGGTCAAATGGTTATTAAAATTGTTAATGAAGAGCTCACAGATTTGATGGGTGGCAACGAGGCAAGGCTTGCTATTGCAAATCATCCACCTACAATAGTTATGATGTGTGGTCTTCAAGGTAGTGGTAAGACAACTCATTCTGCAAAACTTGCACTTAAGCTAAAGAATGAGGGTCACAGACCTCTACTTGTTGCCTGTGATATTTATCGTCCAGCTGCTATCAAACAGCTACAGGTCGTAGGTGAGCAGGTCGGTGTTCCAGTGTTCGAGATGGGCACTGAAAACCCTGTTAAGATTGCCGAGAAGGCTATCAAGTTTGCAAAGGACCATGGTAATGACTATGTGTTCCTTGATACAGCTGGTCGTCTTCATATTGATGAGCAGCTTATGCAAGAGCTTACTAACATTCGCTCTACAGTTCATCCTCACGAGATATTGCTTGTTATTGATGCAATGACTGGTCAGGACGCTGTAAATGTTGCCAAGAGCTTTAATGACACACTCGGTATCGATGGCGTCATTCTTACAAAGCTTGATGGTGATACTCGTGGTGGTGCTGCTCTTTCAGTTAGAGCTGTTACTGGCAAGCCAATCAAGTTCGTTGGTACTGGTGAGAAACTCGATAATCTCGAGACCTTCCACCCTAGCAGAATGGCATCTCGTATTCTTGGTATGGGCGACGTCCTTTCATTTATCGAAAAGGCAGAGCTAGCCCTTGATGAGAAGAAGGCTGCAGAGCTAGAAAAGAAGCTTGCAAAGAACAAGTTCGACCTTAACGATTTGCTTGACCAGTTCGAGCAGATTGAGCGTATGGGCTCACTTAAGGATACTATCAAGATGATTCCTGGTATCGGCAAGCAGATTAAGGATGAGGATATCGACGAAAAAGCATTTGACCGTTTTCGTGCTATCATCTATTCTATGACGAAAGAGGAGAGGGCTAATCCAGAAATCATTAACCCATCTCGCAAGCGTCGTATCGCTGCTGGTTGTGGTCGTCAAGTAGAGGACGTAAACAAGCTTTTGTCCCAGTTCAAGCAGATGCAAAAAATGGTTAAGCAAATTGGTGGCAAAAAGGGACCAAAGATTAGCAAAAAGATGCGTCGTATGATGGAGCAAAATCCACAGATGGCAGAAAAGATTATGGGCAACACCAAGGGTGGCAACCCATTTGGATTTTAGGTAATAAACCAGTTTTAAATTGGTAATTATATATTTTTTATATTTATTTTTGGAGGTAAGAAAAATGGCAGTAAAAATCAGACTTCGTAGAATGGGCGCAAAGAAGGCTCCTTTCTATCGTGTAGTAGTAGCAGACTCAAGATATCCACGTGATGGTCGTTTCATCGAGGAGATCGGAACATACAACACAATGACAGAGCCTGCAACAGTTAGCATTGATGCTGACGCAGCTAAGAAGTGGATTGCAAACGGTGCACAGCCAACTGATACAGTTAAGGCTATCCTTAAAAAAGAAGGCATCCTTTAATTCTTTGTTTTAACAGAGAAAAAATTAGGAGGTGTTTTCTTTGAAGGATTTGTTAATATCCATTACAAAGGGGTTAGTAGATAACCCTGACCAAGTTACAGTTGATGTTGACGAGCCTAACGAAGAAGGCGTAGTAGTATATCATCTCCATGTTGCCGAGGGTGATATGGGCAGAGTTATTGGCAAGCAGGGCAGAATAGCAAAGGCTATTAGAGTTGTTATGCGTGCGGCTGCAACCCGTAACGACGCAAAGATTTCTGTTGATATTGACTAATTAAATCAAAAGGACGGTCATTGACCGTCCTTTAATTTTGTGTTAATATAGTAAAAAATAGAAAAAGGGTTTTGTTTTATGCAAAAATATTTGGAGCTTGGAAAGGTGAATAACACTCATGGCCTTAAGGGTGAGGTAAAGTGCACCCTATGGTGTGATGATATATCATATGCCCAGCAGCTAAAGACTGTATATCTCGATAAAAAAGGGGAGAAATCTCTTGCTCTTGTTTCTGCTAGACCACAAAAGAATGTTGCTATTCTTAAGTTTGCAGAGATAACTACCATTGAGCAGGCAGAGAGTCTTAAGGGTGCCACTCTTTATTGCGATAGAGATGACGCAGTGATTGATGATGATGCGTATTATCTTGCTGATATTATCGGTTGCTATGTGGTTGATATTGACACAGAGGAGGAGTATGGCAAAATCGTCGATATCCAGAATTATGGCTCTTGTGATATCTATGATATTGAATCTTGGGGCAAGCACACTCTTATCCCAGCTATTCCAGATATTGTTAAAGAAATTGACACCGAGTATCAGGTGGTCCGTATTAAACCTATGAAAGGATTATTTGATGAGAATTGATATTATGACCTTGTTCCCAGATATGTGTCGTGCTGTCCTTGATGAGAGCATTATTGGCAGAGCACGTTCTGCTGGCAAGGTGGAGATAAATTGTGTCGATATTCGTGATTATTCGACCGACAAGCACCGTCGAGTAGATGACAAACCATATGGTGGTGGTATGGGTATGGTTATGCAGCCACAGCCTATCTATGATTGCTATATGGACTTGTGTGATAAGATTGGTGCAAAGCCTCATTTACTCTATATGACACCACAGGGCAAGACCTTGACTCAAGAAAAAGTAAAGGAGCTGTCAAAGCTTGATAATATCGCTATTTTGTGTGGTCATTATGAGGGTATTGATGAGCGAGTTATCGATGTGCTACAGCCTGAAGAAATCTCAGTTGGTGACTATGTTTTGACTGGTGGAGAACTGCCAGCACTCATCGTTGCAGATAGTATTTCTCGTATGCTTCCAGGTGTTTTGAGTAATGACGAATGCTTTGAGGATGAGAGCCATTATAATTCTTTGTTGGAGTATCCACAGTATACTCATCCAGCCGAGTGGAACGGTAGAGAAGTGCCAGAGGTTTTGCTTTCTGGTCATCATCAAAAGGTCGATCAGTGGCGCAGACAACAGTCGCTTCAGCGTACCAAAAATCGTCGTCCAGATATGCTCGATAATGCCGATTTGACAAAAGAGGACAAAAAGTTTTTGGCTACTATTGATAATGATTAATTTCTCGCAAATTTTATGTTCAAATTGCACAAATACGAATGGACAATTTTAGCAATAATATGTTAGTCATACGAAAGTTGATAAAGTTCGTTGACCTTTTTATTTTTAGTGATATAATAAACAAGGTAAGAAATATTGACCGACTACATTTTATATGAGAGGTAAAGACTATGTTCGTAAAAGATGTAACAGTTGAGAATCAGGTTGGACTTCATGCTCGTCCTGCAACATTCTTCATCCAGAAGGCAAACGAGTTCAAATCTTCTATTTGGGTAGAGAAGGAAGAGAGAAGAGTAAATGCAAAGTCTCTTCTTGGCGTTCTTTCACTTGGTATCATGGGTGGTACTGATATCCGTATCATCGCTGATGGCTCCGATGAGGAAGAGGCAGTTGAAGGACTTGTAGCACTTGTTAAGAGTGGCTTCAACGAGTAATTCTATAACAGATTAAAGCGTACCATTATGGTACGCTTTATTTTTTTATCTTTTACAGAATACTAAAATATTGTGACAAGCTTTTTGCAACAGGATTTTGCAGGGGCGACAATCGGTCGTCCGCCAAAAGACCTTTTATATTTACAAAACAAAAAAGCCATAACACAGAGCTTTCTGCGTTATGGCTTTTGTTTTTATATTTATTAGCCCTTGTTCTGAGCGTTTGAGATACCTGTACGGATTCTTCTAACGTCTGTTAGTGCCTTGTATAGAGCATCATCGATAGAAAGAAGTGTATCGTCAGCATAGTTGTTAACAGCTGTTAGCATCTCTCTTGACTTGTTCTGTGCTGTTGTTACCATCTCGTTAGCCTGAGTTGTTGCGTTGCTTAGGATATCAGATGCTTGATTCTGTGCCTCTGTTACCATAGCCTTGCCTTGCTCATTAGCCTTTGCGATAATCTCTGTAGCCTCTGCCTGAGCTGTCTTTGTGATTTCGTCACGAGCAACTAGCTCTCTAGCCTCGCTCTGAGCCTTCTTGATGATTTCAGCAGCTTCCTTCTTTGCTTCCTCAAGGATTGTATTTCTTGAGTCAACGATAGCCTTTGCCTGCTTTGTCTCCTGTGGAGTGTTTAGTCTGATATCCTCGATAATTGTCTTAATCTTGTCGATATCAACTGCATATTTCTTTGATAGAGGAATTGCTGTTGCAGCGTCAAGTACGTCCTCTAGGTCTTCTAGCAAAATATCTGTGTTAGTCATGATTTATGTCTCCTTTACACCTGTTATAAATGTCATCTACGATTTGCTCTGGAACAAAGGTGCTTATATCTCCACCTAGCTTGCAAACCTCTTTAACCATACTGCTGGATAAGAACATATTTCTACCCTCAGTGGTTAGGAATATTGTCTCAACCTCTGGGTTGAGGGATTTGTTAGTCAGTGCCTGCTGGAACTCGTATTCAAAATCTGATACAGCCCTTAAGCCTTTGACTATAGCAACAGCTCCATTTTCCTTTGCGTAGTCTACTAGGAGTCCGTTGTATGTATCAATTTTTACATTAGGGGATGAGATGCACTTTTTGATAAGCTCTATTCTTTCCTCTGTTGTAAAAAGAGAATTAGTTTTCGATCCGTTGCTCATTACTAGGACGATAACCTCGTCAAATAATTCTGCAGCTCTTTCGATGATATCCAAATGTCCTAGCGTAACTGGATCAAAGCTACCTGGACAAACTGCCTTTTTCATAAGCTTATTCGCTATCCTTTCGATAATAAGTAAGCTTTGTTTTGCCGTATTTTTTCTCTCTAGCGATGCTCCAGTCATCCACACTCGCTGGAAGAATTTCTTCCTTTGCTGTTTCGCAAATGATTACGCCATCAGTACTCATATTCTTTACGAGTAGGGGAAGGCAATCGTTTACTAAACCCTTGTTATATGGTGGATCGAGGAACGCTATGTCAAAATTCTCTTTACGGCTGAGGTATGATTTTGCATCTGAAAAAACAATATTGCTTATATCCTGCATCTTGCACATATTAATATTGCTTTCTACAATCTTATAAGCTTGTCTATTGTTTTCAATAAAGGTGCAATACCTAGCTCCTCGTGATAAAGCCTCTATGCCGAGCTGTCCAGAGCCTGCAAACAAATCTAGCACCTTTGCTCCCTCTATCTCAAATTGAATTGATGAAAAGAGTGCTTCCTTGGTGCTTTGGGTGGTAGGTCTAGTGACCTCTTCACCAGCTAATGTTTCCAAATTTCTGCCACGGGCAGAGCCAGTAATAACTCTCATAGAACTTCCTTTTTATTGGAAAAATCCAACTTTTATCCTTTATATTATACAAACACACATTGTTTTAGTCAAGGATAATTACACAATTTTAATATTTTTCATAGTAGGCTACAATATCTTCTGCATTGCGTCTGGATATGCACGATACCTTGCATAGCTCGTCTGCATTAGCCTCTCTAATTGCACCTATTGTCTTAAATTCTTTCATCAGTGCCTTTGCCTTTTTCTCTCCAATACCATCAATTTTTAGCAGACTTGATGAGAAACTTGTCTTTTGATGCTTTTTGTGGTGATAGGTGATAGCAAAACGGTGGACTTCCTCTTGTATGGTCGATACAAGGGTGAATGCCGAACGATGAGAATTGATTTCTATCTCACCACCATCGAAAGCTATGGCTCTTGTTCGGTGCTTGTTGTCCTTTACCATACCGAATACAGGTACATTGATATTCATCTGCTTGATGACGGGTAGTACAGCATTGACCTGTGGCTGACCACCATCTAGCAGAATTAAATCAGGCAGAATTTTGAATGTGCTACCTTCCTCATCCTCATAGTAGTGCTTAAATCTGCGCTCTAGCACCTCATTCATTGAGCCAACGTCGTTTTGCCCGTCAAATCCCTTGATGGAGAACTTTTTGTACGCTTTTTTCATTGGTCTGCCGTCGTGAAAAACGACCATGCCAGCGACATTATCAGCACCAAATGTGTGTGAAATATCATACGACTCGATATATTCTGGTGGTTTTGGTAGTCCTAGCAGAACACCAAGCTCCTCTAATGCCTGTATCTCCTTGCCCAGTCTACCATGCTGCTGTGCCAAATGCTCGTTTGCATTTTTTATGCACATATTTACTATCGCCATGTGTTCGCCCTTTTGTGGGTGGATGATTTCTACCTTTTTGCCACGGCTGTTTTCTAGCCATTGGTGTAGTAGCTCCTCATCAGCAATTTCACCATCAACAGCAATTCGTGATGGGATATAGTCACGCATGGAGTAGTATCTCTCTATTAGCTCAAATCTAGCGTCAAATATATTGTCAACACTGTCGATTAGCCAGTGCTCACTATCAGTCAGTCGACCATTTTTGAATCTTATAACCTCGAAGCATGCCTTTCGTCCATTGTCGACTAGGGCGAACACATCCTCCTCTGGAACATTGATTGATACAACCTTTTGCTTTTCCTCAAGATTCTTGATAGCCTTGATTCTGTCTCTCATTTTTGCAGCTTTTTCGAACTCAAGATTGTCGGAATATTCCTCCATCTTTTCCTGCATTTCTTTGATAGAGCTTTGGCTACCACCTTTTAAAAAGGCTATTGCGTCCTTGACATTTGCTAGATATTCATCCTTCGTGATTTTGCCATTACAAGGTGCTGAGCATAATCCCATAAATCCATTTAAACAAGGGCGAGATTTGTTGTAATCTCTTGGAAATTTCTTATTACATCTTGGTAGCTTGAATATCTTTAGTGTCTCCTCAACAGCGTTCTTAACTGAAAAATTGGATATGAATGGACCGATATATGTCGCATTGTCATCATCCATCTGTTTGCATTCGCTGATACGAGGAAATTCCTCTTTTGTGATTTTGATATAGTTATATCCCTTGTCATCCTTTAGCAGAATGTTGTACTTTGGCTGGTGTTGCTTGATGAGTGAGCATTCCAGCAATAGTGCCTCAAATTCCGTGTCGCAAAGAATGTATTCAAAATCGTCAACATTCTCCACCATTCGTATTACCTTTAGCGAATGGTTACTATGTGAACCAAAGTATGATGACACTCTGTTCTTTAGAGCCTTTGCCTTGCCGATATATATGATTTTTTTGTCTTTGTTTTTCATAATGTACACACCAGGGTTAAGTGGTAGTGCCATAGCTTTTTTTCGTAGCTCCTTTTCGGTCAAGACCTATGCTCCTTTCTGTGTTTTTTGTTAAATATCAAATTCTAGCACCTGACAATTTTTTATTCCGTATGCAGAGTATTCTTCATTTGTCATATCACAAAAATATGATTTCATAACTCTTGCAATACCATTGTGTGCTACTAGTAGATATACCTTGTCGTCTTGCTTGATATCATCTAGCAGATTGTATATCCTTTGTGCAAGCTTTAGCATTGTTTCGCCAGTTTCGTAGCTGTTGATGAATTGCATCTTTTCCTTGTAAAATTCTTGCCCATCTCTAGCTGTTGACTCCCATTTGCCGAAGCATTGCTCCTTTAGTCTTGGTTCAACTCGTAGTGGAATACCGGTTTGTTCTGATATGTGCTTTGCTGTATCATACGCTCTAACGAGTGGAGAGCAGAGTATTTCGTCAATGTGATAATCACCATTTTTGATGATATCACCTAGTATGATAGCCTGTTCATGACCTAGGTCGGTTAGCTCAATATCAGTCTCGCCACATATCTTGTTTTCGACATTCCATACTGTTTGTCCGTGACGTGTAAAATATAGCTTTTTCATTTACTTTGCCTTCTTGCAGTGTCTTGTCTTTACTCTGCTGCTACCATCATAGTAGTTGCCATATACGTCCAGACCATTAACACCGATTGCTGTGATAGGCTTGTCTCTGCCAACCTGAAAATAGTTTGAGTAAATCTTGATATTTTTATGTATAGGCTTGCTAACTCGTCTGCCAAGTGTGATAGGCTTAACTAGTACACCTGGACAGCTTAGCTGTTCGTATTGTTTTGTTGGCTGTAGTAGGAATTTGTTGTTGTAAATTTCAACGTCTCTGACTGGTCCGCTTTCGTACCAGTCAGCAGCATCATTGCTGATGAAAATATGCGCCATAGCACAGTGGCTGAATAGATTGTCGTGAATTCTTACCTTGCCAGCTGTTGTACATAGCACACCTCTTGTTGGTATAGCATTGAATGTACAACCACTGATTTCAACATTAGGACAGTATGTAATATTCTCGATTACAACATTGCTCTGTCCTAGCTTCTTTGCCTCAATATCCTTTGGTAATACTTCATTGAATGTTACTGTGCAAAGCTTGTTATCGATATCATCAACAGCATTCTTAACGGTATATTCCTCACCAATTTCTTGTAGACTGCTTCTGTAGTAAAATCTAGCCTTGTCATTTGGGAAGAATGCCTTGTGACCACCTTGCTGCTTGTGCACGAATTCAAACACGGCTGTGTGATCGTCCTTTTTCTCCTTAAAGCGTAGGAATGATCCATGAATGTTAATCGCATCATCGTGTGGTTGTTCAAAATAACAGTCCTTGATTGTTACGTCACCCTTGCAGCCACATACATGGATTAAATCAGCAAATGCTGATACCTTGTGATCCTTGTCAGCTTTGAATGTAACATTAGTAAAGCTTGCTGTGTCACACATTTGTGTTAGCCAGCCAAAGCCCTGTAGATAGTTTACTGTGATATTTTCTGCACTAACATTTTCACATTCGCTAACGAATACACCACAGGTGTTTCTGTTCTTGTTCTGTGAGAATGCGTATGTGTCGCCAATACCGAACTTGCGACGCTTTTTGTACTTTATTTCAACCTCGGTTGGTGACTTCCTTTCAACACTCTTTACCTTTGAGAAAGGGGATTTAAAGTGCATTGTACGGAATACGTCATCACCACTGTGACAAACACTGTTCCAGCTGTTTTTATCATTCTTGAACTCCCAGTAATTCTTCTTTGTATATGGGCTCTGCTCAAAGAACACGATATCCTTGCCATCAACATACCATAGAGTGCTCTCTGGGATAGAGTAGGTGATGGTCTTGCCCTTTTTTGACATAACCGTCATCTCGGTGTTACTTGGAGATGCATATCTGATAGTGAAATCCTTTAGCACTACATTTTTGCAGTTTAGCAAAGCTAGTGAACAAATATCACCATGGATGACAAAAGTCGCACCATTACCCTCGATGGTGATATTTTCCTTGTCCTCAAATAGCAAGCCAAAAAACTTTGTAGGATTTTGGAACGAGTCTGTGTTGGTCATATGAATAACCTTTGATGGGCAGTAATCCTTGTAAAAATGGTACTCCTTTGGCTCAAAAACGATTGTATCGCCGTTATTTAAATCCTTTTGTAGCTCTATTAGAGGAATAGCAAAATTGCTTGCTTGTCCATATTTGTCAGCCATTATCTTCATAACAAAACACCCCTGTTTTCATTAATTTATGATATAATAATAACAATTTTTCTACTTTAAATCAACTACATATTGACGATTTTGCATAAATATTGTATTATATGGATAAGACACAATTCGTAATTTGTCTATAATTTGAAAAAAGGAGAACGACTCTATGACTTGGCAAGAAATATACCAGTCTAAACTAACTACTGCCGAAGAGGCTATCAAGCTTATCCACGATGGTGATAAGGTTGTGTTAGGCTTTGGGTGTGGTGAGCCGTTTGGTATTGAACGAGCTCTTGAAGAGCATTATTTAGATTACAAGGATGTTGAGCTTATCAGTATGCTCACTCTTGGCAACTCACCTTGGTGCAGACCAGAGATGAAGGGCCATTTGAAGCTTAATTCGCTTTTTGCTTCATCATCTAACAGGGCTGCTATTTCATCTGGTGATAGTGAATTTACTACTTCTCATTTCTATGAGATACCAGATATAATTGAAAATTATATGTGCCCTCGCGTTACTATTGTTATGGTGTCTCCACCAGACAAGCATGGATATGTATCATTTGGTACTACTGTTGATTATACAAAGGGCACTACAGATTACTGTGAGGTTGTTATTGCTCAGGTAAACAAGAATGTACCTCGTACATTTGGCAATAGCATTAAACATGTTCGTGACTTTACTTGTTTTGTAGAGATTGATGAACCATTACCAGAGGTTAAGAATACCGAGATTTCACCTGTTGAGATGGGAATTGGCAAGTATTGTGCATCACTTATTAA
Source organism: uncultured Clostridia bacterium (assembly GCA_937876375.1). Taxonomy (GTDB): domain Bacteria; phylum Bacillota; class Clostridia; order Oscillospirales; family Acutalibacteraceae; genus Eubacterium_R. The sequence continues at coordinate 19,748 of CALEHY010000002.1, read as the reverse complement.
TGATGGCGATTGCTTGCAGCTTGGTATCGGTGGTATCCCTAACGCTGTATGTGCACAGCTTACTGACAAGAAGGATTTAGGTATCCACAGCGAGCTCGTTGGTGATGGTGTTGTTCCTCTTTTAGAGGCTGGCATTATAAATAATAAATGCAAGACTAATAAGAAGGGCAGAGTAGTGCTTGGCGCTGCATTCGGCTCAAAAATTCTTAATGACTATATCGATGATAATCCTGCTGTAGAGATGCATCCTATTGATTATGTTAACAACCCTGTTAATATTGCAAAGAATGACAATATGGTATCTATTAACTCTTGCTTGCAGGTTGATTTGCTAGGTCAGGTAGTATCTGATACAATCGGTCTATCACAGTTTTCTGCTGTTGGTGGTCAGGTTGATTTCGTTCGTGGCGCTACTATGTCGAAGGGTGGACGCTCTATTATTGCTATGCCTTCTACAGCAAAGCGTGGCACTGTATCTCGTATCGTTCCTATTGTAACAGAGGGTAGTGCTATTACCACTCCTCGTAACGACGTTAACTATGTTGTAACAGAGTATGGTATCGCACAGCTCAAGGGCAAGACACTTAAAGAGAGAGCAAAGGCACTTATTAAGATTGCTCATCCTCATTTCAGACCACAGCTTATTATTGAGTACAAGAAACGTTATTCTGAGGAGCCTTTTACTAAGGAGGAGATTTCGGAGTTCACTGGAGTGCTCAAGGAGAAGATTGAATCCGATATCGAAACAATTAGAGGAAATTTAAAAAAGGGTAGAAAAGCAAGAGGATAATCTTTGTTGATTTTACCCCTTTACTGTGGTAATATATACATAATTTAACTTTCATATAAAAAAGGAGAAATAACATGGCACTAACTGGACAAGAACATTTTGGTATTGCGAGAAAAATCGTATCCAATATGACAGCTGAAAGCTGGGAGACTATTCCTCATGGCGTACTTAACTACGAGCCAGAGGTATCCGAGTTTATCAAGGAATGCAAGAAGCTTAACGAGGGTGTTACCGATAAGAGCAAGAAAATCACTATCAACACAGTAATGATGAAGGTTATCTGTGAGGGTATGAAGGTAGCTCCAAAGATGAATGCTCATCTTGAGTTTAATCGCAAACTTGTTCGTGGCTGTCTAAAGACATATGACCATTTCAACATTTCTATGCCTATGATTTTGCCATCTGGCGAAATGATGACTGTTAATATGCACGATATGGGCGACAAGACTCTTACAGAGATGACAGAGGCTATCAATGATAGCATTCGTCGTGCAAAGAATACTGATATGAACGAGGTTATGTTTGAGGTGTCTATGGACAACACATTGACTGGTCTAAAGCATGGCAAAATCAAGCAGACAGTTAATCGTCTTATCGGCTCAAAGACAGGTAAGCATAAGGTAAAGACTCTTAAGGGTAAGGCAAAGAAGGAATATTATTCTATTCCTACAACTGACAGACTTACAAAGCATGATATCGAGCAGGGCACAACCACTATCTCAAATCTTGGATCTGTATACAGAGAGATGAGAGGTGAGTGCACAATCCTTGAGATTATTCCACCACAGGTTACAGCATTCGCTGTTAACTCTGCACAGAGAAAACCTATCGTTAAGACAAATGCTGACGGTACAGAAGAGATTGTTATCGGCACAGTAATGCCTATCACAGTAGCTATTGACCATAAGGCTCTTGACTATGGTGATATCGTACCATTCTTCAGAAAGCTTGATGAGATTTTTGCTAACCCATCAATCATCCAAGAGTGGAAATAATTGATTTCTAAAATAAAAGGAGCAATAAATTGCTCCTTGAAAATACCATTATAAACTATTTTACCCATTATGACGCATTCAAACCGAACCCGTCATAATGGGTTTATTTTATCTATGAATAATACTAAAATATCGCGTAATCTCATTGTAACAGAAATTTGTAGGGGAGAGCTGTGCTCTCCCATTGTATATAACAACAATATCGTAATAGAAACGAAACGGGAGAGCAAAGCTCTCCCCTACGATTGCATATATCTAAAATGTTACGCCAACTTTTTAATTATTCAATATTGTATGTATCATAAAATAGAGTTACAAGTTCTTGGTCATTAGTAAATGATTTAGCGTTTGATTTAGATATACAAAAATCAATACTATCATTTGATTTATCGTTTGGAACAATTAAAGTCATTGTTTCGTCATTTGAAATACATTGTTTGTTTATAGTAAAATGTGCTATATATCCTAATGTCTTTTCGCTACCAGCATATAAAGTTTGATAGTCAATTAAAACGGGAAAACCAGCTCTTTCTACTAAATCCTTATAATTATCCCAAGCATATAAAGAATTGTCTTGTTCTCCATAGTTGGTTGTTATCTTTGCACTATCTCCATAAGTAATATCTTCAGTTTGACTTGCTGATACTGTATATTCAATGTAAACACTTGATGTATCATCATTATCATTATTAGAATAGAATATATTGTTTATTTTTATATTTGAAACAGTTGTTATTTCTTCTGTGTTGTTATCATCATTTTTATTCTTGCTGCATGCAGAAAAACTAAACACTAAAATTAACGATAACATTATTGCAATAACCTTTTTCATTTTTTCACCCCCTTACAATAAAAAATGCGTACAGCCGAAGCTATACGCATAAAAAACACATGACTCCAACTGTCGCCAAACAATCACATCTATTCTAAACCAGAACGATATAACAGAGCATGCATTTTTATCAAGATATAAAAAATGCCGTTCTGGTCATAAATAGAATATTAAAATGTGATTATTTGGCAATTCCATTGTAGCATAGAGTTATTATTCTTGCAATATCCAAGTTGGCATGATACCAAAAATATTTGTATTAATCTAATTGTAACAGAAATTCACAGAGGTGATACTATGAAGAAAGAGAAAAAGTACTTTTGTTATCTGTATTAGGAACATTTGTGATAGAGTTGGCTATTTCTTTGTTTATTGATTCATTTTTATATCATTTTGAGAATAGCTATATTGCTTACGGATTGATTCCTGCTGCAATAAATCTAGCATTTGCATTTATCAATTATTCTTTGCATTAAGATTAGGCATAAAACAACCAGTAGGCTGACGCCTACTGGTTGTTTTTTTTACGATATATTAATTAAAAAGGTACATTATTAGAGCTATACCTCTTTATGCAGGACACCCCTTGAGGGTGTTTTTTATTTATTAATTGATTAGTCGATGATTTTTACAGCTGTGCCAGATACTAGGATTTCTGCAGCACCCTGCATAATTGCTGAGCTAGAAAATCTAACATTTACTATTGCATCAGCACCCATAGCCTCGGCAGATGCAATCATACGCTCGATAGCAACATTTCTTGCCTCTGTTAGCATCTTTGTGTATGAGCCGAGCTCACCACCAACGATTGATTTCATTCCAGCGCCAAAGTCCTTTACAAAATTCTTTGACTGTACTGTGCTACCGGTCACCATGCTTAACGCTTGGATATTCTTTCCTGGGATTGTTTCTGTTGTAACAACTATCATTTTTATTTCTCCTTTATTCTTCTGCTTTTGCACCGTGCTTTTCAACTATGTACTCGTGTACCTTATCAGCTAGCTCGCCGTATAGCTTGAACTTTGATGAGAACACGATTAGTGACAATAGGATTAGCACTGGTGGGATTGCGAAACAGATGATACCGATACCATTCTTTGTACCCTCTGTTAGTGCCTTTGTGGTAGAGGTGATCTGCTCGTTGTAGTTCATTAGGCTCAATCCACCAAATAGGATGATTGTTTGGATTGTGTATGCCATCTTTTGTAGGAAACCCTTCATTGAGAATGTGATACTCTCATTTCTTTCGCCATTCTTGAACTCGCCGTAGTCAACGATATCAGCAAGGAATATTGTCTGACCAACGAACATTGCAGCAATACCAGTTGAAGATACGATATATGCGATATCTAGTGCAATAGTGATATTTAGGATAGGACCGAATACAAACATTAGAACATAGCCTATCATTGTTGCGATTAGTGAAATCTGATAAATAGTCTTTTTGCTAAACCACTTTGATAGCACTGGGATAACAACTAGACCAAGTACAGAGCCGACAGCACCGATAGTTTGGAATAAGCTTTGAGCCTTTGGCTCACCTAGTACGTCAGAGAAATAGTATACAGCTGTGCCAGAGGTTAGGTACCATCCAGCGTTAGATAGCATAGCAACAACCATAAATACTACTAGCTGGTCGTTGTGTGCTAAAACTGTAAATATCTTCTTTAGTGAGAATTTTGTCTTTTCGCCATATACAACATTCTTCTCCTTAGTGGATAGTACACAGATTGTTGAGAATAGGATTAGCAAAATACCACAGATACCAGCCCATCTGCTGAATCCTGATGCACTGTATCCCTTGTCAGTAGTCATACCTGTGGATAGCATTGGTAGGATGATAGGGGTTGCAACTGTGATGATGCCTTGTCCTAGACCAGAGAATGTTCTTGCAACTGTTGACACCATATTTCTGTCGCTTGGGTCAGAGGTGAATGATGGTATCATGCTCCAGTATGGAATATCTGCCATTGTGTTTGTCATACCCCATAGGATATACATAACAGCTATGTAAATATATAGCTTTGTTCCGCTCATTCCAAAGCTTGTGAAAAGTAGGAATAGTACAACGGCGTTAGCCACAGCACCAATGATTATCCAAGGACGATATTTGCCTTGCTTTGTTCTAGTGTTATCAACGATTGTACCCATCATTGGGTCGTTGATACCATCCCATATTCTAGCTAGTGGGGTGAGTAGTAGTAAAAATCCTTCCTTTAGTCCAAGCACGCTAGATAGATAGTAGCTTAGGAAAGAATAGAACATTCCGTAGCTCAAATCCAGACCAGTCGCACCCATACCGTAAAAGATTTTTTCACGCCATGTGGTTTTGTATTCAGCCATATTTTTACCTCCTATAATATGGATTTGTGACTATTATACCATATCATTATTCTTATAGCAATTATCAAAAATTACAAATATGTTACAATTTATTACAATTTTCATAGTGAATAAAAATCGCTTGACAATCCCATAAAAGTTATATATAATTAAGGAGCAGTGGGGAGAAATCCTATAAGATTTCACCAAAATCCCATAAAATTTCACTTGGTATCCCACAGAATGTGGCAAAATCCAGAAAGGAGGAGAGCAAATGACAGAATATTTCGTTGGTCATAAGGTGCATAAGATTGATGCAAAGGGCAGAATTTCTATTCCAGCTAATATGCGTTCATCACTTGGTAACGAGTTCATCGCATCTCGTGGATTTGGCAAATGCTTGGCTCTCTATCCTATGGACGAGTGGCAGAGCTTTATGCAAAAGATTTTGGAAACAGTTAGCCAAAATGATAGAAAGAAGCTAGAGTTTTATTTTGCTGCTAATGCAGAAAAAATGTCTCTTGATGGACAGGGCAGACTTCTCCTTAATGAGAATTTGCGCAAGCAGGTTGATTTGGAGAACGAAACAGAGGCAGAGGTATTCGGTAACAATAAACGTATCGAAATCTGGAACTGTGATTTGTTCAATGAGCAGCTTAATGCTATCGACGACAAGACTGTTGAGGATATCCTCGATAGATATGGTATATAATTTATGGAGTTTGTACATAAGAGTGTTCTTTTTGACGAGGCTGTCGAGTCGCTAAATCTTGATAACACGAAGATTATTGCTGATGGTACAGCAGGTGGCGGTGGTCACTCTCGTGAGATAGCAAAGACGGCGAAGATGCTTATCGCTATCGACCAAGACCCGGATGCAATCAAAGTCTTGCACGAAAGACTTGATGAGCTAGACAATGTGCAGATTGTCCAGAACAATTTTGAAAATATTAAGAGCGTTTTAGCTCAGCTTGATATTGATGGTATTGATGGAATGTTGCTTGACCTTGGTGTTAGCTCGTTTCAACTAGATACAGCAGATAGAGGCTTTTCTTATCACAAGGATGCACCACTCGATATGCGTATGAGCAAAGAGGGCATGAGTGCTGCTGACGTGGTAAACAATTATTCAGAGGAAGAGCTTGCTAACATTATATATAGGTATGGCGAGGACAAGTTTTCTCGTAGGATAGCAAAGGAGATTGTTGCATTTAGAGAGAACAAGCCTATTGAGACTACTGGCGAGTTGGTTGAGATAATCAAATCTGCTTATCCAAAGTCAAAGATGAGGGACTCTCATCCAGCAAGAAAAACATTCCAAGCTATTAGGATTGAGGTTAATGGTGAGTTGGACAAGCTGTCAAAAACCTTGGATGACGCTCTTGAGTGCCTAAATCCTGGTGGTAGACTTTCAATTATTACATTCCATTCGTTAGAGGACAGAATGGTAAAGGAGAGATTCAATCTCTGGTGTAATCCATGCACATGTCCAAAGGAGTTTCCGGTTTGTGTATGTGGCAAGAAACCTCTTGGTAGACTGCCATTTAAGGCAAAGGCTCCTAGCGATAAGGAATTAGAGGTTAATCCTAGAGCGAGGTCATCAAGGCTTCGTACTTTTGAAAAATTTTAATTAAAACTTATTACATTATAGATAGGTGGTGAAAACAGTGACCAATACAAATGATTTTAGACGTTATTCGTACCAATACGATCCATCGTATTTGATTAACAGCTTTGACGTGTCTCGAGGCTCTCAAGCACCAAAGGTAAGACCAGAGGTTGATACTAGACAACACTTAAAGGTTCGTGAAAACGCAAAATTAAAGAGTAGAACAGAGCTAAAGACAGAGCAAAAGCTAGCTTACAAGCGAATGATTAGGATTTTGAGTGTTGCTGTTTTGTGCCTAGTGCTTGTTGCTAGCGTTATAACCACTATGGCTGTTAAGAATGAATATACTCGACAGCTTGCATCACAAGAGATAAAAATCTCTAATGCACAGAGCGAGGGTGTATCTCTTCAGTCAAAGCTTGATGCTATGGTATCCATTAGTATGATTGATGACTATGCTGTAAATAAGCTTGGTATGACAAAGATTAAGTCTAACCAAATTCAGTATATGGACGTTGACGAATTTAAGGAATCATATAACGCAGAGGCTACAGCAGATACTACAGCCGAGCAGAGTAATAAATAAATTTAATAGGCGTAAGTATATTATGAGAGTCGGTTTTATCCAACTCTCTAATGTGCTTTTTTAAGGGCATTGAAAAATGCCGAATTTTGATGAATTTGAGGTGATAATATGGCAAATAGCTTTAAGAAGGGTATGCTAAAACGTATGCTGACCCTTGCCATAGTTATTGCCTTTTTGTTTTGTCTAGATGGTGTTAGAGTGTTCTATATCACCGTCGTTAAGGGTGATGAATATTCTGCAAAGGCAGAGTCACAACAGCTGTCCGATACCGAAATTGAGGCTATGCGTGGCACGATTTTTGACTGTGATGGCAACATTCTTGCTCAGTCTGCTACAGTGTGGGATATATTTCTTGACCCAGGCAATATTGATACAGACGAAAAGCGTACAGTTGTCACTGATGCACTAGCTCGTATCCTTGGCTTTACCGAAAAGGAAAAGGAGGAGCTTGTTGAAAAGTCAAAGCGTGACACTCGTTATGTTGTTATCGCTGAAAAAGTTGAGAATGATATAAAAGAGGAGATAACAGCCTTCATTTCTGACAAGGCAAATAGAAAGTATGGGCTTTCTGCTATTATCGGAACTACCCAGAACACTCGCAGATATTATCCATATGGTAGCTTCGCTTCATCAGTAATTGGCTTTACTGGCTCTGATAATCAAGGCTTGTCTGGTGTTGAGGCTTATTACGACAAGGAGCTAACTGGTACAAATGGTCGTATCGTTACTGTAAAGGATGCTCATTCAAACAAGCTTCCTACTGATTACGAGACTTCTATCGACGCTATCAATGGTAATTCAATCATTTTGACAATTAATCAAAATATCCAGTATTATCTCGAAAAGAATTTAAGAGCAACGATGGAGGAGTATCAGTGCAAGGGTGCATATGGCGTTGTTATGAATTGCAAGACTGGTGCTGTGCTAGCAATGTCATCTATGCCAGACTTTGACTGTAACGACCCATACAAGATAACCTATAAGAAAACAAAGCGTGATATTAAGGCTATCAGTGATAAGGACGAAAGAGCATCTGCAACAAGTGTTGCAATTCAAAATCAGTGGCGTAATTTCACAATATCTGATACATACGAGCCTGGTTCTGTATTCAAGACCTTTATTGCTGCTGCAGCGTTAGAAGAAAAGGTTGTTGGTCTTGATATGACCTATAATTGTACTGGCTCAATTCAGGTTGCTGATTACAAGATGAATTGTCATTATCATCCTGGTCATGGTGTTGAAAATTTCACACAGGGCTTGGAAAATTCATGCAACCCATTCTTTATTACAGTTGGTCAAAAGCTTGGCGTACACAATTATTTCAAGTATTTTGATGCGTTCGGATTCACAAAGAAAACTGGCATCGACCTACCTGGTGAGGCCTCACCACAGTATTATACCGAGGATCAGTATGGTATCGTAGAGCTTTCATCTGCTTCATTCGGTCAGACAAACTCACTTACACCTATCCAAATGTGCACTGGACTTTGTGCTATTGCAAATGGTGGCAAGCTAGTTGAACCATATATCGTTGCAGAGATTGACGATGCTGATGGCAACACTGTATCAAAGACAGAGCCAAAGGAGGTTCGTCGTGTTATCAGTGAGGAAACCTCTGAAAAGGTACGCAAGATGATGAAATCCGTTGTTGACAATGGTACTGGTAAAAATGGCTATGTTGCTGGCTACTCTGTTGGTGGTAAAACTGGTACTTCAACAAAGCTAGCAGAGTCAACTAATGGCAAGACAAAATATATCGTATCATTCGGTGCTATCGCTCCATCTGACAACCCAGAGATTGCAATGCTTATCATCTGTGATGAGCCAAATCAAGACTTGGGTGGTGGTGCTCTTTGCGCACCAATCGCAGCACAGGTTGTTGAGCAGGCAATGGCAGAGCTAAACATTGAGCCAAAATATGACGAGGAGGAGTCAAAGAAACTTTCTATTCGTACTCCAAGCGTTATTGGAAAAAATGTTACAGCTGCGAAAGAAATATTGAATTCTAACTCTTTAAGATATAAAATAGTAGGTGAGGGCGATTCTGTAGTTGCCCAGTCTCCATCGGCAACCACTACTATTCCTGCAAATGGTATGGTAGTTCTCTATACCGAAAAGGGAGCGAAGAAAAAGACCGTCAAGGTTCCAGATTTTATTGGACTTACTATTAGCGAGGCTAACCAAAGAGCTTCGGAATATAATTTAAACATAGAAATAAGTGGTAACAATCTTGGCTCATCTGCTGTTGTAGCATATCGTCAGTCAGTCGATGAGGGCACAAAGGTATCTGCTGGTGCAGTTGTTACTGTTACATTTAAGAGCACTAATTCTGTGCTCGACTAAGGAGTATGTATTATGAAATTAAGTGAAGTATTAAAGGGCATTAATGTAAAGAATGCTTATGCTGACGTCGACGTGGCAGAGGTTACCTCTGACTCTAGACTTGTTGACAAGGGCTATCTCTTTGTTTGTATCAAGGGTGCGAGCTTTGATGGTCATTCTGTAGCAGCCGAAATGATAGAGAAGGGTGCTGCTGCAGTTGTTTGTGACCATGATCTAGGTCTTGATAATCAGGTTATCGTTGACGATACTAGAGCATCATATTCACCAATTTGTTCTAATTTCTTCGGCAACCCAGCCGATAGCCTAAAGCTTATTGGTCTTACTGGTACTAATGGCAAGACTACTACAACATTTCTCATCAAGCAGATTCTTGAGAATGTTGGCAAGAAAGTAGGTCTTATCGGTACTGTACAGAATATGGTTGGCGATGAGGTTTATCCAGCACATTTCACTACTCCTGACCCTCACGAACTACAGTCATTATTTAGAAAAATGGTTGACGCTAGCTGTGAGTATTGCGTTATGGAGGTATCATCCCAAGCATTAGCACAGGGTAGAGTAGCAGGCCTTCGTTTTCATATCGCTGCATTTTCAAATCTTACTCAAGACCATCTTGATTATCACAAGACTTGGGAAAACTATTTTAACTCAAAGAAGATGCTTTTCGAGGCTTGCGATATCGCTGTAACAAATGTTGATGACAAGTATGGTCTAGAGATAGTATCTGGTCTACCTTGCAAGGTAGTTACCTATGCTGTTGATAATATTAATTCTGATTTTACAGCTCATAATGTTCAGTTCTCATCAAATGGTGTTAGATATGAGCTTGTTGGCGACCAGATTGGTAGGGTGAAGTGCCCAATCCCTGGTAGATTTAGCGTTTATAATTCACTTTGTGCTGCGTCTGTTGCATTGTCACTTGGTATCGAGTTTAATGACGTTCTTCTTGCAATTAGCCAGTCACAAGGCGTTAAGGGTAGAATTGAGGTAGTACCTACTGATACAGATTACACAGTAATTATTGACTACGCTCATTCACCAGATGGATTAGAGAATATCATCACTTCTCTTAAGGAGATTGCAGAGGGTAGAGTAGTTACTGTATTCGGCTGTGGTGGTGACAGAGACCGTACAAAGCGTCCAAAAATGGGCAAAATCGCTGCTGATTTGTCAGATTTTTGTGTTGTTACCTCTGATAATCCAAGAAGTGAGAATCCATCTATGATTATTGAGGATATTCTAGAGGGTATGAAGGATACAAAGACCCCATACACTGTTGTTGAGTCTAGAAGAGATGCTATCGAATGGGCAATGACAAATGCACAGCCAAAGGATATTATTCTTCTAGCTGGTAAGGGCCACGAAACATACCAAATCCTTCCTACTGGAACAATTCATTTTGATGAGAGAGAGGTTGTTGCCGAGGTATTGGCAAAATAACCCTTGAGGAAAACAATGGAAAAGCTTACATTATCAGAAATTTCATCTGTATTAAATGCGACAATATCTGCCGATGCCGAGTTCAATGCTGTTTGTATCGACACTCGCAAGATAACAGCTGGCTGCCTTTTCATCTGCATTAAGGGTGAACGCTTTGATGCTCATCAGTTTGCTGATGAGGCACTACAGCTTGGCGCCAGTGCTGTTATGATTGATGAGGATATCACACCTAATGGTCCATATATCAAAGTAGAGAATACGGCAAAGGCTCTTCTACAGCTTGGTGGATACTATCGCTCAAAATTTAATATTCCTATCGTTGGTTTAACTGGCTCTGTTGGTAAAACTACTACAAAGGAGTTTACAGCTCTTGTTGTTGGAGCAAAATATAATACCATTAAGACCCAAGGCAATCTTAATAACGAGATTGGATTACCACAGATGCTGTTCCAGATTGATAATTCTGTAGAGGCGGCTGTTATCGAGATGGGAATGAATCACTTTGGCGAAATATCTCGTCTAGTTAATGCTACCAAGCCAACTATTGGTTTGATTACTAATATCGGAGTGTCACATATCGAGAATTTGGGTTCTCGTGATGGCATTTTGAAGGCAAAGCTAGAGATTACAGAGGGATTAGAGTCAGGTGCTCCACTTATCCTAAATGCTGACAATGACAAGCTTTCTACAGTAACTAGCGATAAGCACAAGATTGTGTTCTACGCAGTTGATGCTGATGCTGATTTCAAGGCAGAGAACGTTGTAGAGGTCGATAATTCTACCTCTTTTGACATAGTTTATTACGGTGCGTCACAGCATATTACTATTCCAACTATCGGTATCCATAATGTGTACAATGCTCTTGCAGCATTCGCAGTTGGCTATTTTCTTGGTGTTGATCCAGATGCCGCTGCAAAAGCACTTTCTAGCTATGTGCCTGCTGGTATGCGTCAGCGTATGGTAAAGGTTGGCGATATGCTATCCATTGAGGATTGCTACAATGCGTCACCAGACTCAATGAACGCTGCACTCAAGACATTACATGATACAAAAGGTAATAAAAAAATTGCTGTCCTTGGCGATATGCTAGAGCTTGGTGATTATGCCGAGACAGCACATTCGTCAGTAGGCAAGATGGTTGCAGATAATGATATCGATATCTTGCTTGCCTATGGTAGCGATGCAAAATATTATGTTTCGTCAGCAGTGGATAACGGCTGTAAGACAGCGTTTCTATTTGATGACAAATCAGCACTTGCTGATAAGCTTTTGGAGTTAGCAGAGAATGGCGATGTCGTTCTCTTTAAAGGCTCAAGAGGTATGAAATTAGAGGAAATAATGAACATAGTGTATAAAAGGTGGGAGAAATAATGACTAGTACAGTTGCAATTATTATCAGCGTTGTTATCGCCTTTGGTGTAACAGCAGGTTTGGGATTTGTGATTATCCCATGGCTTAGAAAGCTAAAGTTTGGCCAAACTATTCTTGATATTGGACCATCATGGCATAAGTCAAAGCAGGGTACACCTAATATGGGTGGAATAATGTTCATCATCGGTATTATCGTCGCTACTGTTATTGGTATGCTCAGCTTTGCATTATCTGGTGGCGATTTGCAGACAGATTATTCTGCCATATTGAATGGCAGAGAGCTTGTTCTTCTTATCGCAGGTGTTTGCTTGGCATTTGGCTGTGGCGTTGTTGGATTTACTGATGATTTTATTAAGATTAAGCTAAAGCGTAATGAGGGCTTGTCAGCAAAGCAGAAGACATTGGGTCAGCTTATTATGACTTTTGGCTATACTCTAACCTTGTGGCTATCTCATAACACTGTATGGAATATCCCATTCCTTGGCTCTGTTAATTTTGAAAAGAATATTTTCACTGGCGTTATCTTTTGGCTTGTGTCAATATTCCTTATCTATGGCTGTGTTAACTCTGTTAACCTTACTGATGGTATTGATGGTCTATGCTCATCAGTAACAGCTACTGTTGCTGTAACATTTATTATCGCTTCATATATGCTCAAGTTTGCTGGCCTTGGTATCGTTGCTGGTGCATTACTTGGTGGTGTATGTGGCTTCCTATGTTGGAACTGGAACCCTGCAAAGACATTTATGGGCGACACTGGCTCGTTGTTCCTAGGTGGTATGGTCGTTGCTCTTGGTTATGCAATCAAGTGCCCACTACTTTTACTACCTATCGGTATTGTTTATGTTTGTGAGACAATGAGCGATATTATTCAGATTGGTTATTTCAAACTGACACACGGCAAGCGTGTGTTCAAGATGGCTCCTATCCATCACCATTTTGAAATGTGTGGATGGAAAGAGAAGAAGATTTGCGTTATCTTCTCATTAGTTAACGCTATTGGCTGTGCTATTGCATTAGTACTTATCAATTTTGGTAAATAATTTACCTATTATATTATTACGAAAGGAAGTGTTTGAATGGCGAACCAACCATTAGAGCCACCAAAGAGAAGATCTGCACCACCTACACAGGTTAAGGCAGAAAAATCTCGTACCCAAAAATCATTGGCACTAAAAAAATCAGATATTTTCACTGTTGGTAGTATCGATATCCCATTTTTTGCCATTACTATTGCACTTCTTACTATTGGACTTGTGATGCTGTTTTCAGCGTCATATCCATATGCACTACAGAATGAGGCAGACTCTTATTATTATTTCAAGCGTCAGTTTATATTCGCTGTGCTTGGTATAGCAGTTATGCTCTTTGTATCAAAGCTAAACTACAAGCTGTTAAAGGTTATAGCAAAGCCTTTGTTTGTAGTAACTATTGGTTTGCTGGGACTTGTTCTTGTGTGGCATACACCTGTTCAAGACTTTAAGCGTTGGATACCACTCGGACCTATCACATTCCAGCCTTCTGATATTGCAAAGTTCACTATCATATTGGTGCTAGCAATATATGTGTCGAAGAACTATAATCGTATGAGGGAAATAAAGCATGGTATCGTGTTTCCAATACTGATTATTATGTTGTTCTGTGGACTGATTTATCTTGAGCACCACCTTAGCTGTACATTTCTTGTATTCTGTATCGGTGCATCAATTATGTTCGCTGGTGGCACAGACCAAAAGCTTTTCTATGTCGGTGCTGGATTGCTTGCAGCATTGATTGTATTAGTTATTTCGAATCCAGAGTTACTTATGAACTATGCTGGTAGCAGAGTAGAGGCGTGGCTGGATAAGTCATATGACCCACTTGGTGATCGTTGGCAGACTAATAATTCACTATATGCTATTGGCTCTGGTGGATTTTTCGGTGTCGGACTAGGTAATTCAAAGCAGAAATATTTGTATGTGTCCGAGCCACAGAATGACTTTATCTTTTCTATCGTATGTGAGGAGCTCGGCTTTATCGGTGCTGCTGTTATCATAGTATTGTTTGCTCTACTATTTATTCGTGGTATTCAAATCGCTATGAAATGTCCTGATCGATTTGGCTCTCTTATGATTATCGGTATCGTTACTCAAGTAGCTGTTCAGACTATATTTAATATCCTTGTTGTTACCGATACGATACCAAATACTGGTATCTCTCTACCATTCTTTTCATATGGTGGTACAGCACTATTGATGCTCCTGTTTGAGATGGGCGTTGTGCTATCCATTTCACGAAAATCTAGTCAAAAAAAGGTATAGTATTATGAAAATTTTGTTTGCAACTGGTGGTACTGCTGGTCATATCAATCCTGCACTTGCAGTAGCATCATATATTAGAGATGAATATCCACAGACCGAGATTATGTTCATCGGTACTGCTGATCATATGGAAGCAAGGCTTGTACCAAATGCTGGCTTTGATTTCAAAACTATTGAGATAAATGGCTTCAAGCGTTCATTTGCTCCAAAGGCTATTATCGCTAATGTAAAGACTGTGTTTAAGCTTCTTAAGAGCCAAAAGGCTAGTAAGAAAATCATCCAGTCATTTGCTCCAGACGCTGTTATTGGATTTGGTGGATATGTGTCCGGACCAGTTCTTCAAGAGGCTGTTAAGCTTGGTATTCCTTGCTGTATCCATGAGCAGAATGCATTTCCTGGTATTACAAACAAACAGCTTGCAAAACAGGTTGACAAGGTTATGCTCACTGTAGAGGATGCAAAAAAACACCTCGAGCCAAAGAACGAGCCAGTAGTAACTGGTCTTCCTGTTCGTGGCGAATTATTAAAAAAATCAAAGACCGAGGCTAGAGCAGAGCTTGGTATTCCTATGGAAAAGAGCCTTGTTCTCTCATTTGGTGGCTCACTTGGCGCTGCTCCACTTAATGACGCTATGCTTGGTATTCTCCTTCAGCATGCTGAGGATGGATCTGTATATCATATCCATTCTGTTGGTACTAATGGTGCCAAATATCTCGACACATTTAAGGATAATGGATTTGTTGAAAAGACAGAGAATATTCTTGTTAAGGGCACTGTAGAGGTTAGACTATATATTGACAATATGGACGTTTGTATGGCTGCTGCTGATTTGGTTATTGGCAGAGCAGGTGCATCATCATTGTCCGAGATAGAGGCTATGGGCAAGGCATCAATCCTTATCCCATCACCATATGTTGCTGAAAATCATCAGTATCACAACGCTATGGCGCTTGTTAATCGTGGCGCTGCTAATATTATTGAGGAAAAGGATTTGAACACCGACTCACTTGGTGCTCTTATTGATGAGCTGTTATCTAACCCAGAAAAGCTTGTTGATATTGAGCAGAATGCTAGAGCAATGGCTATCCTTGATTCTCGTGAACGTATCACTGATATCGTTCTTTCATTGATAAAATAAAATAACAATATCTCCAAATCATCATAGTATGCTAATGGTGATTTGGATGGAATATTTACAGATTAAAGGCAAAACAAGGCTTTGTGGCGAGGTTGATATCCACGGTGCGAAGAATAGCGTTTTGCCCATTTTGGCAGGTAGCGTACTGATTAAGGGCACTAGCGTTATACATAATTGTCCTGACCTGTCCGATGTTCGTGTTACTATCGATATTTTACAGCATCTTGGTGCCAGTGTTAAAAGAGAGGGTAGCACTCTTATCGTTGATACAACTGATATTACTAGGTCAGATATCCCAGAGCACCTTATGAGCGAAATGAGATCGTCCATAATATTTTTAGGTGCATTGGCATCACGACTTGGTAACGCCTGCGTCTATCTACCTGGTGGGTGCGAGATTGGTTTGCGACCAATTGATTTACATATTAAGGGACTTAACACACTCGGTTATGGTGTCATCGCTGATGGCCATAATATCTGCTGTGTATCGCATAGTCCAGCGTCATCTCGTGTCGTTTTACCGTTCCCAAGCGTTGGTGCAACGGAGAATATTATACTTGCGTCAGTATTTTTGAATGGTAAAACTACTATTATCAATTCAGCTCGTGAGCCTGAGATTGCAGATTTGGTGTCATTCCTTAATTCTGCTGGTGCAAAAATAACTGGTGCACTTACTCCAGTTATTGAGATAGAGGGTGTCGACGCTCTGCGTTCAACTGAGCATAGTGTGATACCTGATAGAATTTTAGCCGCAACTATTATGTCCGCTGGTGCTATCACTGGTGGCGATATTGTGCTAAATAAGGTGTCACAGTCACAGCTTATGCCCACTGTTCCTGCTTTTGATGAGATGGGTTGCAAGCTCTATCTTGGCGAAAAATCTATTCGTCTTGTCGCACCTAAAAGACTCAAATCCGTTCGAAATATTGAAACAATGCCTTATCCAGGCTTTCCGACTGATGCCCAAGCACCGATTATGTCTGCATTGACTGTTGCAAAGGGTACGTCGATTATTAAAGAAACTATTTTTGAAAATAGATATATGCATGTCCCACAGTTAAAGTTTTTTGGTGCTGATATTACTGTTGATGACCGTATAGCATTTATTCACGGAGTAGGGAATCTTCACCCAGCCGACGTGGTATGTACCGATTTGCGTGGTGGTGCAGCTGTCGTTATTGAAGCATTGGCTTGTGATGGTGTGTCAACGGTATCCAGTATCCATCATCTTGATCGTGGGTATGAAAAAATTGAGGATTTATTAAATGCTCTTGGAGCAAATGTTAAGAGGATAATCTATGAAAAAGGAAAGAAGAAAAGTTAATAGAGAGAATGACGAGCTTAAATCACTAGGCTCGGAGCTTGGTACCTTTGGATTAGAGCCACCAAAGATTTATCGCCCAGAGCAAAAGGAAAAGATAGAAGCTACTGGTAAGAAAACTGTAGAAAAGGTTAAGCGTGTAGCAAAAAAAGCAAAACAAAAGCCAAAGAGGGAGCTCACTCGTCAGGAGATGGCAAAAAAGCGTCAGCAAAAGAAAAAGTTGCGTCTTGCAATCTCCATTATCGGTGTAATTCTTGCTCTCGCTATCGTAATGCTTGTTCTATCGCTAACTGTTTTCTTTAAGATAGATACCATTACTATTAAAGGTAATGACAAATATACCTCAAAGCAGATTACAGCAGTTCTCCCTATAGAAAAGGAGAAAAATATGTTCGTCTGTGATACGGACAATGCTGCTAAAAAGCTAGAGAAAAATTTACCTTATATCTATTCTGTTTATATTAAACGCAAGCTTCCATCAACTATTATCGTTAATATCACAGAGGCTGACACCATCTATTCTGTAAAGAATAAGGATAAAACATATACACTCCTTGATAGCAACTTTAAGGTGCTAGAGGCAGGTGTTAAGAAAGCGCCAAAGAAATCAACCATTATCGAAAAGGTTACTCTATCAAAGGCTGTTCCTGGTGAGACAGCCGAGTTTACTAACAAAAAGGTCTTTTCAGATTTGGAGAAAATGACTGATATTATCGTTGACCTTAATATTAACAATGTAACAGCAATATGCTCTGTCGATGTAAATAATAACTATATTGTTTATGATGGACGAATCACTATCAAGATTGGACCAACAGAGAACATCGAGGACAAAATGTATTCTGCCCTAGCTGCAATCGACAAGCTGTCAGAGTCTAACCCACAAGCAATAGGTGAGTTGACCTCTATGGGTGGCAAACAGGTGTATTTTACAGAGCAAAAATAATTACAGCGTTGTAACATTTCAGTATTTATCGAATAATGTCGCATAAAATCAGCTGTTTGTACTATCTGCACAAAGCTGATAAATATAGCAAATAAAAGATTGTGAAAAAAAATTAGAATATTTCGTTAAAAAGTGTTGCAATTTAGTTACAAAACTGTTACAATTACAAAGTAATCGACTCCGGTACGAGTCAGACTAATAAAATTAAGGAGAATTTCAAAATGGGAAGATATGAAATCGATATGGACGACAATCGCGTAGTACAGATTAAAGTTATCGGCGTAGGTGGCGGCGGTGGAAACGCTGTTAATCGCATGGTAAAGGCAAATATTAAGGACGTAGAGTTTGTAGCTATCAACTCTGATAAGCCAGCTCTAAACAAGTCAGCAGCAACTCACAAGATTCTTATCGGTGAGAAGGCAACAAAGGGTATGGGCGCTGGTGCTAAGCCTGAGGTTGGTCTAAAGGCTGCAGAGGAGTCAAGAGAGGCTATCTCTGATATCCTTATGGGTTCTGATATGGTATTTGTAACTGCTGGTATGGGTGGCGGAACTGGTACAGGTGCTGCTCCAGTTGTTGCAAAGATGGCAAAGGATATGGGTATCCTAACTGTTGGTGTTGTTACAACTCCATTCGCATTCGAGGGTAAGAAGCGTATGCTTCAGGCACAGGATGGTATCAACGAGCTTGCACAGTATGTTGATTCTATTATGGTTATCCCTAATGAAAATCTAAAGGCTGTTACAAAGGAGAAGATCACTCTTCTTAACGCTTTTGAGATTGCTAACGACGTTCTTCGTCAGGGCGTACAGTCTATCTCTGACCTAGTAAATGCTACTGGTCTTGTAAACTGTGACTTCGCTGACGTTACAGAGATTATGCACGATGCTGGCTATGCTCATATGGGCGTTGGCAGAGCAAAGGGCAAGGACAAGGCAGAGATTGCTGCTCAGCAGGCTATTTCTTCACCTCTACTTCAGACTTCTATCGATGGTGCTCGTGGTGTTCTTCTTAACATTACAGCTTCAACAGATATCGGTCTTGAAGAGGTTGATGCAGCATCTAGCGTTGTTATGGAAGCTGTTAACCCAGATTGTGAAATCATTTGGGGTGTTAACTATGATGAGGAGCTTGAGGATGAGATGATCATCACTGTTATCGCTACTCGTTTTGGCGATGAGGGTCCTGGTGCTCCAATCAAGTCAGTTACAGCTACAAAGGACGTAGCTCCTCCAACAGAGGTTGCTGCTGCTCCAACTGGCTTCACAGCAAATGATGACGATTCATTCAATGATATCGTTAGCTTCTTCAAGAAGTAATTAGTACATAAAATTAAGGGGTTCGTATGAACCCCTTTTTTATTTTGACAAAAAGTTGAATAAATGTATAAAAATATGCTGTAAAGTTGAAAAATATGTGGAAGGCAAGTGGAATGCTTTACAAATGAGGTGGAGAATTTGTTAGTTTTCCACGTTTTGCACCACTTTTTCCACATACCACTTAAACTTTTCCACATTCTAAAAAAGTTGTTAGACACTGTAAAGTTACTTTGCTTTACAAATTCTGTATATTTTCTATGCATAAAAATTCTGTTACATAGATAAAATGTCAAAAAAAGGCATCCGATGTTGCACCCTCAGTAAAGAGGAGGTTATTTGCAAAAAGAAAAGGAGCAATAAATTGCTCCTTAAACATTATTCTCCCGAAAGTATGTAACCCACTATGACACTTTCAAATTGAAAGATGCCATAATGG
>CALEHY010000001.1 GCA_937876375.1 uncultured Clostridia bacterium | reverse complement strand
CAAGCAATCTATAAATGGGTAATGGAAACTGATGAAAGAGATGTTAAGCTAAATACAATCGCTCAAGATTTCTCACAAGTTATCACTGGCGATGTAACATTCAACTGCTATATTGATGACTCAGACACAAAGGCAAGCGACACAGCAAGAGTTGTATTCTACGACAAAGGCAATAGAGTAATCAGTCTTGAATATGTTGCTATCGGCTCATCAATTAGCTATAATGTTGAAGCACCAAAGGTTGCATTCTATGATTTCATTGGTTGGGAAACAGTTAGTGGTGATCCAACAAATGTTGATAAGTCTGGCGTATCACTCAAAGCAACTTATGCTCCAAAATCAAATACTTGTAAAATCATTGGTCTTAATGGTGTAACTGTAAATGGTAAAACAGAATTTGATGCGTATTATGACCAAAAGCTAACTCTTGCAGGTGCAGAGAGCTTCGCATACTGCGATGCTGATGGCAATATTCTTCAAGGTATCAATGGCAATGTAATCTATGCTCCAAATAATAGCCAAACAATTTATGTATGTGCAGGAACATCAAATAAGGCAAGCACATCTATTACAGGCTACATTGATGAAAACAGCAAGTTAACTATCAATGCTCAATACTATCTACCAAGTGGCTCTTCAGTAGTTGAAGCTGGTATTATTGCAATAAATGGTGATAAGAGTAATACCTTCAAGTCATCACAGCAAGGCTCATCAGGTGAGTATTCAATTAGCCTAAATTATGGCTCTGCAAGTGGTACACTTAACTTTAAGTCATACATAACTTACAAGAATGCAGATGGTATTCATACAATTTATAGTGAAAGCCAAGCAATTAGCTTTGGTCAAAACGCATAGGAGGTGCAAACAATGAATAAATACGAAGATCCAACAATCAAGGTAATCAAGTTTGCATCACCTGATGTAATCACAACAAGTGGTGAAATCCTTGAACCAAATAAGGATGGCTACACAAACAACAATGATGAATACAATTTGTTCTTTCTATAAAATCAAAGGGGTACGCTCAATGCGTACCCTAATTTTTTTAAAACTATTTCAAAAAATCTAAATTTGTCAGAAATTTGTAAGATTAATGTGTTATAATGATTAAGAATAATTCAAAGGAAATGGAACTATGAAAAAAACATTATCAATTTTATTATCAATAATAATGCTCATTTGCTCAATTTTGCCTCAAATGGCATTTGCAAACGAAAGCACTGTTACAAACGAAATGTGCAAGGCGTCATATTGGAAGACGAAGACTATTGTTGATGCTGATAAAGTTTTGTTTGATCTTGATGGTGCTGCAAAGGTTAACCAGGATGCTATTGATGGTGCTGGCACAAAGGTCTTTGATTTGACAGAAATGAAATCAACATATTCTGCTAGCAAAGCGTCTATTTCTAATGGCTTAAAGTATGATCCTTCTGATTATTACAAGTCACGCAATTTGTATGTTGACGGTGCAAAAATTGATAACGAATCATTTTTTAATACAATGGCACAGAATGCGTATGACTCTGCTTATGATGGTTTAACCGATACACAGTATGCTGTGTGTACACGATTTGCAGAGCTTTTAGCGTATCCAATGACTGGTTTTCTTGGCTATTCTGCAAATGATACCGATGACGAAAAGGTTAATGCTGGACTTGTAGTTAATGAACCAGTCGTTATTCGTCAGAGAGTTGAGAATGATGGCAAGGTGTTCTATTTTTGCTATTCAACTAATTGTACTGGTTGGGTTGATAGCGAAAGCCTTGCATTATGTAAGGACAAGGCAGAATGGCTAGATGCTTGGCAGGTTGATTTGAAGGCAAAGGACTTTTTGGTTATCACACAGGACAAGCTGACACTTGAGCCTTCATATATCACACCACAGGTTGCTAATACAAAGCTAACTCTTGGCACAATACTAAAGCTTGTTCCACAATCAGAAATTCCAAAGAACATTGGTGAGCGTGGCACATGGAACAACCATGTTGTTTATATGCCTGTTAGAAATGATGATGGTACATACAAGAGGGATGTGGCACTAATTGCACAGCATTATAATGTTAGCATTGGATTCTTGCCATTAACACAGAGCAATATTCTTGATATTGCATTCTCTTGTCTTGGCAATAGATATGGCTGGGCAGGTATGCTAGAAAGCTATGATTGCTCATTATATACAAGAACGATTTATCGTTGCTTTGGCTTTGAGCTGCCTAGAAATACAAATTGGCAACAGCTTGTGCCTAATACAAAAATAGATGTCAGCTCTATGACTGACACCCAAAAGGAAGCATTTATAGAAACATTACCTGCTGGAGCGCTCTTGTTCTTCCCAGGACATACAATGATGTATATCGGTAGCGAAAATAATGTTAATTATTCTATCAGTGCTACGGGTTCACTTTCAGATTCACAGGGTGAATTAGAGATTCAGTCAATGTATTCCGTTATAGTTAATCCACTGACTACAAGACGAGGAAATGGCACAACTTGGCTAAATAATGTTGATGGCATCGTTCTCCCTATGGGTATGACTAGCATTGATGACTGCATCATTAAAGCGACAAATAACAGAATTTCTGTTAAGTTTGGTAATAAGGAATTGATAGAGGGCTTAAACTATACTGTTAAAGCTGAAAATGGAAAGGCGACCTTTGAGGGCATTAATAATTTTAAGAATAGTAAGGCTGTTACTATTTCGGCTCCAAAAACGCTTACACTTTCATCAACAGCCTATACATACGATGCTAATGCAAAGAAGCCATCTGTAACTGTTAAGGACAACCTTGGCAAAACTATTGCAAAATCTAATTATACAGTCGCTTATTCAAACAACACAAAGGTTGGCACGGCTACTGTAACAGTAACATTTAAGAATTATTACAAGGGAACATTAAAAAAGACATTCAAGATTAACCCAAAGAATACTAGTGGTTTAAGCTTGACTGCCGAATCAAATGGCTTCACAGCAAAATGGAAGAAATATACTGTTCAAACAACGGGCTATCAAATTCAGTATGCAACAGATAAGAATTTCACAAAGAATGTTAAAACTACAACAGTGAAAAGCAACAAAACAGTTAGTAAAAAAGTAACTGGTTTAAAGAGTAAAACAACATGCTATGTAAGAATTCGAACCTATAAAGAGATTTCTGGAAGAAAATATGTTTCTTCTTGGTCAGGCTACAAGACAGTAAAAACTAAATAAATAAACAGAAAAGATGCCTCAAGTGGGGCATCTTTTTTATACTTTTTTAAAAAATTCCATAATTTGTCAGAAATTTGTAAGATTGGTGTGCTACAATGATGGCAAATAAAGAACAAAGGGGAATTTGTTATGAAAAAGACAAGAAAGTTATTATCAATCGTTTTGTCAGTATTAATGATTTTAGCCACTATGCCGTTTACAGCTATAATAGCCCAAGCTAGCGAATATCAAGGTGGCGAGGAAGTGTTGAGTAGTAATCTTCAACATATGGATAAATTGTATAGTGCTTCAACAATCACCATGGATGGTGCAAAATATGATATCAAAATAGACGGAGAAACTGTTGCCACAGTTGATAACGGTTCAACCTATGAAGTAGAAAGATGCTTAAGATTTGAAAGAATTACAAAAGGCTTCTTCAATAACGCTTCTCTAAATTTCCGTACAGCTTGTGAAAATTATTTGCCTGCAACTTGCACAGCTCCAGCAGTGTGTAATGATTGTTATAATATAGTTGCTCCACCTGTTGAACACTATTTTGAGGATGCAACTTGTACTGCTCCAGCAACTTGCAGAATGTGTGGTTTGACCGAAGGTAAGGCACTAGGTCATAGCTATATTATCGACGAAAACGGTAATCCAGTGTGCAAGCGCTGTTCAGCATTACCACCAGAAAGAGAATATACAAGAACTACTCCTATAGATAAAATAAGAACAGGAGAACTTGTTAAATTAGGTTACTCTATGAGCGTAAGTGCAAGTGGTAGAACTGAAATTGATGTCTATATTGACGGCGTTTCAAGAGATTATTATAACACTAGTACAAATGTCGTAGCTCCAAATTGCTTAAAGTGTACTTCAAACACCACTACTCAAGGTGAAAGCATAGTTATAGTTCAGTTTAAGTCAAACTGCCTATATACAGAGCCTACTGAGGATCATCCTGCAACCTGCGTATATTGTGGCAAGGAAAAGCCAGCCACAAAGAGTATGACAGCCTCAACTATTAGCAAAGGTAATATTGTGATTATCGTTGCAATGAGCTTAGCAGCTGTAGGTGCTATGGCAATATTTGCTATTATTTATCAAAAGAAAAAGAAGTGCAAAACTACTGAATAATCTAAAGGTTTCCCTTACTCGTTAAGGGAAATTTTTTTATTATTTTTAAAAAAATTCCCAATTTGTCAGAAATTTGTAAGATTTATGTGCTATAATGTAGCTGTAAAATGAAATATTATGTTATTTTCTATATATAGAAAGGATAAAACTATGAAAAAGACAAAGAAACTTTTATCAATCATATTGTCAGTGTTGATGATTATATCAGCATTGCCATTGACAGCTGTCGCTGCCTATACAAATGGTACACGTATTTGGATTGAAAGAGAAAGTACAGGTAAAACGGTATTTGAAACATATAATTTTGATGATTTACAGGATGGATTAGATGCAACTGTTAACAAATATCCAAATGAAGGTTATTATGTTTTTATTACAAATTGTGATATTACTAAAAAGCTTATTATGAATGGTACTGCTATTGTATCTGCAAATAATGTTTACAGTAGCTCAGTGCTAACCAGTCTTATTGAAAATAGGGGTAACCTTCGTTTATTAAGTCACTCAGCCTTTCATAGCGCAAGAGGTCTTACAGCAATAGATAATTATGGCACTTTAACTGTTGGGTTATGCTGTAATATCTATGGACAAAAATCAGGCATCTATAATAACTCAACAGGTAAGCTATACCTCGAAGGGGATGCAGCAGTAGGCTGTGACACATCAAATTCTACTTACAGTGCAATTATTAATACCGGTTATGCTGAAATAAAAAATACTGAAGTTCGTGGACCGATAGAAAATCGTGGCACTATGGATATTTGGAGTGGTCAATACAATGGTGTTATTCATAATGATACTAGTGGCATTATGAATGTAAAGGGTTATGTTGATAATCTTGTTAATGATGGCACAATGATGGTTAACGCTGATAGTGTTGGTAGCATTGCCAATAATGCTGGTGCTAACCTTGATATCCAAAGAGGCACTATTGATAGCCTTGATAATATGGGCAATACCCAAATCCACTTTGCAAAGCTAAATAATATAACAAATAACGACACTCTTGATAAGCTACTTGCACCTGATTTTTGGTACTATAACCCAAGCAATAATGCAAAGCTAAATTTAAGCGGTGTAACATCATATAATAGCACCGTTGGTGTTATATCTGACTGCTCAACCTTAACAGAACCAGAGGGCACTATTCACTATTTAGGTGCTGATGAGATTTTACCATTTTTATTTGAACACGAATTTATTGGTGGTGTATTAGAGCTAAAGGATGGTATTGTTTTTGGACCTACTGATGAGCAGGTTGAAAATGGTGATATAGCTATAATTGAAAATTTAACAATAACGGGTAATGCTACACTAAACAATAAAGCCGCAGGGTTATTTGCTGCTCACGGTGAAGTGAATATTGATGGCTTAACCATTAACAATATTGACGACGATCAATTATCTTGTATGGGCTCTGCCGCAGTGTTCAATTATGGTACATTAAATATTTCAAATGCAAATTTGAAGGGCTATTCTGCTGGTGAGGAGCCAGATTATATAATTAGGAATATCGCAGGAACTGTTCAGCTAAAGAATACCGTTATTGACGGAACTATTTATAATGATAATGGTACCTTTGACAACTGGCTTGCACCTTGCCAAAAGTTTGTTGACAAAAAGGGTAACACAGTCAATATGAGTAGCAAGACAGGTGTGTATAGTGGTTATCTAAAGGCTGTTGAGGATACTAGCTCTCACGATTGGGTAGCTGCAAATTGCTCAACTCCAATGACCTGCTCAAAGTGCGGCGAAACACAAGGCGCTCCAAATGAAAGCTTACACCAATGGAAGGATGCCACTTGCACTGAACCAAAAACCTGCATCCTTTGTGGTTTAACAGATGGCAATCCACTTGGTCACGATTTTAGCAAACAAGGAGAGCTATTAGAAGAAGCAACTTGTACCAATAAAGCTATATATGCTGTTCAATGTGTAAGATGTGACGAAGTAAATGGAACTATGGAGGTTGGCGAGCCACTCGGTCATACTTATGTAACAGGTGTGTTAATTAGCAGAGCAACCTGTACAGAGCCAGCTGTATATGAAGCAAAGTGTGTTAGATGTGGTGATATATCCGGCACTAAAACATTAGGTAACCCGCTAGGCCATAACTATAAGATCATTGAGAAGGTAAGCGGCAATATATATAAAGCAAAATGCACCACTTGTGGAGATGTAACAAATAATTATCAAGTTCAATCAAGTGATTATATCAATGCAACAGATTTGAAAAAAGGAGATATAATTAAAGCAGGTACTATTGTTCGTGTCGATAGTTATTATGTTGACTTTCTTGTTGATATCGATAATCAAGCACAATCAGTTAAAAACAATGAGTTTATAGCTCCAACTTGTTTAAAGTGTACGAGTAAATATGTTAGCGAAAGATATGCATCGGCAGAATTATCATTCACTCCTGCTTGTGAATATGCCTATGCTAATTGCGTATCTCCAGAAAAATGTATCTATTGTGGTGCAACAAGAGGTGATGTTGATCCTGATGCACATAATTTTGAGCTAACAGTTAAGGATAATGTATTTACTTATGTCTGCTCTTTTGGTTGTGGCTTAAGCTATACTGTTGATAAAACAGCTCTGTTTGCATCTATCGCAACAGCAAAGAACGATTATATCAGTGCTACTTATTATGTAAGTACACAAGCATTGCAAAATGCAGTAGCAACTGCACAAGAGATTCTTGATAGTGAAACAGCAACTCAGGATGATGTTGATGATGCTGTCGTAAGCATCGAAACGGCAATTAATAATCTTGAATTAGTAAAGTATTCAGTAACAGTAAACAAAATTGTTGATGACGATATTGCCGACACAGAAACAGTATCAGTAGCCTATGGCGAAATGTTCAATTACTCTGTAGAGCTTGAAGAAAATCAAGCAATCTATAAATGGGTAATGGAAACTGATGAAAGAGATGTTAAGCTAAATACAATCGCTCAAGATTTCTCACAAGTTATCACTGGCGATGTAACATTCAACTGCTATATTGATGACTCAGACACAAAGGCAAGCGACACAGCAAGAGTTGTATTCTACGACAAAGGCAATAGAGTAATCAGTCTTGAATATGTTGCTATCGGCTCATCAATTAGCTATAATGTTGAAGCACCAAAGGTTGCATTCTATGATTTCATTGGTTGGGAAACAGTTAGTGGTGATCCAACAAATGTTGATAAGTCTGGCGTATCACTCAAAGCAACTTATGCTCCAAAATCAAATACTTGTAAAATCATTGGTCTTAATGGTGTAACTGTAAATGGTAAAACAGAATTTGATGCGTATTATGACCAAAAGCTAACTCTTGCAGGTGCAGAGAGCTTCGCATACTGCGATGCTGATGGCAATATTCTTCAAGGTATCAATGGCAATGTAATCTATGCTCCAAATAATAGCCAAACAATTTATGTATGTGCAGGAACATCAAATAAGGCAAGCACATCTATTACAGGCTACATTGATGAAAACAGCAAGTTAACTATCAATGCTCAATACTATCTACCAAGTGGCTCTTCAGTAGTTGAAGCTGGTATTATTGCAATAAATGGTGATAAGAGTAATACCTTCAAGTCATCACAGCAAGGCTCATCAGGTGAGTATTCAATTAGCCTAAATTATGGCTCTGCAAGTGGTACACTTAACTTTAAGTCATACATAACTTACAAGAATGCAGATGGTATTCATACAATTTATAGTGAAAGCCAAGCAATTAGCTTTGGTCAAAACGCATAGGAGGTGCAAACAATGAATAAATACGAAGATCCAACAATCAAGGTAATCAAGTTTGCATCACCTGATGTAATCACAACAAGTGGTGAAATCCTTGAACCAAATAAGGATGGCTACACAAACAACAATGATGAATACAACGCAGAAGATATATTAAACAACCTATTCTTTATGTAATTAAAAAGGGCTCTCTTCTTGAGAGCCTTTT